>CAWHGA010000001.1:0-73178 GCA_963828705.1 uncultured delta proteobacterium
GATATCGATCTCCGGGAGCGTATAACCGAGCATCTCGGCCCAGCGTTCGTTCCGCTGTACCTCGCCGGTTTGGATATTCCAGTCCCAGAACCCCAATTCACTCCCCTCCAGAACGAACTTCAGACGCTCTTCGCTCTCCCGCAACGCTTCCTCGGCCCGCTTGCGCTCGCTGATATCCCTCACTAAGGCCCACATCCCTAGTGGGTTGCCGTGCTCCTCCCGTATGAGATAAGTTCTTAGTTCCACGGGGAAAACTATCCCATCTTTGCGCCGATACTCTTTCTGATAAAGATCTGAATACCCTCGTTTCATCACTTGCGTTGCAATGATATTCGCTTCCAAAGAGTGCATCGCGGCGTGATGTCTTCGTAGGTTAGTCGATAGATCTCTTCTTGGGTGTAACCAAGCATTTGCTGAAAAGCGGGGTTGAACTCGATGATCGTTCCTTCCATGTTCACGGCCGCCGACCCATCGAGCAATCCTTCATACATCTCCCGGTACTTTGCTTCGGATGTTCGCAGTGATTCTTCGGCCATCTTGGGATCTACGATTTCTCCTATGAGCCGCGCCGCGGAGTGCAGCCGCTTTTTGGCCAATTCGATGATGAACGCGGGTCGAGTCTCATAGGTTTCGGCCCGCTCAAGGAGTTCCTCCACGCTGACACCATATCGGTCCGCCAGCTCATGCAGCTTGGCTGGATCCCGCGGTGGGTCGCCATAGCCGAGCTGGATGCTGCCGACAATTTCCTTGCCGGCGCGGATCGGGACAGCAAAGAGCCGGATGCCCCCGAGACACTCGCCGTCTGTGGGCTCCCCGGTTTCAATCGAGCGTCGGGTAGCATCGTTCCAGCAAGACTCGTGGCATAGCCATTGGCCGGAAGCCAAAGCCTCCCGGTTGTCCGGCGTGGCGCAGCGCTGCCGCGAAGACTGATTCAGGAACCGGCACCAGCTTGAAGAGAAGATAGCCAAGGCATAGTCGCCATTCTTCTCGTACACCGCGCAGTAGGTTTCGAGAAGGTCCAGGAAGTCGGCGACGATATCAGCGAGAGGGAGGGCCCGGCCGGGTCCAAGATCAGCCGGGAGGTGTTCAGAGCCGTCAGATCGCCATACAAGGGGACCCGACTGTTCCGGTGCGCCGGCCTGGCGCGCCTTCGCAGCAGATTTCCGGGTCTGCATCCATTCAATGTGTCGCAGGGCCTCGTTCTTACTCCCATCATCCCAAGTCCCTCCGCCGATCGTCATTCATTTCTCCTTGCCGCGTCCATGCCCTGCCGGGCACTCCCATAGGGTTGTTGCAGCTTCTAATTCTGTCCAGCGATTTCAGATCCGAAGATCAGTCACCAATGTTTCTTATGGATCCCTTAAAGGTCCCCAGACCGTGCGTTTCCCCGGTTCTTGAAGGGGAAGATGAAGCTGCTGCAGAATGAACAGCGAATAAGGCAGGCGCACCGCCTGTTCTGCAGGGAAAACCCTTTAGGTGGAGAAAGGGCGACTCCCGCACGGCACACCGCAGCTCTTTCCATCGTCTCAAAGGCTGCCAGTAGGACCGGCTGAAATTCAAGAGGTGTCTGCGGGTTGGGGCTCATGATGCCGATCAGACAACTCGCATATCTTTATAGCACGCGAAGGCGTCGCACACAAACCCAAGTGCATGCGATTATTTGAGCAGGTGCGCGGGGTAAACCGGGCGGGTTTGTTCCTCTACACCGGTCATCCTAATGTTATCGTCGCCATGGGAGGTGGGATTTGGGAGACGTTTCAGTACTTCACCACGTCAAGCCCCCTCACAATGCTACCGAATTAAGCCCTTGAACCTGATGTGAAAGTCCTAGGGCGTCATTCCGGCGAAAGCCGAAATCCAGTCTTTTCAAGCTTCTCTGGACCACGGCTTGCGCCGGGGTGACGGGTGAAGACCAACGAGCTTTTCCTTAATCCAGCAGCATGAGCCCCCCTCAAGGGGGAATCAGAGCCTTGAATCAACAGTCCCGCCAGTGGTCTGGACTCACTGGGATGTGACACTCATGCGGCCTAAGCTTTGGACTTGCGCTTCTTTCCGCCGACCGGATGGAACATGGAATTGATCGCATCGAGGTCAAAGGCTTCCGGGTCGAACGGTTCACCCCACCACTCGATCATGTCTTCGTGGCTGGGATGATTCGCGTCAGACATGGCGTCAATAAACTCATAGAAACCGGGGATACCGCCCACATCTTCAGGTGGGCAGGCACGCTTGCCCGCCACCACCAGCGGATAGCCGACCGCTGGGTCCGGCTCTTCGACCGCCTCAAGCACCACCAGGTGTTCCCAGGAATCACCAAAGTCATAATCGTAGGTGAGCTTGTCCTTGGGACTCTGCAGCACCTGCCGTAGCCGCGTCTTCATCTCGCTGATGACCTCAGGACCGAACTCCGGATCGGGGTCCCCATAGAAGGTCCTGCCTTGCCGGAACAGGTGAAGGTGACTGTCGGTCCAACCCATGGCCACCTGGATGATCCGGTGGAGTTCATAGAGCGTGACATCATCGTACACCTTGACCCGCCTCCAGATTGGAGGGCGTGAAAACCGGAGTGTCACCTTGAGTCGATAGATCTGTCGTTTGTTGCGCCATATGCAGCTTCTCCTCTATGGGGTTTGGAACCTGACTTCATTCGATCATGCCCCGGTTGTCACCGGTTCAGTTCTTCCCGTTTTCATTGGCTCCACACCATCTCCACCCAGGGCACTTCCCAGCTCTCGCACTGGTGCAGGCGTCGATACTCCTCGCCGGAATCCTTACTGTAGCGACGGACCACGCCGACCACCCGTGCGGCCTGGAGGTGGTCGAGCCTGGGCAGCCAGGTTGTGCTGGCGGCGAGAGCTAGGGCGGCCACGGGATGGCCATGGGGATCGATCAGCTCGAGGCGGTTGCCATTGCGTCGAGGTGTCAGCGAATCACCGGGCTGTAGTGCGGCCAGGTGCCCATGGATCGGATCGGTGGCGGGCCGATAGGCGGCAAAGCTCAGGAACAGATCGGCCAGGCTCAGAAGTTCGAAGCGGCGTTTAAGGATTTCAGCGGGCACCTCATCACCTTCACCCCAATCCCTTCCAGGCAAGGGAGAGGGAGCGTAGCCTGTCTGCCATTCGGTGCCGGTCGCCATGCTCTCACTTCCCGTCCCCACGCGGTGAACCACGAATTCGCCGTCAAGCAGGCGCGCATGAGCGTTGGGTTGGTCGCCGCGGGTGAAAAGGCAAAGGAGGTCGCGGGCGCGGGTCATTCCTACGTAGTAGAGGCGGCGTTCTTCCTCGATATCACGATTGCTCCCGCTCGCATGCCAGCCACCATCGGGCATGAAGACCACCGGGAATTCCATCCCCTTGGCGCCGTGGACCGTGCTCAGGAATACCCCCTGACCGGTGCTTTGTTCGCGGCGCTGCTGGGCCAGCGCTTCATAGAAGGCTTCGCTCGTATGTGAGACTGACATCGGCGCATCGGCAGTTTCATCCTGCCAGGTGGCAAGCCAGTCCCGGATGAATTGCCACCACGGATTTTGAACCTGGGGTCCGGCCAGTTGCCCGGTCAGGTCGGTGAGTCCGGATGCCGGCAGCATCTGACCGCGAAGTTCCCGGAGGGCATCGAGGAATATCGCCATCTCCCGGATGCGATGAAGCGCCGGGGTCTTCTCCCGGTTGAGGGCCACCGTCACTGGGATGCCGAGGTATTCACAGATGGCCCGGATGGGGATGAGCGCTTCGTGGGTCCGGGCGAGCACGGCGTAATCTGACCACACCAGCCTGGTTGGCTCTTGGTTCTGTGGCCCGTGTCTGGTGTCTCCTCCCTTGAGTCCCACATATTAAGTCTTGAGTTTTGGATTTTGCTATCCAAGCCTTGGCTCTTATGTCTTGAGTCTTGTTCCCCAAGTCGCGGATCTTTGGTGTTGCGATTTGGGTCCTGTAACGCTCGCAGTCGCAGCAATTCCGCCACCAGCACCCGCGCTTGGTGGGCGGTGCCAGCCACGGCCATCACCTGCACCCGGCCGCGACTCACCGGGTCGCGTTCGGCCCATGAGCCGCCGGGCGGCTCCATTTCCCGGCCGCGATTGATGCGGCTGGCCTGACCGCTTTTCATCCGGTCGTGGTTATTGGCAATGAACTGGTTGGCAGCGGCGATGATGTGAGCCGTAGATCGGTAGTTTTCCACCAGAGTGGGCGACCCGCGCTCGGTAGTCGTCGCGAAACCGCCGAATGAAGCGCACGTTGGCACCGCGGAAGCTATAGATGTTCTGATCGTCGTCTCCTACCGCCACAATGGCCAGCTTGCGGTCCGACTCGGATTCAGTGCGGCCCGCCAGAGCTGAGATGAGTTCATATTGATCCTCATCGATGTCCTGATACTCATCCACCAGTATATATCGGTAGCCGGCCAAGAGCCTGTCGCGCACGTCGTCCGGGGTGATTCCCAGGACCTCGGTTTCGCCCCGCAGCAGCCGGATGGCATCCGGGACCAGCCGGTCGAAGGGTGGCGGCTCGCCGCGGCTTCGCTCCGCCAGTTCAGCAAAAGACGTCCCGGTAAGATGCATGGCCAGGCCGTGATAGGTCTGAACCAGCACGCCACGGGCATCGTCTCCCACCAATTGGTGGAGGCGACGGCGCAGCGCGATAGCGGCATAGCGGTTGAAACACACCACCAGGATGCTTCGCGCCGGCACTCGCTTCACTCGCAGCAGATAGCCGCAGCGGTGGACCACCACATGGGTCTTGCCGGAACCAGGCCCAGCCAGGACCAGGAGGTTCTCATCGACGGCCGCGGTCACCACTTGTGTCTGTTCGGTGCTCGCCAGTTCATCCACGATCCGCCGGTAGGATTCCTGGCTGGTGGCACAGGTGAGCAGGTCCTTGCGCCCGGCGAAGTAACGCTTCACCAGGGCGGTTTTGTCCAGGCTGAAATAGGCGAGGACCAACTCCAGCGCCTGCCGGATCTTTTCCAGACCCAGCCGGGCGTATTCATTCATCACGTGTACCTGGAATACCCGTTCCTGGTAGTGCATCCGCAACGGCTCATAATCGGCCTGCGAATAACGCCGTTGGGGCGGTTGCGGCAGCACGCGGATGGTCATGGCCTGCCGAAACACCGCCAGACCCTGCTGAAGGATGATGGCCTGCTGTTCGTGGAGAAACATCAGCGCCCGGTCGACGGCCGCCAGCGGATCGCGGACTTCAGCCGCGAGATAGATGTTGTGCCGAACCGCCTGAACCAGATCGTCGCTGGAAAAATCCACCAGAATTTCGCCCCCGCCGGCACCTTCCGGCACCCGCGCCAGGATTGCTTCAAGCACCGCCCGCGCCACCGCCTGACGCCGACGAGCGGTGGCCAGAAC
Organism: uncultured delta proteobacterium; assembly: GCA_963828705.1. GTDB lineage: Bacteria > Desulfobacterota > Syntrophobacteria > Syntrophobacterales > Syntrophobacteraceae > CAWDJT01. The sequence goes on from CAWHGA010000001.1 coordinate 5,354, forward strand.
CGCATCCCAGTCCCGTTCCAGACGCACTCGATGCCGATCCCGCCCGATGGGACGAAGCACCAGGCTGCCGCGGGCGCCGGCCAGCCCCCGACCATCGAAACTGAGACTCCGCAGCAGGTTGAGCAGCACCTGCGGCCGGCTCTCGGTATGCCCGGCATCCACCAGCCGCTGGTTAACACGCCGCAGCGACAGTTCGAGCCACTCCTGGGGGGCGGCATCGGGAGCCAGTTCCCGGAGGGTGTCCAGTAGCACCCGTTCCACCACCGAAACCCGTTCCAGCACTCGCAGCGAGGCGTTGGCCCCTTTGGGGCGGACGAAGGCGGTGAGCATCACCCCCGTCTGGATAAGGCCGGCCGCCGCCATGTCGTGCAAGGTGCGCAGCACCCGCAGGCTGTCGCCATTTTCCCGAGTTCCATCCCCGGACGGTTCCCTGTCGGGTTCGTTGAAGACCGGCAACTCCGCCAGTTGATCGGTGGTCAGGGCCTCCTTGGGATCAGCGTTGAGCATTGCTTCCAGGAGCGCCAGCCAGCGCCGTTCGGTGGCCGATGCCAGCTTGAGCCGCCCGATGCGTTGCCGGGCTTCACTCAGATTCCGCACCAGCGGCCGTCCCTGGAACACGCGCGTGTTGTTGTGGTTGCGTTCGACAAATCCGGACCGCTCCAACCAGGAGATGGCCGATTTCACCTGGGTGTCGGCCTGCCGGTCGCCGGCATCGAAGCTGGTGTCCACATCTTCGTCGCGCAGCAGCTCCCCGGTGGTGATCACCACTTCGCCGTCAGCCCTGCGGCGGGCGCGCCGAAGCCCGCGCAGGATCTGGGCGATATCGCGGCGGTTGAGTTCCGATCCGGCCTGGAGGCGGAATTGCGTTTCGATGTCCTGTTCATCGTAGAGCAGCACGCACTGGGCATCGGCGAGATCACGCCCGGCCCGGCCTGCTTCCTGCAAGTAGTTTTCCAGGGAACCGGGGATGTCAGCGTGGAGCACCAGGCGCACATTGTCCTTGTCGATCCCCATGCCGAAGGCGTTGGTGGCACAGACCACGCGGATGCTCCCGTCGAGAAAAGCTTCCTGAATTGCTCGCTTCTCTGGCGCGCGTCAACCCCGCATGAAAGGCGGCCGCAACCCAACCCTGCTGGTTGCAGATAGGCAGCGGTTTCTTCAGCCCCACGGCGCGTGGCGCAGTACACCAGAGCGCTCCCCTGGCCGCCGGTCAACCGCTCCTGCAGGACATCCTGGATCCTGCCCCATTTCTCCGGGCGCCTCACCAGCTGCACTTCGAAATGCAGATTGTCGCGCGCCACCCCGGCAGCGAACACCTCCAGCGTCTGATTCGAGTTCAGCCGCGAAAAACTCCACGATTTCGCGCCGGACATCATCGCGGGCAGTGGCGGTGAAACAAGCTACTGGCGGTATCGGCAGCTTTTGCTGCTGCGCCTGCTCCCGAATGAACCGTCCGGCGTACAGATAATCCGGCCGAAAATCATGCCCCCAGCGGGACAGACAGTGAGCTTCGTCAAACACCCAGCAACCGATTTCCCTCTGGTCGATGGTGCGGCGAAACGAGCGGTTGCGCAGCTGCTCGGGGGCGACATAGAGGATGGCGATATCGCCCAGGCGCACCCGTTCCAGCACGTCGCCCCGTTCCGGCGGCGTCAGCATACCACTCAGAGCGGCCGCACAGGACATGCCGGTTCGTGCCACCAGGTTGTCCACCTGGTCTTTCATCAGAGCCTGCAGCGGGGTGATGACGATGGTCAGCGACCCTCGGCGGAAATAGCGCACCAACGCCGGGAGCTGGTAGCACAGCGATTTGCCGCCACCGGTGGGGAGGATCGCAAGCAGCGGTTGATCGGCCAGTCCGTGCTGGACCACGGCCTGCTGCAGACCCAAACCCGACGGCTCGTGCTGCGGGGCGGTTCGAAAAGCGGTAAAGCCGAAGTACCGGTGCAGTTGGCCGCCGGCATCGTGGGTTTCACGGCAGTAACGACAGCTGGAGTCGCCGCACGGGATATCCCGCAGCCGATGCAGCCACTCCCTCACCTGCGGGAATCGATGCCGCACCCAGGGCGGCAACACCGAGTTGTGTCCGGCCACCTGGAGCCAGGCCACGGCATAACCCAGGGCCGGCAGCTGCCCGGGGTCGGTCAGGTGGTCCGAACCTAGAGTAGTCAAGGCGCTGGCGCAGACCCGATCGGCCAACACCCGCCGGAGCACATCCGGAACTTGCGACGCATCCAGCTTCGTCACTCCCAGGCCGGCAAACACCGCCGTGAGCCCAGCCGGATCGAGTCCGCCGGTGAGGGCTGGGCTATCCAGACAGTACCGAAACAAACCCAGCAGTTCACTTTGACCACACGCCTGAAGCGCCGCAAAGCTTTGCCACTGGTCGGCGAAAAGGGCTGCCGCCAGTCGGGCATCGGCCACCGGGTCGTTGAGCGATTCAGTGACCAGCTTGTAATCTTTGACCAGGCGATGGTAGGGGTTTTCCGGGAAGGCCAAAGGTGACAGGTAGAGTGTGTCCACTACCGGTTTGCGAAGCAGCCGCAGCTCCGGCTGAAGACGCTGCAACAGCGGAAAGTCGTGGTCCAGGAGGTTGTGGCCGAGGACCCAGGCAGCCTCGGCACCGAAGTCATCAAGGTCGCTCAGGGCCTGCGCCAGGACGAACCGTCCGCTCCGGGCAAACACCATATCGCCCCACACGGCTCCGATGCGGGAAATCCGGTCGCCGCCGCCTTCCAAATCCAGCAGCAGGCACCGGGACAGGAACTTGTTGCAACCCGCTGCCTTCAAGACCAATTCTCTCCTTCACCCCACACAGCCCCCCCCGCGGATGATCCTTTTCATTCATCATTCATCACTCATCACTCGTCACTCACAGCCCCCCCGCGGATGATCCAGATCGGATAGCGATATTGATGTCGGTGAATCCACTTCAACGGAAGCAATGAACCCTCTCACCCGTCGAGCACAGACAACGAATTGCCTGTGCCCACCCAAGTCTTGTCCATTGAACAGGGTCATAATTCATGCCCAAACCTATTAGAATTCCACCACATATTTGAGCGCTTGGCCGGTCACGATGGCGGGCAGCATCTGTGGGACCTTCTCCAGCCCAATCCTCTGGTCGATGAGCAGCTCCACCTGGGCACGGTGCTTGTCCAACAGCCGCACCGCCCGAGCCATCTGTCCGCGCGTGCAGCCGTATGCCCCCACGATTCGGAGCTGCCGGTAGTGGATTTCGTTGAGAAGGTCCGCCGGTACCGGACGCTGATCGTTAAACCCACTGAACAGGCAGAAGCAACCACCACTGGCCAGCAGCGCCATTCCATGGAGGAAGGTATCCATGGCGGGACAGGCGTTGACAGCCAGGTCTACCGGTGGCATTTGCTCGATGGCTGCCGTTTCCAGGCCCAATTCGCGACGATATGCGGCGCTGATTTCAAGTTTCACCGGGTTGATATCATGAACGAATACCCGTGCCCCCGCTTCACGAGCGGCCAGGGCCATCAGCAGCCCGACCGATCCGGCACCAAAAATGACGACCGTTTGGCCGGGGGCCAAGCCTGCCATGGATAGAGCGTTCAATCCGCAGGCCAGTGGTTCGGCCAGGCAGGCGACAAAGCCTGGGAGGTCCTGCGGAATGGGCACTAGAGCAGCTTTCGGAACAGCCACATATTCGGCCAAACCACCATCACGATGAAACCCCAGAATGCGCATGGAGGCACAGAGGTTCTCGGCAGACCCGAGACAATGCCCACACTGGCCGCAGCCTTCACCAGGCCATACAACATAGCGATCCCCGGTCTTTTCGACGCTGCCAGCCACTTCGTGGCCCAAGACCCGAGGCATCACCAAGTCCCTTTGACCCTGGCGCCACATCTTGACGTCAGTTCGGCAGATGGCGCAGTGGCTCACTCGAAGTTCCACCATACCGGCTTCAACGCGGGGGCGCGGCAGATCTTTCAGACGCAGGTCGCCAATTGCTTCCAGTTGCAGAGCCTTCATGGTCACTTTCCTCCCCCTATCGAGGGCTCACTCAGAACAGCTCCACACCATCAAGTAGCCGAAATCCTGTGTTCGTCATTCGGGCGGAAGCCGTAATCCAGGCTTTTCAACGCTTCCTGGCCCCCGGCTTTCGACGGGGCGACGGTTCGTTTGTTGGTCACTTTATTCCGTGAACGTGTACTTAGGATCCTGGCGAGAGCAAGCATATCAGGCTAACCCGGCACGCAACCTGGTGTTTTGAAACCAACCCCGCATGAGCGCAGCACGTCTTCTAGGTGCTTTCCAAGCTCCTCCGCATTATGTTAACCTGCACACTTCGCAAGGGACAGCAACTCTTTTCGCCGGCACGGCTCAACAGATGAGAAGCCGCTCCGAAGCCCAAGGCCGTCATCCAACAGGAAACCGTCGTGATAACGGAACCTATCGTGATCAGCGTCATCATCCCAACCTACAACCGCGCAACCCTGGTGTTGGAAGCTCTGGAATCGGTGTTGTGCCAGGATCTGCCGGGGATGGAAATCATCGTGGTCGACGACGGCTCCACCGATGATACCCGTCAACGACTCCTGCCCATGTTATCCGGCATTCGTTATGTCTACCAGGAACGCACCGGAGTCAGCGGCGCGCGCAATACCGGCATGCGACTGGCCCGCGGCCAATGGCTGGCGTTTCTCGATTCCGACGACCTCTGGCTGCCTCAGAAGCTCACCCGGCAAATGCAGTATCTGGCCGCACACCCGGAACTGCGCATCTGCCAGACCGAAGAGACCTGGATTCGCCAGGGATCGCGCTGGAACCCCAGGAGCTATCACCGGAAACCATCCGGATATTGCTTCGGCGAGTTACTGCAACGCTGTCTGGTGAGTCCTTCTGCAGTGATCCTGCACCGCAGCCTGCTTGAAGAAGTGGGTGATTTCGACGAAGAGCTGCCCGCCTGTGAAGACTACGACCTGTGGCTCCGAATCGGTTGGCGCCATCCCTTGGGATTATTGCCGGAACCTCTGGTAATCAAACGTGGCGGCCACTCTGACCAGCTTTCCGCCACCACCCCAGCCCTGGACCTCTACCGCATCCGCGCGCTGACCAAGCTACTGGTGCAGCAACCACTCAGTGCCGACCAACGTCATCAAGTTCTGGCCATGTTACAGCGCAAATGCGCCATTTACGCTCAGGGCTGTGCCCGGCGCGGCCGCCTGCAGGAAGCCGTCAGTCATTCAAACTCTGCCGGAGCGGATCTGCAGCGAGGATGCAGAGTTCGCCGCCGCGGTCCTTGCCGAAAGCCTCCTCGACCTGCAACCTGACAGACTGGAAAGCCTGCCACAGATCACCAGCAAGAAGCGATGAACCGGTCCGGTGACAGTCAGCTAAAGCTGTGCCCGCACCTTCTCCAGCATTTTTTCCATCTCCCCGACCGCATAGGCTTTGCCGGGCCAGGAAGTGAGGAACCCGTCGTTGTAATGCCGAGGGATCAAATGAAAATGAGCGTGTTCCACCAGCTGCCCGGCGACCTTGAAGTTGTTCTGGAGAAAATTCAGGCCGGCGGCACCTACCGCCTTGTAGACCGCTGCGGCCACCTGGCGGACCATGATGGCGCAGGCCGCGAGTTCCTCATCGGGGACTTCGAATAGTGTGGGATAGTGATTCTTGGGAATCACCAGGGCATGGCCGGCGTTGATCGGGCCGATATCGAGAAAGCTCAAGGCATGCTCGTTTTCCACGATCTTGGCGCAGGGTATTTCACCACGGACGATCTTACAAAAAATGCAGTCCGCCATCGGCTGACCTCCTCTTGTTTCGGTAACGACCGGCCTCGATCCAATGCCATAACCATTTGCATCGGCGCCGGTCAGTGATAAACACATTGGGGACCTGGTGCAACGGTGCCGTTGAAGCACCCAACCGGGTTCCATGGGTGGCGGGAACATTCTCGCGCTGGTTCGGCACGCATACGCCACCGCGTAAGCTCATTACCCAGCAGTTTTGCAGGATCTGCCAAACCTTGTCAATGATTGGCTTGGGATGGTTCACCGAAGAACACGCAGAAAGCAAGGAGGAGCGAAGATGATTCTGATCGTTGCGGTCCTGGCATTGGTCTGTGCCATTGCCCTCTTGACCTATGCCTTTTTCTGGTATGAAGCCGCCAATAGCCCATATCGCAAGCGGCTTCAGGAAATCTCGCAAGGCCATGTTGTCCGCATCCTGCTGCGAAGTATTTTGAGCAGCGTTGTCAGCTTACTGATGGTGCTGTTCTTTTTCCCTTTACAGCTTTGGCGGACCCTCTGGCGCCCATCCCAGGCACCGAATCAGGATTTCCAACCGGTGTTCATGGTCCATGGCCTCTACCACAATGCCAGTTCCTGGGTTTTGTATCGCTGGTGGCTCAGAAAGGCGGGATATACCGACATCTACTGCTGGTCTTACAGCAGTTTCAAGGGTTCCTTTGACCAGATCGTGCACGATTTCAACCAGTGGGTGCAAGAGATCATTGCCGAGAGACATCCTGGCCAACAGGCGATCATGATCGGTCACAGCCTGGGAGGCTTGATCATTCGGGCCCACATCGCCAATCCGGAGGCAGCCCGGCAGGTCACCACCGTGGTGACTCTCGGCACGCCGCACCAGGGAAGCAAGCTGGCCGCGCTGGGGATTGGCAAGCTGGCACAAAGCCTGGTCTATCAGGGGGTTCTTAGCCAGCGACTGGAACAGACCGCACCGCCGAAGGATGTCAAACGGCTGGCCGTTGTGTCACCAACCGACAATATGGTGCTCCCTCCCCCCGATGCCTGGCGGAGTGTCCAGGAGGGCTGGGAGTATCTGGAAACACCTCCCCTTTCCCATGTGGCCCTGTTGTATCATTGGCCGACCGCCAGAAAGGTGCTTCAATATCTGCGACCGGCCGTCAGATCCGGGCAGGGCCCTCAATAATGGCCACTAACCGGCAATCAGCTCGGCCCACCGCTGGTAGACCGAAGCACCGATCTGCTGCAATGCGGCCAAGTGATCTCCGGCTTGGGCGACCACGGTTTGGCCGTTGATCCCTTCCTGCTGCAACTCATGCTGGAAGGTATCGACCATGGTGGCCACCATCGAGGCAGTGACTTCCATGTGAAACAAGAACCCATAGGCATTGCGACCATAACGAAAAGCCTGGCAGGGTGTGATGGCAGATGATGCCAGGGCAGTCGCTCCCTGCGGCAGATCAAAAATATCCCCATGCCAATGGAAACCCATAAAAGAGGGATTCACCCCGCTCCACAGCGGGTCCTGGCGGGCTGATTCGGCGAGTGTCACCGGATACCAGCCGATTTCCTTGGCTCTGTTCTTTTTGACCTGGGCACCCAGAGCGGCGGCCAGCAACTGGCTGCCCAGGCACACTCCGAGGATGGGTTTCTCCTGCTTGAGGGTGGTTCTTATGAGTTGTAGTTCTTCCCGCAAAAACGGGTAGATGTCTTGTTCGTAGACCCCCATTGGGCCACCCATGACAATGAGGCCCTCGGCCTCACCCAGCTCCGACGGGATTTTGTCGCCTTCAAAAGAACGAACATATTTCACCGCAATGCCCTTAGCCTGGAGTGCATCGGCGATAGTCCCAAGCGTCTCACAAAAGATGTGCTGTAATACGGTGACTTTCATATGTCCCTCATCACAAACGAATGTGGGGCAGAGCTGCTTGCCTGCCCAATTGCCGGATATCCTTCCGTCACGCTGTCAGTAACGCATCACAGAAATGAGTACTCAAAATCCCTCGTTCGTCACCCCCGCGAAGGCGGGGTCAGGGGGTCGGGGAGGCAGCGGAGCGTCACCCCCGCGAAGGCGGGGGTCCAGGAGGCTCCTTGACCACGTCTGGATTCCCGCCTTCGCGGGAATGACGAGCAGTATGGGCAGTATTTCGGATACCCTATTCTGTGTCGTTGTACTTAGAACCACAACAAAACTTTGAAACTGCAGTTTGCGGATAAGACGCATCCACAGGGCGTGAAACGCTAATGAGCAAAACCGAGGCCACTGTAGCGCTCGCCCGCATGCAAATTCGCTAGGTCCTGGCCGCGGGTTTCGGTTATTATCCGGTTTCATCGCCATTCGGCCGGTGACCCGCTGGCTGGCTATCAGGCAGCATCTCTATCTCGCGGCTTCGGAGGCATCATTGATGGAACCCACCACGGTCCACGAAACCGGCTATCATTTCACCCTGGTGAATATCGACTGTTTGAGGTGCTCCACGCATTTCAATGTGGTCATGGAACTGCGGCAGCCCGTCGAGGAGCTTCTGCCCTATCTGGCGGCCGTCCTGCCTGGATGCACCTACGTGCACGGGGCCGGCGTGATCAACCTGATGGACGACGGCCACATCGTCGCCATATACCCGGATCGGATCACCATAACCGATGTGAGCGACCAGGATACCGGGGCTCGGCTTTGCCGCCACTATTTTGATACCATCCAGCGAGTCAAGGCCGAGCGCCATCTGATCGAACCACAATACGAAAAACGGTCATCCATCACCGTGCTGGGCATCCTGCGGCACCTGCCGCAAACCAACTGTGGGCGCTGTCAATGCCCCACATGTATGGCTTTTGCCGCCAAGGTCTTCCGCCGGGAAGCACCCATCGGGGAGTGCCTTCCGCTGCTGGAAGACATCGGCGCAGAACGCTTCCAGCAGCTCATCCAGCAACTGCAGGCCGGTGGTTACGCCGTGCCGGCCGTTTGATACCTTCTTGTTCCGTTTTGTTCCGACCGCCTAATGATGTTACCAGGTCAGACGGCATCGGGCCAGTACCAACCCCAGGGAAACGAGCGACTCATGGAAGACCAGTTGGAATCGGTACACACCCTGACCAACCGTTTTGAAGCAGATCTGTTGATGGATGCCTTGGAGCGGGAAGGAATCCCGGCATTGCTGCGCTCCTTTGAAGAAACGCCATATGACGGTCTGTTTGTGATGCAGCGCGGCTGGGGTCGGATTTTGGTACCCTCACCGCAAGTTCAGGCCGCCAAGGAGGTCATCGAATCCCTGGTTCGGGATCTGCAAACAAGGAAGCTCTACGAAGACCCGGCCGACCTGGACCCGCTCCTTTGGGAGAGGCTTCGTCACGCCGATCCGCAAGTCATCTGCGGCAACGCGCAGGTCCGTTACCACGCCACTACCCGCAGCTACCTGGTGCCCTTTCTCAATGGCGAATATGCCTGTTTCCCCGAGGAGGAACGGATCATCTCTCAAGGACCGAATGTTGATTTCCAGGACAATTTCCAGTTCTACCTGGTGGTGCTCCATTACTTGATCGAGGCTCAATCGACGGGACTCACGGGCCGCTGGGTGAGCGAACAGGAAATCCCCGGGGGCGATTTGTTCTTTCGCGGACCGCATGCCTTCCATACCGCCCCGCTGGAGAAGCTGTTCGGAACCCGCCTTGACCTGTTTGCGGCGGCGGCTGAAAAGCTCGGCGGCATGCCGGTGGCCAGCGGCGACCTGGCCTATCGATTCTGGCCTCTGCCACGCATTCCCTTGCTGATCCTGCTCTGGCGCGGTGATGATGAATTCCCCGCCGTCATCCATATCCGCCTTGACGCCGGCATTCTTGATCATCTGCATACCCTCGACACCATTTGGGCCATGGTCAACGTTGTCTGCCGGAGCCTCAAACGCATCGGCAAGAACCTGCTGCAGCCAAACGAACCATGAAACCACAAAGGCGAATAATGTCTACCCCCGGTTCACCGTCACACCCCTGCACGCTTTCCGTGGTCATTCCCTGTTACAATGAAGAAGTCACTCTGGAGAAATGTGTCGGCAGGGTGCTTTCCATCCAAGACGCCGCTCTCCAATTGGAGATCATCATCGTCGATGATGCCTCGCAGGACAACAGCCTGGCGATCGCCCACAACCTGGCCGCCAGCCATCCGGAAATCCGCGTTCTCCACCATGAACGCAACAGGGGCAAGGGAGCTGCCTTGCGCAACGGCTTCCAGATCGCCACTGGCGATTTTGTGGCGGTGCAGGACGCTGACCTGGAATACGACCCCCAGGATCTGAAGCGCCTACTGGTTCCGCTCAAGGACGGCATTGCCGATGTAGTATTCGGTTCCCGGTTCTTGAGCCACGGGACGCACCGCGTTCTATATTTTTGGCACTCTCTCGGCAATGCCTTCCTAACCTTCCTCTCCAACATGTTTACCGACCTCAACCTGAGCGACATGGAGACATGCTACAAGGTTTTCCGCCGCGAGGTCATCCAGGGCATCACTCTCGAGGAGGATCGGTTCGGCATTGAACCGGAGCTGGTGGCCAAGGTGGCCCAGAAGCGCCTGCGCATCTACGAGATGGGCATTTCCTACTACGGCAGGACCTATGAGGAAGGGAAGAAGATCGGGGTCAAGGACGGCTTCCGCGCCCTTTACTGCATCTTTCATTACAATGCCCATCGCGCCCCCCCGCCCATGCAGTTCATGATCTATGCGCTCATCGGCGGGTTCTCCGCCCTGATCAATGTGGCACTCTTTCTGAGTCTGTACCACTCGGGTGTGCCGGTCATCGGCGCCGCACCTGTTTCTTACCTGAGTGCCGCAGCGCTGAACTATTATCTCTGTATCCACTTCCTGTTTCGCCACCGGGCCAGATGGTCTTGTGCGGGAGAGGTGCTCATTTATCTGGTCGTAGTCGCCATGATGGGCCTGGCCGACCTGTGGATGACACAAACTCTGCTGGCCGCAACCCTGCCAGCCTGGCAGGCCAGATTCACTGCCGCCTTAATGGGGTTGGTCTTTAACTTCCTGGGAAGGAAGTATCTGGTATTTCCCGAGCCGGGCTCGGGACCTTGGAAATCGTGATGGGACTCAGCGAAATTCGCAGAGGGCTTGAATGAAGGGAACCATCGTCAACGCGGGACCGGCTTTCGTGCAAGCGGAGCTTTGTGCCCGCTGTCAGCGGGGTTACTACAACCCGGCCACTTCCAGGATAGCCGGCACCGAGGTTTCCTTGCCGATGGCCATGATGTGCACGCCGTGGCCGATGCCTTGCTCCCTGATCTGACGGATCATGCGGCCAGCGATCTCAATACCTTTCTGCAACGCCCCGCCCTTAGGCGCGCTCGCCATCTCATCAATGAGCTGCTGTGGTACCTGTATACCCGCCACGTTTTCATTCATGTAAGTCGCCATCTTGGCAGAAACCAGCAGCACGATGCCGGCCAGGATTTTGACGTTGAACTTAACAGCGTAATCCATGAACCGTTTGAAGTTGTCCAGATCGTAGACTGCCTGGGTCTGGAAGAATTCCGCACCAGCTTTGATCTTCTTTTCGAACTTGAGAAGCTGCGGTTCGATGGGATCGGCTTCGGGAGTCACCACCGCACCAACACAGAACTTGGGAGAACCCTTGAGATGATTGCCAGCCAGGTCCTGGCCGGCTTCCAGGGTCCGAGCCGCCCGCAGGATCTGGACCGATTCCAGGTCATGCACTGGTTTGGCGTCTCTGTGGTCCCCCATGATTATGTGATCTCCGGTCAGGCACAGAACATTCTCGATGCCCAACACACTGGCGCTCAGCAGGTCGGATTGGAGCGCCATGCGGTTGCGGTCACGGCCGGTCATCTGCAGGATGGGTTCCCCGCCCAATTGTTTGATGATGTGGCATCCAACCAGGGAAGACAGACGCATCACCGAACTTTGATTGTCGGTCATGTTGATGCCGTGGACCTTGTCCTTGAGGAGCGTAATGTGCTCCTTCATCTCTTCGATGTCAGTGCCCTTGGGCGGTCCCACTTCCGCGGTGACGACGAACTGACCTGACTGCAGTGCGTTTTTGAATGAACCCGCCATCGATCACTCTCCTTTGTATGCCTCATGCACCTGTTTTGCCGGGTGGACTTGAACCTGGTGATTGCGCGGGGGAAACTCCTGCTTGAAGCGATCGAGCTTGCCCATCTTGTCCAGGCGTTGGTAGATAAGCGTCCAGGCGCAGTCCTTGTTCTTATCGACTTCGCATTTGCCGTGGTCGGTGCCGCCGCATGGTCCGTTGAGAATACCCTTGGCGCACACGGTCACCGGACAGATGCCGCCGGTTTCGCCGAGGACGCAGTCGCCGCAGGCGCGGCAGCGTTCCACCCAGGTACCGTCCTGAGGCGTCATGCCGATAAAGCGGGTGTTGACCCCAGGAAGGACCTGCAGCGGCTCACAAAGGTCGGCCAGGAGCTGAGCACCGGCACCGCAGGCCAAACTCATCACCACATCGTAGTCCTGGAGCTTCTCCAGGATCAATTCCATGTACTCGCGGTTGCACTGCCGTTCGACCGTGTCCTCGTCGATTTGGATCGGCTTGCCGTCCTTCTTGAAGGACATGCGCAATTGCGAAGCCAGCATCCCCACTTCCTTTTTGCCCCCCACCATGCACACGCTCACGCAGGTGTCACAACCCAGGATGAACACCTTCTGGTAATCGGAGAGCACTCCCTTGATCTCTTCAAATGGTTTTCTTTCCGCAACAATCATCGAAACACCTCTTATGGAGTGTCAATACCACCTATCCTGATCGCCGGCGGGTCGCCGCGACCCTGCCAACGCCGTATCAAATGGTCCCAGTGGCCCCAGCATGGGGAACCAACCGGATGGCGGCTTTTCCAACCCGCCAGAACCTTGCCGACAACCCTCACCATCACGGGCTAATGGTCCACCGCCAATTTCGCCGTACCGTTGTGGTTGTCGGCGATCCCGGTGAGTACCGCCAGCTGGACAGCTCGTACCTTGCGGTACACCTCCCGGGGCTGGCGTTTTCGGCCGTTGACCATGAGCAGATCGCGCTCGATGGAAATCCCAAACAACCGTTCGTTTTCTTCCAGGTACGGCAGGATCAACTGCCAATCGGCATCGGTGAATTCATCGAATTCACCGCCGTTGAGCTGCCCATCTACGAGCCGCCGATGCGGGTCGCGGGCGAAGATCGCCCCACCTGAAGCCAGGGAGAACAAATTTGAACCCGGATAGGGCGTCGGCAGTTCGATCAGGTTGCCGTGGTCATCGAAGTTCATGCCGTTGAGAATCACGAACCCGCCTCCGGCGTGTGGATCACCGGCCATAAACGATTCCGCCAGGTAGTCCAGGGCGGTGCCGTTGATCACCACCCGCGGCCGCCCCACGGCATTGATCAGCGGCCGCCCGGCGGCATTGCCCATGATATAGACGGAACCACCCTTGGCGCCGTACATAAAGGTCTGGCCCACATCACCAAAAACCGTCAGCTTTCCGGCCTTCATGATCTGACCGAGCTGATCCTGGGCATTACCGTGAACGTAGATCTCCATGCCGTCCATGCCGGAGCCCAGGTAATCACCGGAACTGCCATAGACATCAATGCGCACATCTTCGGTGCCCGGTCCAAAACCATTGCCGGTGAATCGCTGGCCGCGGTACCCGTAGACGATGAAGCGTTTCCAACCTTTGAAGTACGCTTCACACAGCAATCGAGCATCGCAGTTGTCGCCTTCCGGTTCGAATTCGCGGGTGTAGACCACCAGGATTTCTTCATCCGCCTGGGGAGCGCGCAACCGCTCACGGGTGTGCCAATCGATGTGACGGTAACGGCCACCCGGCGCAGCGTAGAAATCCGGAGTGGCCGCGAACACCTCCCGAAGGCTGCTGCGAATGATCCACAGGAGCCAGCTGCGTTTCTTGTTGCCCGTCTCATAACGTTGATCGTTAAGGAGCGTCAACACTTCGATCACCAGCGCCTTGGTGGTATCGCTGCCGGCCGCGGCCTTGACCAGCTCGGCGCAGGCCCAGCGGATGGTGTTGTAGTCCCAACCGGGGATGGCATCACGCAGATGAGCAAACAGCGCCTTGGCTTGACCCTGCTCAAGCAACCGCCCGAGTTGCCAACCGACGGCTCGCCCCTCAGCCGGTTCGCGCACCGTCAGGGTCGCATCCATCGGCTTCTGAAAGGGGGCCACGCTCTGGCGCCGACCGAATTTGTCGGTGCAGCTCAATCGCATCCGGCCGTTGTCCGGTTTGATCGTAAACATGAAGGAGCCGCCATCGGTGTGACTGCCGCCACGGGCGTTCCAGTATTTGTCGGCCACCGGACAAAAGCGCGGATCTTCCTGGGAAAGGCTTTCCAGGGTGGCATCGATGGCCTGTTTTTCCGAACACACCAGGCCGATTTGCACCTCGCCATCCTGCAGGGCGAACACCTGGGGACGCAGCATGGCGGTGTCGGTGATGCCGATCAGTTGCATATATTTCTGGTAAGGTTCATTACGCGCAATGATGAAAAACCAGGGGCCGTCGGGCGAACCGTGAATGTGGGATGCCTGGATGGCCCGGTAAAGCTTCTGCTTGTCAGCCGGCAACTGATCGAAGTCGGCTTCGGTGGTGGGCGCCAGGGCTTCGATGATGTATTCCAACGGATAGCCGTACACCCGGTTCCAAAGATCCAGCAGCAGAACCGAGGCTTCCGTGTCGGTATGGAACAGAGGGTAGCATTTGCGCTGTTTCAGGTATTCACACACCGACAGGTAGTTGGCGAAGTCGCCGTTGTGGACCAGGGCTTCGTCCAGACCGCTGAAGGGATGCGCCCCCGCCGGGTGCCACACGCGCCCCTTGGTGGGGTAGCGCTGGTGAGCGATCCAGATGTGGGCCTTGAAATCCTCCAACTGGTAGTACCGCGCCACCTCCTCGGCATAGCCCACGATCTTGAGGATCATCATGTTCCGACCGTGGGACATGACAAAGGCCTTCTTGTCACCGAGGGTTGAATAGAAAGTGGTGTTGATTTTGAAGGAATTCTGCCAGACGAATTCGTCCTCGGCGCGTCCCGGTGGCAGGTTTTCCATATGGTGGGTGGCGATGAACGCTCTCAGCACATCCGGTTTTACTCGCACAAAATACCGCATCACATCCGGCGGCCGGACTTCAAGGCCGGGGATGTCCCGATAGTCACTGATGGTGGCAAGCCTGCCGGACTGCAGCGACGTTGAAATAAGGGCGGATAAACTGTTCTTCCACCACGCCCGCCACACTCTGGTCCTCGGGATCGATGAGCGCCACCTGCAACATGTAGTGGCTGTCCAGAATTTCGCGGGAAACCCCGAGCGCCTCCGGTTCAAAACCCACGGCGGCAATTCCGCCACCCTTACCGTTGCCGCGGTTGTGCATCTGCCTGGACGGTTCGAAGATGTGCTTCCCACCCACTGGGATGGAACAGGCGAAGCCGGTGACGCCGCAGCCGCCCTCCTCTGCCTGTTTGCCCTCAAAGCCGGGAGGATATGCCGTCAGCAACCGCCCTCGTGAGTCGATGATTCGTTGTGCAACCGATAATCCCATAGAATCTCACTTTCTTGTCTCGTTCACGCCATCCGTGGGGGAGATGGCCGCCCGCCTATTCGTAATCCAGATGCCGCAGCAGATCAGTACGTCCCACCAGTTCCCGGATGCTGCGCAGACCGAACTGTTGCAGGACCGCCACCATCTGTTGGCGCCAGGAAGCATACAGGTTGTAGACGCGCTGGGTGCCCCAGTCCTGGGAGATCATCTCACCCAGTTCCGGATCGGTGGTGGCGATGCCGCGCGGGCAGCCCCGACCGCTTTCACAGGAACTGCAACGGGTGCATTCCAGGGCCACCATGCCGGCAGTCCCTTCGACCACGCCGTCGGCCCCCAGGGCGATGGCCTTGAGGATGTCATGAGCGGTACGAATACCGCCGCTGGCGATCAGGGTCACCTGGTCGCGCACTCCTTCCGCCTGAAGGAACTGATGGACCTTGGGAATGGCGTATTCGATGGGCATCGCGATGTTTTTCTTGGCGATGTCGGGAGCCGCGCCGGTGCCGCCGTAGCTGCCATCCAGGTGCACAATATGGGCCCCGGCGTAGAAGCTGCCGATGGCCACCATGTCGACATCAGCCGGCGTCGATACCTTGACCGACACCAGCGCCTTAGGATTCATGGCCTTGATCCAGTCCACATGCTTCTTGTGGTCTTCCACCGAATAGACACTGTGGAATGGGAAGGGTGAAAACAGCGCACTGCCCTGGACCGCTTCGCGCATCCGGGCAACAGCTTCGGTCACCTTGTCGCCGAGGAGATGACCACCCAGACCCGGCTTGGCGCCTTGAGCGTACTTGAATTCGATGATCCGCACCCGTTGGATGGTTTCTTCGCGAACCCCGAAAAGCCCGGTGGCCACCTGGGTGATCATGAAATCGTCGAAGGGCTCAAGGAATTCGGGATAGCCCCCTTCCCCGGTGCAGCCAAAAGTGCCCCAGAGCATGGCCGCTCGGGCCCGGGACACCATGGTGTTGTTACTCACTGATCCAAATGACATCCCACCCTGGTAGAGCGGGATCGGGATACTGATGCGATGGGAGTTGTCGCCCCGTTTGTTGAGTTCGATGCTGGTGTCGATTTCATCGGCTGAGATGACGACCGGCGGCTTTTCTGGAAAATGGAAACGGAGTTTATCGAACCCCCCCCCCGAATTGCCCACCCGGTATTCCAGGTCCACCTTGGGCAGTTCACCGGTTTCCGCCTGATACCAGGTGCTCATGAGGAGTTCCGCAGTCCAGCGGTAGTCCCCCAGAGCTTGCATCTGTGGATTCGGTGCTACTCGAAGTGCCTTATTGGGGCATTTTTCCACGCAGAACGTACCCTCGCGCTGACAGATCTCCGGCCCCACACACCGGTAATCCCTGGGCGTTCCCATGCGGGTGCCGGCCTTAAAATGCACCCCGTGGGGACAGGTCACCACGCAACCGGCGCAACTCTTACACTCAGGCCCACGCACAACCCTATATTTGCCGATGTTATGGCGAAATCGTGAAGCTGTTGGTTTGATCTCTCCCTTCACGGTCTGACGACTCCTTTTCACTGTGACTGGCGCCGCCTGGTCGGCAGACGCAAGACTTAAACTGTGGACGTATGGTCCGACAGGCAAGGGGTCTGAACCAGAACCTGATTCCCTCGCCGGGGTCCATCCTTTGCTGGGTTGACCACTGCCATAGAGCGGCCCGGGGACATATGAACCGAAACCCGTTGCCCTTGCTTCGGTCTAACCTTAGCGGCGCTTCTCCCCAAAGAGTGCACCGAACGTATCCCGTTCCAGGTCTTCAAAAAACATGGCGCGCCCGGCTTCTCCACGGACTCGCCGGACATCACGAATGCCCATGGCTCCCATGATTTCAATGAGTTGGCTCCACCAAGCGCACATCAGATTGACGAGACGCCGGGAACCATAATCGGGTTCGATGTTTTGCAGTTCCACCGGGCACGACTTGCCCTGCACGCAACGCTTGCACACCCGACACTCAAGACCGATCAGCAGCGGCAGGTCGATGGCCACTCCATCGGCGCCGCAAATGATCGCCTTGGGAACGTGCTCGGCCAAAGCAATGCCACCACTGGCCAACAGAGTCACCTCATCGCGCAGGCACTCGGTCACCAGGTGGAGGTGGATGTCGCGGACCACGTCCTTGATGAACCGTGGGGCACCACCGTCGAAGTACACATTGCCCTGATAGTCTGCGACCAGATGAACAACCTCCACACCCGAGCGGGTGAGGTCCATGGTGATGGCCTTAGCCCGACTATCCAGCGGCACACGCACCGACACCACCAGGTTGGGATGGGCTGCCTTGAGCCGTCGCACACTGTCCATGACGGTGGACGTATAGATCAGTTCCACCATCCGAACACTGCTCATAAGCGCCGCTGGGATGTCGGAACCATCGCCGGCCGACAGAGGGATCAGGTGATTCAGGTAAGGTTCAAAGGACGTATCGTAGTCCGGCGCGGAAAGGTAGGTCAACACCTGTACCTGTTGGGCCGCTCTGGCTATGGAAAGATTGATTCCCTTACCCAGGTTGCCAAACGGCAAGACATTGAACAGAACGGGAACCTGGGTTTCCACCAGCGGCGGGATGTTCAAGTCCACCTCACCGGCGGTATCGAATTCCAACCTATGCTTCTTGCGTCCAATATCGATGGCCGTGCTGATGTATTCCCGGCCATGGATGCCGTCCCGCGTCGGCCGGACGATTTCCGACATGTCGGTCCACATGCTGTCATAGCCGGGGCCGCTGAAGGGTCCGCGGTAGCCGGCGCCAGAAACCGGGATCTTGCCCGTTTCCGCCTGGAACCAGTTGGTCAGGATCATCTCCGGCTTCCAGTAATCATCGCCCATCTTGAGGAATTCCGGATTGATGGTCTTGGACAACACGCCACGCGGGCAGTTCTGGATGCAGCTAAAACAATTCTTGCAGGTGTAGTCGATGGAATCCACCATGGTGCGAAAATCGAAGGTGCGATCCTTGTAGACATTGTACAGACAGCGCTTCTTCACGCAGCTCCCGCACTTCAGGCAGTCTTCTTCCCAATCGATGATACCCGACCGTCCCACCGGGGTGAATCGCGGTGGTGTCGAGCTCGGTGTGATGTGGAATTTCTTGGGCATTGACCTTCTACCTCATGCTCCAGGTTATGGATTAACATCATGCCGAGGGGCAGCCCCGGCGGGTGATTCTGCTCCTACGTCAGAGCCCAGGGACCAAGTTCACGGGCTTTGGCAATAGCATCCCGAAGGGCAGCCGCAAATCCCTGGGCGTCGTTGGGAGCCAGGTTGACCATCCGCACCCGCTCGTTTCCGAGCCCGGTTTCCGCCAGCAGTCGGTTGGCATATCGCACCCGCAGCCTCGCCCGCAGGTTCCCCTCCAGGAACTGGCACGCACCCTCGGGGCAACCGACCACCATAGCCAGGTCCGCCCCCTGTTCGAAGGCCCGCAACATGGTAAGCACATCACTGCGGCCCGAACAAGGCAGGCGCGCGAACTTCACTTCGGCCTGCTGAGCAGCATTTACCCGCTCCACTTCGTCTTCGGGCGTAGCCGCTGCATTGGTACAACAGAAAATGACAATCGCAGGTTTCATGGACACTCCTTGCACTATGACTTCTTGATGCCGCCTGAGGCGTTCATGCTCAATCGCATCACTCGTTGCGGCGCACGCTTTGGTCGCATAAGTCAGCGGGCTCGGCACAGCGATGGCTGGGATCCGAACCCACCGCTCCGCATCGCCCTATTCCTCCCGGTCGCCCCCTGTCCAGAGATTCAAGAAAGCTTAAACCTTCTACGGGTGGAGGAACCGGTGATACAAGAATCGTACCGACAACCGTCGGATCGAATCATGTCGATGCTGACCGAAGAACCGGGAGGACCAGCGCTGGTCCAAGAACCTGTTTAGGTCTGGGATCTCTCGAGGTACTCGGGAGCGGGTTGCTGGGGAGGCGTTCAGGATGGCGAATGCTTCAAAATTCCAGCGGCGATGATACCCTCTACACCCATGGGCATCTCAGCTTTGAGACGCTGACCGTATTGCAGCGAGAGTCGCCATTGACTCTAGAAATGCATATATCCAATGTACCGGTGAATGGCAAGAGCATTTGTGCGGTCCCGCCTGCCAGCCATCCCTGCCGAACCATGACAGGCCCTGGCAGAAACCGTCAGCGCAACCGGAAGCGGCACTCTGTCCAGCCCAGGGCCGCACCGATTGCTCGTTGGAATCAGCAGTTCCGACGCTGTTAGGGACAAAACCAACGATAACAATGAAATACCAGAGGAGGTGGCCGCCATCCGTTCACCACCGAAATCTGCTCAGAGGTTCGCTTTGCCTACGATGATACCTTTTTGTCCGACACCATCCGGCGACTGAATGGCTGAGACCAGCAGTCCGCCTCGATTTAAACGTTAACTATCTAACCTCACACCAAAAAATAATGTCGGCACATAATTGTCCGTTTCCACTCGTTCTTCCCCCGGACGGTTCCACAGCTTTACAGATTTGCACACCATTGGCGAAAGACCTGACGCACCTTGCGGCGAATTGCCAGGAGGTCCGCCCAACAGAAGATGCCGTGGTCTCTGCCGCCCGGCGGCCAGATCCCCACCGTCAACATGGATTCCAGCAGATCCGGAGTCAACGACGCCGCATTTAGATTGGTGGCCAGCTGCAGACGACGTTCCAGAGCGCGAAGGGCTCGAAATGCCTGAGACAATTCCGCAAGCGAGGAAGCGTCAAAACCGGTCGCCGGCACCAGGGCCTGTAGGGCGGCACGGATGGAGCGAGTGCGTAGCCCTTCCTGGTCGCAACCGAACAGCAGCTGGTGGCCCTGAACCAGAAACTCCACATCGGCCAGACCGCCCACTCCCAATTTGAGATCCACCAGATCCGGGCGTTCCTCGCTCCGTTCCAGTTGCATCCGCTGGCGCAAGTGGCATAGCCGTGACCATACAGTATCGGCTTCCCGCTGCTGATAACAGATTCGGATAGCATTCTGTTCAATCCACTGACATAGATCCGGATGCCCGGTGATGGCCCGAGAGCGCAACAGGGCCTGGATTTCCCACAGATCCGCCTGCCGGGCGTAGTAGTCTTCCCAGCTCCCATGGGTGACCACGAGCGGTCCATAATTACCGGTGGGACGCAGACGGACATCGACAGCGTACCCAGGTCCTTCCCCGAGCGGCGTACTCAGCATGCGCATCAGCCGCTGGATGAAACGCACCACCTCCAAGGGGATCTGGCCGCTGTCATCGGTGTCAGGCGCTCGATAGACAAACACCAGGTCGAGGTCCGACAGATAATTCATTTCCCGACTTCCCAGCTTGCCCAGTCCCACTACCACCAGCGGCAGATCTTCCGGCAGGCCGCGTTCCTCACGGATCCACCGATAAGTTTGGCGGATGACAAAGTCGGCCAGTTCCGAAAGCGCATATTCCGACTGCTCCTGGCTGAATTCGCCATTGAGATCAGCCACGGCAACTTGTAGCAACCGTTCGTTCTTCAAACGCCGAATCCATTCCAGGGCCGATTCAAAGTCCCCGACACTGGCCAGGATCTTTTCGCTGGTCTTTTCCCATTGGCCGGGTTCAAGGGACTTGGCCGCAGCGGTGGCAATCCCTTCGGCCAGGCTCGGTTGATGACTGAGGAGATCCGCCAGCAGGTCACTTTGAGCCAGCCCCAGGCACAAACCGGCCAGCCAGCTTCCAGCGGCATTTATCAACTTGAACAGACCCGGTCGTCGACGGGCATGAGAGAAATAGCGTTCCAACCGAACCAGCATGCGCTCCAGACATTCGCGTCTCTGCTCGGGCACCCCTCGATAACGGGACAACACATCAAGCACGGCATCACCAACTGCTGGCGAAAAAGGCTCTAGAACCACCTGCAGCCGGTCCCAGGCTTCCGACTGAAACTGCTGGGCCAGCAACGAACGAAGATTGGCCCGGTTGCCGGCAGCTTCCAGATCGCCAGTGACAAGCCCTCGAGCACCATTTTGTGACCGTTGGGAATCGGTTTGAAACAGATCGGTGAAATGCTGATGAACTGTGGCGCAGGTCTCGTGGAGTCTTTCCAGGAAACGTTCCACATCACCTTCCATACCTAGGGTCATTGCCAGTCTCTGGCGACTGCTCTTCGGCCTGTGGAAGTTTCTGTGTTTGCCGGTTTTGATCCAACTGCACCCAGTGCTCCACCCGCCGCAGGAAGATGTAGGCTTCCCAAAGGTCGGCGACGGTCTGACGCGGCAGCAGGGAAAGCTTTTCGAGCTGGTCCAGGCAGCGCAGGGTGTTGGGTTCATCCAGCTCCGGATGACGGCCGCCATAGATCATCTGGAAGGACTGAACCAGGAATTCGATCTCCCGAATCCCGCCCAACCCCAGCTTGACATCAAACTGCTGCCATTTCTCAGTCAGTCGCACGGCCTCGCGCTGAATCCGATCCCGCATCTCTCGCAATTCATCCAGAGCTTGAAAATCCAAGAAACGTCGAAACACAAAGGGGCGTACTTCTCGCAGGAAGGAGTTTCCAAGCGGACGGTCCCCGGCAACGGGTCGGGCCTTGAGCAGCATCTGCCGCTCCCACGAATGGCCCTGCAGCAGATAGTAGTAGGCTGCCGCTCCCACGGAAGTAACCAACTCACCATCCTTCCCCTGTGGTCGCAAGCGCAGATCCACCTGAAACACTCGATCGCCATCAACGTTTTCGGCTAGCAGCCGCGTCAGCCACTGACAGAGACGAGTGATGACGGCCAGTGCCTCCAATGGGCGTTCTTTACCAACCTCCGGATCAATATGGAGGAACATCAGATCCACATCCGAGACGTAGTTCAGCTCATGGCCACCAAGTTTGCCCAACCCCAGGATCGCCACCGGAAAGCTCTCCCGCCAGCAAGCAATCGTTGCCTGGTCGTGTTCCCGCACCCACCATTCCGGGTGTTGCCATAGCGTCTCCAAGCCAACCTGGAGTGCTACCGCAGCCAAGTCGCTCAATTGCCCGGTGGTTTCCTGAAGATCGGCCCGGCCTAGTAAGTCGCGACCGCCAATCCTTAAGAAGTGCCGTTGTTTGAAGTTGCGGATTTGACGCTGCAGGGTGGCAAAAGCATCGCTGTCACGCACACATTCCTGGATATCCTGGTAGAGCTCAGTGAGAGGGTAGCGCCGGAATAGGTTCTTCTGCTGCCATAACCAGTCCTGGTATTCCGGCCGGCGCAGGAGCGCCGCCAGATAACCGGACGATTCCTGAATAATGCGTAGTTCTTCGCTCATCGACAGCCCATCTAATGATCTGTTGTTGTCTGAGCGGTCCGCTCCCCGCACCGCCTCTTCCTGTTCGTGGGTGGCGAGCGGGCAGCCCGAAAACGCTCCCGGGACTCTCGGCTGCAGGGTCATATTCCCCAGCCTCGACTACTGACCGTTAGATATGAGTGGAGTCGCGGAGGAAACACAACAAAAAAGCGACAAAGCCCACCGGCATTTCCTTGACCATGCAGGTGCAGACCCATCAAGAGAACGCCTGGGGAGGGTACACCATGCGGCAGGGAAAAGTGACACGGCCGCGGGGCATCGCCTACCGCGACCGTGATGGAGAGCATCGGCGCCAAGGAAGAAGTCGTGGGAACCAAACTCAGCAAACACTGGGGTTCGAGGGAGCCATGTCTCCTTGCGCGCCGATTCGGAATATGACTTGCCTAAATGTCGAAATACAGCATGAACTCGTGCGGATGCGGACGCATCCGGACAGCATCCACCTCTTTGAGACGTTTGTATTCCATCCACGTGGAAATAACATCCGGGGTGAAAACATCGCCCTTGAGCAGGAATTCATGGTCCTTTTCCAGGGCATCCAGAGCCTCATCGAGCGAACCCGGCGCCGAAGGCACCTTGGCCAGCTCTTCGGGGCTCAGGGCGTAGATGTCGCGATCAAGCGGTTCACCTGGGTCAATACGGTTTTCGATGCCATCGAGGACCGCCATCAGGATCGCGCTGAAAGCCAGGTAACCGTTGCAGGACGGGTCCGGAGTCCGGAATTCAATGCGTTTGGCTTTCGGTGACGCCGAATACATCGGGATGCGGATCGAGGCGCTACGGTTGCGGCTGGAGTAGGCCAGATTCACCGGTGCTTCATAACCTGGCACGAGTCGCTTATAGGAGTTGGTGGTGGGGTTGGTGATGGCACAAAGCGCCCTGGCGTGCTTGAGAATCCCACCGATGGCATACATCGCCATCTCGCTCATCCCTGCATACCGGTCACCGGCAAACAACGGCTTGCCTTCCTTCCAGATGCTCACGTGAGTGTGCATTCCCGAGCCGTTGTCGCCAAAAAGCGGCTTGGGCATGAAGGTTACGGTACGCTTGTTGCGCCAAGCCACGTTCTTTAGGACGTACTTGAACCACATCAACTGGTCGGCCATCTTCACCAGCGGCGAAAACTTCATGTCGATTTCCGCCTGACCAGCTGTAGCCACTTCGTGATGCTGGCATTCCACGTCGATCCCGACACTTTGCAGCGTCAGAACCATCTCGGTGCGCAGATCCTGCATGCTGTCGGTGGGCGCTACGGGGAAGTAACCTTCTTTGTAGCGCGGTTTGTAGCCAAGGTTGGGACACTCTTCGCGACCGCTGTTCCAGATCCCCTCCACCGAATCGATGAAGTAGAAGCCGTAGTTGCTGGAGGAATCAAAACGAATGTCATCGAAAATGAAAAACTCCGCCTCAGGACCAAAGAAGGCCGTGTCGCCAATACCGGTGAACCTCAAATAGGCTTCGGCTTTCTGGGCGATGTGACGCGGATCGCGACTGTACTTTTCCTTGGTGATCGGATCAAAAATGTTGCAGATCAGGCTGAGCGTCGGTTCCTTGGTGAAGGGGTCCATGATGGCCGTGGCGGCATCCGGAATGACCAGCATGTCGCTGGCATGAATCGGCTGCCAGCCGCGGATACTGGAACCATCAAACCCAAAGCCTTCCTCAAAGGACGATTCTTCCAACTCGCTGATGGGAACCGAGAAATGCTGCCAGATCCCGGGAAAATCCAAAAACTTGAAATCTACCATCTTGGTGCCTTGCTCTTTGCGCATAGGCCAGTACGTCTTTGGGTGTCATTCGCACTCCTCCTTATTGATCTTTGCGTGGTTGTCGACTATCCAGCTTGCGGTGTCATAGTCTGATAGCAAATCCCTTGCCAATCTTTCGCCGGAATGACGAGCAGGGTCTCCCACATTGAGGTCAGAGGGGCTCAAGTCAAACAAAACAGCATTGATGGAAACCGCGGGAGAGATGAGCCCGAGGACATTTGAAACTGGCAGAGAGTAGATCTGGTGTCGGCTCTATACCCTTCGAGCCAATTGCGCCGGACCGCCGCCGAGGTCAAGAAGCGGGTCACTGCCAGCAACGTATTGGAACAAATTTGTTGGTCCCAGAAAAGCTCGGAGCTTCCCTGTCATTGCTCAATATTCCACGTCATTCGTTTGAAATCCGACCGATTCCACCGCCGGCTTTCATCAGGCACAGATCTGAAAGCGACAAAAAAGTCATGACGCGCGATTACGCTCCGAGAGGAACGACCGTTCCCGTCGCCGTCGCCAATACTTCAGCAGCGGCAAACTGAGCAGCCATCGGCTGGGTGTCATTGATGGGCCGCGAGGCATTCCAGCAACTGGTCGCGCAGGCCCTGGTGAACCATGGAGTCGAGTAGTTTTTTGCCATACAGGTCGGTGACATAGAAAACATCCGCCACCTGCGCTCCGGGAGTGGAGATCTTGGCCAGCTGAATGGAAATGCCCTGTTCGAAGAGCGTCTTGCTGATGGCGTGAAGGACTCCAGGGCGATCCCAGGTATAGACTTCCACGACGGTATAAAAATCAGACGCCTCTTCATTAATTATCACTCGATCCTCTTTGCGCGGCACCGCCTTGCGATGGAAAACCGCCTGGCGCTGGCGGGTGGCGATCAGCTGCTCAAGATAGCCCGACTCACCACCGAGGATGCGGTGCAGGTCAGTTTCCATCTTGGCCCAGAGTTCCTGGGTGTGCAGGGCGTCCAGCACCCGTTCCAGCCGCAACACATCCAGCGCCATCCCGGATTGCCGGGTGAAAATATCCGCGGACAAAATGTTGAGACCATAGGCCCAGATAACCCCGG
Organism: uncultured delta proteobacterium; assembly: GCA_963828705.1. Lineage (GTDB taxonomy): Bacteria > Desulfobacterota > Syntrophobacteria > Syntrophobacterales > Syntrophobacteraceae > CAWDJT01. The sequence goes on from CAWHGA010000001.1 coordinate 30,814, forward strand.
TTATGATGGCAAACAGCCCAGGGCGGTCATGAGTGGCGATGGTCACTTGCCACATCTCGCCTTCGCCGGGTTCCGCCTGCAACACCACGGTGTGCCCGGCCAATCGCTGTTCCAGGCGGTAGTGCTGGAGGATCGCCGCCGGCGTAGTGGAAAACAGATAGCGAACCGAGACCGATTCCAACCAGGCTGGCACCGCGGCCTGCTCCAGAGGATCGGCTGTCAGTTGGAGGATTTGTTTGCGGACATCATCAACACGCTGTTCTGCATCCTCACCAACCCAGTAACCTTGCAGGAGGACTTGATCCACCTTGACATACAGCTCGCGCAGCAGCGAGGCCTTCCAAGTGTTCCAGGCTCCCGGCCCGGTAGCGCAGGAATCGGCGATGGTGAGCAAATACAAAAGCCGGAGGTGCTCACGGTCAGCGAAAGTCGCGGCACAATGGATGATAGGCTTTTCATCACTGAGGTCCCGCTTCATCGCTGTGTCGGCCAGAAGCAAATGGTTGCCGATCAGAAAGTGCAGCAGCTCGGCTTCGGAAGCCTCAAGCCCGAAGCGCTCTGCGATCCCGATCGCCATTTCCGCGCCGATGACCGAATGGTTCTTCCCCTGGCTCTTGCCGATGTCGTGGATCAGCGCCGCCAGGTAAAGCACCCGACGATTTTCGATCTGGGCGAAGGCGTCACTGACCTTGAGCCGAATAATGCTGTCCTGAGGTTGCTGCTCCATTTGGTGGAGCTGCATAACCGTACGCAGCAGATGTTCGTCCACGGTGTAGAGGTGGTAGACATCATGCTGGACGCGATAGCGCACCGGCGCGAGTTCCGGGATAAAGGTCTCAAGAAAGCCGGTCTCCATCATCACCTTGAGGACCGGAAAGGCTTGCTGCGGGTCCAGCAGGATATCGAAAAACTGGCTCACGACCTGCGGATCACGCCGGTCATCGCTGCTGAAAGCCGTCAAGTTCTGGCGGATGACCTGACCAGTCTGATGGTGAAAGTGCGCCTTGGCCCGTGCTGCCTGCCAGAAAAACGACATGAGCACCCGTGGGGTCTTCGAGACCAGTTCCGGTTGCACAAAGTGCAGGTACTTCCCTTCGAGCAGGAAGGGGCCGGGCAGGATGCGGCGTCGAAACCGGCGAAGGAGGCCTCCGGAACTCCCCTCGCGCTCCTGCAGCCGTTCCAGAAAAAAGGTGGTGCTGCGGCGAATCCGTGCGGTATGGCGGTAGTACAAGCGCATGAACGCTTCTACCGCCGCCCCCTGACGATTATCCAGGAAGCCAAGCCGCTGCGCGATTTGTTCCTGCTCGGGAAACAGCAACTGATCCTGGCGTTTGCCCGCCAATTGGTGCAGTTGCAGACGAACGCGCCACAAAAAATCCTGCGCTTGCTCCAGCCAGTGCTGTTCTTCCCGAGTGAGCAACTCCTGATGCCGCAGCGTTTCCAGCGAACTGTCCTGGAAAAAGACGTGACCGGCCCAGCGAATCACATGTAGATCGCGGAGGCCGCCGACACCTTCTTTGATGTGCGGTTCCAGCAGATAGGAACTTTCGCCATACTGCTGAAGACGTTTCTGCCGGTAGGCGACCAAATCAGCCAGGAAGCGCCGGTGCCGTTTGCGACCGAAGCTTTCCAAAAAACCGCCTCGCCATTTTTGAAAAAAACCCTCATCACCGGCGATAAACTGAGGTTCCAGGTAGCTGGTAAAGACCGTAAAGTCTTCGCGGATCAAACTTTCCAGCGAGGAAACCGAGGCGGTCACGTGGCCCACTTCAAACCCGGCATCCCACAAGCTGTAGGTCAGCTCCCGGACCATCTCCTTCAACGGCGCCGGAAGGCGATTCTGGTACATGAAAAGCAAATCCAGATCGGATGCGAAGCTCAGGTCGCCGCGCCCGAACCCACCCACGGCGATCGCGGCCCACCCGGTGCGGGCAAGGTTATCGCCGGATAGCGCCTCCTGAAATTTCTGCAGAAAAGAATGAGCGTAGGTTCGTGCCGCCAGATAGCCGGGCACGTCGCTGCGGCAATACTGGCCGAAGGCCTGCCGCATTTCCTTCAGGCGGGCCGGCAGTTGCGAGAAGTTGATTTCCATGGCACCATTCTGCACGCGACGGCAAACCGGGAAAGATCATGCCAGGCTCCGCCTCGAGAAATTTACGTCTACTCATATCACCGAGGTGTGCAGCCCACAGCCGCAAATGGCCAGACACCATGGGCCGCCGCAGGCCCCACCTAAAGCTCACCGTGATCACCCTCACCGGCAAGAACTCAAGGCCCGTCAAAGAGCCTGTTCGCCCGACTCGCCTGTGCGGATGCGAATGCATTCTTCCACCGGCATGACAAAGATCTTGCCGTCACCAATCTTGCCGGTAAATGCCGCCTCCCGGATGGCCTTGATGACATCTGCCACGGCATCATCAGCCACCACCACTTCTATCTTGATTTTTGGAATAAAATCAACCACGTACTCGGCACCCCGATAGATCTCCGTGTGGCCTTTCTGTCGACCAAACCCGCGCACCTCGGCAACTGTCATGCCCTTGATGCCAACTTCAGCGAGCTTTTCCTTCACATCGTCCAGCTTGAATGGCTTGATTATCGCCTCAATCTTCTTCATTTGGAATCACCTCGCAGCTTCAAGGGTTCATCATTCACGCCCACCGTCAACTTGTCCATCCGCAATTGTCTTGCCAATCCCTTTGCCGGCGGGATTCATTGGGGGTTGGCAACGACCATACACGCTTCGGCCGTCGGGCGCCTCATTCCAACGGTTGCCACAAGCCGCCTTGCCTGAGTTGCTACCCGGCAGGCTCTAAGCGTGAGCAATCGGGTAGCGACGCCCGCTGCCAAAAGCCTTAGTGGATACCCTCAGCACCGGTGGAGCTTGCCAGCGTTTGTACTCGTTGCCATCCACCTTGCGAATCACCCATTCCACCAATTGCCGATCGTATCCCATCGAAACGATCCCCTCGACGGATAGCCGCTGTTCCACATAGGCTCCCAGGATACCATCGAGGATCGGGTACGGTGGAAGACTATCCTCATCCTTCTGGTCAGGACGAAGCTCGGCTGAAGGCGCTCTGGTCAGAATACGTTCCGGTATCCACCCATGTCGCGTTGCCAGCAGCCGGCTCAGCTCAAACACCACGGTCTTAGGTACATCACCAAGCACTGCCAGACCGCCGTTCATGTCGCCATATAGGGTACAATAACCCACAGCCATTTCCGATTTGTTACCAGTGCTCAGGAGCAGCCGATTGAATTTGTTGGAAAGCGCCATCAGCAGCAAACCGCGGATCCTGGCCTGAAGGTTTTCTTCGGTCACATCCGCAGGCAGATCCCCAAACACCGGGCCGAGGCAGTGTTGGGCCACATCGAACAGCTCACCGATGGCAACGACCTCGAAGTCAATACCCAGACGGTCGGCCAGTTCGCGAGCATCTGTCAGGCTTTCCGGAGCGTTGTAGGGACCGGGAAGAGCCACCCCCAGGACCTGCTCAGGCCCAAGTGCCAGGGTCGCCAGACATGCCACCAGAGCCGAATCCACCCCACCACTCAAACCGATCACGACCCGTTCGAACCGGCACTTGCGGGCATAGTCACGCAAGCCGAGCACCAGCGCCGCCAGCAGTTCCTCGGTAGCACCCATGTCGCCTGCATGCAGATCGCCGACCTGCCGGCCGGTATCGTAGACGATCAGATCTTCCTGAAAATCGGCGGCACAGGCGACCAGGCGACCATCAGCGTTGACCACCATGCTGTGGCCCTGGAAGATCAGCTCGTCGTTACCCCCCACCTGATTGACATAGACTATTTGGGTGCCGAACCTCAGGGCATGAGCCCGGAGTAAATCCTCCACCAGAGAGATCTTCTGCAAATGATAGGGCGAAGCTGCAATGTTGATGAGCACGCTCACCGATGCCTGGCCCAGATCGACGACCGGATCCCGAGGGTAGGTGAAGTGAGGGAGGAAATCCAGGCGGTTCCAAACGTCTTCACAGATTGTCAAACCCAGCCGTTCTCCTTGAAAGTCCACCCATGCGGAGCCGCTACCGGGTTCGAAGTATCGGTCTTCATCAAAAACATCATAGGACGGCAGCAATTGTTTATGGGCTCTGGCGATCACTTCACCGTCGGAAAAAAACAGGGCGGTGTTGTGGTAGGGCTTGCCCTGCTGAGATTCATTGTCGCTCACCACACCGCAAATCACCCCCAAGCCGCGACTGGCTTCGCCGATCTTGCCCCAGTAGCGTTGACTCTCGGCCACAAAGCCCGACTTGTCCAATAGATCCCGAGGTGGATAACCCAACAGCGCCAGTTCCGGAAACACCACCAACTGGCACCCAAGCCGGCGCGCGCGCTCAATGTCTCGACAAATCTTGGCGCAGTTGCCGGCAAAATCGCCAATCAGCGGATCAATCTGGGCCAGCGCCAGAAGCATTCTTGTACTCCCTCCCACATTAAGCAATTCTTGGCGCGATCTCCCATCATCCCAGCTAAGGCCGTCATCCCGGCCAAGACTGGGTTCGATACCTTTCCGGAGTAGTCTGCGCGGCAATGACGATCACCACCTTGTGGCAGCAAACCGCCTGAATTGGGCCACGCCCAGTCACCCTATCAACCGGACCAGGTCGCCCATGGTGCTGATCCCGCGCAGATGCGGCGAAGCTCACACTGCCCTCACTCCTCACGGTGGAATTTATTCACCTTGCAAGACCCATTCCCACAAACCCGATGGACTCCTGGAAGACCTGCAAGTCCCGTCACCCTGGCGAAAACCCGGGTCCAGAGAAGAGCGAAAAGACCGGATTCCGGTTCCCGCCGGAATGACGCCAAAAGACTCCGGCAAGAGGGTCCAATATCAGGTTGTTATGAGACCTTGGCGCGGAAACGGCGAGCATCAATGCCGTATCTTTGGATTTTGTACTGGATGATGCGTTTGGTGGTTCCCAATAGGCGGGCCGCCTGGGACTGGTTGCCGCGGGCATCCTTCAGGGCGTCGGTGATGAGGTCGCGTTCAAAGGCGCTCACCAGCGCATCCAGTTTCCCACGGTTGCGCTCCTGGAGTTCCTGCGGCTTCATTTGCAGGGTAGGCGGCAGGTGCACGGCTTCGATGGCGTCTCCCGAAGACAGAATCACCGCCCGCTCCATGCAATTCTCCAACTCCCGGACATTCCCAGGCCAATGGTAGGACATGAGCATGTCGATAGCCAGGGTGGAAATCCGCCGAACGTTTTTGTTGAATTCCCGAACATACTTGAGCACAAAAAAATCGGCCAGGAGCAGGATATCCGGTCCTCGTTCCCTGAGGGGCGGCAAGAAAATGGGGAAGACGTTCAGGCGGTAATAGAGGTCGGATCGGAAGGCGCCATTGGCTACCTCGACTTCCAGGTTCTTATTGGTGGCGGCAACCACGCGCACATCCACCTGCACCGTACGGGAAGAGCCCAGGGGTTGGAAGGTCCGTTCCTGAAGGACGCGCAGCAGCTTTGCCTGAGCCACCGGCGACAGCTCCCCGACTTCGTCTAGAAAAATGGTGCCGCCATTGGCCTCTTCAAAGCGTCCGCGGCGGCGCATCAAGGCGCCGGTGAAGGCACCCTTTTCGTGACCGAAGAGTTCGCTTTCCAGCAGCGCATCAGGCATGGCTGCGCAGTTGACCTGGACCAAAGGACCCTTGCTGCGCCGACTGTTGTCGTGGATCGCTTTGGCAACCAATTCCTTACCTGTCCCGGTTTCTCCATGGATAAGCACGGTGGTGTTGGAGTCGGCCACCTGGTCGACGAGGCGCAATACCTCCTGAACCACTTTGGATCGGCCGATGATGTGCGTCTTGGGACGGCGGGCCTCAGCCACCATGCGCCGCAACCGCAGGTTCTCTTCCTCGATGGCACGGTACTGTACCACCTTGCCCAGCAGTTCCGACACCGCCCCCAAGAGCTCGATTTCCCGGTCCAGGTTCTCAACCTGATGCCTCAGCTTGTCCGCCGACAACACCCCTACTACCTTGCCGTGATAAAAAATGGGCACACACAGAAAGGCCAGTTCATCACGATTCAGCGCCTTGCGCGCGCCAGTACGATCCAAAAACAGCGTCTCATTGCCAAGATTGGCAACGGCCATGGGACGTCCTGACTGGGCCACTTTGCCGGTGATACCTTCACCGGGGCGATAGCAGATGCTGCCGGCCTCCACATCCATGCCCTGTGCCACGTCCAGCCAGGCTTCCCCGGTGTGCAGATCCAGGATCGAGATCATCCCCCTCTGCATCCCCAGGTATCGGTTCAGAATGTTCAGGATGCTCTGCAATTGGTCCTTGAAATCGTCGGACCGGACCAGCATGAGGGCAACCTCATGCAGTACGGTCAATTCCAGGTGGCTGTAGTCGTGCGCCATGTCTTGTCTCAAAATTCAAGATGGAGCGGTTGGCGGTTGGCCTCGCCGGCTGCAGGCATGGTCACAGCCTCCACCTGGCGAAGTGTTCACAATTGCGTCGCTATTTCTATACAAAAATGTACTTTATCGCACCCCAGCGGACTTGGCCATATAAAACTGCAGAATACCGTCGGGAAGCGCACAGTCTGCTGAAGCAATTCCGATTGCCGAAGCTCAATTCATGCGGAGAGCGTGGATGACCTTTCAGGTGACGCCGGCCTCATGAAGGGCCCAAGTGCACATCCGACGCTTTGTGCCCATGCCCCCGAAAAGCATAAGACTCCGATCCCTAAAGCCAATAAGCCCGAACGGGATCGCCCCGTCCGGGCTTATTGGACCTCTGCCACCAGCGACGGATCATACTACTCCTCAGACGCTCAGACGAGCACCCTATGGTTCCACCGGCAAAATCCGCGAGTGGGTGAACCCTGTGAAGCGGGATGAGATGCCCTGGCTGTGCGCACCAATCGGCACTAGTTGGCTGGGATCATGCCTTTCTTGCGAATGATGTCTTTGCCTTCGGGCGACAGACAGAACTCGATAAAGCGTTTGGCCGTCCCGGCTGGCGCTCCACGGGTGACAAAGGAGAAATCCTGGAAGTACGGGTAACCGGGTTCGTCCGGGGAGATTCCATTGATCTTGAGCTTCTTAAGACCGTGACTGATCAGACGCGCTGCACCCTGGGAGGTGAACGAAATGGACCAGGGCATGCGCCGCGTTGTCTCAATCACCATCGTTGACGTCGTGGTCACGATTTCAGCTTTGATTGGGTTACCCGCCATGACATCGCGGCTGAAGTTTTTATGAACGGCCGTGTGCTCGCCTGGAACGATCACCAAGATGGGCTTGTCAGGCCCGCCAAGGTCCTTCCAATTGGTGATCTTTCCACCAAAGACCGCCTGAATCTGCTGATTAGAAATATCGGTCACCGGGCATTCGGCATTGACGATGATGGCCAAGGGGTCGCGACAGCAAGGAGTCTCCACATAACCACTGACGGCCTGCACCGAGGTCAGACGCTGCGCGCTGCTGGCAATATCGGCGAAACCATTGGTGAGACGCTCAACCGCCACCGGCGATGCATAAATCCCCAAGTCCACCTTGATGCCGGTCTTCTGGGAAAAGGCCGCCAGGCGATCACTGCCGAAGGCTTCGTAGACCTGTGGCGAACAACTGTAGCGTAACACATCCGCGGCCTTGGCGGGCGTCACGGACATCACCATGATTGCAGACACCATGATCGCAATAAGAGTTCCACCCCACAGAATTGCCCTCTTCATGATTTCCCTCCTGTGCTTGTTCTGATTTTTGCCGAATGAGCCGGCACCGAGCCGGCCGTGGAGAGGAAGCATTTCCCCGCAGAGCGCGCCGAGCATTCACTAAACGCCGCTCAAATCGGCAGGAGCGTCCACTGATACAACCACGTCTGAGACGTGGCCTCCATCAGCTCTCTTGGTCACCAAACTCTCGGTGGCAGCGCTTGCCGGGAAAACCCCTGATCGCCAGGCCTTGAGGCGTGATGCCCAGGCATCCACCAAAGACTGCGTCCGGACTCAGCATAACGGCAACTGGCCAATTGGATCATCCGTTATGCTGGTGCATACAGATGTCCCCAAGACGCAGTCGTTTCTCTTCCTCCAGCCGCTTGGCCAGCCAGATCGATTGCCCTATCCAGTTCAGCATTGAGCTCCGCCAACGCTTTGCCTCTGTGGCTGACACGAAGTTTCTCTTCCATGGTCAGTTCCGCAAAGGTCTTCCGCAAGGGCGGGTATAGGAACAGCGGATCATAACCAAAGCCATGATCCCCTCGGGGTTGCTTCGAGTATCTCCCCATCACAATGCGCCTCATAGGTGAGAGCAAAGCCTGTGGGCACTGCCAGCGACAACACACATCGAAAACGCGCCGTGCGATTCTTGACGCCCTTCATTTCATCGATGAGCTTGGCGTTGTTGTCGGCATCACTAGCGTTTTCACCGGCATACCGGGCCGAAAAAACACCGGGAGCACCGTTCAGGACCGCCACTTCCAGCCCGGAATCGTCGGCTAAGGCAGGAAATCCAACCACTTTGGCAGTAAAACTGGCTTTTTTGTAGGCGTTATCATCAAAAGAAACCCCATCTTCCACAATTTCAGGAATGGAGCCGAAATCATTAAGATCTCTGATTTCCAATGCGGGATGACTCAAGAAACTGCGAATCTCCGACGACTTGCCTTGGTTTCTTGTGGCTAGCACCAGAACGATTCTATCCATAACTAACAATGAACCTCACAACCATCTCAGGAATTTATGCAGGCGATTCAGTCTGTTCACCTTCTTTGGCCAGATCTTGAACAACTTCTTTCCGCCCAAAGAAATGGGCTATCCAAATACTCATCTCATAAAGAACCAACAACGGCGCAGCCATCAAGAACTGGTTGAAAGCATCGGGAGTAGGGGTAAGAAAGGCTGCAATGATAAAGATAATAACAATGGCATACTTCCGCTGTTTCCTAAGAAACGTATTATTGATTATGCCAATCTTGGCAAAAACAAATGTAATTAAAGGAAGTTCGAATATAAGACCAAAAGCCAGCAACATCTTGGTTGCAAACGACAGAAACTCCCGAGTACTAATCATTGGAGTGATATATTCATTGGCAAATGAGGCAAAGAACTTGAAACCAAATGGAAATACAACATAGTAGCCAAACAGAGCTCCACCCACAAAGAACAAAGTGGAACCGAAGAGTACCGGGTAGAGGTATCTCCTTTCATGGGAATACAGGCCTGGAGCCACAAAGGCCCAAAACTGGTAGAGGAGCACCGGAGTGGCCAGACCGAAAGCACCGATGAGAGAGACTTTCAGATAGGTGATCAGCGCTTCCACCGGTCCCGTATAGATGAGCTTGTGCGGGATGCCTTCAGGGAGCGCGTCAATCATGGGACGCATCAACCACCCAAAGATGGTCTCCTTGAAGCCATAGCTGACAAGAAAACCGATTCCCACCGCCACAAAACAGATGATCAGCCGCTTACGCAATTCTTCCAGATGTTGCGTAAAGGGCAGCTTTTCCTCCGAGTCCATTCAACCCTCATGTTCAAACCGATGTTCGTCGGCCAAGCTTTGATTGCCAACGGGACGTGCCGACCACCACAGTCCTGAACTGCGATCATTTCTCCGCTACCACATTCACTGTTTGATGGGAAGAGCCGATATCAGCCTTATCCTTTGTGCCGGGCTCCTGGCCTTCGGCAGGCACGACCGGAGCTTCAGCAGCCATGAGCGGTGTGGGTGGTGTGACCGTTTCAGCAGGTTTGTCGGGATCGCTGAGGACCGAAGCGAAGTTTTCCAGGGAGTCCAGGGTGACCCCACGTTGGGCCGATTGGAACTCCTTCTTTAGTTCCTTGACGGTTTCATCTTGCTCAAAGCTCTCCTTGATCTCATTGGTGGCCTTGCGAAACTCGCCAATTCCCCGGCCCAAAGCCCGAGCCAGATCCGGCAACTTACTCGGACCCACCACAATCAGGGCGATTGCAAGTATGATCAGCAGTTCCTGGAAACCAATGTTGAACATGACCAGAGCCTCTCCTTCACGGTCCCAATACCACCGCGATGCACCGTCACATCGTGGCGTAACTGTGCAGGCCGCGGGCCAGGAAGTTCACCCCGAAGTAGGTGAACAACACGCAAGCAAAACCCGTCAAAGACAACCAGGCGACTCGCTTGCCGCGCCAGCCGCGCATAGAACGCGCATGCAGCAAAGCCGCGTACACGATCCAGGTGATCAGCGACCAGGTCTCCTTGGGGTCCCAGCTCCAGTAGGTTCCCCAAGCACTGTTGGCCCAGACGGCACCGGTGATGATACCAATGGAAAGCCACAGAAAGCCGAACATGATCATCTGGTAGTTGAAGTTCGTCCAATTGGCGAAGGTCCGGGAAACGAGCCAGGACCTCCTTGAGAATCTGGCCGTCGCGCTCGGTGATGAGCCCTTGCACAGGTAGATCACACTCATCCCGCAAGCCACGGCAAAAGCCGCATAACCGATGAAACAGGTGATCACGTGGGCAATCAGCCAGTTGCTCTTGAGGGCCGGCACCAGGGGTTGGATGCGGGAATCGATGGAGGGCGAAAACGAAGCATAAGCCATGGCCAGGAACGCGAACAGTGCCGGGAAAAGGCCCAGGGAGCGCTGCTTCGAGCGTTGTTCCACCACCAGGTAAACCAGCATGATGGCCCAAGCAGCAAAAACCAGGGATTCATAGAGATTGGAAAGCGGTGCATGGCCGTAACCCAGTTGGTAGGATTCCCACCAGCGCAGCAACAACCCAATCGTTTGCACCCCAAGGGTCAACCACCCGAGGATGGTTCCGGCCAGCAACGAGGGTTTATGGCGGAAGATGGTCCCGGCAAAATAGGCCAGCGCACAGAAGAGATACGCAAACGTAGTGATACTGAGCAACAGTGAACTATTCATGGAATCTTAGGTCCTTGTCTTACCTTGCGCGACCCGGAACTCGTTCTGCAAACGTTTCCACAGATGGTCGAATTCCCGTTCAAAAGCAAGCGAATTCTTGTTGGTTTTGGCCGCGATGTGGATCTCCTGGCGCGGGTTGCCAGCCGAAACCCACACCCACACTTTACGATGACTGGTGTAAAAGGTGATGCCAATACTCAGGATCAAGAGTACAAACCCGCCCCATACCACCCAGACCCCGGGTCCTTTTTGACCTGCAAACCGGTGTAGTGGGCTTGTTGAAAATCCAATACCTTTACCTGGTAACCACCAACTCGATTCCCGTGGAAACCTGGGATCTTGGCCAGGATCCAGGAGCCGGTGGGATCATGGCCTTGCTGGAATAGAGCGACGGCGAGTGCCGGGCCCATGTCACCGATTTTCTCTCGATAATCCATAACGGCAACTTCGTAAGGTGTTCCCGGCAAAGCAACCGCTTCCCTGTTAGGGAGGTCCAGTTTCGTTACGGTGCCGGTTTCACGTTCGGTGAATTCGACCTCGGCGGAAACCAGCGTTGCCCCGTAGGAGGACTGGTAGAAAGTGATTCCCTTGTAAGAGAGTGGGTCATTCACGAAAATGGGCTGCTGGAGAACCACCTGACCGTCTTCCAGAATGCTCAGATCAGACCGGTACTCCATGGGTGCCCCATTTTCATAGAAGGACACGGCAAAACGATCGCAGCGGACTTCAAAAGGGAGCGGCAAGGTCTGTGATCTTCCGGAAACATTCACCGCAGCAGCGCTGCTCCCCTCAACGACATTCATCATTCCCTTAAACCCCAACATGGAACCCATTAGCGCACCCACCAGGATCAGCAGCACGCTAAAGTGCACCAGATAAACGGCGAACCGGCTCCAACTGCCCCGTTCCGCCACACCCGGCATAGGCACCTCGGGCCTCCACTGGGCGGATGGGAGCAAAATCATGCGACCAGCACCCTTTCCAACACGGGCGATCAACTCTTCCCACGGCAACCGGCACTCCAGGCGCTGGTAATGACTGAATTGCGAAAGCTTCTGAGGATCGACATTCTGATCGCGAAAGCGGACCAGCTTGATTGTCTTGGGAAGCCGATGCAGGGTGCACACCACCAAATTCAGACACAGCAGGAGCAGCAAGACCCGGAACCAAGGAGCATGATACAGGTCTCCCAACCGCAGGAAATCCATGATAACACCCAACCTGGGACCATATTCTTCAATGAGATGTTGCTGATTAAGACCCTGTGGGATGAGGGTACCGATCAGCGAACCAACCGCGATGACCAGAAGAAGGACCACCGTGACCTTAATGGATGCCAGTCCGTCATAGAGCGACTGCCAGATGCTGATTTTCTGTCGCATTATGTTCGCGCCTTTCAACCCCAATCCTGTCACACAACTCGTCCCGAGCTTGGAGGCCGGGAATTCGTAGTCGTTGCCAACAAGTACCGTTGCCGCCGTCCCACGCTTGCCTATCCGCAGAACCCAGTACCTGTGTCTTCTTGTCGCGCAGCCTCGTTCTCGTGTCACAATTTGTGCCTGGGGAGGCTCAACGGGGTGTTCGGAGGTATCTCTCCCAGGATTCCAGCTTTCCGAGGATGGATATGCGGTCAATTCAGTAGCTTATCGCAAATCCAATTTTCATTGTTCGTTGTGACCCTCCGGGTCATGGCGGTTCGCAGGGATGTCGATCATACGCTGTAGCTACTCTTGGTCGTGCTCTCGCTACATGGCTGGACACACATTTAGGAAAACCGAAAAACCCAACATTCCATCCTTCAACAGGCAGAATCTCCATTCAGGATACCCCGTATCGCAGAACTCAATCCCACCGCGGAGGGATGAGATGGGCAGCCCTGTATGGCTGCGCTACACATGATGGGGATTCCCCACGAACACTATTTAGCCATTATCGCCCCCAAAGTAAACACAGCCCCAAGCGCTTTTTCGACCGGGTTTTTGCTTGACAACAACCGGTGAACCTGTTTACAGAATGACCGATTTCGCAAGTTGCGCTTGTAATGAGCCAGAACGACCGGTTGCCGTCCTAAAGCTTGACGAGCACTGAGGTCCGGGCCTGTTTTGTCCTCGTCGATGAGTTTCCTGTGTGCGTTCGGCTTCTGCTTCCCAGTTCTCCGGATTATCTCCGCGGCTCCATCTGAGCGACTTGGCGTTACGGCTTGACCAGTCCCGGCGGTCGAGGACCAGCAGTAAGGTGTTCCGTTGTTATGAGGTTAGCTATCGATACAGGTCAAGGTCAGAAGAGTCTTCTGAGTAGCTTCACGGCAGGTGCCTGAAATGCGGTTGCCTGAGTTACTCGCGGATAAGGCGCCTCCACAGGGCGTGAGACGCTAACAAGCATCGAGGCGGTTCATGGAAGCAGAAAAGAAAGCTGGAGAATCAGGCAAGGGTGTTGGGACGCTCTTCTTCTTCGTGGGTTTTATCATGTCCATGATCCTCGGCTGGGTTGTCTTCCCCCACGTTCTGTACTCACAGAAAACCCAGCCCCTCAGCTTTCGCCACTCGGCCCATGCCGACAGTGAATGTGTTGATTGCCATAGGTTTCGCGGCGATGGAACCTATTCCGGCATCCCCAACACCGACAATTGTCGCCAGTGCCATGAAGAAGCACTGGGCACCAGTGAGGCGGAGAAGGTACTGGTCGAGAACTACCTGCAGCAGAACAAGGAAATCCCCTGGCTGGTGTACACCCGCCAACCCGACAATGTGTACTTTTCACATGCCGCTCATGTGAAGCCGAAAATCGATTGTGTCCGTTGTCACCGTGACGTTACCAAAGATGAGAAACTTCCACTGGTTCTGGAGAACCGTCTGACCGGGTACAACAAGGACACCATGAAGATGGCGGAATGTGAACAATGCCATGCGGAGCACGGCGCCAGCAATGCATGCCATGTTTGTCACAAGTGATCGTGGACTGTCTGTCTGTGTAGGTGATTGCTTGGGAGTCAGAAGGTCAATGGATGGCCTGTCGCGATGATTAGAGGGGAAATGGCATGAAAGTTGGCAGGAGAGCTTTTGTTCAATTCATTGCTGGTGCAGTGGGGGGCTCATTGCTCACCCCGATCCCCTGGAAACTTGCAGACGACACTGCCATCTGGAGTCAGAACTGGTCTTGGCGGCCATCCCCATCTCGGGGAGAGATCAGCAAGGTTACCACCACCTGCGGGCTCTGCCCGGGAGGCTGTGGAATCACCGCCCACCTGGTGGACAAGAAACGTGCGGTCGCCTTGCACGGAAATCCGGATCACCCCATCAGTGCTGGGGGCATTTGTCCCCTGGGGGCCTCCGGACTCCAGTTCCTCTATGCTCCCTATCGTATCACCCAACCCCTGAAACAGGCGGGCAAGCGGGGCGATCCCAATGGATTTCGGCCCATCACCTGGGACGAGGCCCTGGCCGAATTGCATTCCCGGTTGAACCATTTGCGCACCCAGGGCAACCCTCACCATCTGGCCGGCATTACCGGCCAGGGTCACAGCAGTATGAAGGACCTGTGGCAGCAGTTCTTCGCCGCCTATGGTTCCCCCAACCTGTTTTTCATGCCATCGGCAGAAGACGGCTTGAAGCAGGCAGCCACCGCATCACTGGGACGTCCGTGCCGGCATTACGTTTCACCTCGAAGAGGCTTCCTATGTTCTCAGCTTCGGCGCCGCCCTTTTCGATGGTTGGGGAGCCCCAGGACGCATGCAGGGGCTGATGGGCAGATGGCGTCAGGAAGACCCCGGAGCGGTTACGACCAAACTGGTCCAGGTGGAATCGCGTTGTTCCTTGACGGCCACCAAGGCCGATGAATGGGTTCCGATCAAACCAGGGGCAGAGGCGGCCCTGGCCTTGGGTATTGCCCACCGCTTGATCCGTGACCAGCTATACGATTCTGATTTCATCCGGCAATACGGTTTCGGTTTTGACTCCTGGAATGACGCCAACGGCAACCCACGAATGGGTTTCAAGGAATTCGTGCTGACTCAATACACTCCCGACAAAGTGACGGAGTTGACGGGTGTACCGGAAGCCACCATCCGCAATCTGGCCAGGGAACTGGCAACTCAGAAGCGGGCGATTGCCGTGTGGGGCAACGGCAAAGGCATGACTCCCAACAATTTCTACCACGACCTGGCTTTCCTGGCCCTGAACGCCCTCATCGGCAATCTCAAGCCTGGCGGGATGTTGGGTGTTCAGCCAAGAGTCCCACTGGGCGAGCTTCCAGCGGTGTCATCCGACAGCGCTGCTGAAAACGGTCTCCGCCAACCGCGGTTGGATCTGGCCCGCAAAACTGCCCCCCCATTACCCGGAAATGCCGTGCATGCTTTCTTGGACGCCATCCGCGACAACCCAGCGTATCCCATCGATGTTTTTCTGATCCATGAAGCAAATCCGGCCTACAGCCTGGCAGAAAGCCGCCTTTTCGCAGCGGCAGTGGCAAAGGTTGGACTGGTGGTGTCCTGTTCCTCCTTCATGGATGAAACCACCGCGATGTCTGACCTCGTCTTGCCGAATCACATGGCGTTGGAACGCCTCGATGATGTGATAGGTCTGGAAGGAGCGCCCTACGCCTACTACGCTGTTGCCAACCCCATCCTCCAGCCGCAACTTAACACTCGACATACCGGCGAAGTCCTGCTGGCCCTGGCCAAAATGTTAGGTGGCGGCGTTCAGTCCAACCTGCCCTGGAGCAAGTATCAGGATTTTCTGATGTCGCGGGTTAAAGGCCTGGCAGCGTCGGGTCAGGGAAGCATTGCTGAAAGTTCGGGCATGGAACCATGGCGCGCCAAGGCAGGGGAGGCCACAGCTTCCATTTCGGTGGTTTTGGAGCCTCAGGCCCCACCGGGTGAATCGGAGCCGCCGCAGGCAGCCCCTAAATCTAAGGATGGTGCTGATCTCTGGAAAAAATTGACCGACGGCAAGTGCTGGTACGATGCTCCGGCGGATGTTCTGGCAGGTCTGGCCACACCATCGGGTCGTTATGAATTCGCCTGTCAGACGATCGCAGCGAAGGGATTGGCCGAAGCCGGCAACGACGCCATGTGCTTGCCCCATTTCCGGCCGTTGACGCCATCCGGCGATGAGAAGGAATTCCCCCTGCTGCTTCTCGCTTATCCTCTAATGACGCTCACCGACCAGTATCTGCCCAACCCGCCCTTCATGACCAAGAACCTCCCGGATGACTTGCTCAAAGGCACCGACATGTTCGTGGAAGTACACCCGGAAACGGCGAGAGGACTTGGCTTGAACGAAGCAGACCGAGCCATGCTCAAGACCCCTCAGGGGGAGGTTGCTGTGCGGCTACATCTCTCGCAGGGGGCTAGACCTGGCGTGGCTTTTGTGCCCCATGGCCTGGGGCATACCGCTTACGATGAGTACATCCGCAACAAAGGGGAAAACTCCAACAAGGTTATCGAGGTTCAAATTGACCCCATCACCGGTCTGGGAACGGTTTGGGCAACCCGTGCGCAGTTGCGACGGGCCTAGTGGATTGAGGTGTGGCGATGAGTGAACACGGAACATCCCAGGCCAATTTGCGGTATGGCATGGTGATCGACCTGGACAAATGCACCGGCTGTGGGGCCTGTAGTGTGGCATGCCAGCAGGAAAACAATATTTCCTACCAACCGGATGAAAGCAACAAACTCCGCTCCATCACCTGGATAAAGGTATTTCATCTGGACAATGGGAAGAACTATCCGGACTATCAGTTCGTGTATCTTCCCAGACCCTGCCAACACTGCGATGCTGCCCATGATTCCCCTTGCACTTTCGTCTGTCCGGTGAATGCCACCAAGCGCGATGATCAGACCGGCATTGTCAGCCAGATTTATCCGCGCTGCATCGGCTGCAGGTATTGCGTGGCCGCGTGTCCCTATCATGCGCGCTACTTCAACTGGTGGGACCCAAAGTGGCCCAAGTCGATGGAAAGCATGCTCAGCCCCGAGGTGAGTGTGCGGACGCGAGGCGTAGTTGAGAAATGTACTTTCTGCCACCATCGTCTCAACCGGGCCCGGGACGTAGCCTTCCTTGCCGGCGAAGATATCCTGAAGGTGACCTATCAACCGGCATGTGCTGAAGCGTGCCCCACCAAAGCCATTTTCTTCGGGAATCTACTCGATCCGCAGAGTGAGGTGGCCAAGCTTTCTAAGGACAAGCGCTCTTTCCGGCTGCTGGCCAAGCTTCAGACCGAACCCAAAGTATACTATCTGAGCAAGCATCAATGGGTTCATAAGCTTGGGGACAAGGGTCTGTAAGATAGTGGCTCGGTGGATTGCCGAAACACTCCCATAAGAACTAAGGGGTATTGGGTACAGTTCCATAGCTGTGGTTTTCTTTGAGAGGGTTTGAGCATGGATCAGGCATTGATACCGGTGGGGTTGAAGCGCTGTTCTCTCCCCGTTTTTGCTCTCTGGCTGATGGTCATCCTTGGCGTGATCGCCTGGGGCGTATACGGTGGGATTGTGGTCCTGCTGAAAGGGCTTAATGTTACCGGCCTGAATGACTATTTTGGGTTCGGTTTGTGGATCACCGCCGACCTGGGGGTGATCGCGCTGGGGGCTGGGGCGTTTTTCTCAGGTTTTCTATTCTACGGACTGTCAAGGTTCTTTCCAGCCCTGAAGGAACTCAAGAAGATCATAAACTTGGCGGTCATCGTGGGGTTCATCTGCTATTCGGGAGCCATGCTGGTGCTGGTGCTGGATATCGGCCAACCCATCCGCGGCTGGTTCGGTTACTGGCATGCCAACGTACATTCCATGCTCACCGAAGTGATCTTTTGCATCACCTGCTATTGCATGGTGCTGATCATTGAATACGTCCCGATTATTCTGGAAAACCGTAAACTCGACGCCATCAAGCCGCTCCATCACCTGGGACACAATCTGCACGAAATCATGGCCCTGTTCGCTCTGACCGGCACCTTCCTGAGCTTCTTCCATCAAGGCTCGTTGGGCGGCATGTATGGAGTGCTGTTCGCCCGTCCCTTTGCTTACCGGACAGGGCTCTTCATCTGGCCCTGGACCTTTTTCCTGTTCATTCTTTCGGCCATCGCTTCCGGGCCGGCGTTTACCGCCCTCATTTGCCGTCTGCTGGAGAAGGTCACCCGCAAACGCCTGGTGGACGACGGCGTTTACCAACTCATCGGCAAACTGGAAGGGTGGCTGTTGTTGGTCTACCTTCTGTTCAAATCCACTGACACACTCTACTGGGCGATGCAGACCGCGCCACGCTTCGGCTTCAAATTGGCTGATTTCTATCTGGGGCCCTACGGCATGTGGCTGCTTGTCCTGGAACTGGGGATCTGCGGAATCTTGCCGGTCATTTTGTTGCTTACCCCCAGCCTGAGACGCAACAATACCATCTTGTTTGCGGCCTTTTTGCTGGATTGCCTGGGAATTATCACCAACCGTTTTGTGATGACGATTCAGACCCTTGCCGTGCCAGTGATGCCCTTTGATAAGTTGCAGGTGTATGTGCCAACCTGGGCCGAATGGGCACCCACCATTGCCATGCTGGCCTATGGCGCGCTGCTTATCTCCCTCTCCTACCGATATCTTCCGGTTTTCCCACAGGAGAAGGAACTTAACGTCCGCGGCTGATAAAGGGCCGGCGGTATCGGGCAGCTGGGCTTGGCGGAACACCTTAATGGCCTCATGATCAATGGAACCCCGCGGATTGCGGGGTTTTCTATTGAGAGCGGTAGAACCGGCGGGTAGTCGACACCGCATCCGTTGGCTTCTTCCCATCCGCGCGACGAATGTTTATCATCAAGCCGCCGTTCAGTGCACCCGACGTTGAGCGGCAGGCCTTTCACATAGCTTTTTGTTGACACCCCATAGGCCAGATGCTAGCCTCACGGGCACCGTAACCGGCACGCACATTGAGATCTTTTCGACAGAGGTTTGACCATTGCAGAGTATGGCACCAAAAGCACGTTTGCTTGATCTATTCGAAGGAAAACGCAATCAGAAAGTCATCCTGACCATCAGCGTCCTCATAGTGCTCGTGCTGGAGGTGCTGATCTATCTGGCAGCAGCCAGCCAGTCTGGTCAGAAATCCAGGGTCCTGGTCCTCGATGACAGCGGCGCCACGGTCTATGAGACTCCTGGGACGACGCTCACCAGCTACGAAAAGCTCGCGTTTGAGAATACCTTCGGCCCGCTAAAGAGCTATCGCGTCCAGGTACACACCGAGAACCTGCCCTTCCCGTTTCGGGCTTGGTCGTCGGCTGCTGTCGGCATTCCCATTGGATTGATTTTGCTGGTGGTCTTTCTGGTCCGCTGTTATCTATCGCTGGTCTACGGAGACGACGACAAGGACCTGAGGCCTGCTGGGTTAGGCGCTGATGACAGCCGGTTTGGCTCGCTGTTAAGCCTTTTCCGGCATATATCAATTTTTCATGTTGGTTTGCTGGTTGTGCTTGCTGTCTTGCTGTTCTGGATCGTACCCAACTTCCTGGGCGATATCGCTCGGGTGGGCATGTCCACCATTTTGGAGTTCAAGTGGTTCTTCATGGCAGCGGCTGTCTTTTTGGCTGCGCTCATTGTCTGGGTGATTTATCTGCGTTATAAGATCTCACGGCAGATGTTGAAGAACCAGGCTGACCTGGAAAAGTATCGGTTGAAGATCGAACTGTTGGAGTACAAGAAATCTCAGGCCATGCTTCCCGAGCCTGTAAATGAGGCGCGGGAACCATAGCGGCTGTCATTGGTCGATCGGTTGCCCAACCAGTTGGTTTTAGTACAAATGCATAGTAGATGAAACCGATCATGCGGATGTTGCCAATGTATCAGTAACTTGGTTTTCGCTATGGTCGCTTCAGCGAATGTGACTGCCGTCTTCCGTGCGCAGTGCCTTTGGATGCTTTCTGGGCGGAAACTGACTTCAAGCTCGTCTTCCAGACAATGAGGATACCTCGGATGTTTTTCAAGCGCATGTTTAGGCGAGACAACCCCACACCCGAAAGGGAGCGTGATCCCTATAATCAGGCCGTGTCTTACTTCTACCTGATCATTGGCCTTCAGGTGCTGGTGGTTTTCGGCGTGTTGTTTGCCATCATGTTAATCGGCAAGGTCATCGCCACCCCTTTCTGGGTCTTTGTCATGATCTTCGCGCTAGGGATGGCCGGCCTCATCCACCTCTACCGCAAGGCCAAACAGCAATGGCTGAGATTTCGTGAGACTATCCAAAGGGTTGGCCCGTCTGCTCGGACTCTGGAGATCAGCGTCATGGGCGGCATGCTCACCATGCGCATGGAAAGAGACCACCATCGGCTCCTCGAAGCAGGCTCCGACCCTCCTTCCCTGATCGAATCGGAACCCATCGAAACTCCCAGCATTCACTCATAGGGAACTGGCCAAGCATAGCATTATCATGCTGTGCCCTTAGGCGGCACTGCCGGCGGGCCGCAGTAGGCACCCCGTTCTTGGACAGGCTCTGAGCGCGACTTTAGGCGCAGCCGACTCACAAGCCCCCGGATGGATATGCCGAATCCAAAGCATTGCGACCTAACAGGCAGCCAATCCTCCTCCGTTCCAATGAGTTTCCCATTGGCGGGAGCTCAAATCTCCCCATTCGCATTTGCCTTCTTCTAATCCCAGGCACTACTTCGCGCTTCCCGCTGGATGACGGTGTCACGCCGCCACCGGGAATCATCTTTGAGGGGATGATCCATGTTGAAATGCAGCCCACGGCTCTCCTTGCGCTGAATTGCGCAACGAATGATCAGCTCGGCCACCAGGGCCAGGTTCTGCAGTTCAAGCAAATCGTTGTTGAGCTTGATGTGCGGAATGTGTTCCCGTATCTCCAGGCGGATCTGGGCGATATGAGTGCGGGCCAGGGACAGGCGGTTGTCAGTTCTGACGATACCCACGTAGTTCCACATGAGTCTCCGGATGATATCCCAATTGTGTGCGATCAGGATCATTTCACTGGTGCGGCTGGTACCATTGTCCAGGAGCGCCGGCCAGGTGGGGATAAGCGGCCAAGCCTGGTTGCGCCAGGCCGACCAGTTGGGAAATGCCGTGATCTACGGCCTGGTGAGCGAACACCATGGCTTCCAGCAGGGAATTGCTGGCCAGGCGGTTGGCACCATGAAGCCCCGTGCAAGCACATTCGCCAACCGCATAGAGATGGCTGATACTGGTCCGAGCACACTCATCAGCAACAATCCCACCACACATATAATGCGCTGCAGGCACCACCGGGATGGGATCCCGGGTTATGTCGATGCCTAATGTCAGGCATTTCTCGTGAATGTTGGGAAAACGCTCCATCAGAAACTCCGACTCACGATGAGTGATGTCCAGAAACACACAGTCATCACCCGATCGCTTCATTTCGGTATCGATAGCGCGCGCCACTACGTCCCGAAAGGCCAGATCCTTCAACGGATGATATTTCTCCATGAATGCTTGGCCGCGCCGATCGATGAGGCGCCCTCCTTCCCCGCGCACCGCCTCAGAAATGAGGAAGTTCTTGGCATGGGGATGGTACAGGCAGGTGGGATGGAACTGCACGAATTCGAGATTGGCTAGCCGAGCACCAGCCCGGTACGCCATGGCCAGACCGTCACCGGTCGCCACATCCGGATTGCTGGTGTAAAGATAGACTTTACCGGCCCCACCGGTGCACAACACCACTACGTGGGCCAGAAACTTGTGGATTTCTGCAGTGCTGGCATCCAGCACATAGGCCCCACGACAGATGTCCTGTTGCTCGACTGGGAAAGCACCAGCCCGAATGGAACTGTGTTGGATAATCAAGTCGATGGCAAGATGGTTTTCAAAGAATCTGATATTGGGATTTTGGTCCGCTGCGGCGATGAGTGCCTGTTCGAGGGCGCGGCCAGTGAAATCCTGGGCATGGACAATGCGATTGCGGCTGTGCCCGCCTTCACGTCCCAGGTCGAAGGGGCTCCTTGGATGACCGACTGCGGTTGAACTCAACGCCGATCTCCACCAACTCCTGGATGCGTTCCGGCCCAGATCGCACCACCTGTTCCACCACGTCCGGATGACACAGGCCATCGCCGGAGTTGATGGTATCCTCAACGTGAAGTTGGAAGGAATCATCCGGGTCCAGGACCGTGGCAATCCCACCCTGAGCATAATTGGTGCTGGTTTCTTTCTTGTCCTTCTTGGTCATTACCGCAACGGTGCCGTGGTTTGCTGCCTTCAAGGCATAACTCAGACCAGCAATGCCACTCCCCAAAACGAGAAAGTCAAACTGATATTCCATCGATCGGTTTCCTCATCCAGTGAATCCCCACGAGCCACCAACCAGATTCTTGTACCTGACAATCGACAACACGGTGGCCATCCCAGCAACCGGTCGCAGTCACGTTTCGCGCCTTTGATGCAATATCTCCATCGGACCGGTTGCAATCAGCATCGCCAACTCGGCGGGGCGCATCCCTTGACAGGGGTGGCCCCGTTCGTTTAAGAAACAAACGTATTCATGTTCTAACAGGAGGCAGGTGTATCACAAGGACAAAATTCGATTGCACCGATCCAGCCGCCCTACCACCGCGATGGCACCTGCTTGACGGTCACCGCACAGGATCTGGTTATTTATGAAGGTTTCGGAATTGCCTCAGTTGGACCCAACGAAGCTTCCTCCAGGCTATTCCATCAAGGTGGTTGTCTTCGATTGCGATGGCGTGTTGTTGGATTCCAAGGCCGCCAATGTGCGGTTCTACAACCATATCCTGGCTCACTTCAAACGCCCTGCGGTTAGTACTGAGCAGGTCGAGTATATTCATATGCATTCAGCCATGGAATCCGTGCGGTTCCTCTTTGCTGACAGCACGCTCGTCAAAGAGGCCTGGAAGTACTGTCAAAGCATGGATTTTCGCCAGTTCAATGCCTATCTGCGTACTGAACCCGGACTGATTCCATTCCTGCAAGCTCTCAAACCTTCCTATCACATTGCGCTGGCAACCAACCGGACGGTTTCCACCCCGGAAGTGCTGGCGGATTTCCAGTTGACGTCCTATTTCGACTGTGTGGTGACAGCAGCCGATGTGGCCTTTCCAAAGCCACATCCGGAGACCATGGAACGCATTTTTGCGACGTTCTCGGCCACCGCCCGTGAGGTGCTCTATATCGGTGATTCCACGGTTGATGAGGAATTAGCTCGAACAACCAAAGTCATTTTCGTGGCTTATAAAAACCCTCATTTAAAGGCTCATTTGCACATCAGTCATTTCCAGCAGTTGTATCCAATCCTCCTTGACGGCACTGGCAATGGATAGGCGCGGCACGGCCCAACCTCTTTGCTTGCCTCGCAGCCACACAATCGGTTGGACATCTATACTGCGTGAGGGCACCCACTATGGCCCGGCAACGACCGAAAGAACTCTCCAATTTTGACCAACTGGATCGCGCCAGGCGTGTTCTTGAACTGCCCGAGGTGGTGAGCTTCGCTGATATTCAAACAGCCTATTACCAGCAGAGCCGCCGCTGGCACCCGGATCAGTGCGATGCAGAACGAGGCGAGGACTGCAAAAGGCAGATGCAGGAGATCAATGAGGCCTACGCGGTTCTGAAGAAATATTTCTTCCTTCGGCCAGTCTCGCTCCGCATGGAGGATCTAAGGGAGCCACTGGATGTGGATGAATGGTGGTGGAATCGATTTGGGACCGTGTTTGGTCAGCGACGCGATGATGGGGGCTGAGGTTACCACTGAGGAGTGGCTGCCTCGTGGCACCCACTTCGGCCTGCTGGGCACAGTTCATGGTGACCCGAGAGGCTGCAAGCGTCTGCACCGCTTTTTGCAAGAATTCAAGCCCGATCTACTTCTGGTGGAACTCAGTCCCTTTGCCTGGGCGATCCGTAAAACCTATCGGCACAGCCTGCACCGAACCCTCAGCGAAAACATCCGCCAAGCCGCCAGGTTCTCCGACCTAAGCTGGCGGCAGGCGCTTGCTCACCCGGAAGTGCAGGCCATCCGACGCCAAATCGCCATGCCCTTTGAATTCCGAGCCAGCCATCATTACGCACGAACCAACAACAAATGGATGCTCCTGATCGACCGATCGGATTTCAGTGTGGCTCTTGTGACACACTGGTCAGAATTGCTCTCTACAACCAATTTGACGCTGCTTTTGAGCCTCCCGGCTACGCGCAAACAGCAGACGATTGCCAACCAATATCGCAGGGCTCATAGGCTGGTGCACTCGCCGGCCCCCCAGACTCACATACCACCCCGCAGTTCAGTCGGATGGTCTGAAGGCCGCTGGATGGACAGAGAATTCTCCCTGGCTGAACGCATCCGCAGCATTATCGATGCAATCGTGCCGGCCAGATGTGTCTATGTAGGCGGTTGGGAACATCTGGGCAATCAGGCCGATCCCCCAAGCCTGAGAAGCCTTCTCGGGGTATCCGCCAAACAGTGTCACCTCTTGAATGATTTCGACCCAGGAATCGCCCAACACGACGGAACACCAGGACTGTCACCGTTCACCACCGAACCAGCTGATAGTCCAGTGGTTGCCACTTCGAATGTAACAACTCAGTAACTGCAGGCCAGCAACCCAGGGGACAACTCCAACAGGCTCGAGCCGCCATTCAGAATCAGTTTGCCCCACCCAGTGAAACATGTTATGGGAGACGAGTAACACGAACTCAGCAACCAGAAGCCTTGGTCGTGCTAGATGGGGAGCTAGCGGTGCCCTGTAGCCCGAAATCCGCTCAGCGGGATTGAATCCCCTTTGGAGGGCTTGTGCTGGTTGGGTCTAATCCAACCCTGGAGGCGATTGGACACCACGCAACAGACGGATATGAACCCCGTCAGGTCCGGAAGGAAGCAGCGGTAAGTATTGCCAGTCTGTGTCGAGGTATACTCTAATCAAATCCCGGGACACGGTGGATCCGTCACCAGTCGGTTCGACAAAGGGTGCACGGCCAGGGATTCGTTCTTTTACACTTCAAGACGGCACGAATTCAGGTTGTAGTGCTCGGCAAAAACTGGTCCCCAGCCTTTAAACATGTTGGCGTGGACAAAGATATAGTCAGCGATTTCCTGCCTCGCATCAACATCGAAGCCATTAAAGTAGTCAAACATCTCTTGCTGTGACCCGCAGGCTTCTATCTTTTCCCACACCGCCCCCAGATCCAGACTGACGATTTCGCTTTGAACGTAGACCGCAGTGAGTTCTCTAAGCCTCGCTTCAGCCGATTGCAGCATGTGGTCCAATTCGCCTTTGAGGCTGTCGATTGCCACCTTGAACTGATCCAGATCATGACAAACTGGAACCACCTCAACCCCAGTATCGGTTACCGGATCACAGATCGCCAACCGAATCAGACAGGCATCACCCTTGTCACTTGCTGATTGGACCTCCAGTTGCCATTTCCGAGACATCGCCATGCCCTCCTTATGGTTCCATGAGCAAGCCTGCACTATCTGGCCATCCATGTTGGTTCCGTTGCTGACAACTTCTTGCGCATACATCGATTATTGGGGCTGGCTTCGCGCCAGCTGTTATTCTGCAATCCTTCCGACATACTTCGGGAGGCAATAACCCTCCCCACAGTTCCAATCATACATGCAATGGTTACCGAATGGAATAAGCTAACTCCGACAAGTCGCCGATGCAATGCTCTCCCACATATATGCTACCGCGATCAACGCACAACCAAGCACTCCTTCAGTACTGCACGCGAATTGTGCAAAGTGTCGCTTTCCTGTTGAAATTCATCGCTATTATGGTTGCATTTGCTGGCAAGATATGCGATGGAAATGGGTGTGTCGCGTCGTTGATGTCAAATCGCTTGGCAAACCGCAATCCATTATTTCTGTTAGTTTCTCTCGCTGGTGCAGTACTGTTGTTGCTGCTGCTTTCTGTCGGTTCGGCGTGGTGGAGTTATCACCGTAAGTCTCAGCTTTCACCTCTTGGTCTAAGAGATCGTGAAGTGGCACTAACAAATTCTTCAGCTAGGCGCCTGGAGTGTGCTAAGATCTATCGGCAGGGAACAGCATACGGGTTGTGCCCAAACGGCGAAAGGTCGACGTGATGGTTGTTCTCGAAGTATATCCGTAGCTCTTTCACCTCGGACAGTTCCGCAAGTTGGCAGTTCAAGCAAAGGTGCGGAGATGAAAAGCATCCTGGTCATCGACGACAACATTTATGTGCGGTCTCTGCTTCGCGAGATGCTTGAGCTGGCCAACTATGATGTCACGGAAGCTCCGAATGGTGAGGTGGGAGCTCGTCTTTTCCGCCAGGAACCAGTGGATTTGGTGATCACCGACATCTTTATGCCTGAGAAGGAAGGATTGGAGACCATCAGGGAGTTGCGGCGAGACTTCCCCGAGGTCAAAATCATTGCCATTTCGGGAGGCGGCTCCAGGGGAGACCTGGCATTCCTGCCGACGGCAAAGAAGCTGGGAGCTCATTACACCTTCGTCAAACCCTTCGAAATGGATGAGATGTTGGCAGCAGTCCATGAACTGCTGGACGAACCAGAATCAACCCCGCATTCGTCCTAACCTGCAGAGCCATTGTCCAACGTCATCGAAGCCAAAGATCTGTGCAAGCAATTCCGCGATTTCGTCGCCGTCGACGCCATCTCCTTTTCGGTCCGAAGTGGCGAGTGCTTAGGGCTGCTCGGACCCAATGGCGCTGGGAAGACTTCCACCATTCGCATGATCTATGGTTTTTCGCCTATGTCCGCTGGCGAACTCAGGGTCTTTGGGCTGGATGTTGATACCCATTGGCGTGCCATTCGAGCCCGTATTGGGGTTTGCCAACAAGAGAACAACCTCGACCCGGATCTGACCGTACTGAAGAACCTCGAAGTCTTCGCCAGTTACTTCGACATCCCGGCCAAGACGGCCCGACAGAAGGCTCTCCGTCTCCTGCAGCTCAACTCCCTGGACCACCGTACTCACAGCAACATACCGGAGCTTTCCGGCGGCATGGTGCGGCGACTGATATTGGCCCGCGCCCTGATCAACGATCCTGAGTTGTTGATTCTGGACGAGCCCACGACCGGTTTGGATCCGCAGTCCCGGCACCAGGCCTGGGAGAGGATCGAGCAGCTTCGCACCGACGGCCTTTCTGTGCTCCTGACCACGCACAATATGGACGAAGCCGCCCGACTTTGCGACCGCTTAGTGATCATGGACCAGGGGAAGATCCTGGTGGAAGGAACTCCGGGAGAACCTCATAGAACGCCACGTAGGCCGATATGTTCTCGAAGTTCACAAAGCTGACGAGGACCTGCGCCGTCTCGTTCGTTCGCAAGGCCTGGCCCATGATGACCTGGGGCATCGGATCATAATCTATGGTTCTGGAACCGAACAGCTCTTTCACAGCCTTAGCAGCAGATGCGATGGTGCCAGCTGCTCGTTGCGTATGGCCACTCTGGAAGACGTGTTCTTGCGCCTGACAGGAAGGGAGCTTCGGGAATGAATCGTCGACCGCTACTCCATATCTCCCGCCGTTTTCTCAAAGTCTGGCAGAGGGACTTGATCGTCTATCAGAAGATCTGGAAGGTCAACCTCCTGACACCGGTCTTCGAACCACTTCTTTACCTGCTGGCGTTTGGGGTGGGATTAGGGGGGCTGGTTGGGAAAATCAGCTATCAGCAGCACGAAGTTACCTATGTTGCCTTCATAACTCCGGCACTGCTGGCGGTCAACATCATGTACAACGCCTTTTTCGAGAACACCTACGCATCATTTGTGCGCATGTACTACCAAAAGACCTTCGATGCCATGCTGGCGACACCACTGTCACTGGAAGAAGTCATAACTGGTGAAATTTTCTGGGGCGCCACGAAAGCAGTTATCGCCACGGTCATCATGCAAGCCGTCATCAGCCTGTTCGGCCTGATCCACTACCCCCATGGGTTGCTTATCATTCCACTGGCCTTCCTCGGCGGGCTTGCCTTTGGAGCCATCGGGATGTTTTGCACGGGCCTGACACCCACTATCGATATGTTCAACCTGCCTATCTTCTTGCTGATCACGCCCATGTTTCTGTTCAGTGGCACCTTTTTCCCCATTGATCACCTGCCAGCCTGGGCACAGAAGCTTTCCTTCCTGTTCCCACTGACCCATCTGGTGGAGGCCCTTCGTCAGTTCTGCTTCGGGTTGATACAACCCAGCCTCGGGTGGAATCTCACGATTCTGCTGAGTGTTTTCCTGGTGTTCTTCCCCCTGTCGTTGTTTGTCATGCACCGCAGGTTGATCCGCTGAAGGTTTCAGGGTGCCGCTTTCGGCTCAATGCTTTTCCAGATCGCTGATGGTCAAACCGATGATCATTTGTTCCAGGTTTTCCTCGCCATCAACAAACTCGATGCCAAACCCCGGGGGATAATCTTCCAGCTGACCGGCATTGATCCACACCACCTGAGCCCGGGTGAGGATCTTGTCCTGACCGTCCCCCGGGTCGATCTCAAGATCAACAATGCTATTGAGCGGAACAACTTCCTTTGAGCGAATAAACGCCCCGCTGCAGCAGATGTCGCAGGTGGCACCGCCAGCGTGCGTTCCCCCGTTGATCCAGCTCACCCTAACCTCATGCCTGAACCTTCCACTTCGACGTCTTTCCATGGCGGCCAGATCCTCCCCCTTCTATGGTCCAATGCCATTCGTCATGAGTGTGCAAGACAACCTCACTGTAGCATATGCAACATGCCGCGATCACTGCCGGTTCCGGCCGGAACAGAGAAAAGAACCACCCTCCCCAAGGTTCGGGCGTCTGCAGACAATGCGGATAAATGCTCCGGATTGTTCATCAGAGTCCCAAGATACAGCGTATCAAAGACCACCCGTGTCAAAAGGGGGGAAACAGGGGTCAGACACTTCACCATGCCTGGGTCGGTGCATTAATCAACAGGAACAGCCTTTTGTCGACAATCTGTCGCACGCCCCCTGTCCGGCCAGGCCTGCTGCCACTCAGAGCTGATCAGCGGTTCGCGAGGCGCTGTCTGCTCTCATGATAACCTGCCAGAGACAAGAAGTTCCCCCATGTACTGGTGACGATTGATCGACCCCACCGGTGCGACCACCTTGACTGGCGGTCGTAGCATACTCAAGACCCACCATTGCCCTTTTCCGTAGCCCCACTCCACCATAACGTCATCCAGGTTGTTGGCACGGAGCAACCGCAGGGTGGGTTCAAGAATCCAACTCAAGTCAGGATCGTCCACTTCGATTGGTGTCAATGGTTCATGACCATCCGCATAACCACCACCTGTTAAAGCTCCCAGGCATTGGTAATTCACACAGACCAATCGAACACGTATGGTCAACGGAACGAATTCCTGGACAATAACAGGATTGAAACCAGCAACCCAGGGCCACAAGTCCCCAGGAGCATCAATGAGCCGTTTGCCCCCCGCGGCAACATCGCGTCCCATGGCCACAAGCGGCAGTGGGAAGTCCTTCAGGATCATGGTCTTCTGTCGGTGGCCATGGTAGATGCGTGTGCGTGGCACCGGGAAGTCATAATAAGCGAACAGATAGTGCTGTAATAGGCGGGAACTACGGAACAGATAGGACGCCGCACTGGGGAAGGTTGCCTTACCGGCTGCATCCAGGACCTGCACGAACCTGCGTGTTGGAAAAAGGACACGATCTGCCCGCGACAACAGATCCCTCTCCTCCCGAGAATAATCGACCAGACCGGGACGAATGCCAAGCGTAGTAATCTGGGGATAGTCAAGCAGGAATGGTGCGAAGGCCACATATGGGGCCTGGGATGAACTCAACAATCGGCCTCCACCAAGTTTATGGCCCAATCCCAGAACACCCCAGGAGCTGATTCCGATTTCTATTGGCCTGAGGCAGTAGGTTGTGAAGCCCTTAACGGGACGCTCGGAGTCGCCCCCCCGCCAGCCTGGAAGCTTGCTACTGGGCGTTGATGAGCATATCCGGATGAACTCCATAGTTATAGCTGCGCATCCGGAAGAAGTTCTCCAATAGCGCCACCTTTTGATCGACGTAATCGTAGATCTTCAACTTCTCAGAGCCATTGCCATTGCCGGCAGGATGCAGGTTGCGAATGGCATAGGCCATGCGACCTCGAAAATAGAGCGGAATTGCCAGCACCAATACATTAACGGCCAAACTTCGAGAATAACGTAGAAGCAGTTCCTGGGTCACCAGGACCACTACTGGCGAGTCACCGAACACAGGGATTTGCACCTGTTCCATCTCCAGATCGTCATCATCCTCCGCAACCTCTTCTCCCTGCTCCGGCTCCAGGATGATCACCTCGATCCCACGTTGTTCCAACTCGGCCTTCAAAATCTCGCTTTGCTCCGCACCACCAGAAAGCACCAGGATCGGCTGGGGCTCACGTTCCATTTCAGTGACGATATCGTTGACGACAAGTTGGGTCCTCTGGGTATTAGTCATCAGAGCGTCCAGCATCGGGTTGAAATCGGCCCTGGAACTGTATTCGTATTGGAAATCGGTGACGCGCGCTACCACTTTGGCTTGAATGATACCACGACCCTCCCTGGCATCTCGCTCATTGATAGTATAGGCGATGTCACCCACGTAGTAATAGACCATGCGCGACAGGCGGTCCCGTCTTTGGGTGCTGGTGGTGAGCCCCAGCATGTAACGGGTGTCAAAATTGGGCAGCAGCTGTGTGAAGGTCCTCGAAGGACACCTCTGACATTCATCCAGAACCAGGTAGCCAATGTGATCTCGGATGTGCCGCCAATGGCGAATTATTTCTCCGGTGTGGGCAACCGTGATCACCTTGCCGATCCGCCTGGTGCCATTGACAATAAGCCCTATTTCGCTGGCCGGTATTTGCAGGAAGTTCTCGATCTTGGTGATCCAGCCATCGAGCAGTGACAGGTTGGGAATAAGAACCAACGTAGGTTGGCGTCGTTGGGCGATGGTATAGACGGCAACAATGGTCTTGCCGCTCTTAGGTCCCCCGACCAGGCTGGCGAATTCTCTTTCCAACACCGCTTCCGCAGCTTCCTGTTGGTACTCCTTGAGCTGGCCATGGAACTCAATGGGCACAAGATCCAGCATCCGTCGCCGGTCCGTCAAACGGAAAGGCTGATTCGCCCTTTTGCAGATCTCCAGGAGCTGATCCAAGAAACCACGAGGCAACAACATTTGCCCGGAGGTCTTGCGAATGCAGTTGATCTGAGGCGGGATGCTGCCAATCCAGTCCCCACGGTTGTGGCGAAGTTCGTAGTCTGGGTTGGTGAAGACCAGTCGTTCGTTGATCCTGCGTTCAACTAGCGGGGACAGCCCCGTGGTAGGGATCTTGATCCAGTCTTCAACCGTGATGTTGAGCGTCCTATTGTGCATTTACGGGAACCTCTTCCATTCGACCAGGATGCTGCGGCTTCATGCCGAACAGCTGCTGCACTGAAACCGCAGCTACCCATAAGCGGTGGGCGATTCATTAAGGTCAGTGCAGGCTTTATATGTATAATCATCACACCCAAGAGATGCACGCTTGTCGGGTTTGCCCTTGCCTATACGGATGAATCCAGCGTCCAAAATACCCAACCCCATTCAGTAGAGCATAACCCTTCGCTTTGCGCTCAGGCCAGCATCAATCGAACCCAAGTAGCCACTTCATCCCCAAACGTTTCAAGAGTCTGAGAACCCAAGGGGACTCCCGCTAGTAAACCCAGACAACAAATGCATGCAATGATGTCTTGCGTTGACAGGTGTGCTATCGGACTTGGTTGACGATAGTCCGAAGCCATTTTCGATGGTGACCGCGGCCTCCGTCCCGACGTAGACATACTCTTAGGCTAAGTGATATGGAATTCCCCGTCAACAGATAAAATAAGCCCTCAACAGTTGGAAACATGTCCTGTCAGGCCAATCCATAACCCCAAGATCACTGCCGAACAGCCAATGAACCTTGAGGTCCATATCAAATCCATGACTTGCTTCCTGGTGGAAAACACGAGGAGAAAACCCCATGTTTTCAGACAGTATCTTGCACCCGTAAGCGTCTGTGTTGGTGCCATCGGTGTTTACCGTTGCTGATATAGCCGACTGTCACCTTAGTCCACTTCTCCCGCCTTGGTCACCAGCACGCTACCCTTTTTAAGCAAAAAATAGATGATCCCAGGCTGCTTCATCGGCCCCGCCATGGCTTCGGCCAGCTGGCCGGTACCGCAAAAAAGGTCAATTCGCCTGGGGCCACGAATAGCACCACCGGTATCCTGGTTTAACACCCAGCGCTGCAGTGGTTCCCAGCCACTCCTGCGCCCGCTGGGATCCAGTTGAGGTTTCTCGCTGACAAGAAAACCCAAGGCGCCTTTGGGATAATTGCGCTGATCAGTAGCGATGGAACGACCAGCGGTAATGATATAGCCCATATTGCCCAGCGGTCCTTCCGTCACCCGCCGGAAAAACACGAAACTCTCGTTGTAGTTGAGGACTTCGTCCAATTGTTCGGGATGCTGCTGCAAGTACTCACGGATCGCCTGCAGCGACATCTCTTCCGGAGCGATCACCCCCCGATCCAATAAGTACTTGCCGACACTACGGTAGGGCCGGCCGTTGCTGCCGGCATACCCTACCCGCAAAACCTGGCCATCATCGAGACGAATCACCCCCGATCCTTGGATGTGCAAGAAAAATACCGAAATCGGATCATCCAACCAGGCCAGCTGGCCCTGGTACCGTTCCAGCCTGCCCTGACCGACGATCTCCGCCCGCGTGAAATAGGGGACCACACGGTTGCCCTCGAGCCGCCCCACCAGCCGCTCGGCACAATGTTTCAATCCGAATTGTGAAAGCTCAACCGCCACCAAGTCGGGGGGGACACGGTAGATCGGATAACGATACTTGGCCGTAGGCTTCAGGCCGCCTGGCAAGATGGGTTCATAATATCCAGTGACCAGAAGGCTTCCAGTCCTGCCGCCGGCAGTCCGGTAAACATCGAATTCACGAGCGATAAAACTCGAATCTTCCAATTTTTTCGGACTAGTTTCCAAAATCTTGGAAAAATGCCGCAGGGAATCTCGCAAGACCCCGATGCTCACCAGCCTGTCGCCAAAAGGCAAGGTTTCATCCGGTGGCAGGTGGTCGTAAAATGTGAGGCTTCGTTGGATGGCTTGCTGCAGGGAAGGGAGATCCAGGTCGTCATTGAAGGCTGGCACCTCACCTTCGGCAAGGTGCTGTAAGACCGGCAGTGCAGCCGGTTGCTGCGGGGCTTTAGCCGAAGGCTGACACCCCAACAGAACCATCATGGTGAGCCAAACGGCCAAACATATCGCCGCCAGTTTCGACCGCACTGCCATTCCCCAATTGTTGGTGGCTAGGTGCCCATTTCCCAGGAGTGGAGGTATTTGTCCTGCTCCGGGGTCAAGGCATCGATGCTGATGCCCATACTACTGAGCTTCAGCCGCGCGATGTTCTTGTCGATTTCCACTGGCACCGGGTAGACGCGCTTTTCCAGACCGGCCGCGTGTTTCACCAGATACTCGGTACTCAACGCTTGATTAGCGAAGCTCATGTCCATAACGCTGGACGGATGTCCCTCCGCCGCCGCAAGATTGACCAACCGGCCCTCGCCCAACACATAGATATTGCGACCGGTGGCCAGCTTGAATTCTTCGACAAAATCACGGATCTGGCGACGCGCCAAAGCCATATCAGCAAGAGCATCGAGATCCAGTTCCACATTGAAGTGGCCAGAGTTACTGATGATGGCCCCATCCTTCATGACCTGGAAATGCTCGCGGCGCAGCACATGAATATCCCCGGTCAAGGTGCAGAAAATGTCCCCCAAGGCGGCA
Source organism: uncultured delta proteobacterium (assembly GCA_963828705.1). Taxonomy (GTDB): domain Bacteria; phylum Desulfobacterota; class Syntrophobacteria; order Syntrophobacterales; family Syntrophobacteraceae; genus CAWDJT01. The sequence continues at coordinate 64,477 of CAWHGA010000001.1, forward strand.
GCTTCGGCCATAGGCATAACCTGATAGCCATCCATCACGGCTTCCAAAGCCCGCAGCGGATCGACTTCGGTAATGATCACCTTGGCTCCCATGCCCGCGGCGCGCATGGCCACCCCGCGACCACACCAGCCATAGCCGCTCACGACGAAATTGGACCCCGCCATCAGGCGGTTGGTGGCGCGAATGATGCCGTCCACAGTGCTTTGGCCGGTACCATAGCGATTGTCGAACAGATGCTTGGTGTCGGCATCGTTGACGGCGATGATGGGATATTGGAGAACACCCTTGTTGGCCATACTACGCAGTCGGATCACACCGGTGGTGGTTTCCTCCGTCCCGCCCAAGATCTCGGCCAGCAATTCCTTGCGCTCGGAATGGAGCGTGCTCACCAGGTCCGCCCCGTCATCCATGGTGATCTGGGGCTTGTTCACCAGAGAAGCGTGAATGTGTCGGTAATAGGTTTCCTTGTCCTCCCCTTTGATGGCAAACACCGGGATCCCATCGTGCACCACCAGGGAGGCAGCGACATCATCCTGGGTGCTCAGGGGGTTGGAGGCACACAACCTGACCTCGGCGCCTCCAGCCTTCAGGGTCTGAGCCAGGAAGGCGGTTTCCGTGGTCACATGCAGGCATGCTGCTATCCGGGTCCCGGCAAGAGGACGTTGACGGGCAAAGCGTTCAGCGATGGAACGAAGCACCGGCATGGATTGTGCCGCCCATTCGATGCGCAACTGCCCCTTGCCAGCCAGCCCCTGATCTTTTACATCAAATTCCATGAATCCTCTCCATTCCTATTCATCGCGGACCTACAAACCGGCCTTTTCCCTCAGTGTATCGACCATGTCGGTCTTTTCCCAGGTGAAGTCGGGATCGTTACGACCGAAATGCCCATAACAGGAAGTCTTCTTGAAAATCGGGCGCAGCAGTTTCAGATAGTTGATCATCTCGGCGGGTTTGAAGCTGAAGCTTTCCCGCACGATTTGATTGATCCGTTCCTCGGGGATCTTTTCCGTCCCGATGGTATTGACCATGAGCGATACTGGTTCGGCCACGCCAATGCTATAGGCGACCTGCACTTCCACCCGCTCCGCCAACCCGGCCGCAACGATGTTTTTGGCCACGTACCGGGCCATGTAGGAAGCCGTGCGGTCCACCTTGCTCGGGTCTTTCCCGGAAAACGCCCCGCCTCCGTGGCTGGCTCGCCCACCGTAGGTGTCCACGATGATCTTTCTCCCGGTAACGCCGCAGTCGCCCAGAGGGCCTCCCACCACGAAGCGACCGGTGGAATTGATGAAGAACTTGGTCTTGTCATCCATCATCCCTTCGGGGATGACCTTTTTGATCACTTCTTCGATGATTCCTTCACGAATGGCTTTGTAGGTCACACTGGGAGAGTGCTGGGCAGCGACGACCACGGTATCGATACGGTACGGTTTGCCGTCCCGGTATTCCACCGTCACCTGGCTCTTGCCGTCAGGACGAAGGAAATCCAGCACATCGCTCTTGCGAACTTCTGCCAGCTTGCGGGTGATGCGGTGGGCATAGTAGATGGGCATGGGCATATAGACCGGGGTTTCAGAACAGGCAAAGCCGACCATCAGCCCTTGATCGCCGGCGCCCATCTCTTCAAACAGGCCCTCCCCGGCATTGACTCCCATGGCGATATCAGGAGATTGCTTGTCAATACTGGTAAGCACGGCGCAGGTTTCCCAGTCAAACCCCATGGAGGAATCGTTGTAACCGATGTCTTTGATGGTATTGCGAACAATCTCCGGGATGTCCACCCAGGCGGAGGTGGTGATTTCGCCAGCCACCAAAGCCAGCCCGGTGGTCACCAGGGTTTCACAGGCGACCCGCGCAGTCTTGTCTTCGGTGAGAATGGCATCCAGTATCGAATCCGAAATCCTGTCCGCCACCTTGTCCGGATGGCCTTCGGTAACAGATTCCGAAGTGAACACATAATCCTTCATGGCCATGAACACCCTCCTTTGCTTGAAGATAATGAGAATCTGGGCATCACTATTTCCCTGGCTCCCACCCCGACGCCACCTTAAGGTACCCTTGGGATATCGCCCTTGCCATTCTCAAGACAGCCTTTCGAATCGGCGACCGCAACCGGGGTCAAGATGGGCAAACCTGCGGGTGGGATGGCATTGGGGTAGTCATTGACACGTGACCAGGCGGATATACTGCCTGATTGTGCTCATTGACTAACACGATCCTGGGCTGGTGGCGACCAATTTCTTCAGCATCGTAGGTAGCATAGGTGACGATGATGATCACATCACCCCGCGCGCCCCGTCGCGCCGCCGCCCCATTCAAACAGATCGCGCCACTTCCCCGAGGGCCACCAATGGCATAGGTATCGAAACGGGCCCCATTGGAAACATTGTAGATTTTGATCTGTTCATATTCCAGGATATCTGCCGCATCCATCAGGTTCTGATCAATGGTGAGGCTGCCTTCATAGGTGAGATCCGCATCGGTGACCCGAGCGCGATGGATTTTCCCTTTGAGCATGGTGCGTTGCATACGGTCCTCCTGTCTGGCTGGCAAGGCTGTGCATGGTACGGAGATAAAGGTCATCAGCTTCGCAGTGTCACTCAGGAGGCTGCAACACCGAGTTGTCAATGAGCCGGGCCTTGCCCACGCGGACCGCCAAAGCGAGCAGCGTGGGACCCTCGATAGCAGCCACGTCCTCCAGCGTCTCAGGATGGCACATTTCCACATAGTCGATTTGTAACTCTTCGGCCCCATTGATATGGCCGCAGACTGCTTCGATGATGGTCGCTGTTGTCCGTTCGCCGGCATCCACCATAGCCTGCGCCTGCTTGAGGGACTGGTTAAGCCGCAAAGCGCTCTGCCGTTGCCCCTCGTTTAGATAGACGTTACGGCTGCTCATAGCCAGGCCGTCAGCTTCCCGTACGATGGGGTGACCAACAACGGTCACGTCCGAATGGAGGTCCCGAACCATCCGGCGGATGGTCACCAGTTGTTGAAAATCTTTTTCACCAAATATTGCTGCATGCGGTTTTACGATTTGAAAGAGCTTCAGCACCACCGTGGTCACACCCCGAAAGTGAGCGGGGCGGCTCCGTCCACACAGATTGCGGGTGACCTGGGTTACTTCCACGTAGGTTTGAAAACCGGCAGGGTAGATCTCCTCCACCGACGGCAGGAAAGCGACATCCACCCCCACTCCGTCGGCTAGCCGCAGATCTTGCTCCAAATCCCGTGGATAGCTCAGGTAGTCCTCACCCGGTCCGAATTGAGTTGGGTTGACGAAGATACTGATGACCACCTGGTCCCCATGACGGTGTGCCGCCTCCATTAGCGCCAGATGCCCGGCATGCAGGTAGCCCATGGTCGGAACGAAGGCAATGCGATTGCCATCCCGACGCCAGCTGTCCGCCTGCTGCTGCATCTCGCTCACTTGCTCGATGATGCGCATGATCGGCTCCCTTCTGTCTGCCCCTGAGAATGCCAAAAAGCCCTCCGGGCCACTGGCCGGAAGGCTTCTGCATCTGAGGCAATTCAGCTCAAGAAACGTCCTGTCCTACTCCCTCTGTAGCTCCGTCTCAGTCCGACATGGATCCAAGCGGAGTGGAGTTCTACATAACCGACTGAGCCAGTAACATTCTGACAGCTGGTTGTCAAGCCTTATGTCGCTAAGACTCTACGTCTTCCGACCCTTCACCGCCAGCAAAGAGCATCGCGGCTTATCGTGGTCTGACCAATTGCGAACAGCTGTAACCGGCGATGTCCAAATGGATTGCCCTATGCAGCCCTATCCTCGCAGAAACCTGCTCAGCCGGATGAATTCCTCCAGACTCAGGGTTTCGGGACGGCGCATCGGGTCAATGACAGCCCCGGCCAATGCTTCCGCGATCGGCAGGGCACTGCTGGCCGCCATGCTCCGCAGGCTATTGTGCAAAGTCTTGCGGCGATGCTGAAAAGCCGTATTCACCACCCGGCGCAGGAACTCGAAACGCATCGTCGTCCAGCAGGGGCTGATCGTGAAAATCCAGCCGGACCACCAGGGAATCCACCTGAGGCGGTGGATAGAACTGCTTGGGTCCCACCTGAAAAAGCGGAGTCACGCTGGCATAGACTCCGACCAGGACAGACAGCACCCCGTAGTCCTTACCCCCCGGCAAAGCCGTCAGCCGCTCCCCGACTTCTCGCTGGAGCATGAAGAGCGCTCGCCGCAGCGCCCTGCCCTGCTCAAGAAGGCGAAACAGCAGCGGCGAACTGATATTGTAGGGCAAGTTTCCCAGCAGTACCAGGCGTTCGCCGCTGTGTTGGGCGAGCCCCGCAAAATCAAAGGTCAAAACATCCTGGCAGTGCAGTTCAACCAAGCCGGCACTGGAGGCGAAGGCCTCGGTCAGGTAGCCGGCCAGATCGCGATCCAGTTCCACCAGATGCAGATGCGTCACTTGTTCGGCAATGAATTGGGTCAAAGCCCCAAGTCCCGGCCCCACTTCCACCACCACATCGGTTTCGCGCAGGTCGGCACTGGCAACGATTCGGCGGGCCACCGCCGGCTGTGTCAAGAAATGCTGGCCAAAACGCTTGCGCGGCTGACCACCATGCAACCGGAAGTAGGCCTGGGGAGTCAGGATCATGCAGCTATCCTTACCATCAGGGCCAGCGGGACAGGGCATCCAGGTCCCAGGGCTGGAGCAAAAAACCGGAACGGCGCCAGACCCAGTAACCGGCCGCGGCAATCATGGCCGCATTGTCGGTACAGAAACGCAGCGGTGGCAGATAGAGTTCGATCCGCTGGTAGGCAGCCTCTTCCTGGAGCCGTTGCCGCAACCGCCCGTTGGCCGCAACTCCGCCCACCACCGCCAGGTGTTTCACCCGTTGACCACGGACCGCCTTGAAGGTCTTGTGCACCAACACGTCCACCACCGCTTCCTGAAAGCTGGCGGCCAGGTCTGCCACTTGCTGCGACGGCAAATTCTCGGCAGCCGGAGTCCATCCCAGATGACGCACCAGGTTCACCACCGCGGTCTTGATACCGCTGAAACTAAAATCCAGGGAATCCGCACCCAGGTGCGGGCGGGGCAGGGCAAACGCCTGCGGATTGCCCTGTTCAGCCAGGCGATCGATGATCACGCCCCCCGGGTAACCGAGGTTCAGGAGCTTGGCCACCTTGTCGAAGGCTTCGCCGGCGGCATCGTCCCGTGTGCTGCCCAGACACTCGGTGTTCGCATCAGCATTTTGCAAATACAAACTGGTGTGACCTCCGGAAACCACCAAACAGACCAGGGATTCCTCGGGCGGGTCCCGCTCCATAAAAGCCGCTCGAATGTGGCCCGTCAAGTGATTGACGGCAATCAATGGCTTGTGCAGCGCATAGGCCATGGCCTTGGCAGCACTTATGCCCACCAGTAGACTACCCACCAACCCCGGCCCCTGGGTCACCGCAATAGCGTCGACCGCGTCTCGAGCCAGACCGGCATCGCCCAGCGCCTGGGCAACCACCGGCAGGATTGCCTCCACATGCTGGCGTGATGCCAGTTCCGGGACCACCCCCCCATAAGGACTATGCACCGCGATCTGGCTCGACACCACATCAGCCAGGATGTGCCGGCCGTCTTCGACCACCGCGGCAGCGGTTTCATCGCAGGAACTTTCGATACCCAAAATGATCATGGTCTCAACCCATCTTTACGATCAACGCTCGGGCCGGCAGCGCTATTTCCATATTGACACAGCGCCAGTGGCCCATTACTTTCAACACGACGTCATCGGCGGTCATAACCCACTGAAGCAGGCAAAGCCAAGCATCATTTGCGGCTTGCCAGGACATACTCGATGCCTTCCGCGCCCACCGACAGCTACCAACGGCACATCGATTACTTGCGTCTTTCGATAACCGACCGCTGCAATCTGCGCTGTATCTATTGCATGCCTCAGGAAGGCGTGCCCAAACTAGCCCATGAAGATATTCTGAGCTATGAAGAAATCATTCGCCTGGCGAGGATTGCCGTTGCCATGGGGATTCGCAAGGTCCGCATCACCGGCGGTGAACCTTTGGTGCGCCGTGACGTGCTCCATTTGTGTGCCCACATCGCCCAGATTCCCGGCCTGGCAAACCTGACGTTGACCACCAACGCCCGACTCCTGGCGCAACATGCCGACAGCCTTTACCAGGCAGGCGTCCAGCGGATCAATATCAGCCTGGATACGCTCAACCCCGAGAAGTACGCTCGGATTACTCGCTGCGACTGCTTCCATGAGGTCTGGCGTGGTATTGAAATCGCCCACCAAGTGGGTTTTCAGCCCATCAAGCTGAACGTGGTGGTCATGCGCGGCATTAACGACGACGAAATTGAAGATTTGGCCGCCATCACCAAAGATCACCCGTTTCATGTGCGCTTCATTGAACACATGCCGGTGCAGATGACCGGTGACGAGAGTCGGCAACGCTTCCTGGGTTCTGATGAAATCCTCGACCGGCTGCGTCGGTTGGGCACCCTGGAAGAAGTGCGCAGCCACAACAGCAACGGCCCGGCGCGTCATTACCAGATCGCCGGGGCGGCGGGGAAGATCGGTATCATCAGCCCCATCAGCCACCATTTCTGCTCGACTTGCAATCGCCTTCGGCTGACTGCAGACGGCAAGCTGCGCACCTGCCTTTTCGCCACTGAGGAAACCGATCTGCAGCGGCCGTTGCGCCGGGGAGCCAGCGATGAAGAGCTGGCTGCCATCATCGCCACCGCCATCCGGAACAAGCCCGCAAGACATCCGCTCGACCCCAACTCCCTCCCGGAAGACCCACCGCGCAAATGCTTCGACCGCCCCATGGCAGCCATAGGCGGATGACAAAGCGCCAACCCCCTCACCCCTGCACGGAATCCGGACACCTGTCCAAGAATAGACGCGGCGCATCCATTGGCCGCAACCCAAAAGTCAAAAACATTCACCGCAGTGAATGCATGCCGCGTTCACGGAAGATCTCGACAACGCGTTCCGCTCACGGGAACATCATAAAACTTGTGTCATCCCATACCAAAATGGATTAAGTTATTCTTCAGATGAACTGGCAGGGCATGAGGATGAACCTGGAGTCTGCAGCCCGCCGAAACCCATTCAGCCAGCGGCGGCGATTTTAAAGCTTCTTCGAAACGTTATTAGTGCAGGCACGTGCTTTGATTTCTCGTGACCCTCAAGGTGAGGCCACATTCCATGAAAAATCAAAGATCGGGAAAAAAGAGAGTTCCTCCACCCACCGGTCCACCCAGTAGATTAGCCCGAAGGGGCAGGGACAGTTCTTCCACTCCCGACCCGACAACCAAAATCATGCGCCTCTGCCAGATCGGCATAGCCCTCTCGGCAGAAAAGAACCTCACGCGGCTCTTGGAAATGATCATGACGGAGGCTCGCCGCTTTACCAACGCCGACGCTGGCACGCTTTATCTGGTTGACCATGAAAAGGGTGTGCTGAGGTTTGAAATCCTGCAAAACGACACCCTCGAGGCGCACATAGTGGGTACCCAGGACCTGCCGGTCAGCCTCCCGCCTATCCCCCTGGAAGTGGCTGGTCAGCCCAATCACGCTAATGTGTCATCTTATGTGGCCCTGACCGGGAACACAGTCAATATTGCCGACGTTTATCATGTCAACCATTTTGATTTTACCGGTCCGCGCAAATATGATGCCGCCACTGGCTATCGATCCAAATCGATGCTGGTAATCCCTTTGATGAACCATGAAAACGAAACCATAGGCGTGCTGCAACTGATTAATGCCAAAGACCCAACGACAGCAGAGATCATCGCCTTTTCTAAGAAAAGCCAGGGTCTCACCGCTTCCTTGGCTTCACAGGCGGCCGTTGCAGTCACCAATACGCAACTCATCCAAAATCTAAAGGACCTTTTCAAATCCTTTATCAAGAGTATCGCCACCGCCATCGACGAAAAATCTCCATACACGGGCGATCATATTCGCCGCGTGGTGGAACTCACCACCCTGATCGTCAAGCAAATCAACCAAACCCATGAAGGCCCTTTTGCCGATGTCCACTTCAGCCAGGAAGAAATCGAAGAAATACGGATGGCCGCATGGATGCACGATGTTGGCAAGATCACCACACCGGAGTATGTGATCAACAAGCGCACTCGCCTGGAAACTATCATCGACCGCATTGACCTGGTGGAGACTCGCTTCGATCTGATTCGACAAATGATCCAGAGCAAATACCTGGCCTTGCGGCTGCGGTTGTTGGAAGGCGGGATTACCGATGACGCTGTCCTGGATAACCTGGAACGCGATCAGGAGCTAGCGCTGGAATCTCTTAGGGCCGACCGGGAACTGGTAAGAGCCGTCAACGAACGTTTGGGTACCATCACCGACGAAGAATTGGAGCGGCTCAGAGAGATTGCGCAAAGCACCTACGAACTCGATGGCCACCAGCATCCCTATCTCACTGCCGATGAACTGTACAACCTCTCCGTCCGCAAAGGAAACCTGACCGGCAAGGAGCGCAAGATCATAGAAGAACATGCCATCATGACATTCGAGATTCTCAATGAATTGCCTTTCCCCAAGAACCTGTCACGGGTTCTGGAATACGCCACCGGGCATCATGAAAAATTGGATGGATCCGGATACCCTTTCGGCTGCGGTGGCGCCCAATTGCCTTTGCAGGCCAGGATCATCGCCCTTGCCGACATCTTTGAAGCCCTGACCGC
>CAWHGA010000002.1:0-71111 GCA_963828705.1 uncultured delta proteobacterium
CAGCGGCCAAAAGATTCTCAAACAGGTGCTGCGATCGGACGGCAAACGCATCCGCAGCGAAAACGCCTGGCTGGATAAGACCCGCGGTGCGCGATCACACCTGGCAGCATCTTTTCTATCTCTTCGATGCCAACAGCTCGGGAAGCTACACGGTGACCTTTACCGACCCGGCCGGGGTCAACCATCCGCCGGTGATCGAAGCCATCGCCGCGCAGCGCGGGGTGGAGGGCGCGACTCTGAACTTTACGGTCCGCGCCACCGACCCCGACGGCGCTGTACCGAGACTAACCGCGGCACCGCTGCCGGCCCTGGCGACCTTTACCGATCAGGCGGACGGCTCCGGGTTGTTTTCCTGGCCCCCGGCCGTGGGCCAGGCGGGGAGCTACGAACTGGTGGTTACCGCCTCCGATGGGGCCTTGAGCGCCACCCAGAGGGCGGCCATCACCATATGCACCGCGGCCGATTCCGATTGCGACGGTATGGACGATGCCTGGGAACTGGCCCATTTCGGGACGCTCAATCGCGACGGCAGGGCGATTACGACGGCGACGGGATGTCGCGACCTCGAGGAATACCGCAATCACACCGACCCGACCCGGAGCACCGTGCCCGACCCACCCACCATCGCCGCCCCGGTCGTTGGCGGGGAAATGGCGAGCCTCACCCCGGAGCTTACCATCAACAACAGCACCGATGCCGGATGGCGACCCGGTGCGCTACGGCTTCGAGCTCTACGCCGACCAGGAATTCACGCAGCTGCTGGCAAGCGCCGCCGATGTTGCCGGCGGGACCGAAACCACATCGTGGAACGTCCCCGAGGAACTCACCGAAAACTGCGCGCTACTTCTGGCGGGTCCGGGCCACCGACGGCAAGGGGTTTTCGACGTGGGTCTACGGGAACTTCCTGGTTAATACCGAAAACGATCCGCCGGGGGCGTTTAACATCAGCGAACCGCTGGATCATAGCGAAGTGCCCGGCATTCATCCGCTGCTCAAAGGTCACCAACAGCGTGGATCCCGATGATGCGGTCTTGAGCTACAGCTTCGAGGTGTTCGCCGATGCCGCGCTGACGCAGCCGGTGGCATCGGCCGCCAATCTGGCCGCAGGACCTGACGGGTCCACCTCCTGGGCGGTCACCGCGGCGCTGACCGACAACACCTGGTATTACTGGCGGGCGAGGGTAACGGATCCCCACGGGGCTATGGTGGAAACCGCGGCCGCGGCGTTTTTTGTCAACACCGCCAATGATCCGCCGGGTGCCCCGGCAATTCTCAGCCCGGCCTCCAACGAGGAAATCCCGCAGCAAACCGTGGACCTGACCATCACCAACTGCGGTGGATGTGGACGGCGACCCGCTCACCTACAGCTTCGAACTGGACCGGGTGAATACCTTCGATAGCGCCGCCAGGATCACTTCGGCCGCCATCCCCGAAGGTGCGGCCGGGACCACCTCCTGGCAGGTGACGGATCTCACCGACAACAGCCGCTATTTCTGGCGGGTCAAGGCCAGCGACGGTGCGGCCGAAAGCCCCTGGGTCATGGGATCGTTCTTTGTCAATACCGCCAACGATCCGCCGACGGCCCCGACGCTTAAGAACCCCGGCCAGGGCGCCTGGGTAAGGAGCCTCACCCCGGCCCTGGAACTAAACGCCGCAAGCGATGTGGATGAAGACGTGCTCCACTATCAGTTCGAGCTCTACGCCGATGCCGCCTTGACCCAACTGGTGGCGCAAGGAGATGCGGACCATCCCCAGTGGGTGGTGCCGCTCATGCTAACCGACAACACCTGGTATTTCTGGCGGGCCCGGGCGGTGGACGAACACGGCGCCGAAAGCCCGTGGATGACACCGTCGGTGTTTTTTATCGACTATAACGGCGTCAACGATCCACCGCAGATCACTTTGCTGCAACCGGCCACCGACCTGTATCTGCACAACCGGCACGGTTCTCATTGGCTGGCAGGACGTCGATCCCGACAGCAACGCGGAGATCACCCTTGAGCTACGCCCCGGTGGGCAGCCCCGGCAGCCGAAACCGCCGATCGCGCGTCCGGCATCCCCGAAGACCCCGACGGCGCCGGTGATACCTTCACCTGGGACATCTCGGCGCTTGCCCGAAGGGAGCTACCGGATCACGGCCACCATCGCCGACGGGACTTCCAACACCGTCGCGACCGCCCCCGGCACCGTGACCATCGACCGCACCGCGCCAAGCGTCGAAGCCAGCCCCCGCAGCGGCACCTTCACCACGTCGCTTGCGGTAACGCTTGCCGCCAACGAATCGGCCACCATCTACTACACCCTGGACGGTAGCACCCCGACGGTCAGCTCGCCGCAATACAGCGCCCCGATCACCATCAGTCAAACCACCACCATCCGGTTTATGGCGGTGGACCGCGCCGGGAATGCTTCCCCCGTCGTCAGCGAAACCTACACCCAGGCCGCCGCCACCCAGTACTGGCTGTTCGGTTACGGGAAGGTGTCGCCGCCGCCCACCGGCTACCAGGGGCAGTTTGCGTTTCTCGCCACTGGGCCGGCCAACCCCGATGGCTGGCTCAGCTATCAGTGCTCCAAGGCCAAGCTGCAATGGGTCAGCACCAGCATCACGGCGGTAACCGTTTCGGGCCAGAGCGCCACCATCAGCGGCACGCGGCAAGCTGAACGGCGCCTCCGGCTACACCTTCACCGCCACGGTCAAAGACGCCAGCCCCGATCGCTTCGGCATCAGCATTTACAGACCCGACGGCAGCCTCTACTACCAGGCCGCCAGCAGCCGCCTCACCACCGGCGAGGTGATGATCGTGCCGCTGGAATAGGAGGCTATGGGTGATACGGGATGGGTGATACGGAATGGACGAGGGGTGATACGGGGTACGGGATATGAGGATGGGGAAGCGGGGTGTGGGATAGGGGAGGCGGGATACGGGAGGCTCGGGGTGTGGAGACTCACAAGCCGTAGTTCCCGTTCCTGGCGGGAATCCAGGGCTTTTATCGACCACCAGGGACACGAAGAGCACGAAGGAAAAGCCCTCGTTTCCATGGCTTCTTCGTGTCCTTCATGGCCTTCGCGATCTTCGTGGTGAAGGGAATTGTCAGCTGACGTCCATGCACCACGGTGGGACTGTCCGCCACAAGGCATTGGCGGGCAAGCATGCCCGCCCTCCTTTCGAGTCCTTGCACGACAGTGGAGGTGTTGTTTGCGGGAGGTGGGGCGTGAAAGTTGGCCTCATAATGAAAACGTGTTTTCACGGTAAGGTTTTTCCCACCACGAGGGACACGAAGAGCACGAAGGAAAAGCCCTCGTTTCCATGGCCGCTTCGTGTCCTTCGTGCCCTTCGTGCTCTTCGTGGTGAAGGGAATTGTCAGCTGGCACCCATGCGCCACGGTGGGACTGTCCGCGACAAGGCTTTGGCGGGCAAGAATGCCCGCCCTCCTTTCGAGTCCTTGCAGGATGGCGGTCTGCAACTTTCGTGGATGGCTACAATCGAGGCAGCTCAAAGGATGATCGACAGGCAGTCCCGGAGCGTATTCCGGTCATTTTCGGTGAGGCAACCGAGCTGCCTTAAAATGAGCTTTTCTTCGATGGTGGTTAGAACTGGTTTGATCATTGAAGGTTTGACAAGGCCGGCTTGCTTCCAGCTGTCAATGGCCATTTCGCCAAAAGCCATGGGGGACTTGAGCTGGCTGGTCACGGCCATGAGAATGATTTCGCCACGCTCGCGGTGATAGTCGGCACAGCTCACCACCACAGCGGGACGCTTCTTGGTGGAGGTCAGGCTGGTGAAGGGAAATGGCACCAGGAGAACGTCACCAAACTCATAGATCGTCATAGACGGCATCTTCGGGATTGTCCCACACCTTGGCAAAGACATCTTCAGCGAGCATGGTGGCGGAGCGAGTCAGGACTTGGTCTTGGTCACGCCGACGCAAGAAATCGACAAAGTCCTCCACCTCCCTGATCCTGTCTGGGGGAAGTCCACGGATTTTCTCCACGAGGGATTCTGATTGGGGGTGATCTGGTATCATGGGCATGCCCTTGTAGCTATTCCAGCTGGGAAGGCATCGAGATGAAAGACCATCGGCCTCGTTTCCTTGAACCATAATGGCCATCGTTCAAGTGCATTTGCACGAATACCCAATCTATTCGCGACCATGCAATCAATTAGGCGCCGACCCTGGAAATAAGCGGGTATTTTTCTGGGTGTCTGATGGATTCAACGGTGAGATCGATGTCGAGGTCCGGCCAGTACAAATGGTCAGGGCCTGACAGCTCCACATTCAGTATTTTCGAAACCTGAGCATCCTTGAACCAAGGGAAATCGGTGAATGGGAGAAACAGTTCTTCCTCGAGAAGAAGTAGCCAAAGACCATGCCTTGAGATGTTGGTAACTTCAACGTCCGAAATGCTCGTGCCAGGCGCTCCTGATGGCATCTTCGTGTTCCTCTATTAGGCCCCGCACAAGGCGGAGTTCACTTTCAGTGAGACCGTGACTTCTGGCCAACTGGATGGAGGGTTCGACCCAGAACTTGGCTTCGCCGTGAGCACAATGAACATGGATGTGGATTCTCGGCTCCTCGCGAGAAAAGAAGTAGAAACGGAAACCCTCATAACGAAAGACGGTCGGACTCATGGGATGGTCCGCAGTTGCGCCTTCGCTGAGTCATAGTCGTTGTAGATATCCATTTCAACGCTGTCCCACTCCCGGGCGAAGGGTTCCAGGCGTGCTCGTAGTTCGGCTGCCTGCGTTTCATCGATCCCGCGACTTCTCAAATCGATTGAGCCGGTTTCGAGAAAGGTCACGATAACAGGCGTGTCATCGCGGATATTGGAAGGTACTTCTCGCAGCACAACCTTGCCCTGATGATAGATTCCTTCAGTACTCTGGAGCATTTTGGCACCTCCTATGATTTGTCTCATGCTAACAGAGCCGGCGTTCAAATACAATCTCCTGTCTGTTCGGGCATGTTGGTGTAAGTTGCTGCTCAGCGCCATGGCGGGAATTACAAGTCCGAAGATACCAGCGTCGGCACCCGGAGTGAGCATCAGGGTTTGTCCTACAGTTTTCCCATAGAATGCCCCGAAATGCTTCTTGTCCACGGTCAGCAGGTGAGAGGCCCCAGCTTCGATGGCAGCGAGCAGAACCGGTACATCCTTGGCCGGCAGCATCAGGTGATGGTATGGCACCAGGAGGCGAATCCACCAGACTAAGCTTGGCAGCAACGTCTCCAGTACGGCCAAGCGATCCGGGCGAAGAACTGCTAAGTTCTGACGACCCTCATGGGCTGCATACGAAGAAGAATACAATCGGGCCTTCTTCAGTTGCCAAAGCACCGCAAGTGGTGATGTAGGGTTGTAGGCGGCGGAGAAAAGCACGTTGGCGTCGAGGAAGAGTCGATCCACGCCTAAACCCCGTTTGGTTTGAAGTGATTGATCTGGTCGGGGTCCAAACCCATGCGTCGGACTTCGGTCACGGCTTCCGCGTAGGAATCCGCGTCGATCGCGCTCCCCAGCAGGAACTCAGCGACCCGTTCCGGCGTATAGGGCTCGTAGGGCAAAACCACGGCCGGGCCGGATGAGGATGCCGTCCTCACGTTCTTCGGTGATAACGTAAGAGCCTTCCTGTAAGCCAAAGCGCCTACGCAGGTCCACCGAGAGGACCAGAACGCCCCGTTTGCCGATTTTGCTCATTGCAGTGGTGGCCATGCTGAACACACGGTAAATTTGTTCTCTTTCAAGGAGGGGCAGAGACGCATGAGTTTTTCGTCATTTTCAGATAGTCGAAAACCAAGCGGACATTGCGTGTGAGTTGGCGCATCTTTCTGTGCGACGCTGGCTACGCTTTTGGACTTGATGACTCCAATGGCGAATCGTCTGAGCCTGGTGATGTTTTCCGGACCGTAGCCAGTGCGTATTCTGCTGCGATCTTCATCGTAGTTCCAGTCAATGATGTAGTGGCAGCTATTCTCAATGCTCCAATGGCCGCGATTGGTGGCAAGAACGGTTTGTGCGTCGGCTTGTTCGGCCGAACTGACTGGTGATGCCATAGGCGATCTCGCAGGAGCATTTGCCGGTCTTTTTGTCCATGCAGTGACGTTCGATGACGAATGCTTGTCCGACATGAGGGAAGTTTAGGTAGTCATTGAGTTCGGTGGTGGTCCAGATTTTGCGGGTTTCAATCCGGCCATGATCAGGGGGCGCATGATCGATGAAATCGGGTTCCTGCCGGTTCTGGAAGTAGAGCTCGATGTCTGCAAGGAGCGTGGGTTGGTTTCCCTTGACGGTGAAGTGATAGTGGGCCTTACGTTTGTGGACCAAGTAATCGGCCAGCTCGCGCTGGGTTAGGAGGGCATCGGCGGTAATAGTCTTTGCCTTGGATATCGATGGCATCAAGGAGCGGGATGGCCATCTTGATTTCGTTGGTGCGCTTGGCCTCTTCGTCACCTTCTTGGGGCAGAGTACCTACTTTTTTTGGGTGTAGCAATTCTTGGTCTGATGACCGATGGCGCTCATGATGTGGGTTTGATGACCTTGCTCATCAATGGCGTTGCACATGGTCTTGCCGTCGATGGCAAGGCTTTCGTCTTGTTTGCCATAGGCCTCGTTCCAGCGCTGCAGGGCGCGGTCCAGATGCAAGGGATCGACACGGATAAGGACATCGCGGATGACGTACTCGCTTGGAACGACATAACGGCCATTTTCACGACGGCACCGGAAACGCTCACGGGCCTTTTGGCCAAGGCTGTCGGCCCAGTCCGAGATGGCTCGATATCCGCGCATCCCGCACAGAACTGCCCCGGCTGCAATGGCCAGCACGGTGGAAAGTCGGTGACGTCGTCCTTGGGTGCGGCGGGGATCGGGGATATCGGCGAAGAAGGAGGTAAAGATCGCATCTGTTCGGCTTGCAGCATAATTTTAGGGTCCTCCTGTACGATAGGGTGGTTCGAGAATGGGTCGGGACAGCAACTCGGTGCATCTGACTGCAAGGGTTTGACGAAAACCATTTTGGGGGAGTGGGTTCTGGCGCTGTAGCCTTTGCCCGTCCGGCGAAAACCTTTGGTCTCACCCACATACAGCCAGTTTGCCGCTCTATAGACGGTGCCCCGGAAGCAGTTGAGGGTCCACAAAGGTTTCCAGCAACACCACGGGATGGCCAAAGGTGTCTTGCCAATCCGCGGGAAGTCTCTTTTGGCACAACGACAAAATGCGAGAACCCAAGTTTGGAACGTGCCAGTCGGGAAGGATCAGAAAACGGCTGTTGTTGGCCACCAGTTTCAGGCGATCATACTGATGGCGTGAGCTCCAGCCGATCCATTGATCCCGCGCCGCACACTTCCAGGCTGCGGCGGAAAAGCTCAGGAGGGCTACCCATTGGTCTCGCCAGAGCGCGATGTACCAAAGGGTTTCGCTGATCTTGGGCAGGCGCCCCAGGTAATGATGCTCTTGCATCAGCTTCCTGATAACGCTGCTCTTCGAATCGTCCGACTGGCCGGACAAGGACTTCCCGCAAGTTCAAAGCCAATTACCTCCGGCTGAAGTGCACTGAGGTGTTCTTTATACACGATTGGGAGGTATTTGACCAGATCGGATTGTAATGTGATGATTTAAATCAGGGATGGCACCAGAACCGGTTCACCGTGCTACCAGTAGGGTACGACTTCGAACCCTGGGGCATGAGAAGCTTAACAAAACCTCATCCCGGGCGTAAATGACAGGGACAAAGATATGCATCGCATTCCTTTGGTTGAAAACGCTTGACGAACAGGCCGCATCAGCGGTAGTAGGGGTTACCTGCGTCTGGAGTGGCGACAAGTTCACCATGAAGGTGAAGGCCATACCAGCGATGCCGGTATGTGCCAACGCTTCTATGCAAATGGTGCGCATCCCGGTTGAAGCCGCAGGCCAGCATCGGTTTTCGCATAAGCTGAGGATCGGACCTAATGGGCCGCGAAAGCCCGCCGACCGCATGAATGCGGTGAGGTGCTTTTGCGGCCCTTTTTCTTTGGCGGGTTGGTGCAGCTACTTGAAACCGGTCTTCGTCTGCACCTGCTGCTGCAATGAGGACGGTAGGAAAGATCGAGGGGGATCGATGCAATTGAACATATTTCAGTCGATGGCTCATGCAGTTTCGGAAGCCATGAGTGCTTCACCCGGTATTGGAGGTGCCGGCATCTTGAACATGGTGCTCCATGCAGGGCCAATGGTCAAGGCCGTCATGGCAGGGCTGCTCGGCCTGTCTTTGGTGTGCTGGGGAATCATCGTAGCAAAAGCCCAGCCTGCTTCGAAAGACCAACAAGGAATCCGAGGAATTCATAGACCAGTTCATGCAGCGGAAGAACTTCAGTACGCTCCATAGGGAAACTGAAATGCTTGAGCAAAGCCACCTGGCCGCTGTCTTCCGGGCCGGCTATGCGGAGTTGAAGCGCGTGAGCGGTTTGTTGGAGAGTAGAGGACTGCAGGCTTTCAAAGATTATCCGGAGATTCTCTTGGAGAATGTGGATCGAGCCATTCAGGGCGGGGTAATCTCCAAGAGGAAGCGGCTCCAGCGTTTCTTGCCTTTTCTGGCTACCACCGGCAGCACGGCTCCCTTTATCGGCCTTTTTGGTACCGTGTGGGGCATCATGACCAGCTTTCAGGAGATCGGCATAAAGGGGTCGGCCAACCTGGCGGTTGTGGCACCTGGCATCTCGGAGGCTCTGGTGGCTACAGCCATGGGGCTGGCGGCCGCAATCCCTGCGGTAGTGGCCAACAACCATTTCGCCAACAAGATCCAGACGATCGAGGATGATATGCTTCATTTCTCTTCTGATTTCCTCAATGCGCTCAGAACGGACTTGATGTGCCAGGAAAGATCGGGTGAGGCGGTTGTCAGGCAACATGCCATCGTCCGCTAGTGCCTCAACCGCGGGGCAGCTTCGAGTGGGACCTCTTCTTGATGGCATAAGGAGTATCGCCAATGGGCATGCAAATGAAAACTGGCAGATCACAAGGAAGGATGATTTCGGAAATCAACGTGACCCCACTTGTGGATGTCATGCTTGTTCTGTTGATCATCTTTATGGTCGCTGCACCCATGATGATTCAGGGAATCGATGTCAATCTGCCTGCTGCGTCCGCCCGGCCCATTCCTACTGAGACGGAGAGACTGGTGGTGAGCATCACCAGTGACGGGAGAGTTTACATCAACGATAGCGCAGTGGACTTCGAGATGCTTGGCCCTGAGCTGATCTCTCTCTACATGAAGAGCCAGGATAAACGCGGTGTCATCCTTCGTGCCGACCGCAAAGTCGAATACGGGCTGGTGGCACAGGCCATGGGAGCCATCCGGGAGGCCGGAATCGACCAGATAGGTATGGTGACCGAGCCGCTTTCCGAGAGGCAAAAGCAATGCCGCACAGCAAGAATTGAGTCGCACGGCCACTGGCGACTAGAGCGCCGGCCTCCGCAGGGCGGAAAGCGGGCTTGGAGTCCCGGATTCCACGTTTGCGGTCAAGTGCGTGCCGTACGCTCGAGCAAATATGTGCGAATCCTTAAAGTCCAGGTTGTCAGGGATAACAGCAATGGAAGCTCAGGACTATAAGAGCAGCGGCATATTGGGCGACGGGATTCTGAATGGCTTGGGGGTGTCGGTTCTCACCCATGTGGCAGTTTTCATTCTGTGTTTGACGGTGCTGAGGATGATGCCAGCCAGGGAACCGTTTCTTCCTCTGTGTACGGTGAACCTCCTCAGTGCTCAGGGTCTGGGTGGGAATAGCGGAGAAGAGGAGACCAAGTCTGCCGGAGGCTCTGAGAGTGTCTCGGCCCCTTCTGAGCCTGCAGCCACGATAGCGCCAGAGTCCAAACCGGAGCAGCTTAACGGTCGAGCAGCTTCCGGATGATGTTGAGGACACGGTGCCGTTGGTCCCGGTCCACAAAACGGTCGAGAAGCCCAAAGAGAAACCCAAACCAAAGCCTCTACCCAAACCGCCTCGGGTCGCCAGGGCCGAGACAGCACCACCCATCGCCCCAAAGGAGGACATTCAAAACGGTGAACCCCCTGGGGGGACTGCCGGCGAGCATCGGGAAGGGAGCGGCCGGGGAACCTCCGAAGGCGCGGAAAGGGCAACCCTGGGATTGGTGCTGGTTCGGGAATGGGTCCCTTCAATACGGCGTTCGGGTCCGGTGATGGCCCGCGCTTCGTTACCAGGGTTGTGCCCAAATATCCCAGGCTTGCCAGGGAACTCGGAAAGGAAGGGACTGTGGTTTTGAGCCTTACCATCGATGAGCGGGGCCATCTGTTGAATGTTGAAATTTTGCGGGGTGCCGGGTCGGATTTCGATGATGAAGCCGTCCGCGCGGTGCGGGCGTCGGCTTTCGCGCCTGCGACCCGGAACGGTCAACGAGTGATGTGCCGAGCCCGCTTGCCAATTCGTTTTGTGTTGCGAGGTTCTGAATAGTGAAGGTTTGAGGGGGGTGGGCGTTCCATCGAAACTGAACACACCGTTGTCTTCCTCAGGATGGGAATCCGAGGCGATTCAATACCTTGTGGGTGGTTGTAAGCCTTGGATGTTTCTTATTGATTGGAGTTTATCAAGGAGGCAAGGAGATGTGTGAGGCCAATGCGTACCTGATCAAAGACGGCAGTGAGGAACTCATCATGAAGAGCGTGGATATTCTCAGGCCCGAGGAGACCAGGATCTACATCCAGGATATCTTCTGGCGAGCAGCGTTGGGTGCATGGTCGGATCAAGGAGATGAACCTCGTTGAACACCGCATCGTCCTGGTGGAAGATTAACCGATATCGGTCGCAGGCAACGATGGAACCGGTGCTGGAAGCAGGGGAGGTTTCTTGGTCCGGATTGCGATCATAGACGGTCAGGGCGGCGCCATTGGTGCTGCGGCCGTGAAAAAAATCAGGCAGAACTGGGGTGATAAGGTGGATCTGTGGGCGTTGGGCACCAATGTCATTGCCACCACCCAGATGATGAAGGCGGGGGCCAACCGCGGAACAAGCGGGGAGAATGCCATATGCCGTTGCGTTGATCAGGTGGATGTGATCGTCGGCACCATATCCATTCTCATCAGTAATGCGCTTATGGGGGAGCTGACACCAGCCATGGCCGTCGCCATAGGGAGTTGCAAAGCCCGCAAGCTGCTCCTGCCGCTCACCCAGGAAGCCGTGACGATTGTGGGATCGGTGGTTGAACCTTTGCCTCACATGGTGGAGAAGCTTATCAGTGAGCACCTTGCTCCGCTGTTGGCCACAAAGGATCGCCCAGTGGCGTCTGCGCCCGCTCTTGACCCGGCGGGTGATAACTGCGCAACAGCACAGCAGGCGGATCACGTGAATGCTCCGGCTGAATTATCAGGCTTGGGCCGCTTCCGGATCAATCCGGAGATCCGTCTTAGAAGCCGTCAGCGTGAATTGAGCGCATGGCAATTTCTCATCCAAGCCTGACCAATGTGCGAATTACGCTCATGAGTGGCATCGATTGCGTCAATGGAATCTCTCAATGCCTTATCCTGTGAGTTGAAAAAGGGTTGTATCGTTGATTTGTTTGATGTATGAAATACCCTGTCAATGCGGGGGCTGAAGCCCCCGGTTCGACTACCGAAACAAATGGCCGGATTTGAGGTGAGAGCCAAGCATCTGCCGGCAAGAAACTTCATAGGCGCCATGATCCACTGAGCACTATCGGATCACGCCATAAGAGTCGTGAACAATAAGGCCACGAAGGTCTAGCTTCCCCAATGCGGGAAGGACTTTCGTGGCTTTTTTTGTTGTGGAGGAGGTTCTCCGGGTGAAAGGGAGCATTACCGCGGATTTTCTGAGAAGGGCGAGGAAAAAACGCCTGCTTTTGTTGTCCCTCCTGGGGGTCATTACGCTGGCAGGTCTCTACGCCATAACCCAGGGCGCCTACGATATTCCGCTTCTGAAGCTGCTGCGTTCCCTGGTTGGACAGGCCGAGGGGGCCAGTTCGGTGGTCGTCTGGAAGATCCGCTTGCCGCGCATCGTGGCGTCCCTGGTGGTGGGATGGGGTCTGGCCCAGGCGGGGCTGCTCATCCAAACGCTGCTTCGCAACCCCCTGGGGTCGCCTTCCACCCTGGGGATCAGTCAGGGGGCGGCTTTTGGGGCGTCCCTGGCCATCATCGTTTTCGGTGGGCGGTTGGTTTCGGTCGCCACCTTCGCTTTCGCCGGCGCCATGGGAGCCACCGCCGTGATCATTCTCCTGGGTCGGGTCAAGAGGCTGTCACCGGAAGCCGTCATTCTGGCGGGCGTGGCCCTGTCCTCGCTGTTCGGCGCCGCCACGGTCTTCATGCAGTATCTGGCCGACGAAACCCGCCTGGCCCTGGCGGTGGTGTGGACCTTTGGCGATGTGGCGCGGTCCAACTGGCAGCAGATTGGGCTGGTGAGCGCCGCCACCATTTTCACCGCGGTCTATGGGTTTTGGCACCGCTGGGATTTCAATGCCCTGGATTCCGGCGAACTGACCGCCAAGGGGCTTGGTGTGCCGGTGGAACGGCTGCGGATGCAGGGGATGATGGCCGCGGCCCTGGTCTCGGCCCTGGCCACGGCCTTCCACGGGATGATCGCCTTTGTC
Organism: uncultured delta proteobacterium; assembly: GCA_963828705.1. Classification (GTDB taxonomy): domain Bacteria; phylum Desulfobacterota; class Syntrophobacteria; order Syntrophobacterales; family Syntrophobacteraceae; genus CAWDJT01. Next base: position 12,581 of record CAWHGA010000002.1, read on the forward strand.
GGTCTGATCGCGCCCCATATGGCTCGTCGGTTGGTGGGCGCCGATCACCGCTTTCTGGCTGCCGGTAACCGGGGCCTTGGGCGCTTTGCTGCTGCTGGCCGCCGACACCCTCGGACGGCTCCTCATCGGTTCCGGGGCTTTTCCGGTGGGCGTGATCACTTCCTTCATGGGAGCCCCCATGTTTCTCTACTTGCTCTTGCGAGGACGGCGATGATCCTTTCGGTTTTCGACGTCCACTTCGCCTACAACAGCCTCCCGGTGTTGTCGCGGGTGACCTTCGAGCTGAGGCAGGGCGAGGTCCTGGCGTTACTGGGAACCAACGGAGCGGGCAAATCGACTCTGCTGAAATGTCTCAACGGGATCCTCCGCCCCAGGGTGGGGACGATCCTCTTGGATCAGCAGGAATTGGATTTGATGGAGCCTGAGACCATCGCCCGCAAAGTTGGCTACGTGCCGCAGAAATCCGCCGACACGCACCTGACGGTGTTCGAAGCGGTCCTCTTGGGAAGAAAGCCTCACATGCGCTGGTCCATGAAAGCCGAGGATTACGCCTTGGTGGAGAGGATCCTCGGGGAGATGGAGCTGGAAGACCTGGCTCACCGGCCGGTATTGGATTTGAGCGGTGGCGAGGCCCAAAAGGTGGTCATCGCCCGGGCTCTGGCCCAATCCCCCAAAGTGCTGCTTCTGGATGAGCCCACCAGCAACCTGGACCTCAAAAACCAGCTGGATGTCATGACCCTCATTCAGGACATCGTGAAACGGGAGAACCTGGCGGCAGTGATTTGCATCCATGATTTGAACCTGGCCCTGCGTTTTGCCGACAACCTGCTGTTGCTCAAGGACCACCGGATTCACTCGCTGGTTGGGAAAGATGAGCTCACGCCGGAAGTCATCCGCGACGTGTATGGGGTGAACGTCCAGCTTATCACCGTTGGGGACCACCGGGTGGTGGTGCCTACATGAAGATTGGGAGGTGGCCGTGAAGAGAATCAGCCCGTGGCTGGTGGGAGTTGTGCTCGGTCTAGTGATGATGGGCTCCGCGTTCGCCGAGGTGCGTACCGTAACCGATATGGTGGGAAGGACCGTGACCGTCCCAACCGATCCGCAGCGGATTGTCTGCCTGGGACCGGGTGCCCTTCGCCTCATCGTTTACTTGCAGGCCACCGACATGGTGGTGGGTGTGGAGGATATGGAAAGGCTGAATCCCGGGGGGCGGCCCTATGTCCTCGCCCATCCGGAATTTGCCCGCCTTCCCGGAGTCGGCCCCGGGGGACCGGCGGGGATCAATCAGAAGCCGGCCATGGAAGCGGTGCTCAGCGTCCAACCGCAGGTGGTCTTCGTCACCTACATGGATGCGCCCCTGGCCGACGAGGTCCAGCAGACCCTGGGGGTTCCCGTGGTGGTCCTGACCTATGGGCGGTTTGCCACCTTCGATGAGGTGATCTTGGACTCACTTCTGGTCGCCGGAAAGGTCCTCAATCGGGACGCCAGGGCCCGGGAGATCGTGGATTTCATCGAAACGCTGCGAAAAGATCTGCAGGGGCGCACCCAAGGCCTCCCCCCTGATCAAAAACCCAAGGCATACGTGGGCGGGGTCGGGCACCGGGGCGCCCACGGGATCGAAAGCACCGAACAGCATTACATCCCCATGCTGTGGGTGAATGCCGTGAACATGGCCGAAAGCGTCGAGGCCCGGCTGGGAAGCCACGTTTTCATGGACAAGGAAAGACTCCTCGCCCTGGATCCGGAGGTGATCTTTCTGGACGGCGGCGGATTGAGCCTCATCCTCGATGATTACAGCAAAAAACCGACTTTTTACCAGGCCCTTCGGGCTTTCAAGACCCACCGGATCTATACCCTGCTCCCGTTCAACTCCTACACCACCAATATCGAAACGGCCCTGGCGGACGCTTTTGCGGTCGGCAAGATCCTCTATCCGGACCGCTTCGCGGACATCGACCCGGAAAAGAAGGTGAACGAAATCTACACATTCTTCGTGGGCAGCCCCGTCTATGAAGCCATGAAGAACATCTACGGGCCCATTGGAGCTGAAGCGCCGTTTTGGAAAGAAGGCCAAACCCAAGCAGTTGGTCAGTGACTTCAAACAGGAGGACCATCATGAATGCCGAAAGCATCTTGACAAGTGACGATTTTCGCCAGTGCCAAACCTTTCACGGTCACATCTGCCCGGGGCTTAGCCTCGGCTATGTGGCTGGGAAGCTCGCCCTGGAGTGGATTCAGGAGAACAAATCGGAAGACGAAGAAGTCGTGGCCATTGTGGAAAACGATGCCTGCTTCGTGGACGCGGTCCAGGTGCTCACCGGCTGCACCTTCGGCAAGGGCAACTTCATCTACAAGGACTACGGCAAGATGGCCCTCACCCTGATGAGCCGGAAATCCGGCCGAGGGGTTCGGGTGTGCCTCCGCCCGGACGCCTTTGCTCCCGATGAGGAACATTTTGCGCTTCTTCGGAAGGTCATGGCAGGGGAGGCCGATGAGGATGAGCGCAAGCGTTTTCACGAAATACACCACCGACGAAGTGTTGACATTCTGGAAACCCCCGCCGCCGACCTTTTCTCCGTAACTCCAGTGGAAGGCCCCCTTCCCGAGAAAGCCCGGATCGAACCGTCCAAACTCTGCAGCCAGTGTGGGGAGTCGGCCATGGGCACCAAAATGGTGGCATCGGGGGAAGAAAAGATGTGCCGGGCCTGCGCCGGCCGTTGACCGGAAGGTTGTCCGTGATAGCAGTCGGTCCGCTGTAGAAAGGAAGATCATCATGATCTTCAAGCCTTTCATGAGAGAACAGTTTTTCCCCTTACCCATCACGTTTTTATCCAGCATCGGCGCCGACGGGATTCGCAACATCGCCCCCTATGCCTGTGTCATGCCGGTGCTACGCCCCCTGGATCTGATCTGTCTCGCTTCGGCCCACAAGCGGGACACCTTGAAGAACATCCGGGATACCGGGGAATTCGTCGTCAACCTGGCCGGGACGGACCTGGCCGACAAAGTGATCCCTACGGCCAAACTCACGCCGCCCGAGGTTGATGAATTCCTGCTGGCCGATCTGATGGAGAAGCCGTCCGTTCACATTCGATCGCCGGGAATAGCGGGTTGCTATGCCTGGATGGAATGTACGTTGCACAAGGAGTACGTGGAAACCAACTACGTCTTGATCGTGGGCAAGGTATTGCGCCTCGAAGTGGCCGACGATGTCTTGACTTCGGACGGGACACTCGATGTCGACAAGGCCAAGCCCCTGATGATGGTGGGAGGCAAGAAAGGGATGCGCTACTGCACCGTTGTCGACATCGACAGGTTCGACCCCTTCGGGGCCATGTTCGCCGATGGCAAAGATCCACTTGCAAAGCTGTATTCGGACTGAGGCTAGATCTCTGAAGAAATATTCAACATGCATGGGGAAGTATTTGCGCTGAATACCGAGGTCTGTCTTCCAGAGAAACTCAATCACAGGAGAATGATAAATATGTCGGATGAACCTTCTATGTTGCCTATTGATATCCGACCGGTGGGTTACGTTAGGAGCAGCTTCAAGGATGCCGTTCCATCAAATGCAGATGCGGATATCGATACCCAGGAGCGGATGAAGAAGATTCGAGAGCGTCACCGGATGATCAAAACCCACATTTCAGAACTGCTGATCCTTCCGGAGCTGGCGGAGATATTGGAAGGTATCGAGGAGTTTTCTCATATCGTGGTGCTGTATTGGGCGCATTTGGTACCGCCGCAGCGCCGCGGTCTTCAACAGGTCCACCCCATGGGCCGAAAAGACCTTCCCAAAAAGGGGATCTTCGCTACTCGCAGCCCGTCTCGACCCAATCCGGTCTTGGTTTCCACGGTAAAACTCCTGTCCCGTGAAGGCAATGTGCTTCGGGTTCTCGGCCTGGAAGCCCTGGATGGCAGCCCCATCGTCGACATCAAACCCTACGTCCGCGACTTTGATGGCGCCGAGAGCCCCACGGTCCCGCCATGGCTGCAGCAGATGCGACAGGATATGGAAGAGGTCGACGGGTAGGCGGGAACATCGACTCACTGCAGCCATGGCATGGTCGCGCAGGGCGGCAAACGTCTCTCAAAGACTGGGGGCGCCGACACTGATCGTCATTACCGCATGCTCCTGGCGGGAATCTAGTGCTGCCCCGGCGGGATTTGAGACGCCTGGACCCCAGCCAAAGACATGCGGGGGTGACGGATTGGAGGCTCTTACGCAAGGGCCGGAGTCCGCAAGCCTGCGAAACGGATATCCTGCCCGGATTTATTGGGATGTTACCAGCAAGGACAAAGGTGTTCAGAGGTCATGAAGACCAGAATTCAGAGTGCTCATTTCCAAGGGTATGTGTCCGGCGACAACTTGCTCTCGTATGACCATAAGGATTTCGGGAGGCTCAAAATGAAAAGGCTCTAATAGGTGTGATTGTTTACTTGGTTCTCGGTTTGTGGACGGAGTATGTCGGCGCAGGCTGAGGAAGGAGAGGCCAAACTTGAGGAAATCGTCGTTACCGGAGAAAGGATTGTCACGCCAACCAAACAGACCAAGCGAGAGCGTTTATACCGGCAAGGAAGTCACCAGAAAAGGTATTGAAATCGAGGGCAGCAAAGCCAACACCAGCGTCTACAACGCCATCGATGTCCTCCCTGGAATCAGCGTGGAAAGCGTAGATCCTTATGGGCTTGGCCGCGGAACAAAGGAGCATTCGCGTCCGGGGTGTGCGGGGATATCTTGGGTCGATGTCGGTTGAGGGCGTTCCCAACTGGGGCGGGAACCCCATCGGCCCCCGGGAGTATATTTACGATACCGAGAACTTCCAAGGCATTGCGGTTTACAAAGGCGGGGTCCCCGGGGACCTCGGAACCGGTATTGGGTCGCGCGGAGGGGCCATAGAACTGAGACCTCGATGGCCGGAAGAAAACTTCGGTGCCGATCTCACCATGGGCCTGGGCTCATGATCAGTATTATCGGTCGTTTTTGCGAGTTGATTCGGGACGCCTTACCAACCACGGGTACTCGTGCATCGCCTTTCCTATTCCTATACCGACGCCGACAAGTGGAAAGGCCCGGGCGATCTCGGCCCACGGAATAATGTCAATTTCATGGTGGAGCAACCGGCCTGGGGTAAGGATAGTGTCAAGATCTGGTTCAATTATAACGATGTCGAACAGGATCTTTATAGGGCGCTCACCTACTCGGAAACTCAGGATTTCAACAAGAATTATAGGAAAGATTATAACAATGATTTAACTGGCAAAAAGGCCCAGGATATCTATTACTACAAATACAACCATGCCGACCTACGGAATACGGATGTTCTTTCCATCATTCCGATAACGTTGAACGAGACTTTCAACTGACTTTTAAACCCTACTTCTCGCAGGAAGATTCGGAAATCTTGGGGGGGTGACCTCCTCGGGCGGGACCATTCAAAAAAGGATCAGAGATGTCGAAAGATATGGCCTGATTTCGGAAGCGACCGCCACCTTTTCATCGGTCAAGGCCACCGTCGGCTACCATTGTTGAAGCCACCGACATGAAGATCAACACTAAGAATTATGATCCGGTCGACCATGGCGTATCAGGGATGGGGAAACTATGGCGAAAATGACGACAACGGCATGCTCAACAGCCCGTATTTGAAGTTGGCTGGAAAGCTATGGAATTTCGACTGGCAGGCGGGGGTCAAGTATTTTCATTACGCCGACCCGGCCAGCCGTGGATTTGCGTGGAACTCAACAACCAACAGTCTGGTTCGAGCACCCGACTATGACAGAGCAGCCAGAGAATATGATGATTATTTCCCGTCGGTCGGACTCAGTTATAAGATCTTGGATTCTTTGGAAGTATATGGCAGTTACGGCAAGAATTTTATTCGACCCTATTCATATCAACCGCTCGTAACTCTATACAAGCCAAAACATAGCTCTACGTTTCGGCAGGCAGGTGTTACCATGGACGGATATGTTTGAAGGGTTTGGTATGGAAATCTCGGACAATTTGGAATTGGGCGCCCGCTTTAAGCACGATTGGTTCGAAATCATGCCTACCATCTTTTATTCCAAGAACCGTAACCTTCTGACGACTGTTTATGATCCTAGAGTGAACCTCAACTATCAGCAGAATATCGGGAAAGCCACTGGGTATGGTTTCGAATTCGAGACAAACTTACATATAACCGATAATCTCACGTTCTTCGTCAATCCAACCTATTGCAGTATGACCTATGATGAGGACTTGACTTATCAGGGATATACTTTGAGTGCGAAAGGACAGACAAGTGGTCGATACGCCGGAATGGTTAGTTAAGACTGGATTGATTTTAAAGTATTGCCGGAGTGGAAATTGTGCCAATGGTCCGCTATGTTGGTGAAAGATATGGTGATGCGGAGCATAAGGAAAATGTTGACGACTATTTCTTGGCTGATCTAAAGATATCCTATACCATGAAGAATATATCAATTGTTGAAACAGCGAAGCTTTCTCTTGAGTTGCAGAATATTTTCAACAACAAATATGTGTCCTTGATCAATGCAAGTGACGATAGCAGGTCTGGAAGTACCAGCTACTATGTGGGGGCGCCTTTTACCGTCGTTATGAAAGTTGTCCATGGAGTTTTAGTGCCGCTCGGCGAGCCATTCGCGGTGGACTCAAGGTCGAAGGGTCGATGGCATAGCTGCCTTTGCAAAGCCGCTCCCCTCGGAAGCCTGGCGGGAGCGCTCGCTGGGGCCGGAGAGCATGTCCCATAGGGTGGAATTCTTTGCATGGGGGACGGCCATGACCTGAGTGAACCATGGGCAGGATTCATCGGCAGTGCGTTTATCTGGAAGCTCAATCGGGAAGGCATTGACGACATTTTCGTGGTCGACTCCCTGGGAGCCGGGGAGAAGTGGAAGAACCTGAGCGCATTGTGCTATTCGCAATATCTTCACAAAAGCGCATTACTCCGGCAGGTGACTACCAATACCCTGTCCTTCGCCCCCGATGCCATCGTCCACATGGGCGCCTGTTCATCCACCACGGAGCGGGATGCCGACTATCTCATGGAAAACAATTACCGCTTCACAAGAACCCTTGCCGAATGGGCAGTTGCCCGGCAAATACGGTTTCTCTATGCCAGCAGCGCAGCCACCTATGGTGGCGGTGAAGCCGGGTTTTCCGACGAAACCGACCTTGCCGGACTGGCACCTCTAAACATGTATGGCTACTCAAAGCATGTCTTTGACTTGTACGCGGAACGTACCGGTCTGTTGAAACAGATTATCGGCCTGAAATTCTTCAATGTTTTTGGTCCCAATGAATATCACAAAGGGGATATGGCGAGCGTTGTCTACAAGGCCTTTCATCAGATCAAGGAGACAGGGCGGGTGCAGCTTTTTGGGTCTTGCCGGGAAGGATTGTGCCGATGGCGAGCAGAAGCGTGACTTTGTCTACGTGAAAGATTGCGTTGAGGCGATGTGGTGGGTTTTGGCACATGGGGAAGTGAATGGTCTTTTCAAGTTCGGAACAGGCCAGGCGCGTTCCTGGAATGAGCTGGCGCAGGCCATCTTTGCGGCCCTTGGGAGACTGGCCGCAGATCGACTTCATGCCTATGCCCAAACCTTTGCGTGAGAAGTACCAGTACTTCACTCAGGCCAACATGGCGCGCCTGCATGCCACTGCTGTCAGGCCCTATCTATTAGGAATTAAGATATAATTTAGTCTCAACTATTCCTGTTTGACTTTATTAACGCGATGCGTCACTAGCAAGGCATGATAAAAACGTTCAGGTGCAAGGAGACTGAAAAGATTTATGGCAGGAGGTTCTCCCGCAAGTTGGCGCAGGACATCCAGAGGCTAGCAATGCAGAAGCTCTGGATGCTTGATGCTGCACCTGACCTGAACTCGCTCCGCGTCCCTCCATCAAACAGACTTGAGCGTCTATCGGGCGATAGGGAGGGGCAGCACAGCATTCGCATCAATGACCAGTGTCGCATCTGCTTCAGGTGGCTTGACGGCGATGGCTTCGACGTCGAGATAACGGACTACCACTGAGGAGAGTTGAGGGATGGAAATGGAAGAGAACAAGATACCCCCAATCCACCCAGGGGCAATCCTCCTTGAGGAGTTTCTGAACCCGATGGGAATCACCCAGTATCGGCTTGCTAAGGACATACACGTTCCAGCAAGGCGCATCAATGAGATAGTGCTGGGGAAACGTTCTATTAGCGCGGATACGGCACTCCGATTGGGACGTTACTTTGGCATGTCGCCGCAGTTTTGGTTGAACCTCCAGACCCATTATGATCTGGAGGTCGAAAGTGATAGGCTTTCCGGCAGGCTTGAACAAGAAGTGAAGGTGCGTGCCAATGTGGCCTGATGGATGGGCCGCTGGTATCTCCCAATTCATGTTGTCTCGGCCGAAGCTTCAATGCCGGCTGTTGCTGGAAAGCTTATACAGATCCGATGGTCGTCGCGATTGACGCTATTTACCACGGATGGGAGGCTGCAGCATGACAAGGGAGGAGAGAAAGTGACGAAGTCACCTTGTTCCTTCGGCAAGCGTCTCTGGGCGGTTGGCCACAAGCCCTTATGAGTTGTGTCTGCACGCCCTGACGGAGGTTCTTGCCGGGGTGTCGCAGGCGTCAGGCAGGCAATCTCACCAGAAGTTCAACATGGAGGATCATCATGGGTAAGAAACGCGTTGGCATTCTCACCGGCGGCGGCGACTGCCCGGGCCTCAATGCCGTCATTCGCGGGGTCACCAAGACCGCCATCCAGCTCTTCAACTGGGAAGTTGTTGGATTCTTCGATGGATTCCTGGGACTTATTGAGAAGCGCTTCGAGACCCTGACCTTCGAAAAGGTTTCCGGCATCCTGAACCAGGGTGGTACCATCCTGGGATCCAGCAACAAGGCCAATCCTTTCGCCCATTGCATCGGCGAAGGGGCGGAGCTCCGCAAGGTGGATGTCTCCGATGATTGTATGGAGTTCTATCACGATCTTGGTTTGGACGCGCTCATCTGTGTGGGGGGCGACGGCACCATGACCATTGCCGGTGAACTGGCCGCCAAGGGAGCCAACGTGGTGGGCCTTCCCAAGACCATCGACAAGGATCTGGAGGAAACCGACGTCACCTTCGGTTTTGACACCGCTCGAGGTGTGGCCACCGAAGCCCTGGATCGCATCCACACCACGGCCCAGTCCCACCACCGCGCAATGCTGGTCGAAGTGATGGGCCGCAACGCCGGCTGGCTGGCACTGGAATCGGGCTTGGCCAGTGGTTCCGACGTCATTCTCATCCCGGAATTGCCATACGATATCGCGGAAGTGAACCGTGTGGTGAGGCAGCGCAGCCTTTTCGGCCAACGTTTCAGCATCGTGGTGGTGGCCGAAGGCGCCAAGCCGGAGGGCGGGAACCAGGTGGTGCAAAAGATCGTGGCGGACAGCCCCGACCCGGTGAGACTTGGCGGGATCAGCCACGTGATTGCCAGGCAGATTGAAGAAGCCACCGGCATTGAAAGCCGCGTGACCATCCTCGGCCATGTACTGCGCGGCGGTACGCCGAGTGCCGCCGATCGGGTGCTGGCCACACAATTTGCGGTGCGTGCCGTGGAAATGGTGGCGGAGGGTCAATTCAACCACATGGTGGCCATGCAGCACAACCGGATGGTGGCTGTCCCCTTGGAAAAGGTGATGGGGCGCCAACGCCTGGTACCGCCCGATTCGCCGCTGGTACGAGCCGCTCTGGCGGTGGGCACCAGTTTTGGCTGCAACCTGAGTTCAGGATGACGGTGGCACCTCAATAGCTGAAGGCCAGCAACCTGGATTCCGGCCCGCTCCCTTCGCTGGGGCAGGATCTGCGCGGGAATGAGGAAGACCGGCCCTCACGGTGACCCAGTGATTACTTACGTGTGATCAGATACGATAGGCCGGGACACGACCTCGCCCGATTACACGCAAACTCAAGGAGGAACAACGCGATGAAAAGATGCTTCTTGTTTAGTCTTATTGCTGTACTACTTTTGGGGTATTGGATCGTACCAGCTGCTTGTGCTGACAACATGAAAAATTTGCCCATAATTTCGGGGGCGAAAGAGAAGCCCTGCGAAGACAACGAGAAAGGTGCTTGTATCGAAAGCCCAACACTTAGGATGGAAGTGTTGTCGGCTGAAAGTGTAGACGCTGTCGTGAAGCAGCTCCTACTACTATCCAAGGAACAAGGATGGAAGATGAGCAAGGTTTCAGGTGCTCGGGATTTTCGGTATCAAAGCTCGAACAGTAAGGGATTTTCATTACTATGGGCAATCGAAAAGGTTGGCCGGGATAAAGATAAAAGCAAACAACAAGGTCTCTACTACATTTATTATTGGAAGATTTATGGGGAGTAGCCGCAAATATCTTTTCCGTGTCCGTTGGAAATTTAGAGCTTACGCCCGGGAATCGGCTCATTCAATCGATTCGACATCAAGGAAATCCGGTCCACCATCGACAGGATAACCTTGGATCAAATACCCTGAAACCCTTACCTTTCTGCCAACATGCCGATCAAGGTCGATGTTGTTACTTCTCAAGGCATACAACGTTTTCCCATTATCGTTTACCAAAACGTGTGTTCCATACATATACGATGTTGTCCCCTGTCCCTTTATGATTCCTACAGATATTGCCTTAACTCTTGGCGTTTCAAAGATAGGTATTGTCGGCTTCAGGGTTGGCGAAGTTAGATCCCTCGAAGGTTCTATCGCCATAGCATTCGAGATGACTGACATGAGTAACAGCACTGATACGATGAAATAGTTGACTGATCGCAGATGATGCATAGTGTACCTCGTGAAATTATTGAGCGGGAGAATGCTGCGGTTTCACTACCGGACACTTTTTCGCTCCTGCATTGCCGGGCCACGGGTTATCTTTTGTCGGTAAGGCCCAAATTCCAGAAGGCGTAAGGAATGCGCCATCCACGCTCCAGGAAGTAATCGAGAAGCCGCAGCCCCAATTGAAACAGACTCAGGTCACAACGGTCTGCGCGGTGGATGGCTCGTTGCCTGTCATTTTGCAGCGCCAAGCAACCAAGATAGATGATCCAGTGGTACGCCAAACACGCTGCGATCATAAGACGGCTCAAGCGCGCGGGATCTGATAGGTGACTCTTGTGAAGGTTGAAACCGCGGCTCTTCTCGTCGGAAAAGAAGGTCTCGATGTGAAAGCGTTTTCCATACAACTCGCAGGCATCCTCAGAGGATGCCACATTGCTGACGAGAAAGATCGGCTCCTTGCAGTCTTTCCTCCACCAGCACAAGGCCAGCACCGGGCCGTATCTCTTGTGGGTGAACTGGCACTCGGGTACATCCAGACAGCCACCGGGTTGCATGCCGACGGCCATGTCTGCAAACTGAAAGCTCTCGCCTTCCCAGCGGAGCGTGATGTTGCAAGCGGTGCGACAGACATACTGCCAGCCCCATTGATGAAGCAGGGCCTGGAGGTTGCAGCCATCGAACTCGCCATCACCCAGAAAAACGACTCGGGCATCGGTGGGGATCAATGCCGCAACTTCTCGGATCAGAGCCATGTGTGCCTCTTCGGAGAAATGCCCCTTGTTGCCCTTGGCTACCTTCCAGGCAAGGGGCAAAGCACGCTTTTTGTAAACCAGCGCTACCATCAGGGCCACACAACCGCGTCCAACAAGGCTCCCATCCATGACCAACACCAGCGGCAGGTGCGACAGACTGGCGAGGAGCATCCTTGCAAACGGAAGAAAATAGGTTTCGGCATCAAGGGCCTCGTTTTTCAGACAGCGACTGATCCGCTTCTCGCGACTCGCTGCCAAGGCCGTGTCCGGGATCTTCAGGGCCACTTTGGGAAGATGACAACTGCCTGTGCTAACGATGCCGCACATGAGACCGGCCAACGTATTGAGCCGTCTTCCGAAGTTACCTTGAACGCCTTGTGCGCACAGTTTAACCAGGGCCTTGTGAACCGCTTTGAAGATTTTTTGCTGTCGCTCATGGCAGCCTCCTTAGGGTTGCTGGTTACTTGGGTTAAACCAGTTTTAGACTACCATGCAGCGTTTCTGCCGAAGAGCCCAGGAAAAAGTGTCCGGTAGTGAATGCTGCGGTTAATGGCCAGCTGACCATCAGTACTTGGGAGGCCAATTGGAACTGAGACAGGACAACTTCTTGTTTGCAGAAAAGCAAGAGTTATTTTGCTTGTCAGATACATAATCTCTGCTTATCCGGCCGAGGGGATCCAAAAGGCTATTTCCGGTGGTTTGTCTGCTGTAATCCAAGGATATCTCCCTTCCAGCTCTTCCAGTCGTTGTTTTACGTAATACACCCGCACCCGCATGACCTCATCATCGGGTTCGGCTCTAAGGGCGGCCTCAGCATCGCGCAAGAGTGTCCTCAGCTCCAGGTACTCCCGTTCAACGTGTTGGTGTTCTTTGTGAAAGGTGGAAAGCTGATCCAGTAGCCAGTCAACATCCCCGTAATCGATAGGAAGCGTCATAGTTTCACTCCTCAATGCACCACGTGTGCCTCTACAACTATCTCCACAAAGCGATCATCCAAGCGAACCATCCCATGGCTGGAATTCTACCAAGCCGAGAGGCAGAAAACCATCTGGATTTGCGAAGGCGCATTGGGACCCGGTTTGGGGGTGGCCCTATTTTTGTGATCGCGTGGGTATGCCCTATTCCAATGGCAACGAACCAACCTCCATGATCGAAAAGCTGTTCGATACCAGTATCCCTTCAGGGTGCTTTCCGGGCGCCACCGGCTCCCTGCGCCCAAAGCGGGCCAAACACCCTGGTATCGTCACCTATTCCACCGCAGCCCAAGGTCCTTCTGCCTTCATGAGGTTGTTCAGACCGCCATTCACCCCTTGTGATTTCCCCCCGAACCATCCATAATGGCCGCAAGCGAGCGCGAGTCGGCTGCTAATTTTCCGATCCACAATCCCAGTGTCTTCCCACCGCTCATTGGTTCAGTCCAACTCGACCTTTTCGTCGGCTGCGCGCCGCAAAAACTCTTTATCGTTATACGGCTGAGACCGAGATCGAACACGAGGTACCTATGGCGATGGCTAGGAAGTATTCGGAGCTTCGTAAAATGACGAAGGACGAACTGATTGCTGTCTACGATCAGTTGACGAAGAACACGGTCGTTGGGACAGGTTTCTATATCGAGGAGATAGCTCGGCGAGATAGTCAGGAACAGACGATTCGGATACTTGAGCTGACTCACCAGATGAAGAATTTAACGGTGGTGATCACGTTCCTTACAATCGTCAATCTCATTCTTGTGATTGTAAGTCTTTTTCTTAGCTAAAGTGCGGAACGCGAAGATAGCCTTATAACTTTCGTTCCAGCGGACTGGGCGGGAGGCGTGGTGACTTTACATTGAGCTTTTTGGCGCCAAGTCGTTAAACTCCGCATTAGCCTCTTGCGCTCCACGCAAGGACAACGGGTTGTCCGTGTCATCGGTGGAATATTATGTCGGCAGAGAACTTGATGGAGGCGTCTTCATGAAAAATAAAAAATCTATCTCCTATTTACTGTTTCTTCTTCTTGTGATTCCTCAACTTGCACTTGCAGGAGACCTGAGCAAAACGGTACTGGCTGAAATCAAAAAAGGGCACTCCGAAGTATGGAATGCAATAATGAAGTATGGCCCGGCCAAGAGGATAGATGCCTATCAGGAGGCAATGAATTCTCATCGTGAAGATCAGAAAATGGAAAGTCCCTTTTGGATAGGATACTTTTTTGCCATATGGGAATCTGAACAGACTGTATCAAAAGTCCAAAACAATTCTGCCGCCATAGCATCATCAAGCACCTTCGCCATAAAAAGCTTTAAACGATTCAGGCATTTGCAAAAGAATTATAACATCTCAGATGATAAGCTTTTGAACACGCTTGGAATCAAGAAGTCATTAAAAACAGTTTTTGCTCAATGGGATCAGCTAGTTTCAATTCAGTAAAGGTGGAAAGGTGGGTTCCCCGGATAACTTCTTATCCGGGGACGGAGCGGAGGAGGGCCAGGAATGCGACTGCCGCAAACAGGAGAAGGGCAGTGGAGTGCAAGGTCTTTGATATTCGCGGCCATGCTCGTTTTGTAACCTTGAAAGGGAGAAGCCTGAGTAAATGTGTGCGGGTGGGGTCGGGCCACGACAACATGAAGATTTTCCAACTGAAGATATGAAAATGATGGTGTATTTTGATCAAAACTGCATTTTTGGGGTCAAAATTGGCACTCTAAGGAAGAGAAGTAAAGCGAGCCGGGATCGGATGGGGTCGGCCCACTATAAATGTTGACCTCACATAATAGGTTCCCCAATTGTTGGCTCTTTGAGGGCTCAAGGTACTGATTTGGGGTCGGGAATCGACTCAGTTATCGAAAGTGGTGAAGAACATGACCCCAGCCAAACGCCCTTACTCGGCCGAATATGCCCGGCTTATAACCCATCGGCGCCACAAAAGCGAATTATGGACGGCATTGTTGGGCGTCGTCGAATTGACCACAAGTCAGGGGGTTGATACTATTTCTCCATGGGACTGATCGACGAAATCCGTGCAAAATTTGAGAGGCGACAGTATGAGTTTTCCAAACATGCTGTCGATCAAAGCATCATCCGAGACATAAGTGTGGCGGAGGTGGAGGATGCTATAGGCGGCCGAAGCGAAGTGATTGAAGACTACCCGGATGACAAATATGGCCCGAGTTGTCTCATCCTTGGTTTCACGAAAGCGGGCCGGCCACTGCACGTTCAGTGCAGCTATCCGAGCAGACCACTTGTCAAGATCATCACCCTGTACGAGCCTGATCCCGATCTGTGGATCGATTTCCGGGTCAGAAGGTGAGATGAAGGGACATTCGGAATGAAAGAGACAATGGTAGATACTAAAGTGACCTATACGCTGGAACATGCTGGCAGGTTTTTTATTGTTGAAAATGTACCCGCCCGTGTGTGCAAGGAGACCGGTGAGCAGTTTTTCGCTCCTGAGACGGTGGAGCATATCCAAGGCATTATCAAGAGCAGGAAGAGACCGGACAGGGTGATCGAAACTCCCGTGTATAATTATGCATGAGAGCACCGACCAACCCGATCCACAGCCAGCCCAAGCGAACCGCGCGCTCCCCTTGGTATTGCTCGGGGACATTGGCCTTACGCCGCCGGATCGCACGCACTCCGCTGGCGATCAGACCGGCGCCGATAATCAGGGCGGCCCAATCAAGGCAGCCCATCGCAGCTTTCCCCCCCTTGAATTGGCATAACGACCGGCCAGCACCGGCACGAAAGCACACCGCCAAAAGACTTCACGAGAATGCCACCAGATCATCCCGGCATGGTTGCGCGTCCGGTCGACGCATTCGTTCGGCGGCACATCGACCGGTGCGCTTATCCTCGAGATAGTGTCTACGAAATCTCTCATGGCTGGACGGTTACTCTCGTTTGGTTTGGCTCATAAACCAGAGGGCCAAAGCTATTAGGACCGGCGGAATTGAACCCCCGACTATTTGCCACAGGTCTGGCTGAGAAGATGCTGGAGCAAGGCGGGAAGCCAGGGCGGGTCCGGCAAAGCGGCCCAACCACACGAGTACGCCGGCGAGGCAGCCGAGGGGTTCGCCTGCGCCCCCACCACCATGAACCAAAATCGACACGACGGTGACTACGGCCGTGACCAGCATGACCACGAGCGCGATCCACTTCACGTCCTGTGGCGCCGCTGAAAAGAGCCGCAGAGAGGGGTTCAGCATCGCCAGCCCGTATGCCGCGAGGAATAGATTGCAGCCGACTATTCCATGGGTGCCGTACAACTGTTTCCCCCGTGATCAGGCAACTCGAGTTCTCCTTCAATCATGAGTGTCCACCGAACGATGAAGAGTTTTTACCGCCCGCAGCCGACGCAAAAAGTCCAGTTGAAGTGATCCGCTTACCCGATTTCCTGGAAGCCGCGGAATTCTGCCCGGGCGTTTGGTGCCGGATGGGGGCCAGTCACATGGCTCGATCAGCAGCTCGGCTGCGGGGAAGCTGTCGCTGAAGCTGTCCCCCGGTCATTGCTTTGGGGGGAAAGGCTTCACCGGCTTCTGCTCGCCCGGCCTCAGGCCATCGATGTGGTCGAGGATCATCTGGTATTCGGGGTGGTCCTTGGGGTAGGTCAACAAGGCGTCGCCCATGGCGCCCGAGCCGTCTACCGCGCGGAGCTGGAGCTGGATGGTGCCATCGGGCCACATACTGGCCGTGCCAATGAACTCCGGCCGATCATCCGCGGCCGCCTCCCGGAAGCGAATCGTTGCCAGCATGGCCAGGAAGCCTTCGCGCTCCGGCGCCTGCTGGGGGTCCTTGGTCTTCTGGTAGATCAGGTAGCGGTCGCCGTCGGGGGCCGCGAAGTGCGCCGCCAGCACCCGCTGCCGCGTCCTGAAAAAGGTCGTCGTCAGGCTGACGCGCCCCTTTTGGCCGTCGATCAGCACCGGCCACTCCTGCTCGACGACCATCGGTCCGCGGTCGCGCGTCGGAACGCCCTCCCAGCGGAAGAAATAGATCCCCTGGCCGTCAGGTGAAGTGTAGCTTCGAAAGTGCTCGCGAGTCGGCGGAACACCCGGGATCGGCGCTGGGGTATCCTCGCTGGTGTCAGCGACCTGCCGAAAGGTGGCTGGAAGCGAGAAGATCAGGTTTCCAAATCGCTGCTCGACGGTCGGCCCGGTCATGTTCTTTCCCTCCGGTGGCGCGGCGACTGACGGTGACAGGGTGGCAACCACCAGGGCAAGAACCAGCCCGACACCCAGTGCTGTCTTCACGGGGGACCCTCCTGCCCGGCGGCAAGAAATTGCGGGTAACCTTTAGCGACTGCCATGTCCTCTGAGGGGTCGTCAAAGGCGCACGTTCGCACATTCGGAGAACTCGTCGACAAAGAACCGTAACATCTCAATAAATCCGGCAGGATATCCGCTTCGAAATCTTGCGAGATTCCGGCCCTTGCGTGAGAGCCTCCAGTCCGTCACCCCCGCATGCCTTTAGCGGGGGTCCAGGGGTCTCAAATCCCGCCGGGGCAGCACTGGATTCCCGCCAGGAGCATGCGGGAATGACGATCAGAGTCGTGCGCCCCCAGTTTTTGAGAAGATACATAACTGCACGCCAAGTGTCTGAAGTGACCTTGGCAAGCAAGTTGCTCGCGGATAAAGCGCCACAACAGAGCGCGAGTGGCTAATCGCGACGCAGTCGCGCGGAACAAGGAGCACCCTTGGTACAACGTGATGACACTCGGTAAAAGAACTGTTTTTTACGGTGCCGAACCCCGAAGAGCGGCGTCCAAGAGCTTGTGGAGCTGCTCCGGCGGGAGCACGCCGGCATCGAGTGCCACCTGCCGAATGGTGCGCCCGGCCTGGTGAGCTTCATTCGCCAGGGCCGCAGCCCGGTCGTAACCAATGGTCGGGACCAAATAGGTAGCCAACGCCAGGCTGTGTTCTATGCCGCTGGCGCAGCGTTCCCGGTTGGCCTGAATACCGTCGATGCACTTATCGGCAAATACCCGAGCCGCAGCGCTCAGGAGTTCGATGGATTGAAGCAGGTTGTGAATGATAAGCGGCAACATGGTGTTCAGTTCAAAATACCCGCCTAACCCACCCACCGTGACGGCAGCATCGTTACCCACCACTTGAGCTGCAGCTTGGATGACCGCTTCCGGGATGATGGGGTTGGTCTTCCCGGGCATGATTGAAGAACCGGGTTGCAGAGCGGGCAATTGAATCTCACCCAGGGCGCAGCGCGGACCGGATCCCAGCCAGCGGATGTCATTGGCGATCTTGATCAGACTCACCGCCACGGTTTTCAGCACGCCGCTGGTTTCCACCGCACCGTCCTGGGCACTTTGCGCTTCAAAATGGTCGCCCGCTTCGCGAAAACTCAAACCGGTTTCCTGGGAAATCCTGGCGATGGCTGCGGACGCGAATTGAGGGTGTGTGTTGGCGCCATTGCCGACCGCTGTTCCCCCCAAGGCCAGTTCCGCCAGTGACGGTTCCAACTCGGCGTAGCCGTTCGATCCCCAGTTCCACCTGGCGCGCATATCCGCCGAATTCCTGCCCGAGACGGATGGGCAGTGCGTCCTGCAGATGGGTCCGGCCGACCTTCATGACCCGCGTAAATTCCTGGGCTTTGCCTGCGAGACTGGCCTGCAGCCGTTCCAAGGCCGGGATCAGTTGCTGCTGGATTTGGGTGAGGGCCGCCACGTGAAGTGCCGACGGGATCACGTCATTGCTCGACTGTCCGAGGTTGACGTGATCGTTGGGATGGACCGGATGCTTGCTGGTGCGCACTCCGGTGAGAAGTTCGTTGGCTCGGGTCGCCAGCACTTCATTGGCGTTCATGTTGGTGGAGGTGCCCGAACCGGTCTGGAAGACGTCGAGGACGAACTGGTCAGAAAGTTTTCCGTCTATGACTTCCTGAACCGCCTGGGAAATTGCGTCGGCGCGGCCGCGATCCAGCAACCCCAGGGACTGATTGGCCTTGGCGGCGCAGCGCTTGATCAACACCAGCGCCTTGATGAAGGAAAACGGAAAGGTGATGCCGCTGATCGGGAAGTTGTCGCGAGCGCGTTGGGTCTGGGCGCCATAGTAAACGTCCTGAGGAACGTCCACCGCACCCATCGAGTCCTGATCCTGGCGTGTGTTGTTCATAGACTGTGCATCTCCTGGCGCAACCCTCAATGATTGATGGTTTCGTAAAAAGCCCAATATCTGCGTTGCACCGCTTCCTTCGTCATTGAGGCGTACCCATAGGTACGCCGCATTCCTCAGGACTTGCACGGCTTGATCTTGGCGCTTCTTACGATTCCATCTAGGTTTTGACTTTTGACGAGTTCATCAATGATTGGGCTGCCTGAAAGTGAGTAGGATAACGAGTTCAGCCGCAAGATACTGGACCAATTGCTTGTCGATTCAAGGATGCAGTTCGCTACTATGCCGACCGTAGCTTCTTTTCAATCTCCCGTTTCATCAGGTTGATGGATTTGGTGATGGGTATTTCCTTCGGGCAGACGCGAGTGCATTCGAAATGATTGACACAGGCCCACACCCCGTCGCTGAAGTCGATGGCCCGGAGACGCTGCTCGAATTGATCGTCGCGGGAGTCGAACAGGAAGCGCAGGGCCCAAACCAGGGTAGCCGGTCCCACATACGCGGGGTTTTCACCGGTCACCGGACACGCCGCGGTACAGCAGGCGCACAGGATACAGCGAATGACCGTATCCAGCTTCTTGTGATCGGCCGGCGACTGGAGGCGTTCGTGTTCGGGCGCGGCGGAAGCGTTTTCGATATACGGTCGGATCCGGCCGACGCGCTCGAGGAAGCCATCCATGTCCACCACCAGGTCCTTGAGCACCGGGAAGTGGGGCAGGGGTTCCAGCACGACCTCAGCACCGACGTAATCCTTCACCAGCTTCTGGCAGGCCAGGGCGCAGCGGCCGTTGATCTTCATGCCGTCGGAGCCGCACACGCCATGACCGCACGACATGCGATAGCTGAGCGTGCCGTCGAGTTCCCATTTGATGCGGTTGAGGCAGTCGAGGATGCGCTCTTCGGGTTGGGCGGTGATCACGTAGTCCTGATAGCGTGGCGCGGCATCCAGCTCCGGGTTGTAACGCAATATCTTGAAGCGCATTTCCATCTCAATAGACCCTCGGTTTGGGCTGAAAACGCGTGATGGTCACCGGTTTATAAGAGATCTCCGGACCCCGGTCGGTGCGCCGCACCAGTCCATGCCGCAGCCAGTTGGTATCGTCGCGTTCGGGGAAGTCTTCGCGGTAGTGCGCGCCGCGGCTCTCCTCGCGGGCCAGGGCGGATGCCGCAATGGTTTCGGCGAGTTGCAGCAACCCTTCGAGTTCCAGGGCTTCAAGCAGATCGGTGTTGAACCGCTGCCCCTGGTCTTCGATCATCACCTGATCGCAACCGGCCAGGAGCGCCCGGACTTCGCTCAGGGCTCGGTTCAGCCCGGCGCGGTGACGATACACCGAGCAATCCGTGGTCATGACTTGTTGCATGGCGCTTCGCAGCACATGAGCGCGATCTCCGCGGCGGCGTTCGCGGAGCCGGCGAATGCGGTCGGTGGTTGCAGCCGTTGGGTTTGCCGGAAGATCGGACCAGTCCAATTTCGGGAGTTCCGCGGCCATTGCCAGGCCGGTCCGGCGACCAAACACAACCAGATCCAGCAGGGAGTTGCAGCCCAGCCGATTGGCTCCGTGCAACGACAGGCAGGAACATTCCCCGGCAGCATAAAGGCCCACCGCGGGTTGATGCCGGTGGTCCAGCACCTGGCCGTCCAGGTTCACCGGGATCCCTCCCATCATGTAATGGCAGGTCGGTGCCACTGGGACAAGGTCGGTCACCGGGTCGATCCCCAGGTAGATGCGGACGAAGGAACTGATGTCGGAGAGTTTTTCGGCGATTCTTTCAGCGCCCAGGTGGGTGAGGTCGAGATGGACGTAGTCCTGGCCATTGATCCCGCGTCCGTCGAGAACCTCCTGGTGGATGGCGCGCGAAACCACATCACGGGCGGCCAAGTCCTTGATGGTCGGGGCATAGCGTTCCATGAAAGGTTCGCCCTGATCGTTGCGCAAGATCCCGCCTTCACCTCGGGCCGCTTCGCTGATGAGCACCCCCAGCCGGTGAATGCCGGTGGGATGAAACTGGACAAATTCCATGTCCTCCAGGGGAATGCCGTGCCGATAGGCAAGGGAGAGT
Organism: uncultured delta proteobacterium; assembly: GCA_963828705.1. Taxonomy (GTDB): domain Bacteria; phylum Desulfobacterota; class Syntrophobacteria; order Syntrophobacterales; family Syntrophobacteraceae; genus CAWDJT01. The sequence continues at coordinate 33,305 of CAWHGA010000002.1, forward strand.
CCGTCGCCGGTGTTGGCGAAACAATTGGAAGTGGTTTTAAAAACCTTGCCGAACCCGCCGGTGGCAAGCAATACCTGGCGAGCATGAAAAACATGGAGTTCGCCGGTGGCTAACTGATAGGCGACCACCCCAACAAATCGATCGCTGTTGCGGATCAGGTCAAGCACCTGGAATTCCGGGTAGATTTTGACGCCACGGGTCGTCACCTGCCAGTAAAGCGTGTCCAGGATAACTCGCCCGGAGCGGTCGGCGGCATGGCAGGCGCGTTTCACCGCGGACTGACCGAACTGGCTGGTGTGCCCGCCAAAGGCCCGCTGGGCGATGCGGCCATCGGCCGTGCGATTGAACGGCACGCCGAGATGTTCCAGTTCATAGACAGCGCGCGCGGCATCCCGGGCCAGGTAATCGGCGGCGTCCTGGTCGGTCAGGTAGTCCCCGCCCTTCACCGTGTCGTACATGTGCCATTCCCAGGAGTCGGGTTCCTCGTTGCCGAGAGCGGCAGCGATACCACCCTGGGCTGCTCCCGAATGCGAGCGCGTCGGATAGACCTTGCTCAGCAGTGCCACATCGGCGTGGCCCGCCACTTCGAGAGCGGCGCGCAAGCCTGCCAGGCCGGAACCTACAATGATGACGTCGTGACGAAAAACCATGTGGTGTCCGTAGTTGTCTTTGGATGCCGTAAAAACCGGGCATTGTTAGATTCGATATGGCTGGGGACCTTTGTTTTCGCCTCTACAAGTGATCATTGAAATTCTGTTGAGTTGACCCCCATGCGCAAGGCTGGACTTCACCCAGCCGGGCTACGGGATTACAAAAGATTAACCCCGATAGGGTTCATCGGCAAGGTGTGTCCTGCAACAAAGAAGGTTCAAACAACACCACTTCCAGCCCGCTCACGTGGTGGCGCATGACCAGGCGTCCGCCGGCTGCTTCAAGGCGCTGCCACAGGTCGTTGCGGGTGTCACCGGCAACAACCCACAGGCGCCGGCATTTGACCAGGCGCTCCGCCTCGGCGAAATCATCGCCCAAAAGGTGATCGGCATGCTTGCCGTAGTAGACCTGGTAGACGACGCCGGTCTCAGTCCAGAGCGAATCTCCCGGCTGGCGTTGTGCTTCCTCGATTTGGTAGGCTCCCCGGTAATCAAGTCGGGCGTCCGGTCTGACGATGCGGATGGCGACCCAGGCAAAGTCCCAACTGATCAGCAGCAGGCCGACCAGCGCCAATCGCCAGCCGCGTTGCTGTCCCCATTGGGCCAGAAAGGCAAGGCCGGCGGCAGCCAGCAACCAAAGGCACGGCAGCAGGAAAAAACCGGTCCGGTGGGCTAGGGGGTAGCGGCCCAGGAGGGCGGCGCCCACGGCCAGGGCGAACGGAGTGACCAGCAGTGAGGTCAAGGCCCGCGACCGCCGGGTAAGCGAGACCACGCCCATGACGGCCAGCATGGATAGGATTACTCCCAGTTCGCGGTTGCCGTAGTTGCCGATTTCCGCCGGACGCCACAACAACCATTTGCCGACCGCCAAGAGGCTACTCCAGTCGGGGAATCCCCACCATCCCCGGTGTCCCCAGTGTTCGAACATCCCGGTGTAATACATGTGCCGGCCCGAAAACCACCATAGAAGTGCCGCCGAAAGGGCGACAACCCCGTTAAAAGCGGCCCACATCAACCAGGCATTCCTGGCCCCCTGGCGGGGCAGGGAAATGGCAAGCGGCCAGGCTGGCGCCACCCAGAACAAACACGCTGGGAAAGGACAGCCAAGGTCCCACCGCGGCGGCGGCCGCCAGTGCAGCTACGGCCCATTTCCGGGCCTGGGTCGAGGTCGGAGGGGTGATCACGACGGTTGTCGCATAGAGGATCAGCACGGTAAACAGGAGGTCTACCGTATAGGGACGGACATCGCAGCCGTGGAGCAGGGCGTGGCGGGAAACCACGAGAAAAGCAAAAGCCCAGAGCGCATGGACCGATCCGACGACTTTGCGGGCCAACGGGATCATCAACAGCAAGGCGGCAATGCCGGCCACGAAAGCGGGGAAGCGCAACAGCAATTCGCCCTTACCACCGATTTCGTAAAGGGCTCGCGTGATCCAGAGGAACCCGGGCGGGATAACCAGGTTGTAGGGCTGTGGCCCCAGCAGTTCGGTGAAGCCGCGCTCCTGGATGGTCAACACCAGGAAGGACTCGTCATACCAAAAGGAATGACCGAACAGGTATTGGCGGAAGCGGACCGCCAGCCCGGCGACCAGCAGAAAACCCCAGAGACAAGGCGAGGCGAGTAGCCTCTCCAGCCGTTCGGACCAGGGTGTTGAGATCCCACAGGAATCCGTTGAAGTCATGGCCCCAACACCCTATCGGGGATTGCTTCTAGCGGCAATGCTGTTGACTGGGAAAACGTGGTTGCCAGCGTCCCCCATTTTTGCCGGGAGTGGCTGGAAAATAGTGCAAACGGTGCCCCTTCCGAACTTCTCCATCAAAATGGAGGAACCAAAATCAACAGCATGGTAACCAGGCAACATTCCAGCCACGTGGCGAGCCATCATCCGCGTTCGGACATCGGGGTGAAGGTGCAGCCGAGTTCCCCACAATAGTGACCGACATAATCGGCTGTGGGGCGGTAAAGGGCGGGCTTGCCCTGGGCTTCGGCGAACCGCTCCTCAATGCAGTGAGCGCACCAGCCGGCGATCCGGGCCATGGCAAAGATGAGCGTCATCAAATCGCCGGGTATTCCCATCATGTGGTACACCGGCGCACTGTAAAAATCCACGTTGGGCCGTATGGTTGTCTTGCCGCGGCGATTGAATTCCTCGATGGCGGTTTGTTCGATCTGACTGGAAAGTTCATACCAGCGCGGCTGAGCGAGTTGCTTGCCGAGGCGCAGGCACATGTCCTTGAGATAGCGAGCGCGGGGGTCGGTGGTTTTGTACACCGCATGGCCCATCCCCATGATGAGGCGGTGTTGTTCCAGTTGCCCACGGACCCAGCCGGCTATGTCGGTTTCTTCCTGCAAGGCCGTGAGCATCTGCATGACCTGGGCGTTGGCACCGCCGTGCAGGCTGCCGGAGAGGGCGCCGATGCCGGCGGTTACGGCGGCATACATATGGGCTTGGGTGGACACCACTTCCCGACAGGCGAAGGTCGAGGCATTGAAGGTATGATCGGCGTGCAGCACCAGGCACACATCGAGATCGTGCGCCATGTCGGCATGGGGTTTAGCCCCATGGAGCATCCACAGGAAATTGGCGGAATGGGAAAGCGACGGGTCGATGGCAAGAGGTTCCAGGCCCTGACGGATCCGGTGCCAGGCGGCGACCACCAATGGCAGCCGGGCGATCAAGCGAATGGCTTTGCGGACATGGGCTTCGCGGCTGTCATCGTGCAGCTCCGGGTCATCCATGGCCAGCATCGGTACCGATGCCTGTAAAACGTCCATGGGATGTGCCGCTGTGGGAAGGCGTCGCAAGCTTTCCAGCACAAACGGTGGGAGCTGGCGGGCCACTGTTATCTGGCTGTTGAAGTCATCGAGTTGCTGCGGGCTAGGGAGGTTCCCCTGGAGCAGCAGATAGGCTGTTTCCAGGAAGGACGATTTCTCCGCCAGCTCCTCAATGCGGTAGCCGCGATAGATCAAGATTCCCTGTTCGCCGTCGATAAAGCTGATCTTGGTGTCGGCAACAGTTACCCCTCGAAGTCCGATGTTTTTAACCCGTACTGGCTCACCCATGGTTGCTCCTGTAGTCGGTCCACAAAGCCGGTCGAAAAGGATGCTTTTGGGACGCGTCTGAGCATTAGTTGAAAAGGCCGGCCGAAAGCCACAATCGGCAATCGGTCAGTTCTGATGAAACGCGAAGTCGCAAGGTCTCACCGGGCCAGCATCAATTCGACCTGGCGTCTTGTTCTCTTGGCCAGTGGCAGCCTGATTATCCGGTTGCGCGGCCAGGGACGAAGCGGTTGGTTCCATGCTGGTCAAGAAACTTCTTCCGGTTGCTTGAAAGAATGCACTAGAAGCCAAATAGCCCCAATTGAAATAGCGATATCGGCAACATTGAATACGCCAGTACGCAAACCACCAATACCCACATTCATGAAGTCGATCACTCGCCCCTCATTGACAATTCGGTCGATCAAGTTGCCGACTCCGCCACCCAATATGAGGGAAAGACCAATAATTAGGGTCCTGGATGTTTGCTTGGTGGTTATGAGGAACACCAGTATGCCTGCGAGAAAGAGTCCTAAGGAGATGGTGAAGAACCAATACCTTAAGTCACCTTGCAGGTTTGCCCCGAGACTCAGAAAGGCCCCGGGATTTTCGGTGTATTGAAGGCGAAACATGTCATTGAGGAGACTGATGACTTCTGATTTCGGCAAACTTTGTCTGACAATGCTCTTGGTCACCTGGTCGCACCCAACGCAAGCCGACAACACAAGAGCAATTGATAGTACTCTTCTCACCAGTGTCATCCCTGGTATTCCTTCATTGCCGACTGCCCTCTTGCCCCGCCAATAAACGGGTAGTGACTTCCTGGGACCTGTATCGGCAAGCCTTCATTGCTGGTGCAGCTGTGCCTTAACAAAATTGAGTGTCCCCCCGGCAAGCAAATGCTGACGCTGACGGTTGGAAACATCCAGTTGGGTCATAATCGGTCGGCCGTCCACCTCCACCGGCAGCTCGCGGTCGCCCCGGGCGATGCGTTCGCGGACACCAGGGAAAGTCAATCTGGAACCTTTCTGGATGAGGTCATAGTCGGCAGGGTCCTTGAGCGTGAGAGGCAGGATGCCGAAGTTACACAAGTTGGCCTTGTGGATCCGGGCAAAGCTCTTGGTAATCTTGGCTCGAACTCCCAGGTAGCGAGGCGCCAATGCTGCGTGTTCGCGGCTCGATCCCTGGCCGTAATTCTCGGCCCCGACCACCACCACGGCAGCTTTGGCCTTGCAGTTGGCGGCGAAGTCAGGATCGATCTGCGAGAATACGAACTCGCTGATGGCTTCGATGTTGGAACGGAGCGGCAGGACCTTGCTGCCTGCCGGCATAATGGTGTCGGTGGAGATGTTGTCGCCGACCTTGAGCACGACTTCGGCACTCAAGGTGTCCGGCAGCGGTTCCAGTTGCGGCAACGGTCTGATGTTGGGTCCGCGAATCACTTCGGTAGCGTGCCGTTCCGGTGACGGGTATTCAATACCCGAGTGATCGACCAGATACTGTTTGGGGTCGTGGATTCGCGGGTAGATCGATGGTTTTTCCCAGGTCGCGGGGGTCGGTAATGACGCCGGTCAGGGCCGCAGCGGCAGCGGTCTCCGGGGAACAGAGGTAGACCTGGTCGTCTTTGGTGCCGGAACGACCCGGAAAGTTTCGAGGGAAGGTCCGAAGACTCACCTGGCCGGAGCCCGGCGCCTGGCCCATGCCGATGCAGCCCAGGCAGCCGGCTTCGTGCAGTCGAGCGCCGGCCCGCAACAGCGAAATCATCCCGTCGTGCTGGGTGATATTCTCCAATACCTGGCGACTGCCGGGGTTGATGTGCAGGGAAATGCCGGGATGGCAGTGGCGGCCATCGAGGGTGCGGGCCACCACCATCAGGTCACGGAAAGAGGAATTGACACTGCTGCCGACAATCACCTGATGCACCTCAATCCCCGCCACTTCGCGAACCGGCACCACATTGCCGGGGGAAGATGGACAGGCGATCAGGGGTTCGAGGCTGGACAGATCGATTTCGGCGTACTCATCGTATTCGGCTCCGTCGTCGGCGGCCATGGGTACCCAGGAAGAGCCGCGTCCTTGGGCCTCCAGGTAGGCGCGGGTGTTTTCGTCCGAGGGGAAAACGGTGCTGGTGGCACCCATTTCGGTCCCCATATTGCCGATGGTCTCCCGGTCCGTGGCGGAGAGGCTGGCCACGCCCGGTCCGTAGTATTCGACAATCTTCCCGACGCAGCCTTTGACGCCATAGCGACGGAGCATCTCCAGGATGATGTCCTTGGCGCTCACCCAATCGGGAAGGGACCCGCTGCAGGTTTACGCCGAGCACTTGCGGACAGGGAAAATGGTAAGGGTAGCCCGCCATGGCCAGGGCCACGTCCAGCCCGCCGGCGCCAATGCCCAGCATGGAAACACCGGCAGCTCCCGGGGTGTGGCTGTCGGCGCCCAGGATGGTCTTGCCGGGGATGCCAAAGCGCTCCATATGGACCTGGTGCGACACGCCGTTGCCGGGGTGGCTGTAGTGAATGCCGTATCGAGCGCAGGCCGTCTGCAGAAACTTGTGATCATCGGCGTTCTTGTTGTCGGTTTGGAGGAGGTTATGATCGACATATTGCACAGCCAGTTCTACCTTGATCCGATCCAACCCGAGGGCTTCAAATTCCAACATGGCCATGGTGCCGGTGGCATCTTGGAGCAGCGTGTGGTCGATGCGGATAGCCATTTCTGAGCCGCAAGTAACGTTGCCTTCTACCAGGTGAGCTTCAAGGATTTTCTGTGTGAGGTTCTTTGGCATTCGATGAATCCTGCAAAGTGAGTGGTTGCCAAGTATCTAAACTGCCATCCGACGAGCATACTCCAGGGGAGTGATGCCGCTGGTGCACCCAAGCTGTTATTCTATTTGAAGCGGCGAGTGTCGGAAAGGGAAAAGTGGGAGAATTGCCAGGGGAAGGCGGTTCGCGGGGAGGGTCAATAAAAGATGGTGCGGCAGCGATGATAGGGTTGGCCGCGGAAGGTCTCGATCTGTCCCAAACGCCAGAGCCACTGGTCGACATCCATGCTGTAGGTGCTGATGCCGGCTTGGTGAAAGGTTTCGCGTAGGGCCTCAACTGCCCAGATGGTGGCGGCGCGGATTTCCACTTCCTCCTCCGATCCGGCGGGCAGGTGTTCTCGCTGGTCAATGCGCAGCTCCAAGTCGGGATGGTAGGAGATCACCCCCAAATGGCGAAGCACCTGCGGTAGCTTGTAATCGGCGAAGGCGGTCAATTGATCGAGGTCAGAGAAACCACCCCAGGCCTTGCCGGCGAAGGCGTGGTACAGATCGGCCACAAAAATCTGGGCGCGTTTCCAGAAATACACCGTCTGACCGTGATAGACGGCTTCATCCCGGAAGCTGGGAAAGGCCGCCACCAACTGGAGCACCGTACGTACCCCGCTTCCCTGTGCGGCTTCAAGCAGATGCGAGGATATCGCCGCGGAATTGGGATTGAAGCACTTGGCCGGCTTCGCGCAGGTTTCTGAGACGTTCGGGCAACAGCGGAATCTGGCCGTTGCCGGCGAAGATCGCCTGGAGGTCGTCAGCAGTGATGGTCGCGAGATAACCAGCGTCGGTAATCGGACAACCGTTTTCCCGGGCGCGCTTGAGGGCTGCCGCCAGCCCCCAGTAGCCGGACCGGGCTTCCCCCCGATAAATCAGCGTCCATACCGGGGAACCTTCATCCGGCCAGAAACAATGGTTGAGCACGTCGAGAACAAAGATCCAGCGAACGGTTTCCTCAGTGCCGTCGAAGAAATGGCAGGGGTGTTCCCAGGACGGGGCCTGCTCTAATCGATGACCCCACTGGGAAACGGCCAGCGCCAACCGCTGAGGATGAAAGGCCACATAACGGCTGGCAGACACCACCGCCTCGACGGATGCTAAAACGGGAAGGGAAGGGGGAACAGTCTTTGACATCGTGATCCTCAAAAATGGTGCTGATCCAACAACTCCAGCAAGGAATCTCGCTGGTTCAACTCCGGTTGTTTGAGCACCTTCTGGTGCAAAGACCGTAAGATCTGTCCCACCCTCGGTCCGGGCGGCAGCGCGAGTGCCCGCATGACGTCGCGGCCATTGAGGGCCAGGTCGGAAACGTGAAGTGCCGGCTGCTGATCCAGTTGGCAAGTGATGCGTTGTCGCAGATGCTGGATGGGGGAGGGCTGGTCCGAGTCGATGCCGTGGGCGAGGAAATCGGCGTCGGCAAGGTCGAGCAGGTCTTCCAGGAGTTCGGTGCCAACGCGGGCTATGAGGCGCCTGACGGCGGCATCGCTCCACCGGTCGGTGTCCATCAGCATATGGTTGGCGGTGAGAACGCGGATGTCCTCGCTCAGGCGCAGGGGCATCTTCCAGCGTTTGAGGATAACCTGAGCCAGCTCACTGCCGGCCTTGGCGTGACCATAGAAGCGAAACGATCCGCGGATGCGGCGGCGCACCCGCGGTTTGGCGATGTCGTGAAGCAGTGCGGCAAGCCGCACGCGCAATCGTGCCGGACTGTAGTGCACGGTGAACAAGGTGTGGTGATAGACGTCATGGCGATGGTAGGCGTTCTGTTGCTTGCGCACCCCTTCGAGGAGTTCAGGCAGAACCAGGCTTAAAATTCCGGTGCGGCGCAGCAGGGCGAAAGCGTCGAGTACCTGGGGGCCGACCAGGAGTTTCAGCATCTCCTCGCGAATCCGTTCCCAAGCCATCTTCGCCAATTCCGGGGCTTCGCGGCGCAGGGCGGTCAGGGTGGCAGGCGTGACGTGGAACCCCCAGACACTCACCAGACGGGCAGCTCGGAGGGTTCGGAGGGGGTCTTCTCGAAACCGAGCGTGGGCGTCACCGACCGCGCGAACTCGCTTGGCGGCCAGGTCCCGGGCGCCGCCGTGAGGGTCCAGCCAGGTGCCGGCAGGGTAACCGATGGCCATGGCGTTGATAGTAAAATCGCGCCGTCCCAGGTCGGCCAGGATCCCCTGCGAGGTCGAAAGCTCCGTTGGACAACTGGTGACTTCAACATCCATTTCCGGTGTGTGGACCTGTACGGTCCCATGACGAACGCCCAGCGGGATAACTCGCGGGAACAGCCTCATCACCTGATCCGGGGTTGCGGTGCTGGCCAGGTCCCAGTCGTGGGGTGTCGTGCCGAGGAGATGGTCGCGGATTGCCCCGCCCACGACCCAGACGCCGTGGCCGGCCGCATGGAGCGACGCCATGATGGTCCGCAGGGCAGGCGGTGCAAGCAACAGGATCTGTGTGGGGTTGAGTGGGATCATTGCATGTCCGGGAAAAACCGTGAGTTTTTTCACATTGCGGCCGTAGGCCGTCACTTTTGACTTGATCTTGCGCGCCACCTTCTTATAAATGGAAGTGTAACATTTGGCGATACCGAAGTGGTCATTCGGACGGGTACAATGCCCCCTGCGGACAGCGATCAGAGTCCCACACTGGGTGATGGAGGAAAAGGCGTATGGATGCATTGAAGGTCATGGAAGAAGCGAACCGCATTATTGAAGATTTCCCCACTGGCAAGTACGTCCTGTATTTTACCATCTTTGCCATTGAAACCGGCTTGGCCTTTTGGTTGGCGTTGTTACACACTCCTGTTATGAAGTGACCTGTTGCCCAGTCACTAGGATGGCACAGGATTGTTAGCATAGTTCAGTTGCTTTTGTCAGGATCATAGGGATAAGAAATGGATATACTTCCGGTGGTGCATAAGCTTGGTCTGTTGTTACTTGGCCTTTTGCTTAGCCTCGGTGCCCAGGTTCGGGGACCCACCGACTTCCCTTGTCCATCGTCATAATCTTCGTCACAGATGGAAAGTAGAGGCCATGGGTTCCCGCCCATGGCCTCTTTGTTTTTGGTGCGGGAGAATCTGCCAACCGGTTCAGTAAATCCGGCCTGAGGTTCGCAAGGTCGGGTGAAGTCAGCCGCTACCGAAGCCGCTGGATGGGATGTGGGGATCGTGATCGCCTGGTGTGGCTGTGGCTCGGTGGCGATTGAATGGAGGTGATGACACATGGGGCTTGGCAGCCCAACGGATTTGGATGAAGGCGATGACCTTGGGTTGAGGTCGAGACCGCTGGCGGTGCTTCTGTGGAGCACTGGAGCGGCAATGGTTTCAGCACATGATCTGGCAAAGCACCATTGGCAGGATCGGCCTGTGGATGGAATATGAGGCAAGGTTGCCATCCATACGCCGGTCCTGTCAAAGGCGCGGAGCCACTTTTTCAAGCGGAAAGGATAGAGCCATGAGTCGAAGAATCTATGTGTTTGACACCACGCTTCGTGATGGGGAGCAGGTCCCGGGAGCGAAACTGAATAGGGGACAGAAACTGGAGATCGCTCAACAGTTGGCCAAGCTGGGGGTGGATGTGATCGAGGCCGGCTTCCCCTGCTCGTCACCCGAGGATCTGCAGGCGGTTAAGGCGGTCGCCGAACAGGTTCGCGGCCCGGTGATTGCCGGTCTGGCGCGAGCAGTGCAGCAGGACATCGACATTGCCTGGGAGGCCGTGCAGAAGGCAGAAAGGCCTCGAATCCATGTGTTTCTTGGGGCCTCGGACATCCATCTGCAGAAGAAGCTGCGCCGCGACCGGGAAAGCGCTTTGGAGATGGTGACCCAGACGGTGCGCTATGCCAAGCGCTACTGCGAAGACGTAGAGTTCTCCACCGAAGATGCGTCGCGCAGTGATTTCGACTATCTTTGCCAGATGGTGGAGGTGGCCATCCGGGCCGGAGCTACCGTGATCAATGTGCCCGATACGGTCGGCTATGCCATCCCGGAAGAATACGGGGACATGATTCGCCGCCTGCGGGAACGGGTGCAGGCCTTGGATCAGATCACCCTGAGCGTGCATTGTCACAACGACCTGGGCCTGGCGGTAGCCAACAGCCTGGCGGCCATCCGCAATGGCGCCAACCAGGTGGAATGCACCATCAACGGTGTCGGCGAGCGGGCCGGAAACGCCTCCTTGGAAGAAATCGTCATGGCCCTGCGGACGCGACCTGGCCTCTACGATACCGAAACCGGCATCGTATCCACCGAGATCTATCGCACCAGCCGCATGGTGAGCCGGCTCATGAATATCCCCGTGCAACCCAACAAGGCCATTGTCGGCTCCAACGCCTTTGCTCATTCATCCGGCATTCATCAGGACGGCATCCTCAAAGACCGGCAAACCTATGAAATCATTCGGCCGGAAGACGTCGGGATCCGCCAGCACAGCATCGTTCTTACCGCCCGGTCCGGCCGTGCGGCGTTGCGCCATCGGCTGGCTGAGATCGGCTTTGAACTCAATCAGGAAGTCTTCGAACGGGTCTACAACCGGTTCGTGGCGGTTGCTGATCGCAAGAAGGAAATCGGCAGCGAGGATCTGCGGGTGATTGTCGAGATCGAATTGACCAAGGTGCACGAAACTTTCACCCTCCACAGCATTCAGATCATGAGCGGTTCGAATATGACACCGCTCGCTGCGGTGACGCTGAAGCGCGAAGAACAACTGCTGACCGATGCCGCCACCGGCAATGGCCCGGTGAATGCGGCCTTTAACTGTATCGAGCGGCTTGTACGGGAGCAGGGGATTTTGCGCGACTACGATCTGAAAGCGGTCACCATGGGGAAAGATGCCCTCGGGGAGGCCACGGTCCGGGTAGAAATCGAGGGCACGATCTATTCTGGCATCGGCACCAGTCCGGACATTATCGAGGCCAGTGCACGCGCTTACTTGAACGCTTTCAATCGATTCTTCGCCAACTCCTATGGGGGGGAATCGCCGACTTGATCCAACTCGCCCGCATGGTCACGCGATCGTGATCATGCGGGTGGGGAAGCGACAGGCCAGCCTCGTGCAGCGGTCGTTGTCGGAGAATCGGAGCTAACGATCATGGACCAGCAGCCGGACAGACTCGAAAAAGGCATCCGCTTTGGCTGCGGTGCAGTATTCGGAGCTTTCCTGGGCTTTTTCTGGTTTGGTCTGTACTGGGTGGGAATCTCGAACAGTTTGGTGATTCTTGCCTTCATCGGCCTGGCCCTGGTCTGTGGGGTGTTGGCGATGCAGTTTGGAGACCGGTTCTGGTCTGGTCTCAAGGACTGGATCTGATGGTGGTAGGGGGTTGATGCGCATGATGTGCAAAGGGCTTTCCCGGTCAGGGGGCGATGCTGGTGAGAGTATATGAGGAGACTCATAGTCGATGCGATTGCAGTTGCCGTCAGGGCGACGAATTCTGATTTCGCCGGTGTTTTTCTGGGAATCGGCGCGGGATGTCCTGTTCACAATGCGAACCGCGGGGGCGTTCCATCCTTCCCATGTGACCACTCGCTTATCCCTGGAACTCCTGGAAAAACACCTCGTTGCCGGCCAATGCCAAACCTTGCTGGATGTGGGTTGCGGTTCGGGAATTTTAGCTCTGGCAGGGGCCGCCTTCGGCGTTGGCGTGAGTGTCGGGCTGGACATCGACCGCCGGGCAGTCCGGCTGGCACGCGACAATGCTTGCCGTAACGACCTTGGCGGCCGGACTTGCTGGTTGACAGGGAGTTGCACTGCCGTCCGGGGAAACTTCGATTGTGTCGTGGCCAACCTGCCCTTCGAGGTGTTGACGGAACTGCTGGGCGAACTGGCACGTCTGATGGCAGACGATGGCACCCTGATCTTGTCCGGATTTCAAGATGTGCGCTGGCATGAAGTGGTGTCAAAACTCATGGATCATGGCCTGGTACCGCTTCGCCATGTGTCGGGTGACTATACGTTCTACGGGGTCCCGCCGTCGGGGAGTTTCACCTGGATGGCAATGGTGGCGATGCGAGCGGGGCGAGCTCCGGCGCCAGCCAGGAGGTGATCCGCTGCCACAGAGCCGTGCGACCTTCGCGCGTAAGCGCGGAAAACAGCACACAATCTTCGACCGGGAGCCCCAACACCAGCGAGATTTGGCGGGTATGCTCCGACCACTGACTACGTTTGAGTTTGTCGGCCTTGGTGAGCACGGCGATGGCAGGCAGGCCCTGGTCGCGCAGCCAGTTCCAGAGTTGCACGTCATCGGCTGTGGGTGGGTGACGCAAGTCGAGAATCTGGACCACGCCGCAAAGCTGCTTGCGAGTGGTCAGGTAGCTCTGGACCATCGGCCGCCAACTGGCCCGGATGGCTGCCGGCACGCGGGCAAACCCATAGCCGGGCAAATCCACAAAGCAAAACGCCTGATTGATATCGAAGAAGTTGATGGTCTGGGTGCGACCGGGAGTGCGACTGATGCGGACCAGTTTCTTGCGCTGCAACAGACAATTGATCAGGCTGGATTTGCCGACATTGGACCGGCCGGCGAAGGCCAGTTCGGGGAGTTCATGCCGCGGGTACTGGGCAGGTTTGACAGCGGACCCGATGAATTCGGCGGATTTGATGACGATTGTGGGTTCCATAAGTATGATTATTGCCTGGGCCGGCTGTTGAGGTAGCGTTCCAGACGTGACAGGCCTTCGGCGATGTTTTCAAGGGAGTTGGCGTAGCTGAACCGCACGTATCCTTCGCCATGAGCACCAAAATCAATTCCTGGTGTGATCCCGACGTGAGCGTGTTCCAGCACCTCGAAGGCGAAGGCATAAGAATGTGTCGGTAAAGCGTCTGGCGTTGGCAAAGACGTAGAAGGCACCGGTGGGTTCCACGGCGATGCCGAACCCCATCTCCCGCAACCGCTGGATCATAAATTGCCGCCGGGTATTGTAGACGTCCAGCATGGTGCGAGTTTCTTCGGCCATGCAGGGCTCGGTGAGAGCCGCATAGCCGGCCCATTGAACCACGGAATTGGCGGAAATGAAAAAGTTCTGCATCATCTTCTGGATGGGGCGGACCAGCACTCCAGGGACGATCAGATATCCCAGGCGCAGTCCGGTCATGGCGTAAAGCTTGGAGAAACCGTTGAAAACGATGCAATGATCAGTGAATTCCAGGATGGAGTGGGCCTGTCCTTCATAGACCAGGCCGTGATAGATCTCGTCACTCAATACCAGAGTGCCCATGTCGGCAATGGCCTGCATCCGATCGGCGTCGAGCAGGTTGCCGGTGGGATTAGCCGGGGAATTGATGAAGATCGCTCGGGTTCGCGAGGTCAAATTCTTGCGGATATCGTCCGGACGATACTGGAAACCGTCTTCTTCGAACACCGGAATGGTCCGGGGAATGCCGCCGAAAAACTGGATGAAGTTGGGGTAGCAGGCGTAATGGGGATCGGATAGCACCACTTCGTCGCCGTTTTCCAAAAGCGCCGCCAGGGCCACAAAGATAGCCGGGGATGAGCCCATGGTGACAATCACCCGGTCCGGGTCGATGGGAGCAAGGTTGTAGGTGGTTTGGTAGTGATGGGCGATGGCGCCCCGCAGTTCCGGGATCCCAAGGCTGTGGGTGTAATGCGTGTCACCGCGCTGTAAGGCTTGGCTGGCGGCCTCTCGAATGCACTGGGGGGTGTCGAAGTCGGGTTCCCCCACCTCCAGGTGGATGATGGGCGTTCCGGCCCGCTCCATCGCCTGGGCCTTTTCCAGGACATCCATGACGATGAAGGGTTTGATCTCCCGAACGCGCTTACTGATCATCGCGGCTTCTGCCCATCCAAGGCCTGGAGACCACGCTCGGCCTCCACCGCCATCGGGGTGTTTGGCGCTAGCTTCAGCACGCGATTGAAGGAAAAGGCGGCATTGACGAAATCACCAGCCTGGTAACACAAACGGGCAAAATCGTAATGGGCTGCAGCCATGTTGGGTGCATTCTGCACGGCGTTGGCATAGGCTTCCCGGGCTTCTTCCTTGCGCCCTAAGGTTTCCAAAGCCTTCCCCATGCGGTGATAGGCTGCTCCATAATTCCTGTTGGCCTGCACGGCGTGCTGGTAGTGGGACAGAGCCATCGGCCAGTTCTGCTGCCGCTCGTAGAGCAGGCCGATGTTGAAAAGTGGGATGAAGGGGGTCTGATAAAATGGGCTGCTGAGTGCCTTCTGGAAGGCCTGCATGGCCTCGTCGATCTTGCCTTGTTCGGCGTAGATCTTGCCAAGAGCGTTGTAAGCCTCGGGGTAATCCGGTTTGAACTGAACCGCCAGGAGAAAGTATTCCAAGGCCTTTTCCGACATCCCCCGGGAGTCATAGGCATCGCCCAAGTCGTACAGGATAAGCGGATCTTTGGGTTGTTTCTGGTCCGCCATGGTAAGATAACGCATGGCATTGGTCGCATCCCCGGCCGCTAAAAACTTCTCACCCATTTCCCGAAGCTGGTCGCCATCCATCTTCTGCAAGGGGTCAGCGTTTCCTGACTTGGTGGATGGTGTGGTGCACGCCAGGCAGCTTAAGCATAAAGCCACCCCCAGCCATCGTCCATAAGCATTCCATCGTATCATCAGATCACCTTATTGAGTGGGTATTCGATGATTCCTTCCGCACCCTGCTTCAGCAACTTGGGAATGAGCTCCCTCACGACCCGTTTGCTGACCACGGTCTCCACGGACAGCCAATCGCTTTGGTAGAGGTGGGCGATGGTGGGGGCGTTGAGACTTGGCAGGATTTCCATCACGGTAATGAGTTTGTTTTCGGGCACATTCATCTTAAGGCCCACCAGTTCTTCAGCTCGCAGCGCCCCCTGGAGCAGGAGAGCGATCTGCTCGATCTTCTCGCGCTTCCAGGGATCTTGCCAGGAGGTCTTGTTGACAATGAGCTGGGTGTTGGATTGCATCAAGTCCTGAACAATTCGCAAACCATTGGCCCGCATGGTGGCACCGGTTTCGGTGACTTCCACGATGGCGTCACACAGACCGGAGATGACCTTGGCTTCGGTGGCGCCCCATGAGAACTCGACCTCGACATCGATGTTTTGCGCGCTAAAAAAGCGACGGGTGAAGTTAACCAGTTCGGTGGCGATTTTCTTGCCCTGGAGGTCCTGCAACGTCTTGACCGGAGAATCATAGGGAACGGCCAAGACCCAGCGCGCGGGACGCTGACTGACCTTGGAATAAACCAGGTCAGCCACGACCTCCACATCCGAATCGTTTTCCACTATCCAGTCGCGCCCAGTGAGCCCGGCATCAAAGGTGCCGCTTTGGACGTAACGGGACATCTCCTGAGCCCGGCAGATGGCGCAGCTGATTTCAGGATCGTTGATTTCCGGAAAATAGTTGCGGCTGGTCAAGGAAATGCGCCAACCTGATTGCCGAAATAGATTGATAGTGGATTCCTGCAGGCTCCCTTTGGGAATCCCGACAACGATCTGTTTCACTTGTGATAAACCTCCGCCGGATTGAACTTGATGTCTTCTACCTCTTCCATCTGGCCATCCCGGTAACGCCGGTAGAAACAACTGACGTGCCCGGTGTGGCAGGCCGCTCCACCCACCTGCTCGACTTTCAGCAAAATGGTGTCCAGATCGCAGTCCAACAGTATTTCGTGAACCTGCTGGGTGTGGCCGGAAGTCTCGCCCTTGAGCCACAACTGCTGCCGTGAGCGACTCCAGTAATGCGCCTTGCCGGTTTCCAGGGTCTTTTGCCAGGCCAGTTCATTCATATATGCCAGCATGAGCACCTTGCCGCTGTGCGCATCCTGTACGATAGCTGGCAAGAGTCCGTGACCTTTACTAAAATCCGGTTGCAAAGTCAATCCAAGCCTTTCTTTGCGCTGTGGTTATCGCCGCGAACCGCTTATGTCTCACGCATACCGGGCTACCAGTTGGCCGCAGGCGGCCCCGACTCCGGCGCCCCGGCTTTGGCGCACCGTGGCGGTGATGTGGGCCTTCAGCAAAGCGTCCTGGAAGGCGCGAATACGCTCTTCGGGCGATGGTCTGAAGGGCGCGTCCCGGTATTGGTTGAACGGGATCAAGTTCACCTTGGCCCGCACCCCATGAAGCAGCTTGATCAGCTTGCGGACCTGGTCGGGGCTGTCATTGACGCCGTCCAGCAGCAGATACTCGAAGGTAATCCTCTTGCGTGGCGGCGTGGGGTACTCCCGACACGCAGCCATGAGTTCCTGCAAGGGGTAAGAGCGATTGATCGGCATCAGATCATTGCGAATGGCGTCATCGGCGGCGTGCAGGCTGATAGCCAGGTTCACCGGGCTGTCAGTCCCCAGTCGGCGCAATTGTGGCACCAGGCCAACGGTGGACAGGGTGATGCGTCGGTGTGAAAAGGCCAGGCCGTTGGGATCCTGCAAAATAGCCAGTGCGCGAATCACAGCGTCGTAGTTGGCCAGGGGTTCGCCCATCCCCATAAGGACCAGATTGGTCAGCTGGACATCAGGGTTTAAGTCGCGCTGCACCTGGCAAACCTGGTCCACGATTTCTGCGGCTTCGAGGTTACGCTTGAAACCGAGGGTGCCGGTGAGACAAAAGCGGCACCCGAGAGCACAGCCTACCTGACTGGACACGCACAGGGTGTGTCGGGGCGGATCGGGAATGGCCACAGCTTCGATAGTGTGGCCGTCAAGCAGGGAGAACAGGTATTTGACCGTGCCATCCGGGGCGGAGTGCTTGGCCGTCAGGCTGAGCACATCCAGGTGGGTGTCGGTTTCCAGGCGGGCACGAAAGGCTCTGCCCAGGTCGCTGCACTGTGCCCAAGAAGCAGCCTGGCGGGCGTACAGGTGGCGGAACAACTGGCGGGCGCGAAAACGCCTTTCGCCTCGGCTTTCCACCCAGTCTTCCAGCTCCGCCAGAGAGTAGTTCTTAAGCAGTGCACGGCTCATGAACAATATCCCATTCGGTTTTCTTGCTAAGGCCACCTGCCTGGTCACGATTTCTTCACCAGGTATTGGCGGTTGCGCCGATCCTGAAGGAAAACACGATCGTAGGGCGGCCCCTTGACCTCATCATACCATTTATGACCCAGTTCCAGGCAGTTGTTACAGGCTTTTCTGGGGATGTGGACAGCATAGATACGGTAACCGGTGTCCGTCCTGGAATCAATGGACAACACCCCGCTGCAGTCAGGGCAAACTCGAATCCTTTCCTTCTGGGTTTCAAGAATATTGCCGGTGTCGTAGAAGATAGTGCGCTCACGTTCGACCAGCTTTGGGTTGCTGCGATTCTTGTCAAGAATTGCCGGGCATTCTCGCCATTTCTCCAAAACCCCTGCAACCATCTTGTCGATATAGTCGCTGGTGTCCTTCGACTGTCGGATTTTGCCAGGCGAGTAATCGGGTTCCTGTACCTTGCTGAAATCCAGACCCGCTAGAGCCAGGATGATGCCTACGTTTACATAGGGCAGGGCACCTTCAATGGAATAGCCCCCTTCAAGCACGGCAATGTCGGGTTTGAGACGCGAAGTTAAGGTAGCGTACCCCTGCGCCGAAAAGCTCATGTTGGTGATGGGGTCGGTGTAGTGATTGTCCTGGCCGGCTGAATTGATGATCAGTTCCGGTTTGAAATCATCGAGAATTGGCAGCACCACGTGATCAAGGGCGTAGAGGAACCCTTCTTCCGAGGTCCGTGGGGGAAGTGGGATATTGATGGTGGTCCCCACAGCTGTCGGCCCGCCCAGTTCGTAATCGAAGCCCGACCCCGGATACAGCGTGCGGCCGTCCTGGTGCATGGAGATGAACAAGGTGTCCGGGTCATGCCAGTAGATGTCCTGGGTCCCGTCTCCATGGTGGCAATCGGTATCGACGATGGCGATTCGGTCGACACCGTAGGCATCGCGAATGAATTCGATCATGATGGCTTCAATGTTGATGTTGCAGAAGCCCCGTGCCCCATGGACGACTCGCATGGCATGGTGGCCTGGAGGGCGCACCAGGGCAAAACCGCGCTCGACCTGCTTATTCATCACCGCGATGGCCGTGGTCTTGGCGCCTCCGGCACTGATCAGGTGGGATCCGGTGGTCACACTCCACTCGTCCGGAACGCAAAAATGCACTCGGCGGATGTCGTCCAGGTTGGCCAGATCGGGCTTGAATTCCACAATTCCGTCAATGTCCAGAAGACCTTCCTCAAAGACCTGGTCCTGAGTGTACAGGAGCCGTTCCTCGCGCTCAGGATGAGTCGGGCTGATGGCCCAATCGAAAGCGGGAAAGAAAACCAGCCCGGTCTTGTGTTTTGCCTTGAGCATGCGCAGTTCCATTCAGGTGATTGCCACCGACCAGCCGATTATCCCAACATCGGTGTCGGAGCCACATTTTCGGCCGCCGCCGCTGCTGGCTCCTCAATGCGGCGGTAGTCATGGATCAAACCGGGTCGGATCTGGACCTTGATGCGAATGTTGCGGCCGGTGGTGTAGAAATCACGCACCATGTTGAACTGCAGATCCTCCACAAGGTCCATTTCGAGATCGCGGTGATCGGCGCCTTCGCGAATGGCCTTGGCTCTAAGCAGCTCAAAGGCCAGTTCCACGGCCTCCTGCCGTCCGAACACCTTTTTGACCGGCCGGTAGAAATTCTCTTCCGGTGCCGCCGCCACGCCTCGTTCGGTATCGGCGAACAGCGTGACTTCACAGGTGGTTCGGGCAATGGCAGCCCCCACCGCGTTGGCCACCTGCCAGCGTGGCACCACCTGCACGGAGGAATCAGTCGCAGCCTGGAGATAACCAGCAAAGTGCGGGGCCGGCCCACCCAACACCAGGATGTGTTTGGGGTTCACCTGGTAGCCATCCAGCAACTCATGGACCGTGTAAACCGGTTTGCTGTTGACTCTGGCCACCATGTTCCGGGCATTATCCAGGATGATCCGGCAGACTTCGTCGATGATGTGCTGAGAAGTCTCCTGTGGGGACTTCCCGAGCTGGACAGCCAGTTGCTGCATGCCGCGCTGAGCTGCCGCGCCGTCGCCGGCTGTTTCCTTGCCCAGCACGAACAAAGCATCCGTCGGTGTGGGGCTGGTGCCGCCGTAGGCCATGGCGGGTCCGGATCGATCTGGTCCGATGCGCAGTTCGCCAGCCTCCACCCGCACCGTGCTGTCACCACCGAGAGCCAGAGAATGGCTGTGCAGTGAACGAATCAGGGTCTTGAAGCGACCCACTTCGGTCCCCACCGGGTCGAGCAATGGTACCTGATCCACCAGCAAAGCCATATCGGTGGTGGTCCCGCCAATATCGAGGACCAGCGTGTCGCCCCGATGAGCGGCGAAGGGCAATGAACCCATGACGCTGGCTGCCGGTCCCGAGAGGATGGTTTGGCTGGGGCAGGCCAGGGAAGCATCGAGACTCATGGTGCCGCCATCGGCCTTGAGCACATAAACAGGAAAGTTCAGCCCTTCGCGGTCGAGGCCGTCGCGGACGGCCTGAAAAAATCTGCGATAAACGGGATAGACGGCACAGTTGAGGTAGGCTGTGGCCATCCGGCGCGGGAAGTTCAGATGCCCGGAAATGCAATGGCCGAGAGTGACATATTCGAAATCGTCACCCAGGATTTCCCGAATTTGCAGTTCCTGTTTGGGATTTCTGACCGAGAATTTAGTGACTACCCCTACGTGCCGGATACCGTCGGTGAGCAGGCGAGCGCGAATCGCTTCGATTTCCACCGGCTCGATGGGTTGAACCTCGCGCCCGCGGTGGTCAATGGAGCCGGCCACGACAAAGAAATGTTCGCCCGTGGTGAAATGTTCCGGGTCCACGCCGGGGCCGCCGGATACGATCATCCCCACCGGCGCCAGCTGGTTTTGGACGATGGCATTGGTGCATAAGGTAGTGCTCAAAACCCCACGCTGGATCTGTTCTCGCGGTACACCGCGGAGCACCTGCTGAATGCCGCTCCACACCACTTCAAACAAACGCTCCGGGTCCGTAGGGACCTTCACCTGCTGAATAACACCGGTCTCTCCTAACAGCACCACATCGGTGTGGGTCCCGCCTATGTCCAGTCCGAGTATCATCGTTGTCCTGCTGGGTCTCCGGGGAATCGGTTACGGGCTGCGTGGTCGTAGGTCGCAGTGAGCCCCATACTGCAAGGTGATGCTAGCGAAAAGCCCGAAAACTGTCAATTCCTAACGCCGGACGCCAGCTCGGCCAAAGGGTTGTCAGCCATAAGGTTCGGAGGCATCCGGCAAGATACCGGCAGCAACGAAATGGCCGACCGCGAAGGCTTTACAAAAGCTGCCGGTCGGGATAACTTGCGGGGCGTATCGCAAGTCGTCCTGAGCCGCGCCGCCGCGCTTTCGCACCGGGAAGGCAGAATCAACCATGATCCCCATTCGCGACGTCAATCCTTCGCGCATCACACCGGTGGTCACCTATGTCATCATGGTCGTCTGCATTTTGAGTTTCCTCTACGAAATGTCACTGGGGAGGCAGTTACACTATTTCCTCCTGGAATACGGGCTGGTTCCGATCCGTTACAGCGACCCGCTCCTCGCTACGCGGTTCGGCCTTGGCGAGCAGTTGTTGCCGTTCGTCACCTCCATGTTCCTGCATGGCGGATGGATGCACCTCATTGGCAATATGTGGGTGCTATACATCTTCGGCGATAACATTGAAGCCTTCCTGGGGCGTGAACGCTACGTGGTTTTTTACCTGCTCTGCGGAGTTGCGGCGGGTCTTATCCATCTGTTCACCAACCTCGATTCACGGCTTCCTACGATCGGGGCAAGCGGTGCCATCGCTGGGGTCATGGGTGCTTACCTGGTGCTTTTTCCCAGGGCTAAAGTGCTGACGCTGCTGCCGATCTTTTTCTTTTTTACCTTCATCGAAGTGCCGGCCTACGTATTCCTGGGATTCTGGTTTCTGCTCCAGTTTTTCAGCGGTGCTGTTGGACTGCTTGGCGGGCAAGGGGGAGCGGGTGGGATTGCCTGGTGGGCCCACATCGGGGGATTCCTTGCGGGGGTCTTCCTGTTGCAATTGCTGCGCCCGCGACGGCCGCGGTTTCGACCTTGACCATTATAATTCCGCCATTGTCCCGCGGCCAACCCGCAGCCCGGACTGAGAGTCAACCACGAAGAGCACGAAGAACACGAAGATCAAAGCCGAACAGTTGACGAGCGTCTACACAGGAGACACTAAAGTAAGGAGGAGCGCCAGGTGGTACGCAGTTCCAGCCGTAAACCGCCGAGTAGAGCAAATCCGGAGGTGCTGGAGGATTTTGTCCGACCCTGTGCCGAGGGAGTTGTACTGCAGGTGATCGTCCAGCCGCGAGCCAGCCGCAGCGAGCCGGCCGGGATTCAGCAGGGGGCCCTCAAGCTGCGTCTCACCGCTCCACCCGTGGAAGGGGCCGCCAACGAGGAATGTTTACGCCTGCTGGCGAAGCTCCTGGATGTTCCCGCCTCGCGGCTGCGCCTGATCAGTGGTCACAAATCGCGGCGCAAAGCCGTCGTCATTTCGGGGGCCGATGTATCATCCGTCAAGAAACGTCTGCAGAGCCCGGAGCCCGGTTAGCCGGCAGCACCGAAGCGCCTGCCGAAGTTCGGCTTGCCGACCCGATAAGCTTCCTGCTTGAAATTTTTTCCTGAAAAGAATAGATGGGTTACACATATTTATCGTCCCCAAAATTGGTTAAGACATCTCGACTCAATGGGGATGCGAGCGACTGTGGGCAACAATACCCTGCGTGACGGAGGAAACTGACATGAGAGAAGCGGTGATTGTGAGTGCGGTGCGGACCCCTCTGGGGAATTTCAACGGGACGTTGAGCGAGTTCGGTGCCACCAAGCTGGGGGCAATGGTGATCGAAGAGGCGATCAAGCGGGCCGGAATTTCCAAGGATGTGGTCAACGAAGCCATCATGGGCATGGTGCTTCCCTGCGGCTACGGCCAGAACCCGGCCAAACAGGCGGCCGTTCAGGCCGGGATGCCGTGGGAAGTGGAATGCGTGACCATCAACAAGGTCTGCGGTTCGGGCCTGAAAGCCGTGATGCTGGCGGCTCAGGCGATCCAGGTGGGCGATGCCGACGTGGTGGTGGCCGGCGGCATGGAAAACATGAGCAAGGCCCCCTACTACCTGGAGAAAGCCCGGTTCGGCTACCGCATGGGTGACGGCAAACTCATCGACCACATGCTCCATGACGGCCTGTGGGATATCGTCAACGATTTCCACATGGGCATCTCCAACGAACTGTGTTCGGAACAATACAACGTCACCCGGGAAGATCAGGACCGCTATGCGGAACGATCCTACCAGCGGACCCTGGCGGCCATTGCCAGGCCGGGAAATTCAAGGATGAAATCATGCCGGTCCCCATCCCGCAACGGAAGGGCGATCCGGTGCTGTTCGCCGAGGATGAATGTCCGCGGGAAACCACCTATGAAGCTCTGTCCAAGATGAAACCGGCCTTCAAGAAGGATGGTGTGACCACGGCCGGCAATGCTTCCATCATCAGCGACGGCGCCGCCGCCGTGGTGGTCATGGCCCGCGAGAAGGCCGAAGCAACTGGGGTGCAAGATCATGGCCACCATCGGCGCCCAGGCATCGGCCGGCATTGACATGAAATACGTCCTGGTCGCCCCCATCTGGGCGGTGCCCAAGGTGCTGAAGAAGGAAGGCATCGGCCTGGGTGATGTGGATCTCTACGAAATCAACGAAGCCTTCAGCGGGTCCACGGTGGCGGCGCTCAAAGAACTGCAGCTGGATCCGGCCAAATGCAACGTCAACGGCGGCAGCGTCGCCCTGGGCCATCCCATCGGCGCCAGCGGTTGCCGTCTGCTGGTGACCCTGCTCCATGAAATGATCCGCGAGGATAAGAAGGTCGGCTGTGTCTCTCTCTGTCTCGGTGGTGGAGAAGCAGTCGCGATGGTGGTCAAGCGCTAAGACTACGGTCAGGAGTGCGGACCGGAGATGCGGAGCCGGTGAGGTTCTGTCCCGGTCTGGCGCGATCGCCGTTGAGGTGCTCCGATGCCAAAATGAGATGAGGAGCGAACGATGGAAGTGAAGACTTTTGGAGTCGTCGGTGCCGGTCAGATGGGCAACGGGATCGCTCAGGTGGCGGCCATGAGCGGCCTGCAGGTGATCATGAGCGATATCAAGGACGAATTCGTCCAGCGTGGGTTGAGCAACATCACCAAGATCCTCGAGCCGCAATGTCGAAAAGGGCAAGATGAGCGCCGAGGAAAAGGATGCGGTGCTGGGGCGCATCAAGACCACCGTCGGCCTCCAGGACATGGCGGCGGTGGACTATGTGGTGGAAGCCGCCACCGAAAACGAACCCATCAAGTTTCAGATCTTTCGCGATCTGGACCAGATCTGTGCCGCCCCATGCGATTCTTGCCACCAACACCTCGTCCATCCCCATCGGCCGGGTAGCGGCGCAAACCAAGCGACCGGACAAGGTCATCGGCATGCATTTCATGAACCCGGTGCCGGTGATGAAGCTGGTGGAGATCATTCGCGGCCTGGCCACCTCCGATGAGACCTTTCAGCTCACCTGGGATTTGACCCTCAAATTCGGCAAGACCCCGGCGCAGTCCAACGATTATCCTGGCTTTATCGCCAACCGCATCCTCATGCCGATGATCAACGAAGCCGTCTACTGTCTCTATCACGGCGTCGGGACCCGCGAAGACATCGACACCGTGATGAAGCTCGGCATGAACCATCCCATGGGGCCCCTGGCCCTGGCCGATCTGATCGGCCTGGATACCTGTCTGGCCATCATGGAAACCCTGTATGCCGGGTTCGCCGATTCCAAGTACCGTCCCTGCCCGCTGCTGCGCAAGTATGTGGAAGCCGGTTGGCTGGGCCAGAAGACCGGTCGCGGTTTCTACGAATACAACAAGTAGGAAGGGACTCCATGGATTTTGAACTGAGCGAAGAACAGAAAATCATTCAGGATATGGCGGCCAAGTTCGCCAAACGGGAACTGGAACCGGTGGCAGCGGAGCTGGACCAGACCAAGAACCGTGAGATCCTCAAGGTCAACCTGAAGAAGCTGGCGGAACTCGGCTTCATGGGCCTCAACATCGATCCCGAATACGGCGGTACCGGTGCCGGTGCCGTGGCCTTCTCCCTGGTCATGACCGAACTGGGCACGGGCCTGCGCATCCACGACCGTGACCACCTCGGTCACCAACATGGTGGCGGAATGCATCCAGGTGGTCGGCAACGAAGAACAGAAACGCAAAAGTACATCCCGCCGCTGTGCAGTGGTGAATATGCCGCGGGGAGCTTCGGCCTGACCGAGACCTGTGCCGGGTCCGACCCTGCCGGTATGCGCACCTCGGCGGTTCTGGACGGCGATCACTATGTGCTCAACGGCCACAAGATCTTCATCAGCAGCGCCGAATATGCCGGCGTCTTTGTGGTGTGGGCGGTGACCGACAAGGATGCACCGAAAGGCAAGGGCATCAGCGCCTTTCTGGTGGAACCGAGTTTCCCCGGTTTCAAGGTCGGTAAGGACGAGAAGAAACTGGGCCAGCACGGTTCATGCACCAACGAGCTGATCTTCGAAGACTGCCGCGTGCCCAAGGAAAACCTGATGGGGAAACTCAATGACGGATTCCGGATCGCCGTTGCCGAACTGGCCGGCGGCCGCGTCGGGATCGGTTCCATGGCTCTGGGGATCGGCCTGGCCGCCATGGATTTCGCCACCAACTACGCCAAGGAGCGGGTCCAGTTCGGGGCGCCCATCGCCAAGCAACAGGCCATCCAGTGGATGATCGCCGACAACTATACCCGGCTGGAAGCGGCCCGGTTGCTGCTGATGCGGGCAGCCTACCGCAAGGAGCAGGGACAGTCCTACGCCAAGGAAGCTTCCATGGCCAAGCTCTACGCCACGGAATCCGCCAACAAGGCCTGCTACGACGCCATCCAGATCCTCGGCGGTTACGGTTACACTCAGGATTTTCCGGTGGAACGTTTCTTCCGCGATGTTCGCGTCACCAGCATCTATGAAGGCACCAGCGAGATTCAGCGGATGATCATTGCCAGGGAACTGTTAAAGTAGCCTGGTCTTGTCTGCCCAAGAAAAACGGGTGGCCGGGGCTTTGCCTCAGCCCCGCCACCCGCGTCCCGTCCAATCAATCCACCCGCAGTATCCCCCACAGATGAAATTCGGCGGTCGTTGCTATGCTTTTGCCAGTTTCACCCGGAGGATGTCCTCGCGCGGGTTGAGGTGCTCGATTTTGACGCGAACCATCTCTCCTGGCCGAACGCGTGTCTTGTCGTCGTGCAACATGTTGGTTTCCAAGATGAAATCGGGCAGCAGTAGATGGGCGAAACGATTGTTTTGGTCCAGCACCAGGGCGTCCAGCGTCTGGATGTCTTCCTGTTCCAGGAATTTTAGAAACCAGTAGCGGGTCCACTTGCGCCGAATGAACATGAGCCGCGATTGTGGTCCTTCCAGTCGAGTGATGAACTGCTGTAGTTCTTCTTCCGAATAAAGGGGTGTTCCCGTCTCCAACACGTGTTTGAGCTGACGCTGAACCAGCAGGTCCACATAGCGGCGGATCGGCGAGGTAATGCTGGTATAGTGCTGAACGCCGACGCTGCAGTGAGGGCGGGGGCGGGTGACCAGTTCGGCACGGACAAAAAGACGCCGCTGCCGGTAGACGTGAAACAGTTCGTAATCGCTTGCCACCGGGTTGGTTTCGGGTCGGCATTCGTCCTGGCTGCGAAAGATGGCCGGGAGGTTTTGTTCGGCAAAGAAACAGGCGGCGATTTCGTTAGCCAGAATCATCAGTTCGGAAACGATGACCTGGCTTGGTGTTTCCTTCTCCTGGCGAGTGACCTGGATCATGCCATCGGGTTTTACCCACACCAGAAGCTCCGGCAGCGGCAAAATAATGGCGCCTTGGTCGAGGCGCCGCCGTTGCAGCTTGAGGCTGAACCGATGGAGTCCCTGCAGGAAGTCGTCTTGGTCCAACTGCTGGTTGACTTCCTGGTAGGTCATCTGGGTATCGATATTGACGACACTGGGGACGATTTCCCGATGCATGACGTTGGCGTCCTCATCCAGGGTCACGAGGAAGCTCAGTGCCAGCCGGTCTTCGCGCGCCCGCAGGCTGCAAACGCCTTCGGAAAGCGAAGTCGGCAGCATGGGGATGCGGGTATCGGGGAGATAAAGCGATGAGGCGCGCTCCAGGGCCTCCTGGTCGAGGGCATCTCCGGGGAGGACAAAGGCGGCGGCATCGGCGATGTGGACGCCCAGTTCCCAGCGGCCTTCGCCCACCGGCCGAAGACTGAGGGCATCATCGTAGTCGCGGGTGAGCGCGCTATCGATGGTGATGGTCTTGAGCTCGCGGAGGTCGCGGCGGTCACCAATCTGCGCAAGCAGTTGCGGCGCCTGCGCGGCACGTTCTTCGGCCAACGCCTGGACGGCAGCGGGAAAGTCCGCCGAGATCCCGTGCTGGTGTAGGTACAGGTTTTCGTCTTTATCCCAGATGCCGAGCCGCACCAGCAGTCGGAAAGCCCCCTGGGGCTGGGTAATCCCGGCTTGTTTCAATAGTTCCCGGGCAAGGACGACAGTCCGGGGATTCCTGACCGAACAGACAGTAAGCTCTTGATGGCGTCCAGCAGGCGGTCACGGCTGGCCGGCGGGGTCACAGCAGCCCCTTGGCGCTGCCACACCTTCTGCAGCCAGGCGGCACCTTCCTGGAGCAGACGTTCCTGTTCTTCCCGCTTTTCTTGTTCCTGGCGCAAGCTGCTGGAGCTGCTCGGCGCTGCGTGGGATGAATTCGCCGGCTTTGTATTTGAAGATACAATCGGTCCGTCAGCATCACCCGCAATACCGCGGCTACGTGATCGTCGGTGAGCGAACCGGCAAAGATATATTCCGCCAGTTCGGCCGCACCAAAGCAGCGTTCCTCGCCTTCGAGTAACGACCAGAGTTCCTGCAATTGCACCTGGTCCATGAGCGCTCGGCGCTGCGTCGTGATGGTGGTGAGGCGTTGCACCAGATCGTCACGGCTCAGGCCGATGCTCAGGGTCTGTCGCCCACAGTGCAGAATGCGACCTCGGGAGAGGTTGATTTCGCGGTTCTGCTCGGATAAGACCGCAAGCCTCTGGTCCTTGCGGTCCAGGCAGACACCACAGACCATCTTTTTTTCGTCGAAAAACTCAAGAACCGTTCCGGGAACGATTTCCTGAGCGGGTAGCGTGCGTCATCATGAACTCCCGCGGGCGTTGGATTCTGGGGGCGGTCAACGGCTGGCAGTGGATTGTCGGCGATCGGCGCTCAGTTGCTGAATGTAGGTGGCGACCCCGGCGGCAATGCCGCGGCTCAAGGTGTCCTGAAAGGTCGTGTCGGCCAGGCGGAGTTCCTCCTGTTCGTTGCTCAAAAACGCGGTTTCCACAAGGATGGCAGGCATTTCGGCGCCCACCAGGACCAGGAAGGGCGCCCGCTTCACCCCAAGGTCCCTGGTATCCTTATAACGTTCCCGGAGCCGGGTCACAATCCTGTTTTGCACGTCCTGAGCGAGCCGCGACGATTCGCTGGTTTTGCTCTTCAGCATCAAGTCCTTGAGGATCGACTGCAGGTCGCTCATCTGCTTTTTCGCCGAGGCATTCTCCAACGCGGCCACACGAGCGGCCTGCGGGTCGCTGGCCAGATTCAGAAAAGTAGGTTTCCACGCCCCCCAGGGACCGGTTTTCGGCGGCATTGGCATGAATGGAGATAAAGACATCGGCCTTCTTGGCGTTGGCAAAGGCAGTGCGTTCCGCCAGGGTCAAATAGCGGTCGGTGGTGCGGGTGAGCATCACCTGGCAGCCGGTTTCCCGTTCCAGGGCCAGCTTGAGCATCTTGGCAATGTTGAGCACTACATCTTTTTCGCGCAAGCCGCTGAGACTGATGGCCCCGGAATCCTTGCCGCCGTGGCCGGGATCCAAAACGATGCGGCCAACCCCCAAGCCGAGTTGCTGAGCCAGGGTGGGTGTGCCGGCTTGGCCTGGGGTCTGGGAGTCCTTGGGTTTGCGCTTGCCGACAGGTGCAGTGGGCTGGACGGTTTTGGTGGCCGTCGCTTGGTCCGCAGGTTTAGCGCTGGAATAGGGTTCAACGGCCGGTTCTGTAGGCACCGGCGTTATTGATTTCAAGGTCTTGGGCCGGTGCCGGCGGTTTTCTTGCCGGTGTCGCTGCTCTTCTTGCCTCCGGCTCGGCTCAAAGCAGGCTGGGGTCGCTCGCAGTCTCTCGATTTGAGCCATTTTCTCGCGGGCTTTGAGCGTCATGTCGCTATTGGGAAATTGCTGGATGAGCCGCTGCAGTTCGGCATGAGCCGCCGCCGCATCGTGGAGCTCATCGAGGTAGAAAACAGCCAGCAGGTACTGAGCGTCATCGGCCAGGCTATGATTGGGGAAGTCGCGAAGCAACGTCTGATAATGCTGGATGACTGCCTGGGAATCGCGAGGTGCTTTGTAGAAATGGTACAGGTGCTGATGTGACTGCGCAATGAGGAACAAACACTTGGGGGCGAGTTCCCCTCTGGCATCGTGTTGCAATACCTGTTGGAAGCCCTGAATGCACCTTTCCCACGAGGCACGGTCACGATGTTTTTCCGGCTGCTTGTCGAGCACGCGATAGTTGTCGAGCACCTGCTGGTAGAGCTGTTCGGCCGGTCCGGCCCGGGCCGTGGAGGCGACCAGCACTAGAAGGAAGGCGGCGAAGAACAACCGCCCGGTAAAAAGCCACCGCGCGTGCACGGCGGTCAGTCGCTTGGCGAGACCACGATGTGAATGTATTGGTCATCAGAGCCACGTTGCCGCAAATCGGAGTCAACATTCGTTGGTCATTGAGCGTCATTTCTTATCACTTCTCGCCACTGTAGGTGAGTTCGTCGCCTTCTTGGGTTTGCCGCTCACCTGCTGTTGCAGTGCGTGCAGGGCCTGCAAAGCAGCCATAGGGGTCAAATGATCCAGATCCAGGGCCAGGAGCTGGTTCCTGAGCGTTTCCAGGGGGTTCTGGAAAAGTGACAACTGGAGCCCCACGACCTTTCCGGTGCGAGTCCGTCTGCGTTGGGGATGGAGAGTGGCGACTTGGGCTTCGGCAGGTCCGGTCTGTTCCAGCTGGTTCAGGATCTCGCGGCTGCGGGTGATCACTTCAGACGGAATCCCGGCCAGGCGAGCCACCTGGATACCGTAGCTCTTGTTGGTGCCGCCGGGGACCAGTTTGTGAAAGAAGATGATCTCGTTTTGCCACTCCTTGATGGCCACGTTGAGGTTCTGCACCCGCGGAAAGGTGCGGGCCAGCTCGGTGAGTTCATGGTAATGGGTAGCAAAGAGCGTCTTGACGCCAACTCCCTGAAGGTCATGGAGGTGTTCGGCCACGGCCCAGGCGATGCTCAAACCGTCAAAAGTGCTGGTGCCGCGCCCGATCTCATCCAGGATCACCAGGCTGCGAGGGGTGGCCTGATGGAGGATGGAGGCGGTTTCCTGCATTTCCACCATGAAGGTCGAGCGGCCGCGGGCCAGGTCGTCAGCCGCGCCCACCCGGGTGAAGATGCGGTCCACCAATCCCAGATGGGCTTCGCCGGCCGGTACGAAACTGCCGATCTGCGCCATCAAAACAATCAGTGCCGCTTGCCGCAGGATAGTGGATTTGCCCGCCATATTGGGGCCGGTGATTATGAGCACCTGGCGTGATTCGTTGTCCATGTCGAGATCGTTGGGGACGAAAGCCCCCCGATCCAGGAAGTGCTCGATCACCGGATGGCGGCCGTCCTGAATGTGGATGATGCCGCTTGAATCGAGCTGCGGACAGCAGTAGTCGTACTGTCGCCGCCACTTCGGCCAACCCGATAGACAATCGAGTTCCGCCAACACTTCGGCCATGACCTGGATGCGGCGGGCTTGCGCGGCCACTGCCAGACGCAGCTCATGAAACAGCCGCTCTTCCAGCTCCTGACGCTTTTCTTCCGCCTCCAGCACCTGGGTTTCAAACACCTTGAGCTGTTCGGTGATGTAACGCTCGGCATTGACCAGGGTCTGTTTGCGGATGTAGTCGGGCGGCACCGCACCCAGGTTGGCTCTTGGAGATCTCGACATAGTAACCGAAAACCTTGTTGTAACGAACCTTGAGGGAATTGATCCCGGTACGCTGGCGCTCTTCGGTTTCGTACTGAGCCATCCAGCCCTTGGCGTCGCGGCTGAGGCGCACGTAATGGTCCAGCTCGGCGTCCACGCCGGGGCGAATCACACCGCCGTGGGCGAGGCTGAGTGGCGGGTCATCCACCAGGGTTGCGGCGATATGGGCGGTGACATCGACCAGCGCATCCCACTGGTCGCGAAGCGCCGTCAGCCGTTGACTGCTGAGGTGCTGCAGGTCGTTGTGAAGGCCTGGCAGCAGTTCGAGGGATTTGCGTAGCGCCAGGAGGTCCCGGGGGGTAGCATTGCCCACATGGATGCGGCTGTTGAGGCGTTCGATGTCATGGATCGATCCGAGGCGTTCTCGGATCTGTCGGCGGCGACCATCCTGAGTCACCAGCTCGGCCACCCCCTGCTGGCGAAGCAGGATGGCATCGCAGATCCAGCAGGGGATAGCGCAGCCATTGCTGCAGGCGGCCGACCTCCCATGGCGGTTTGAGTCTGGTCGATGATGTCGAGGAGCGATCCTTTGCGGCCGGAAAAGCTGGCTGAAGTGAAGATCTCGAGGTTGCGCAGGGTGGCTTCGTCCAGCACCATGAAATCAGTTCGATGGTAGGGCAGCAGCCGCGTCACATGCTGACAGGAACCCAGATGATTGGCGTGTGCGTAGGTGAGAATGGCCCCGGCGGCGCCGACGGCCGGATTTCATGTCCTGGACCCCGAAACCATCCAGGGACTTGACCTGAAAGTGCCGGCAAAGCCCTTCGACGGATCGTGTCCGATCGAAATCGTAGGGGTCGACGCGGGTGATGGCGATCTCACTCAAGGGTGGTTGTTTGGCGGCCAGGGGCAGGTCTTCATCTTCGGCCAGAAGCAGTTCCCGGGGGCCACACGCAACAGTTCGTCGCGGAGAGCTTCGGCACCGTCGAGTTCCACCACCCGGAATTCGCCGGTGGACACATCGAGATAGGCCAGGCCGTAGAGTGAGGCCCGCTGACTAACGGCAGCCAGGTAGTTGGGTTGTTTGGCGCTGAGGTTGCTGGGATCAACAATCAGACCCGGGGTGATCACCCGGGTCACGGCGCGCCGCACCAGCCCTTTGGCGTGACGCGGGTTCTCGATTTGGTCGCAGATGGCCACCTTGTGACCGGATGCCACCAGCCGGGCGATATAGCCGTCGGCGGAGTGGTAGGGGACGCCGCACATGGGGACGGGATTTTCGGCATGGCGGTCGCGGGAGGTGAGCGTGATCTCGAGGATGCGAGCCGCAGTCACGGCATCTTCCATGAATAGTTCGTAGAAATCCCCCATCCGATAGAGCAGCAGGGCCTCTGGGTGCTGGGCCTTGATCTCCAGATACTGCTGCATCATCGGAGTGACTCTTGGTCATGGCGATGGCGCTGTTCCTCAAGGGTAGTAGGTGCGCTACTGGGTCGGTACTTCCTGCGGCCACAGAGCAAACCGTCAACCGGTGGTCTGGCCCAGGAAACAACATATACTACCGCACCTCGGAAGGCTCGCCAAGGAAGATCATGTTTCGGCAGTTCACAGCTCTGTTTCTTTAAGAATCGCCGCGCCACGACGGGCAGGATTGGGACCCAGGCTGCCAGGAACTGGTGTTGACGCTGCGACGGTTGCGGCTGATCCCCAAAATGCCGATAGGCGATGGGCGGCAGGGTCATGACGCCCACTGCGCCCGCCGAAGTCAACAGGAACAAAACCGCCATTCCAATGCGCGGCTGAATTCGCTCACACTGGTGGTTGGGATATGATTTCCATCTATAGTATCGAGAAGCTGTTGTGGGCGGTACACTCAAACCTATTGACATTTGATGCACATGAGATGTACGTGAAATGCATGAATCCTACTGTAGAACTATCAGCTTCGGATCGATCTTTTTTCGGTCTGGTGTCCCGGGCGGCGTTCAGCAACCCGTTCAGTGATGATCGGGAGGAACTGGATCTTGCCATTGCCGATTGTTCGCCGCAGGTTGCCTATGATGAGCGGGTTGACCGGGTGATCGAGCGGGTCCGGGAACGGGTCGGCAGGCTGGCAGCGGCTGGCAGGGCTGACCTTCGCCGCTATCGGGGTGAGGATCGCGCCAGTTTGCAGAGCGCCTTTCTCTTTGATGTGTTCCATTACTTCTACGACCACTTCGACCGCTTGATTATGGACCAGATCCAAGCCGGTCATGATCCCCGCCCCGTGCTGTTCGGCCGCGATACCCTGGCCATGCTCACCGGGCGAGGTTTTGCCGCTGCCGAGGCACAGCGCTTTTTCGCGATGTTTTACCAGGTGCGGCGGGCGTTTTACTTCATCAACCAGGGGCTGGTGGGGCGCAGCCGCTCGATGAAGGGCCTTCGCCGGCACTTGTGGAACAACATTTTCACCCACGATGCGCGCTGGTATGAACGCTACCTGTGGAACCGCATGGAGGATTTCTCGACACTGGTGCTCGGCGAAACCGGTACCGGGAAGGGCGCCGCGGCCGCCGCCATTGGCCGTTCCGGGTATATTCCCTATGATGACCGGAAGGCTTGTTTTACTGAAAGTTTCACGCGCAATTTCATTGCGATCAACTTGTCACAGTATCCCGAAACGCTCATCGAGTCAGAGTTGTTCGGCCACCGGAAGGGGGCTTTTACCGGCGCCATCGATCATCATCAGGGGATCTTTGCCCGATGCAGCCCGCATGGCGCCATCTTTCTAGATGAGGTTGGGGACGTATCCATTCCAGTCCAGGTGAAGCTTCTGCAAGTGTTGCAGGATCGGACCTTTTCGCCGGTGGGCAGTCACGAATCGCTACGTTTCAGTGGCCGGGTTATTGCCGCCACCAACAAAGCGCTGCCCGAGTTGCGCCAAGCCGGGCTGTTCCGCGATGACTTTTTCTATCGTCTCTGTTCGGATGTGATTGTGGTGCCGCCGTTTCGGCAACGGCTGCAGGAGGACCCGGAAGAAATGGGCGGCATGGTAAGCCACCTGATCCAGCGGATCCTCGGGGCAAACCCGAAAGAAATGACTCAGCTGGTTTGTTCGGTCATCGATAGGGAACTGGGTGTCGGTTACGGCTGGCCCGGCAATATTCGGGAACTGGAACAGGCCATTCGACGGATTTTGCTCACCAGGAAATACGCGGGAGATCATGGCGCGGTCGCGGTGGATGATTTCGGCCGGCTGGTTGCCGGCATACAAACCGGCAGGTTGAATGCGCAAGAACTTGTGAGCGCTTACTGTGCCTTGCTCCATGAGCGGTTTGGAACCTACGAGGAGGTCTCACGAAGGACCGGCCTGGATCGGCGGACGGTGAAGAAATACATAACGCAGGCCACGACGGCGGGAAACGAGTAGTGGCGTGGGGCGGCCCTCTAAGCCTGTTCCTTGCCCAGGGCCTGCGGTGCTTCCTGGTCTGCCTTGGTCTCCTGGGGCTGCTGTTGCACCTGGGCCGGCTCTTTTGGATTGCGCTGGTCCTTGAGCATCCGCCGCATTCTTGAGATAGGGTTTGAGCATCACCAACAAGCCCAACAGGAACCCCAGCAAGGCGGCCATGCCAATGACCGTGTACACCCGATGGAACCAGGTGAAAGCCTCATGGATATGGAAGTCCAGGCTGAACGGCACGAGACCGTTGAAAGTCGGCAGGTTCTGATAGACGAACAGACCCACGATGGCCAATAGCAGGCCGCCGGTGATCCAGCTAAACACTCTCATGGGTATTCCCTTCCCTGAAGTAGACCAGGAGTTTGGCGTAGGTCTGCTGCAGGTGTTCCGGGATACTGCGGACATCGGCAAGTACTGTCATGAAGTTGGTGTCGCCGCGCCAGCGAGGAACCACATGGAAATGCAGATGTTCTTCGACGCCCGCACCGGCTTCAGCGCCGAGGTTCATGCCGATGTTGAAGCCGTTTGGGTTCATAACCTTGGTGAGGATCGCGGTGCAGCGGGTCACCCAGCGCATCAGGTCGAGCAGTTCGGCATCGTTGAGGTCGTTAAGAGAGGACACGTGGCGCCAGGGGGCCACCAGCAGGTGGCCATTGTTGTAAGGGTATTTGTTCATCATGACCATGACGTTCTTGCCACGATGCAGAATCAGCCGGGCCTCGTCGCTTAGCCCGTCGCCTTCGGGACAGAAGATGCAGTAAGGTTCGCGTTTGCCCAAAATGTATTCGATCCGCCAAGGCGCCCAAAGATTTTGCATGAATCGTCTCCTCGTGAAATCTACACCGGAATGATATCCGCATGAAATGTCTTGTCAACGCGAAGCAAACCAAGGCTGCAGGGTGCGCCTCGCCGGCCCGCCGACACCGACCCCGGATTGAACCAGAGGATGCCGTTGGCTCGATGCTGGTAGGGTTGGTGGGTATGGCCGAACATCACCACATCCACATCCTGAAATTCGGCGCAAAGGTTTTCGGGTAGTTCACCGGCCGCGCCCCACCCATGGATCAGTCCCACCCGGTACTTCCCCAAACGCAGGATCTTCTTGGTCGGCAACTGCCGGCGAATGCCGGCGCCGTCCATGTTCCCGCAGACCCCTTCAAAAGGGAATTGCAGCAGATAATCCAGGACCGCGTTGCCGACAATGTCTCCTAGATGAATCACCAGATCGGCACCGCGACAGTAGCGTTCGCAAAGCGCTTCGAATTGGGGCGTCACTTCGTAGAGATGAGTATCCGACATTACCACAATGTTCATGATGCCAGCACCATAACGCATATCCGCCTGAAGCGAGGGATTTTCTAACTTCAGCCTGCCGAGCCTCATTGGCGCCAGGGCAAATTCAGGAAGTGATGGTCAGCCCCGGCCCGTTCCTGACACGGTAAGGTTCTTCGTGGGGCAAGCTTGCCGGGCATGACCCGAGTTGGCGGGGGAAAGCTCACGAGTCGGGACCCGGGAAAATGCCAAAAAACTCTTGGAATCTGGGTAGTTAACCGCCAGCAGTATAGCTCTTCGCGGAGAAAATTCAAGCCTAAACTGATGACTTGTATGGCTCCTCCACCATGAAGGAAACACATTGACTTCGGTGACTCAATGGCAAACAATCTTGGGCAAATTTTAGTGTCGACAATCAAGCTCGAATCCGTTCCCCGTTGATAATGTCAGATGTGAGGGTTGACCGGTCCGCTAATAGAGACCCAGCGCATGGTTCTGGCTGGAACGCATTTTTGAGCGGTGAGCGGATAGGATCGGCTTATGAGATACCCTACCATCAAAAGAGTCCTGCCGGTGCTTGCCTTCATCTTCTTCGGCTGTGGGGCAGTGGCGCTCTGGCAAAACCAGGTTGACCACGAACGCGAAATCATTCTGCGGCATGCGGAGACTTCGGCGCAGCAGTTCCGCATTCGGGTTGAAGGTTTGATGAATGCCCGCATTGCGTCCTTGAAGTTGATGGCGGACCGCTGGGTGGAGCGGCAGCCTCCCGACTTCAGTGAACAGCGTTTCTACGGCTTTGCTGACATCTTGTTCCGGCACTACCAGGGTTTTGCCGAGATCCATTGGATCGATCCCGCCGGCTTAGTACGTTGGATCTATCCAGTCCACAACGACTCCCCATGGCGAAGCACTAAGCTCGCTCACCATTCCGATTCGCATTATCATGTCGAATTGGTCCAGACCGGAGCAAGCTCCACGGGCACCGTGACCTCGTGCACCGAGTTCCAAGATGGCAAGATGGGATTCCACATTCTCGTTCCGCTGGTGTTGGGAGAAAAGCTTCAGGGATTCCTGGATGGGGTGTTTCTGCTGTCGCAAATCATGGAGATGAGTGTCCCCCAAGGCATTCGGGAGGATTTCTCCATCAGGCTGTACGAAGACAACCAGCTCATCTATACCGGCGGCGCGCCAGGCGACTTGAAGCCGGGAGTGAAGCGAGATTCTTTACGACAGGATATCCATTTTGTCGACCGGCACTGGCAGGTGGATCTGGAACCGAGCGTCGACTACTACGCGAAAGCATCCGGCCGGCATCGCAATGTGCTGGCGTTTGGTCTGGCCCTTTCGGCGGTCCTTTCCCTGCTCCTTTACGCCCTCCTCAGGCGTATGGAGTTGTACCGGGAATCGCGTGACCAGGCCCTTCGCGAAGTGACCGAACGCCAACAGTGGAGGCGGTGCTTCGCGACCAGTGAAAAGCAGCTGGAGACCCTGTTGGCGGAACTGTCTACCAAGAATGCCGAATTGGGGTCCTTTGTATATACCGTTTCCCATGACCTCAAGACCCCCATCGTCACCATCGAGGGCTTCATTGGTGCTTTGCGTGAAGATTTCGCCGATCGACTGTCGGAAACCGGCGAACAGTATCTCCGTTACATGAGTGACGCAGCGTGCAAGATGGAGGGCCTTATCAATGACCTGTTAAATCTCTCACGCATCGGGCGTCTCTCCAAAGCAAGGCCGAATTTCCTTTTGGCGACCTGCTCCTTGAGGCCATGGAAACGCTGCGGCCTCAGATGGAAGCGCGAGGCATTGAGGTCCACATTCAAGCAGAACTGCCGGTTGTCTACGGGGAGCGTAAGCGGATCAACCAGGTAGTGGACAATCTGTTGAATAACTCGGTGAAATACATCGGCAAGGACAACCCGAGCCCGCGAATCGAGGTCGGGTGTCTGGATCAGGACGGTCAGACGGTGTTCTTTGTCCGTGACAATGGCATCGGGATTGAGAACAGATATTTTGACAAGATCTTCCAGATCTTCGAACGCCTGCCGGCTGCCAAGAGGGAAGGGGAGGGGACCGGCATCGGCCTGACCATTGTGAAACGAATCGTCGAACTGCACGGCGGGAGAATCTGGCTTGACTCGGAACCTGGTAAGGGAACAACCTTCTTCTTCACACTTGGGAATAAGGATAAAGGCCATGCATTTTGAACCTGCTTCCATTTTGCTGGTGGAAGACGAAGAAGCTCACGCGCGATTGACCGAACGGGCCATCCGCAAGGCCGGCAACGCCAATCGCATTCATGTGGTCCCAGACGGTGAGCAGGCGCTGGACTACCTGTTCCACCGGGGCCAGTACTCCGACCCGACCAAGCACCCGCGCCCTGGGCTGATCCTGCTTGACATTAAGCTTCCGGGTATCGATGGTATCGAGGTTCTGAAACAGATCAAGGCTGACCCGATATTGCGCAAGATCCCGGTGATCATGCTCACCACTTCGGAACGCGATGAAGACATGGCGGGATCGTATGCCATTACGCCAATAGCTATCTGACCAAGCCGGTTGGATTCAAGGAATTTGAAGAAAA
>CAWHGA010000003.1:0-24654 GCA_963828705.1 uncultured delta proteobacterium
GAGTTGTCGGATCATGTCTGCCAGGGCGTCCTGCCAGGGGCGCGGGGTGATGCCAAAGGATGCGGCGATCTTGCCGCAATCGAGCACCGACCAGGGGGGACGTCGGGCCGCTACCGGGTACTCGGCGGTGGTTATGGGCACCACCCGCTGGACTTGAAGATCTTGCCAATTGCGGCCCATGGCGATGATGGCGGTGGCAAATTCGTGCCAGGTGGTTTGGCCGGCCCCGCAGAAGTGGTACGTTCCCCAGGGGACGGCGGATCGATCCAGGAGCACCCGCCGCACCATGGTGACCAGTGCGGCAGCGAGTTCCACCGTCCAGGTGGGGCAGCCGTGTTGATCGGCTACCACCCGCAACTCCTCCCGTTCCGCGGCGAGTTTCAGAATGGTCTTGACGAAGTTGTGGCCGTGCACTCCGTAGAGCCACGCGGTCCGCACAATGAGGTGCTCCACCAGGCGCTTGCGCACGGCATCTTCCCCTTGCCATTTGCTGAGCGCGTAAACCCCAATGGGATTGGCCGGGTCGTCTTCCCGGTAGGGCCGTTGGGCGTTGCCGTCAAAGACGTAGTCGGTTGAAATGTGAATGAGCGGAATACCAAGAGCCGCGCAGACTTCGGCGAGATTGGCGGCGCCATCGCGATTGACGGCGAAGGCCGCGTCGCCCTCGGTTTCGGCTCGATCCACCGCCGTATAGGCGGCACAGTTGATCACCACGTCGGCGGAAGCTTTCGGCAGTTTCAGCCGTACATCCTCCAGCCGGGTGATGTCGATGTGATCCAGATCCCAACCCAGAGGGGTGATTCCTGATTGTTCCAGGGCCAGAACCAGGTCGCGGCCCAGCATGCCGTAGGCGCCGATCACCACCACCCGTCGCCGGTCAAGCTCCACCGGCGCTGCATGATTTCCTGTCGATGGTGAGGATGGCGGTTTCATGACGTGGCTCCCAGGGTTGGCAGGTGTTCTGGGGGTACTTGCGCCAGGGTGGGCAGCGCCAGGTCTTTGGGGGACAAGATGGGGTCGGTAACCGGCCAGGAGATGGCAAGGGTCGGGTCATCCCAGCGAATGCCGCGGTCTTCCTCCGGTGAATAGATATCCGTGCATTTGTAGCACATCGTGGCCCGCTCGCTGATCACGCAGAACCCGTGGGCAAAACCTTCCGGAATGTAAAGCTGCCGGTAGTCGTGGGCGGAAAGTGTGGCCCCCACCCAGCGGCCGAAGGTGGGAGAACCGCGGCGGATATCCACCGCCACATCGAAGATTTCTCCTTCGACCACCATGATGAGCTTCCCCTGTGGATGACCCCACTGATAGTGGAGCCCGCGGAGCACTCCGCGGCGCGAATGGGACAAATTGTCCTGGACGAACCGGTCAGGAATGCGCCAGTCGTTGTAGCGCCGGGCATGGTAGGTTTCCAGGAAATGCCCGCGGTCGTCACCAATAATGCGCGGCTCGATCAGCAACACCTCGGGAAGAGCCGTCGGGGTCACCTTCATGTGATCACACCCTCCTCCAAAAGCTTCAGCAAGTATCGCCCGTATCCGTTGTTCTTGAATGGCCGGGCCAGTTCACGCAATTGCTTGCCATCGATATACCCCATCCGATAGGCAACTTCTTCGATACAGGAAACCTTGAGCCCCTGGCGCTTTTCGATGGTTTCAATGAAGGTCGAGGCCTCCAGGAGCGAATCGTGGGTGCCGGTGTCCAGCCAGGCGAAGCCGCGCCCAAGCAGTTCGACGCGGAGTTTTTCGGCCTGGAGGTAGGCGAGGTTGATATCGGTGATTTCAAGCTCGCCGCGGGGCGAAGGTTTGAGTTCAGAGGCGATGCGGATCACGTCATTGTCATAGAAGTAAAGCCCCGGAACGGCATAACTGGATTTCGGTTTGGCCGGTTTTTCCTCGATTCCCAGGACTCGCCCGGTGGGGTCGAATTCTACCACCCCGTAGCGTTCCGGGTCCCCGACGAAGTAACCGAAGATCAGCCCGCCTTGTTCCAAGGCTACGGCCCGCTTCAGAATCTGCTGGAAACCGTGGCCGTAAAAGATGTTGTCGCCCAAAATCAGGCAAACCCGGTCCGAGCCGATGAAGTCACGGCCGATAACAAAGGCCTGGGCGAGTCCTTCCGGCCGCGGCTGTTCCGCATAGGTGAAACGCAGCCCCCACTGGTTGCCGTCTCCCAGCAGGATGCGAAACCGCGGCAGATCCTCGGGAGTGGAGATGATGAGAATATCGCGAATGCCCGCCAGCATCAGCACCGAGAGCGGATAATAGATCATCGGCTTGTCGTAGACCGGCAGCAGTTGCTTGCTCACCACTCGGGTGATGGGATACAGCCGCGTCCCAGCTCCGCCCGCCAGGATGATGCCCTTCCACGCTGAAGAGCCGTGAGGGCGGGAAGGCGATGAAGAGCCGGGAGGGCGTGAGGGCGCGAGAGCGCGAGAGCGTGAAGACTTCTTCGGACCCGTTTCAGTCTTAACTTTTGTCATTCGGTGCTCCTGTTCGAATGAATCCATGACTCCAATCTAGAACTCTGTGTAGGTACTAAGCTGCTTATCCTCATGTTTTCCTCTTGCTTTCGCTCGATAGCCTCCTGATGAGCATAGTGAGCATCTTGTCGACTCGAGTCATCAGGTCACTCAGTGTGCTAACCTTGTCTTGGCTGGCAAGGCCCAAGGCTAGCGCCAGTTCAAGCTGGGTATCCAGTTCACTCAGCGAGCCTTGGGCGATACTCAAGAAGTTTCGAAACTCAGCTGCCCCCTGACGTGCAGCCCCCTCAGCAATATTGCTGGGAATGCTCACTGCGGCGCGCCGCATTTGGGCGACAAGTCCGTATCGCTCTTCTCCGGGGAATCCCGCGGTCAGCCCGTAGATCTCTGTTGTCAGCTGCATGGCGGCATGCCAAACATCGAGTTTCTTATGGGGCTTCTGCATTTTCGCCTCTTACGCCCTCACGCCCTTACGCTCTCGCGCCCTCACGCCCTCACATCTTGTAGTGGTGTTGCAGCCATTGGCGGTAGTCGCCCGATTGCACCGAGCGTACCCAGTTGGGGTTTTGCAGGTACCAGGCGATGGTTTTGCGCAGGCCGCTTTCGAAGGATTCCCTGGGGTGCCAGTCGAGTTCGCGGCTGATTTTGGTGATATCGATGGCGTAGCGGCGGTCGTGGCCGGGCCGGTCCTTGATGAACTGAACCAGGTCGGCATGGGGCCGGTGCCCTGAGTCCGGGACCATCTCATCGAGCAGACGGCATAGGGTGGCGACCACATCCAGGTTGGTCATCTCACAATTGCCGCCGATGTTGTAGACTTCACCCACCCGTCCCTGTTCCAACACGCGTTGCAGTGCTTCGCAGTGGTCTTCGACGTGGAGCCAGTCGCGGACATTGAGGCCATCGCCATAAATGGGCAGCGGTTTGCCGGCAAGAGCATTGAGAATCATCAAGGGGATGAGTTTTTCCGGGAATTGCCTCGGACCGTAGTTATTGGAACAATTGGTGGTCAGAGTGGGCAGTCCGTAGGTGTGGTGATAGGCCCGCACCAGATGGTCGCTGGCGGCCTTGGATGCCGAATAGGGGCTGTTAGGGGCATAGGGGGTGTTTTCGTGAAAGGCCGGGTCATTGGGTCCAAGAGACCCGTAGACCTCATCGGTGGAGACGTGGAGGAAGCGGAAACATTCCTTATCGGCCGGCGCCAGCCCACTCCAGTAGTGACGGACTTCCTCCAGCAGATGAAAGGTCCCGACCACGTTGGTCTGGATGAAGTCCTCGGGGCCGTCAATGGAACGATCCACGTGGGATTCGGCGGCGAAATTGATCACCGCCTGGGGGCGCGAGGTCTGCAGGAGTTCGCGCACGACCGGTCGGTCGCCAATATCGCCTCGGACAAAACGGTAGCGGGGCTCATTTTCCAGCGTCTGCAGATTGAGTGGATTGGCGGCGTAGGTCAAGAGGTCCAGATTGATGATCTGGTCATCGGTACGGTCACACAGGGACAGAACGAAGCAGCTGCCGATGAATCCTGCCCCGCCGGTGATCAGGTAGGTGTTCATGAATATCCTCATAGTGGCTGTAGGGTGGGGTTCAGTTTTCAGCATACACCCTTGCAAACCGGCTGTCAGCAGCTTATCGGGTGCGACCTGCGGATGACGGCGAATCCCAGCCCATCAGACGCCTTCTTAGCAAGGTGAAGCGCTTTTGGGTCTGGTCGTTTTTCACCGCAATGGCCAGAGCCTTCTTGCTGCCGACGATTACGACCAGCCGGCGACCGCGAGTAACGGCGGTGTAGAGCAGATTGCGCTGCAGCATCATATAATGCTGGGTCAGAAGCGGCAGCACCACCGCCGGGTATTCGCTTCCCTGCGCCTTGTGCACCGTGATCGCATAGGCCAGCACCAGTTCATCCAGTTCGTCAAAGCCATAATCCACCAGGCGGCCATCCACCTCGACCTGCAGGACCTGGTTATCCTGATCGATCTTGCGGACCCGCCCCAAATCCCCGTTGAACACGTCCTTATCGTAGTTGTTGCGGATCTGCATCACCTTGTCGTGCAGGCGGAAGCTGCGGCCGGCTCGTTCAAGCACCTGTTTCTGCGGGTTGAGCGCTTCCTGCAAGGCCGCATTGAGACGTTGGGCACCAACGGTACCGCGATGCATCGGACTCAGCACCTGGACATCCTCGACGGGATCGAGTCGAAACCGCGCCGGGATGCGTTCTCGACAGAGCTTGACCAGGACCTGCAGGACCTCTTCCGGGTCGTCCTTTTCGATGAAGTAGAAATCCTGCCGGTCTTCGGCCGCCGACGAGATGTATGGAAACAGACCTTCTCGGATCCTGATGGGCGTTGACCACGATCTGGCTCCGCTTGGCCTGGCGGAAAATCTCGGTAAGCCGCACCACGGGGAATTGACCGGAAGCGATGATGTCTTCCAGGACCGTTCCTGGCCCCACCGATGGGAGCTGGTCGACATCGCCCACCAGCACCAGGGTTGCCGGCATCGGGATGGCCTTGAGCAGGTGGTTCATAAGCAGGCAATCCAGCATCGAGGCTTCATCGACTACCAGCAGGTCGGCGGTGAGCGGGCGCTCCTCGTTGCGTTGGAAACCTCCCGCCTGGGGGCCGAATTCCAGCAACCGATGGATGGTGGCGGCTGAGTGCCGGGTGGCTTCGCTCAGGCGTTTGGCCGCGCGTCCCGTGGGCGCCGCCAGGCAGATGCGGCCCTTCATTTGCTGGTAGAGCAGCAAAATGGCGCGGATCAAGGTGGTCTTCCCGGTGCCCGGCCCGCCGGTGATGATCAGGACCTTGTCGGTCAGGGCGCGGCGCACTGCTTCGGCCTGGAGCGGCGCCAGCTTGACCGCCAGTCGTTCCTGGACCCACAGTAGTGCCTTATCGCTATCGACCTTGCGTTGCAGACGCGGCGCCAGCAGCAACCGGCGCAAGCGCTGCGCCACCTGGGTTTCGGCCAGATGGAAGCCTCGCAGGTAAACCGCCCGATGATCGCCGAATTCGGTGGCAACATCGGGAGGAAGCTCCTGGATGACGGTTCGTTGATCGGCCACCAGGCGTTCCAGAGCGGTTTCCAGCACTTCATGCGGGATCTGCAGCAGTTCCATGCTTTGCTCCAGCAGGTAGCCGTGGGGTGTGCACACGTGGCCATCATCGGCCGCCTGGTGGAGCACGTAAAGCATCCCGGCTTCGGCGCGCAGTGGCGAATCGACCGCGAACCCGAGATTGCGGGCGATCTTATCGGCGGTCAAAAAACCGATCCCGGAAACATCCATGGCCAGCCGATAGGGGTTGTCATTGAGAACCTGGAGCGATTCCTTACCGTAGTGTTTGAAGATGCGCGTGGCGTAGGCGGCGCTGATTTCGTGGCTGCGCAGAAACACCATGACTTCGCGGATTTCTTTCTGGTCGTCCCAGGCCTTGCTGATCTGTTCGGCCCGGTAGCTGCCGATCCCTTCGATCTCTCGCAGCCGTTCGGGCTGTTCGTCAATGATCGTCAGCGTTTGTTCGCCAAAGCGCTTGACGATACGGCCGGCCATCACCGGACCGATCCCCTTGATCAGGCCGGAGCCCAGATATTTTCGAATGCCATCCACGGTGGCCGGTGTGATGGTTTCATAATGTTCAACCTTGAACTGCTCGCCATACTGGCCGTGATAGCCCCAGGCGCCTTCCATGCGCAACACTTCCCCAGGGATCACCGATACGAAGTTGCCCACCACGGTAACCAGATCGCGGCGTCCTCGGACCTTGACCCGGATCACGTTGTAGCCGCTTTCTTCGTTGCTGTAGGTGATCCGTTCCACCTGTCCCTGGAGCTGCTGCATCGCGGTTGTTCCCGTTTCCTAATTGCGAAGCCGAACGCCCTTATCCAATGACAGTCAAAGAGCCTTTGACAATCCCTCATGACACATTAGAATACATCACGGCAGAGCATAAATCGAAATGCTTTTCGCTAACTGCCGGCCAGATCGGTAAGATCTCAATAACTAGTTTCCATCCGGAAACTCCTGGGTGCAAGGGGCGGGGTTCATCCCTGCCCGAAGAGTCCGCGGCTCGTGCGCCGTTACGGGCGGGCATAAAGCCCGCTACGGAAGATGGTCAATCAGA
Organism: uncultured delta proteobacterium; assembly: GCA_963828705.1. Lineage (GTDB taxonomy): Bacteria > Desulfobacterota > Syntrophobacteria > Syntrophobacterales > Syntrophobacteraceae > CAWDJT01. The sequence goes on from CAWHGA010000003.1 coordinate 6,607, forward strand.
TGTGTTTCCGGATGGAAACTAACTATAAAACCGTCAGGAGACCGTGAATGCCAGTGGTATTAGCTTCAGCTCTTGCAGCCCCCGCACCGATTTTCCCGCACTTCAAGCCGTTGGAACTCGAGGATAAAGATGTCATTCGCGCCTACTTGACGGCCTACCAGCCCCAGACATCGGAGCTGAGTTTTACCAATCTATTCATGTGGCGCCATCATTACGGGTTCTCCTGGTCGCTGCACGAAGATTCGCTGTTGGTGGTGAGCATGTCCAACGGGGCGGCCCGCTACGGGTATGCTCCCATCGGTCCGGCTCCACGGCTGGAAGTGACGCGCACGTTGTTACAGTGGCTCCGGGATGCGAGCCCCATGGCTGCGGCAACCATCGAGCGTGCTGACCGGCGCCTGGTGGACGAACTTGATGGCCATTCGGATTTCGCCATTGAAGCCACCAGGGACCATTTCGATTATATCTACCGCAGCGAAGACCTGACCCAACTGGCGGGGAGGAAATACCACGCCAAGCGCAATCACCTGAACAAACTCATGCGCTCCCATCGGTTCCGCTACGAGCCTTTAGCCATCAAGCACATTGAAGCCTGCCGGCAGCTGGCCGACAGCTGGTGTCAGTGGCGGCGCTGCGAGGAGGACCTCAACCTGGTGGGCGAGTGGGACGCCATCCGCGAAGCCTTGCAGCATTTTGATGCGCTCGCCATCCAGGGCGGGGTGATTGTTCTCGACCAGAAGGTGGAAGCCTTTTCTCTGGGTGAATTGCTCAATGATCGGACCGCAGTGGTCCATATCGAAAAAGCCAACCCGGATATCCCTGGCATGTATGCGCTGATCAACCAACAGTTCTGCGAACAGTGCTGGTTTACGGTCAGCTACGTCAACCGCGAACAGGATCTGGGGGAACCTGGGTTGCGCAAGGCCAAGCTCTCCTACTTCCCGGACCATCTTGTGGAGAAGTATCGAGTACGGCTGTTGTAGTTGGATTCCGGCTTTTACAGCCCTTGAGTCAACCAGGAATCCTCCCTTCCGTGGGAGGAGAACTATCAGACCAGCCCTACAAGGCAGATTATGAACAACCATTCATTGGCGGTGAATCATTTGCAGGTGACGGCGAACCATCAGGGCATGACGATGGTGTCCTTTGCCCAGGCCGACCCGGGCCAGGTGGCCAAACTGGGGGCCAAGGGCGCCAAATTGGTGGAAGATTTCCAACATGTGCTCGAGGATTTCCCCGATCTGGACAACGCCATCGCCGTTCCGGACGGCTTCATCCTTACCACGGACATCTGGCAACAGTTCCATCAGAATGAGGACCATCTGTCACCGGAGCTTTGGGCCAGCATCCTTAAGCTCTTGCGCAAACTGGAAGAACGCACCGGCCGCCACTTCGGGGACTGCTCGGGAAAACTGCCGCTGATTGTGGCGGTCCGCGGTGGCGCCCCGGTTTCTTTGCCCGGTGCCATCGGCACGGTCCTCAATGTGGGCCTCAATGACGACATTGTTGCTGCCCTGCTGGCTGCCGGCGAAGATCGGCGCTTTGTCCTGTCCACCTATGTCAACGCCATCCGGCTTTATGGCGAAGTGGTCCTGGACATCCCGTACCAACATTTCTATGAAATCATTCATAAATTGGGCTTGGGCGAAGAAGGTTCCTACCCGGTGGAGCGGTTGCACGAACTCATCGTCGCCTACCGAGGAATCCTGGATTCCGCCCAGCATCCGCGATTTGGTCCCGGGTTTGAATCGGATCTGGAGCGGCAGTTGCTCAACGTCATTGAGGCGGTGCTGGGTTCCTGGCTGGCGCCGATTGCCATGGAGGCACGCCGCAGCCGCCAGCCCAAGGTGCCAGACGACATGGGCACGGCCATCATTGTGCAGAGCATGGTGTTTGGCAATCGCGACGAGAATAATTCCCTGAGCGGCGTGTTTTTCACTCGCAATCAGCGCAGCGGCGCCAACGAACCGGTGATCGAATGGGCGCCGCGCATTCAGTGCGACAAAATCGTTTCCGGCAAGATCCGCAAACAGCTGCGCAATGCTGCCGACCTGGAACGAGAATTTCCAGACATCCACCAGCGGCTCCTGGTGGTCAAGGAACGGTTCGAGACCCGCGCCAAACGTCCTCTGGATATCGAATTTACGGTGGAAAGCCGTAAGCTTTTCATCCTGCAGCGCCGCCCGCTGCGCATGACTTTTAACGCTACGGTCCGGGCCATGTGGGATCTGGTGGATGAAAGCAAAACCAACATCCAGATCGCTTCCCTGATCATCAACACCGCCCTGGAACAGCCGGAGAAGGTCTTACGCGACGGCTTCACGAGCTACCAGGTGCTGGCCCGCGGGGAACCCATCACCGACAGTGCCGACACCGGGGTCCTTGCTTTCGGCACTGAGGACGCCCTGGCCCTGGCTCGCGAAGGTCAGGATGTGATTCTGCTGCGCCGTCGTCCATACGGCGAAATCGACCTGGCGGTCAACCATCCCCGCATTCGCGGAATCATACGCTACGACGGCAACACCACTGGTCACGAGGCGGTGTCCGCCGTCGCCTACAGCAAACCCTACCTCATCAACCTCCGGGGTGCCGATGAGGAGCCCCTCATTTCCTGGGTTGGCGAGGACCCGCAACTCAACCCTGCCAGTCTAATCGCCGCGTTCATCGGCAAGACCGTGTTTGTCGATGGGGAACGCGGTATTCTCGGCTTCACCACCGACGACCGATATCCTCGAAGACCGTAAGGTCCGCAAGAAACAATACGTGGATTGGGAATACCTGTGGGAGCAGTTCTCCAGCATCGGCTACGAAAGCCTCGAATACCGGGAACTCCTGGACTTGCATTACCAGTGGGAGCTGGAGCTGGAACACTACCAGCAGCTCGAAAAACAGCTGCGTAGCGGTGATCCCAATGTTTCCCGGGAGCAACTCATCAAGGCCTTGGCCACCTACCTGACCTACGTGCCGCGTAAGGACTGGGAACGTAACCTGAGGCTCAAGGAGGTCGATGTCGAGGATTTCAAGCTCTACCCGGAAATTGCCTACTATGGCACCAAGCTTGGCCAGGAGGTGCTCAAGGTGCTGCGCACCCTGATGCTGTGCACCACCTGGTGCACCCATTGGGTCCACGAAATGATGGTGCGGCAGGCGCGCGCCCGCGGCGAAACCGAAAACGACGTTATCCGCGACATTTACCTCAAGAACCGGAGCATGAGTCTGATCAAGGACTTCGAGAAGGAAGGCTTCCACCTCATGACTACCCGACAGTCCAGCTTCCTGATTTTTGCCAGCAACTTTGAATATGGTCAGGACCTGGACCAGGTGCAGGTGGGCCCCGGAACCCTCAACTTTGCTGAAAAGGAGATCTTGGCGCGGGATTTCATGGCGTATCTGGAGCAGGTCAATCCCGAGTTATGCGGCAGTGTGCGGCTGATCATGGGAGAACCGCCGCTGGGGCAGGGCCACGCCCGCATCATCAGCATCGGCATTGCCGTGGCCCATGACGACTTCGATCTGGTCTGCCGGTATCTCAAGACCTTCCTGGCAAACTACCGGGAAGGCTGCCCGGCAGACCTCCAGTGCAGCATCCCGGTGGGGGATTTCGTCGATCTTTTCCAGCTGGATCCATTCTTTGCGCCCTACCCGGATGTGCGCATCTCCCAGGAAGCCTCCGGAGCTGACGCTTCGGGCGATATCCTGGTGGCCCTGGGGCGCTGCTCCTACGGTGAGTTCGATGGGGTGACCTACGGCAAAGATGGCTACGAAACGGTGGTGAATCAGGTGAAGGACTTCCAGAGCTACCTGCAGGCCCAGGGGCATGGTTTCGACGTCCGTCCCTGGCAGTTTGAAGTGGACCCCTTTCGGCGCCATTCGGTGATCGCCGCCGTCGGCATGCGGTTTTCCAGGGAGCAACTGAATGTCGTCCTGAGTGAACTCAGTCTTTCCTGCGTCAGAGCGAGCCGGGCATCTGAGTTCCATCCGGCTAGTACAGACGGCCAGCGATGCGGCGGTGTTGCGAGCGCCGTGACAGGTGATACCAGTGGCAGAGTGCTGGACCGCGTAACCTTGAGGAGGAGCCATGAAAAGGCTATTTGTTGCTATCTCTATCCTTGTGCTGTTGGGTCTTATTGGTGTTGATTATTCCCAGGCATCTCGCCCAGTGCCACGAACGATCACTGGTTGTGTGATTAAGGGCAAGTTGTATTCCATCCACAAAGGTGTTGCTGAGGCTACCGGCAAACGATCACTCACGGTCTATCCAATAAGTGTCCAGGAATTAGATCTGAGGCCCTATGAAGGAAGGACAATACGGGTTGAGGGGAATTTGCTTCCTGGTGATCGTTTCTTTGCACTTCCGGCAACCTTAAGGGTTCTTGGCCCATGTGACAAGGAATCGAGGAGAACAATACATGAGCAAACACGCTAGCCTGGATTCCTTCACTGGTGCCGATGCTTCTTTTGAGCTACAATGATCCCCTACAAACAAATGCAGAGGGCCATCACATCGTGCCCATCGAGCAAATCTCCCTGGATAAGAACTTGAACCGTCGAAATGCAACCGCAGCCTTTGCCGTATCCCCTAAACCCGGGGCTTCATCATGCGATGCTGGCTTGCTCGGAGACTCGCTCTTACTTGTTGTTTCTGGTCTTTCTATCAACCCCCGGGTGGCCCCTTGTTTCCGGCTAGTAATTGATTGCGAGACTACATGCCCTCTTGCCACCGCTCCCGCCGGGGTGACGATATTGGGCTGTGTCGATGAGCGGTGCAAGTAAGCAGTAATACTTGTGCCATTGCTATTCTGGCTGATAGGATTCAGGTGCGGGGGGTTTGCCTCACATAGGTTGACGGCCCTGCCGGGCGTAAAGGATTCACTCCGTGGAGGCGAGTTTCACTCGCGCCACTGATTTGATGCGGCGCTCAAGCAGGAATGTTTATGGAAGTGTGTAAAAATAGAGCTGAGGGCGCAGCGGCGCCCTCACGTTGAGAACATGAGGGACGACCAGAAAAGGAGGCACACAATGGGAGACAAAGGCAAGAAAGATAAGGAAAAGGGTCAGAAACAGAACACCAAGAAAAGCAAGCAGAAGGACAAAAAGAAGGAGGAGAAGCAACCGAAAAGGAACGCTTGAGCGAAGGCCTGCGACTGCAGGAGCCGATCATGGGCAAACCGTTAAGATCCCTGCGCTTCCAGCTTCAAGCCAAGCGGGGCGCGCGGAAGCCGTATATCAAACGATCACCTGCCATGTGCCGGCAACGCTTTGGGCCAAACTGGATACCAAGCGGCAGACCTATCAGGACGAACAACTCCGGCGGTAAGAATCGAGCCGGCGCAGACTGACGTTGGTCGCAACTAGCTTCCAACCCTATCGTGAATAAGGTTCAACCGAGCGCTGAATCGTATGCGGTCCGTTCCTGTGAACCTGCGCAAGGGTCCTCTCGCAACAGGGCCATTTTTCTGCCATATCGCATCAACAACAGATCGACACACAGGCCTTGAGACGAAGGGGGGGAAGATGCGCGGTGCTGGCGGTACCGAAGGTGGGATTGGGCGGTTCTTTGTGGGCCTCGTTATGATGATAGCCGGGGGCTATCTTTTCCTGCACAACATCCAGGTGAGTATCGGTTTCGGGTTGGGCTATCAGGTGTTCAGTTTCTGGGGGATTGGAATCACCAGCGGGTATGTGCTGATTCCGTTTCTATTCGGTGTGGGCATCATCTTCTTCAACAGCCGCAATATACTCGGGTGGGCGCTGGCGATCGCTTCCCTGGTGATGCTGGGGGTTGGGGTCATCACGCAAACGCGCTTCCATTTGCGAAATATGACGGCGTTTGAATTGATAACCATTCTGGTCTTGATGGTGGGCGGCGTTGGCCTCTTCTTGAGCTCATTGCGGAGTTCCAAGAGCGATTCATGAAGATGCCGAGGGGTGACTGTAAGGAATCCGGTTACAGGTCTCCCTCTCCGCTCCATGGTGCAGGTCCTCGAGGGTGATGTCGACTCTGAGGACGCTATTGCTCGCTGTGGTCGCGTTGGTGCCGCAGGGGAACGTGCCGCTGGAATCGTTCGGGATACCCCCGTCTCCTTGCCACCCTGCTGCCGCTCGCGATCGGAGCAGGAGCCCCTGTTTGTGATCTTGGGATACCATCATCGGCGCCTCCTCTGGGCATCATCGCACGATGGGCTTGAGCGGGTGTGACAGGGTGCGGAGGCGATTAAACGCAAAGACCTCTGGTAACGACGGCCACTTCGCGTCAGGGGAACAGAGCTCTTATCGCCTCTTGAGTAACTTCGCGACAGTTACTCTCGGATATGGGGCCGCCGCAGCCGGTCTGAGACGCTAATAGTTGGATCTTCTTTTAGGCTGTGTGACCGGTTCCATCTTCTTTGGGACACCCTCCTTTATCCAAATTTTGCGCTCATTATCAAGGAATGTACCATCCTTGATCTTGCCGAGAGCCTCTGCGCCGTCAGGCAACTTCATAGTCACCAAATCGCCTTCTATCTTGAAAGTTCCCTCTATCGAGTCATAAGAAGGGGTTTCGGAGCCAATCGATTTTTTCTTCTGTTTGAGGAAGAACTTCCCATCGTGGCCAAATGTTATGTATTCATTCTTATTATCTTTACTGATATAGGTGCCGTTCAATTCGCCTGCGGCGCTTGACAATCCAGCGAATACAACAATAACTGCCAGTGCGGTGACAAGTAGAATAAAGTGTTTCATGGTAGAATCCTCCATTTTAGAGACTAAATTAACTTCAGTGATATCCTAAATTTTGGAACTTCTTTTATGAAGTGCCGTAAATGTATAGGAGACTCCCATTTCTTATTTTATCAACTATCTGATCGACTTCCTTGAGTGGTACCGCTGGGCAGCCCCAACTTCTCCCCAGGTATCCGCCGTTCAGGATAACTGACCTGTTGCTGACATAATCTGCACCGTGGATCACGATGCCCCTGTCAAGCGCCTTGTCATTCACGCCACGTTCCAGTCCCAGTAAGCTTTAGCGACCTCCCATGCGTCCCGAAATAAGTGGTGCCGGTAAGGAACAGCCCCTTGGAGCTCTTGTACGAATTGAACCGGTTAGAAAAGTCGTTGGCATAACGGTAGCCGGAATTCTTCCCGTGAGCAACCAAATGACTTTCAACCTTTCGCGTCTGCAAATCAATAATATACATTCTCTTAGTGTATGATGGCTTGGTATAGTCAATAACTGTCATATACCTCTTATTTCTAATCATTTTATTATATTTGTTAAAGTAGTGAGCTGCTCTATTATACAGTTTGTTATTGAATTGGTTAAGACTTGAATTGGGTTTGGCAAGTTCGGACTTGGGAATCGGATAGCGTCGGATTGAGATATGGCCTGATTCCTTAAACATACCAACTGAGTATGCATAGATAATAGCCATACAGATAGCGGATAAGATTAGAAAATACTTCAATTTTCTTGGGTTCAGAAAGGTCGATCGGGTACAGGGGAAATAATTCCGTCGCCGTCCAGCATCCAGATGGATCGGAAGATGAATACTTTCGGAAACCAGTTGGTCGCGGTAAACGTTTTCTCTTGGCATACTCTTGCAGGCTCAGCGCTGGTTGATGTTGAACAACCGGGTACCACAGAAAACAATATGGATCAAGACACGTTTTCTGACAAAAGACTTCACAAATCAGCCGTCTTCATAACCTCCCGTCCCTTAAGTGGAAGGGGCGCGGCGAGAGTTTGTTCGGGTTCCCGCATAAATCGGCCATTCTCATCCATTCGGGCAGCCCAAACTCGAGGGGTTAGGTCAATCATTCGCTCAATTGGGATGAGCTTTCCCCCTTATGGTCAAAGGCCTCAAAGGCCAACAGCAGGGAGGGGAATTCGCAGCATGCCAATCCGGGGAGCAGGTCAATCGACGATTCCGTGACCTATGAGCAGAATTACTAGAACCAACCCAAGCGGTACAGGACTGGTGTGAATCCGGTACGCTGCTTTTCGCATGTTTTTCGGTGAGACCTTAAATTTCATGGCCATGCCAAGCAGCACCAAGCACGCCGCTCCTGCCAAACCCCACTCTGGTAGAGAACTGGAACGGCAGGTCGAGAGAGCTAAAATGGACCAGAGCCACGATGGCTGCCAGAGGATTCAACCAATAATGGAAACGCATGAGATGCTTTTTCTGGAGCTGATTAAATCGTTTGAATCTTTCGTTGGTTTTTGGGCTAACGGGAGCGAAGGCAATGGCTCCTTTGAGCAGCAGGCTGAGGGCAACGGGGAGATTGGCGGCACCGAAAATCCAGGCAGCCGATTGACCGGTGAATTCATTGCCCTTATCATCGCCTCCATGGCCGCGAGATGCGTAAGAACGCTTACCGTGATCCCTATTATGACCCTTGTGGTCCTGGTCGGCATCGGCATTGGGCAGATAGGCTAAGAACGTGATGCCCACCAGCAATAAGCAAGCTGCCAAAAGGCTCTTTACTGAAAAAACAGATGATATCATCAGTTGCACCTTTCTTCCGGCAAAGCTTCCAGGATCTACCAATACAGGGCTTCAAGCCCGCCACTGACGCACGCCCGATAGTCGGCGCCTGGGCAGCTTCGAGACGACCTGCGTTCAACGTCAATTATGCTCTCCTCTGCGTCGATTTGCTATCTGAATCGTTGGAGGTGCGATTGGAGAAAAACGACGCCACAACGAGAGTATCTGTGGTGAGTTCATATTCTAAAAACCCGGCTCACAGACACATCCAGATCACCTCAATTCCGCCGGGTGGCCCAGGCAGCTGATTGCCTGGGTTTGGAGAACAAGAGTCAAGCCCAAACCCAACCGGATAGTAGGGGTTCTAGACCATGACTTGCACTGAGGTGACGATCTTGAGATGTGTCAATGAGTTATGCAAGCAAGCACTAGCCGCCAGCCTTGTCTACCTTCCCCATCAGTCGGCGCCCTATGGGGCCGGCCTTTTCCAGGAAGGGCCGCATGAGTTGCGGCATACAGCGGTTGGCAAGCAGTACAAAGAGCAGGGCGAACACCAGGCCGCTGGCAACAATAGCCGCCAGGGACGCACTATAGGGATGATCCGGCCACCATTGCCGGCACCACAGCACCACTGCCATTGCCGGCACTCCGGCGGCCAGCGTAGACAGCAAGACCTGCAGCGCGCCCTTACTCAAACCGGCAAAGACCTCCCCGCCGAACCGATGACGCCAGCGCCAGCTCAGAGCCAGGGTGTAGATAGTGATGGATAAAGCGCTGGCCAGCGCCACCCCGACCGCCCCCAGCCACTGGCTGGCCAGGTAGAACAAGGGTAGCGCCAGCAGAGTTGCCAGTGTCCCGAGGACTGCTGGTGTGATGGTGTCCTGGCGGGCATAGAAAGCTCGCCCGACAATTTGCTGCCACCCCCAGCAAGTCACCACCGCCAGCAGGATAATCAGGAGCCACTGGGTGCGCTCGGTATCGGCCGCACCGAAGTGCCCCTGCTGGAAGATGAGCACGATGGTCGGATGCGCCACCACCATCATCCACAGGGACAGCGGGATGAGCAATGTGAGGGTGTTTCGCAGGGTCTCGTTGATGGTGCGGTGGAATCCCGGGGAATCCTTGCGGGCCAACAGTTCCGCCAGAAACGGATAAGTCGCCACGCCGGCGGCCTGGGCGACAATCCCCACCGGCACCAGCATGATCCGGCGGGCGTAGTTGAGCCAACTGACGGCGCCAACCCCGGCCAGGGAACCGAACACCCGCACCAGTTGTTCATCCAGAACCACAACCGACTGGCCGATCATGAGCGGCAACGCCAGCCACAAGAAACGCTTGACGCCGGGGTGCCACCCGCACCAGCGCACCTGCCAGTCGCCGCTGAACCGCAACACCAGGAAGGGGAGCAGGAGGTTGCCGAGAAATGCCCCCAGCAACACCCCCCAGCAGAACCCTTCAATGCCGTTGTGGCGAAACAATACCCCCACCAGGATGATGGTGGCGTTGTATATGATGGGAACCATGGCCGGTACGCTGAATTGCTTGCGCAGGTAGAGCAGCGCCAAGAGACAGGCGCCCGGCAGGAACGCGGCTTGTGCCGGCAGAATGATGCGCAGGAAGTGGGCGAGCCGCCCCAAGGCCTGGGGATCGAGGCCGGGTGCGGCTACATGCACCAGCCGCGGGGCGAAAACTAGCCCCACAATGGTCAACGCCGTGATACCCGTAGTGACCCAGACCAGTATCGCCGAAAACAAGCGCCAGCCTTCTTCTCGATCGCGAGCAAAGGTTTCGGACAGCAGCGGGATCAAGGTGATGGAAAAATAGGCACCGGCCAGCAGGTAGTTGATGAAATCGGGGATCACAAAGGCGATAAAGTAGAGGTCGGACTCCTGAGTGGCCCCGAACAGATAGGCGATGGTTTTGTCGCGAATAAGCCCCATGAAGCGGGACAGCAGGACACTGAGCCCCATGACCAGGGCCGCCCAGCCCATCGGTAAACGCTGATTCCACCAGGACATAACCCGGATTTCCCCTTGATCCCCTTAGACAGCTTTTGTTATGGTTCTGCGCCGGCAGGTTGGGTGCTCGACGATTTCATTTTCACCTGCGGCCAAGCGCCTCCCCAGGCGTCACTATTAGTGGAAGTTGCTGGTGAAAGCAACAGACAGCACGGTATAGACCCTATCGAGACAAACTCATTTCGACAAGAAAGGGGCATGCATGAACAGAAGAGCTCTTTCGGTCCTGGTTGTAGCTCTGAGTGCCATCCTGCTGGCGGGCGCCGGGAGCTGTCTTGCTGAAGACAAGGTCCTGATCAACGGCATCGATGCCAATTTCCCTCCCTTTGCTTTTGTCGACAAGACCGGAACCCCCAGTGGTTTTGACGTGGAAGCTCTGGACTGGATCGCCAAGGAAATGGGTTTCAAAGTCAAGCACCAGCCTATGGATTGGGACGGCATCATCCCCAGCCTCAAAGCTAAGAAGATCGACCTCATCGCTTCCGGTATGAGCATCACCGAGGAGCGCCGCAAAGAAGTCACCTTCACCAACGCCTACTGGAAGATCCTGCAGGTGCTGGTGGTTCCCAAAGATTCCAAGCTGACGATTGATGAGATCCTGGCCAAGGGCAACAAGGTCGGCGTGCAGCGCGGCACCTCCGAAGCCAAATGGATGGAAGAAAACCTGGTCAAGAAAGGCAAGGATTTCCAGTTAGTTTACTACGATTCCGCGCCGATGGCCATTGAAGATGTCATCAACGGCCGGAGCCGCAGCTCATCTTGAATCCGGGGAAACTTTTCGATTGACCATCAGCCAGCAGGGAAAACCATGACCACTACTCGTTCGGCACTGGAAGCCGCCGGCAAGACCTATCGGAGCCGAGGAATCAGCCGGCGAGTGCGGCAGATTGCGCTTTCCGCCATCAAGGAAATGCCGCTGCTGGCCTCCAAGGTGGGCGGTTGCGTGTCGCTGGGCCAGGGGATTCCGTCGTTTCCCACCCCGCCGCACATCGTGGAGGCCGTCTGCCGCGTGCTGCGCGACCAACCGGAAAGCGGCAAGTACTCCTGGGACCGGGCATGCCGGCGCTGCGGCAGGCCATTGCCGATCACCTGAGCCGGGAAAAAGGCGTTGCCGTCGACCCGGAACGCGAAATCTGCGTCACCGTGGGCGCCATGGAAGCACTGCTGGCCGGGATTCTAACCGTGGTGGACCGGGGTGACGAAGTGATTCTGCCGTCGCCCAACTACGCCTCCCACATCGAACAGGTGCTGCTGGCTGAGGGGACGCCGGTTTTTGTGCCGCTTCCGGGAAACCGACTGGCAACGGGATCTGGATGCCATCCGCCGGGCGATCACCCTCGAAACGCGGGCGATCATCGTGTGCAACCCGCACAACCCCACCGGGGCGCTGTTTTCCGAAGCCACCTGAGGGCGGTGGCGGAGCTGGCCATCGGACCACGATCTGGTCGTGATCTGCGATGAGGCTTACGATTTCCTGACCTACGACGGCCGGCCGCATTCCAGCCTGATGAGCCTTCCGGAGCTGCGCGACCGGATCATCGCCACCTTCAGCTTTTCCAAGAAATACGCCATGACCGGCTGGCGGGTCGGGTATGTGTATGCGTGCGAAGGGCTTCTCGACCAGATGATGAAGATCCACGACGCCCAGGCCATCTGTGCGCCGACCGTCGCGCAGTACGCCGCCCTGGCGGCGCTGCAGGGTCCTCAGGATTGCGTGGCCGAGATCCGGCCGCCCTCCAGGCGCGCCGTGACCTGACCTGCCGCCGGTTGGATGCTCTCGCACCCTGGTTTAGCTACGTCAAACCGCAGGGGGCGTATTACCTGATGGCGCGCTACCACGCGCCCGAGGTGGATTCGGTGACCTTCGCCCTGCGCCTGCTCTAGGAGGCACGCGTGATCACCATCCCCGGCGGCGCCTTCGGTCCCACCGGCGAAGGGCACGTTCGGCTGTCGTTCGGCGGTACCGAAGAAGAGATTGGCGAAGCCTTTGATCGGATTGAACAGTGGTTGGTGCAGGCATAAGCTCGAAGAAATGAGCGTGTCGATCACCACGATCCCATCCCGGCCGATGATGGCTCCGGCATTCGCACCAAAGCTGTTCTGCGGGCCGCCTCCCTTTACGTCCACATACGAATAGACATCCTCCGCGATCTTGGTAAGTCCCTCATCGGCAAACACTTCCCGGCTGGACGCAGCACCGACGATAACCAGCAATGCCAACAGGCCTGCCACAAAAACAATATGCTTGCGCATCCTCTCCTCCTCGTTTGAAGTTTGATCGGGCCGAGTTCATCCCCGGCAATGAATGGGGTTTCCAAACATTTTGGCTAGGTTAGGGTAACTCAAGAAACGGTAGCTGTATAGTGTCATCCTGTGCCAACCAAGAACCGCCCGCCGCCTCGAAACGATGCATTTCCTAGTGGCGGGACCGGTCCGGTGATCGGACAATGGTGACACGGCAAGTCAGTTTGAGCTTCCCCATTGGGGTATTGGAGGGGGATGTTGCGTAATCAATGGTGCGTCGTTTGCTCTGGTTTGGCGCCTGCCTCTGCGAGGTGGGCATATCTCTTTTTATCGTTGACTTTTGTGTTTTGGTTCTCCAGAATTCATCCAATCAATTCTAAAACTCAAAATCCTTTTCACAAATTGCGTACCGGTCGTTATTTCTTCGCGGTCTTTCAGGTGACACAAGCAAATAGCCGAGATCCGTCGACGACGTTCCAAACGGGATTCTTTCCCATCCTGCTGCAACAAATGCTCCTGCCCGTACTATTGGGAGCATTGTGCGCTGCTCTTCTGGCCTCCGGCGTCACAGGCATTTTTCTCGGCAACAAGTGGTTCGTTATCCCGCTCATCCTCCCGTGCGTATCATCGCTTCCTACAACCGCCTGCGGTGGTCATGATCGCCGGCAAAACAGCAACAGAAAAGGATTTCGACAATATGAATAGCCAAGACTGTCTTTGAAGTAATTGGCCGTCGTTGACCGAAACAATTTCGAATCTGAGATGGAGGGTGCAAAATGGGTTACATGGATGATGATCGTGTGATCTTGAGTAAGGGTTCCATCGATAAAACGGGAGCCAAGAACTTCAACAGGACAGCCAACGTACCAGACAATTATGTTGTCGAGTTGCAGCAGGACCTGACCGGATTAGGGTTCACCAGCGGATCAGCCGATGGATGCTTCGGCACTCATACCGATGAGGCCCTGAGAGCATTTCAGGAGGCTGCCCGTGGGGACAAAAGGACCAAGGATGGAAAGGCGATCACCGTTTCGCCGTCTTACCGGGGCGAAGTGCATGGAGAATGCGATCAGGCCACCTGCACGGAAATCAGACAGTGGAAAGACAGCGGTTATCGATCCTTCTGGCCGCTTCCCCCATCTGGATCGGCCCGGAAGAACCGATGCAGGAAAACGAGATTGAATTCGCCGAACCATCTGCTTCAGCTCTCTATTGGCCGATTCGAACACGTGACCGTGGCGGTCGCGAAGTAGCCTACCAGGGGGTGAGCACAAAAATCTTCGGGAGGGGCGGACGTCGTTTCTTGGCCACACGCGCCAATGGTCGCTATCATGTGGGAATCGACCTGTGGGGTGAAGCGGGCGATTTCATTGTTGCGTGTGAAGATGGCACGGTTGTCAACCACTATCATTTCTACAATAATGTGCACGCGTTGATTGTCCAATGCGATTCGGGGCTTGTGATCAATTATGGCGAGGTGGAGGCGGATTCGTGGAAAAAGTTCGGCCTCGACACCGGTTCACGTGTCAAGGGTGGGCAACCGATTGCCCTCGTGGGACGGATGGTCAACGATTCCATGTGTCATTTTGAAACCTATCGAAAGGGCACCAAACAGAATTACCGTTACTATGTCGGGAAGCAGCCTCCCAGCGCTCTGCTGAATCCGACCAAATACCTGCTTCACCTTGCGGCTTTGGATTACCCGTCGGGTCCCCGTCGGGCGATCCAGAGTCCGTTCTGCCTCCGCCACCCGCGACGCCCCCAAAGCCGATTGTCGACATTGTTTCCCGGCCGGAGGAATCACCCCTTTCTCATTATGAGCATCTGCCGAGCCTCTCGGGTCTCGATCGGTTTCACCAGGCCTTTCCGGGTGGCGCACGATGGCGTCTGACACCCAAGGGGATCGAAGTGGAGGGGGCGGGGATCGAACGAACCAAGGGAGAGCCGAAAACGGTCAAGAAGATCTGGGAGAGCTTCGGAGGCAGTATCAACAGATGGGCAGAGCATTTCCAGGTTCCCTGCGTATTGATCGTTGCAACTATCGCAACCGAAACCGGCGGGAAGTCGGATTCGGTCCGCATCGAGCCGGGGTATGTTTCCGACGAAAAGACACCCCACCGTGTCAGCCCGGGTTTGATGCAGACCCTGATCTCAACGGCCAGGAGCACCCTCAACGACAAAAACATCGACCGCAGCTGGCTACTCGTTGCGGACAATTCCATCAAGGCCGGCACCAGCTACATAGCGGAGCAAAAAAGTAAAACCGGCTTCGATCCGCCCAAAGTTGCCTGCGCATACAATGCCGGCAGTGTCATCAAGAATACGGGCCCGGAGAACCGATGGAAAATGAAGCAGTTCCCCATCGGCAAAGGGGACCATTGCGACCGTTTCGTGGAATGGTTCAACGATGCCGTTGCGGTTCTCGCTGATCATCCCAAGAGGCCGGCGATTCCCTACGATGTTTATCTGGCATAATATCGGCGTCAAGCAAACGATGCAGTTTGGCGCCGGTTTTTCCAACTTGGTTGGCTAAAGGTTTCCGGGGTCAGCGCTGCAAGCGGCTTTGGGCTCACACCCATAAGAGTGGAGCGTCTTTGAAGGGAGGGCTTCATGGTAAGTCCGGAACTGGTTCTATGCGCAATTCAGGCAGCGGTCAAACTGGGCCGCAAGCTCTATGACGTGCTGGTCGATGAGACGGTCGAAGCACCGCTGCTGCTTCCCATTGGGTCGTTCGCCGGTTCGATTGAAGAAGCGGAGGCGGTGGAGTTCTTCGATCGGAGAGAAAACCGAGTGCTGCTGATGCCTGGCGGCCCCTATGCAGCGTTCGCCGACGATCCAGGGAAGCTGGTAAAGGCATACCGCACGATTCGGCGCACCGATTCCGCCCTCGGTGTCGGGGAAATGCATACCGGCGCAGGAGTCCAAATCATTCTCGAACTCCACAGGTTCGAGCAACACAAGGAGAGCTTTGGTCCGCAGTCGCCCTGGAAGCGCATCCTTGGCACCGTGGTCGAGATCGGAATCGATTACTTCGTCGCCAACCCGCAGGCCATGGGGAAGGATTCGTCGGCTCGCCGGGTGATTGAGTCGTTCCTCGTGGGGATCGATGGCATCGACTTTGCCGAGGGCGAGCCGACGGACATCGTCGGCACCACTCTTACGGCCGCCCTGCAGGCCCTGGGCGACAACTCGACATTGATCGCCCACGACCCGCGCATTTCCGTGCTCCTGGGCGGCGTCACCAATGCTCTCCGACACGACCTGGACGGCATCTCGCTCGGGGAGCTGGAGCGCCGCGACAAGCTGTTCCAACGGATCACATCCAGCTTATTGCGCGCCGGAGCCGGGGCGGTGGCCGACAACCCGGACATGTTCATCCAGGGAGACGGAAAGGCAAAAGACACGGTACGCGGCACGCTGACGGCAATTCTCAACGGGATACGCGACCAAGAAGACTTGTTTTCCAACGCCGCCCTCGAGCAGCTCTTCAAGGCCTCTCTGGATGTTGTTTCCCGGAATACAAAGCTCTTCACAAGCGACAAGATCCTGCAAGCGCTCATCAAGAACACGGTAGCTGCGCTGACTGCAGTCGACGCTCGAAACCTCTTCTCCGGCGTGTCGGTCGAGGCGATTACGCGCGGAGCACTGCAGGTCGTGGCCGAGAACTGCGGAACGCTGATCGACCCCGGCAACCCGGAGCGACAATGGATTGCGAACGCGGTCGCGGCGATGGCCCAAGGCCTGGCGTCGGACCTTGCGGGTTCGGGCTCAGTGAGGGAGCTGTTATCGACGGCACAGCTTCTCCGCCTGACGCATATCGTCTTCAATGAGGTGGCCAAGCATCCCGAGAAGCTCCTGGGCGGGGACGGCAACGACCCCCGCCGCACCGCCCTGGCGCAGATTCTCAGCTCGGTGGCGACGGCGCTGGGTGACGATCCGGCCAGGCTGGTAACCGGGGACAAGCTGGTGGAGCTCATGGAGATCGCATTGCGGGTGGCACTGAAGAACACCGATAAGCTGCTCGACCTCGACTCCGCCGACCCGAAAACAAACCTCCTCTACAAGGTGGTGGCTGCAGTGGCCGACGCCGCGCAGAGCGGCTCCGACCCACGACACCTTATGGATCGCGACGTCTTTCACGGAGGTCGTGCGCCGTATACTGCCCGTGGTGTCGGCCAATATCGAGCCTCTGCTCGGAGGCGACGCACAGCCGGTCAAGGATGCGGTTCTCACTGCCTTGCGGCTCGCCGGCGCCGCACTCGAAAACCGGATAAACGGCGCAAACCTGCCGCAGTTGGTCGAAGGGCTGTTACGTGGCATCCTCTTGAAGGACCTGTCACTCGATGATGTCGACGCGGTCGCAACAACTGCCGATGAGCTGCTGCGGCTGGCCGCCTGAACGGAAAGGAGATTCCCATGCGCCTCACATTGAGACAAGTGATCTTGCTGGTTGTGGTATGGGCCGGCGCCGTGCTCGCCGGTTGCACAACACTCGACTATCGAGCCATCCAGGACCAGTTCAACCAAGCCGTCGCGGCGGACAATGTGATGACAGTTGAAGCGCTCGGTGCATTGACGAGCAGCGACGCGGCACAACGCTACGAGGACATCGACAGGAAGCTCGATGACAGGACCATCAGCAACCTGGACGATCGGCTCAAACCGAACGCCTTTGCGTTACGTGCCGTGTCGCAATGGCGTTGCGGCAAGCTGCATGCGGCACGCGAGACTGCCCTCGCAGGGTTGAAGCTTCCCAACGTGACCGCCAGCCCGCGAGATCGATTGGTCCTGGCGATGATTCCCGCACTGGTGATTGACCAGGAGTTGGTTTCGAAATTCAAGGCGGCAGGCAGCAGTGTGAGCGAAGTTGATTACAACTCGACCTATTCCAAGGACTTTGCCACCGCCGCTGCAATGCTTAAGGAATCAGCCGCCAATGTCGATCCGGCGACTCCCGAGACCATCGTCTTCTACGTCCGCATGCAACGCTGGCGGGTATTGCAGAACTGGCGTGTGGTAATCTCTCGAATCGACGGTGGTCGGCTGAGTGGCGCAGAAGCTCGTGACCGCGCCCACGTCGATGCCAAGGCACGCCTTGGACAAGACCTGCTCGCGGAGATCAAGGGCGAAGAGCAGCTCGTGAGTCTCGACAGCCCGATCCGCAAGGCTATGGAGGCGATTGCGCTCCATGAGACCATCGGTCGTTGACAACCCTTCATGGGTTTTGGGACACAACACTTCCCGGCCTGAAAACAAACCGAATTGCGCATACCACGTGTGCCGTGGTAGTGTGCGTCTTGATTTTTGTCTTCTTAAAC
>CAWHGA010000004.1:0-24852 GCA_963828705.1 uncultured delta proteobacterium
GTTCTCAGCGAGCGGGCCACGATGTGCTACAAATGCACGGACATCTATTCACCGGAGGAAGACCGCGGCATTCGTTGGGATGACCCGACCCTTGCCATCTCCTGGCCGGTTACCGACCCCATCCTGTCCCCCAAGGACCTGGCGCTACCCACCCTGGCGCAAGTACCCCCAGAACACCTGCCAACCCTGCGAGAAACGTCATGAAACCGCCATCCTCACCATCGACAGAAATTCATGCGTCGCCGGTCGAGCTTGACCGGCGACGGGTGGTGGTGATCGGCGCCTACGGCATGCTGGGCCGCGACCTGGTTCTGGCCCTGGAACAATCAGGAATCACCCCACTGGGTTGGGATCTGGACCACATCGATATCACCCGGCTGGAAGATGTACGCCTGAAGCTGCCGAAAGCTGCCGCCGACGTGGTGATCAACTGTGCCGCCTATACGGCGGTGGATCGAGCGGAAGCCGATGGCGACGCGGCCTTCGCCGTCAATCGCGATGGTGCCGCCAACCTCGCCGAAGTCTGCGCGGCTCTTGGTATTCCGCTCATTCACATTTCAACCGACTACGTCTTTGACGGCAACGCCGAAACGCCCTACCGGGAAGATGACTCGGCCAACCCTATCGGGGTTTACGCGCTCAGCAAATGGCAAGGGGAAGATGCCGTGCGCAGGCGCCTGGTGGAGCACCTCATTGTGCGGACCGCGTGGCTCTACGGAGTGCACGGCCACAATTTCGTCAAGACCATTCTGAAACTCGCCGCGGAACGGGAGGACTTGCGGGTGGTGGCCGATCAACATGGCTGCCCCACCTGGACGGTGGAACTCGCTGCCGCACTGGTCACCATGGTGCGGCGAGTGCTCCTGGATCGATCCGCCGTCCCCTGGGGAACGTACCACTTCTGCGGGGCTGGCCAAACCACCTGGCATGAATTTGCCACCGCCATCATTGCCATGGGCCGCAATTGGCAAGATCTTCAAGTCCAGCGCGTGGTGCCCATAACCACCGCCGAGTACCCGGTACCGGCCCGCCGTCCCCCCTGGTCGGTGCTCGACTGCGGCAAGATCGCCGCATCCTTTGGCATCACCCCGCGCCCTTGGCAGGACGCCCTGGCAGACATGATCCGACAAATCGAACGGCCTTGATACCGGCAAGTTCTTGCTGATTTCTCGCCTTGTTCGAGGTGAATTCTCGCTTCGTACGAAATGACACTATTCAAACGAACCCCCTGCAAAACCGTTTTCCGTTTATGGTTTTCGCATCAACACCAGCCAGCCGCAATACAGTTGACTTAGGTGAATTCACCCTATCCCACACCGTCACCCCGGCGAAAGCCGGGGTCCAGATTTGCTCCAAAAGGCTGCGTTCCGGCCTCCGCCCATAGGCCTCATCTTTACAATTATTGCTCCGCCATTGCCCCGCGGCCAATCCACAGCCCAAACTGGGACTCAACCTCGATGAACACTAAGGATAGGAAGATCAAAGCTGAAGACTTGACGAGCGTCTATATCGGCAAGTCACCAAGAAGCCATTCTTTATCCTTGCCTGTTCTTCGTGCTCTTCGTGTCCTTCGTGGTGACAAGGACTCTGAACTTGACGCCTATATGCTTTCGCCCGAATGAAGAACAGGGGCTCCCATGCTAAAAAAGAAAGCCCCGGGAACAGGTATGTCGCCGGGGGCTCCCCATTGGGTCCCGGACCCAGCCGGCGCAACCTTTTCTCTCCTTGGGGCACGCTGGAGTCCTGCTCTCCGCATTAGTAGAAGGAGTTCAGCACCGGCGTGTCCGTCGATGCGGCATCAGGGTCCATAGCCGTCAGCGACTCCCAGGCGGACCACGAGGTGGTGGCGGGATCGTAGTACCGATGCCAGATTGTTGTGTCCACAGTGCCCCGCACCGCCACATGTAGACGGTTGGTCTCAGGTACCACGGTTGCCGATGGTGATGAGGCGCTTCTGCCGTTGAGCCATTGCCAGGCGGCCCAAGACGACGGTGTTTCCGGCGTAGCCGTGGTGGTGTAATAGATTTTACCTCCGGTCAAACCCTTGACGATGAGCCAGATGCTGCCGTTGTAATTCACCACCGCAGGCCCTGCATTGGTTGAGCCCGCAGGCACCTGGTACGAGCTACTCCAGACCGCTGAGGAATCCATCGATGTGTACCAGATACAGTTCACCCCATCGGTCCAGAACAGATAAAGCCTGTCGTTGAAAACCACCAGCGCCGGCTTGAAGAGCGTCGACGACCCGCCACCGTTGACCATGACGACCACGTCCCGGAGACATTCATGTATCAGTAATAGATCTGATTGCTCGTACGGCCCTTGACAAAGAGATAGAGCCGGTTGTTGTAGGAGATCAGTGCCGGGGAGGTGGATGTCAGACCGGTCAGTACGGTCCAACTTGAGTCTGCGAAGCTTGTGCTGCCAGTCCGACTCTTGATGTAGATTTTGTTATTGGTTGCCCCTTTGACCGCTATGTATTGTCGGTCCTGGTATACTGCCATGGCCGGTGCATGGGTGGACCTACCTCCGCCGGGGAGCAGAGCGGTGTTGAACAGAGGAGCCGTCATGGTTCCACTTCCCATAGTAGAGTTTCTTGTTGCTGCCGATGTGGCTCAGGTAAAGCGTGCTGACAGGCGTGGTTTCAACGTAGATGTTGAGGAGTGCCTGGAATTCTCCGGTTGCTTTCAAATTGCCGGCAATGCTTGGGTGGTCATCCCCGCTGGGGTATTCCAGGACGTTAGGGTTGCCGTCATTGTCGCCATCGACCTTGTGCTGCACGGCGTTGTTCCACCAACGATGATGGTTGCCCGTTACCTGACCGAGATCGTTGATGTTCTGGTTGCCTCCGTTGGTTGTCAAAACATTATAAAAATCGAACACAGCGACATTCTTGTAGGGATAGCCACTAAGCCATTCATTCGTGAGCCACTCATTGAAAGCCCTGGCGTTGGAGGCATAAGTGCCGTCACTCAATGGGGGGGGGGGGCTGTAATGACGACAAACAGCTTGTCCGGGCGGGTGCGGAAATACTCCAGGAGATCAATATAGATCCCTTTGGCGTTGGCGACTGTGTGATATGCCGATCCGCTGTCCTCACCGCGCAGCGGATTTTCGTCAATGGGCGGAACGGGATCGCCAGGGTTGCCCTGCAGTGCTGAGTTGGGGAAACAGGACTTGAACAGGATCACCTTATTTTCACCGGCAGGCGGGTCGCTGGTCATGCGCGAGTAGGATGAATGCTGGCCGCTTTCGGCATAGAGTGCACTAAGGTAGGAGGCACTGTCGGGTCCTCTGAACCAGAGCCACCAGTGACCGATATCGGTGCTGCTGCCAATTCCATCAGGTCCCCATCCGTAGTTGGTGTCGCTGACAAAGTAGTTGTTGTTGCGAAGCGAAAGCCCTAGTCGCCCGTTGTCATCGGCCAGCCAATTCTCCCCGGTGGAATGGTGGATGAAAATAAGCCTCACCGGGTGATCGGGTGGACTTTGAGCAGCGATTGACGGCACCTGGGCGATGCTGAAGGCAGTGAAGGCAAGCAATCCAACTATGAAAGCAAATTGTTTCTATATTTTGCGCATTGTCGTGCCCCCCAATGATTGGACAGGAAAGGGTTTAAGTTAAGTTGGAATCCAGCCTGTCGTATAAGGCAAGGCCCATCTTCCATGCCGCGAAGACTCGTGCCGACACAGGTTCCTAAAATGAGCTCTTCGTAACGCAGGCGTGGCGCTTGTCTGCAGCAATTTTCTCGAACAGTAGGCTTCCATGGCGCGAGTTATGTCCCAGTGTTATTCCATCTGACGTTCATCTTCCATCTGATCCAGGAGACCATTAAACAACCCGAAGCACTCGGCCACCTAGTCGAAAGTGATCAGAGGGTTTACAATTAAGAATCTTTTCCACTAGTGGCCTCCGCATGAAGTTGGGTTGAACTGAACCGCTGCAAGCGGGGAATCTCTTGTAAGTCAGGAGATGGAGATGGGCATGTCGCATAGTGTTTGCTTGGCCATAATATGCATAGTTATCGACATGGGCGCAAGGATGGAGTGGGGGATGGGCAGGGCAGATCGCACGTAACAGTACTGGACATTGGGCTTCGAATATGGCAAGCTACCTTGGTCAATTCTGCACGCAAGAGAAGGATGCCATATGTCAGAGCCAGTTAGCGCCACGATCAGCGAGCATTTTTCATCACTCAAGGACCCCAGGATTCAGTTGAAAACGCGTCACAAGCTCATTGACATCATTGTCATCACCATTTGCGCCGTCATCTGCGGCGCCGACGACTGGCAGGAAGTCGTGGACTATGGGAAGGCCAAGCATGGTTGGTTCAAGACGTTTCTCGAATTGCCCCATGAGATACCTTCCCACGCCGGAATTCCGGTGAAGTGGTGGGTTCCGCCGGGGTTGTTCCACCCTGCCTGCCCCACCGCACATCCCGTGGGGTCAAAGGAGCTGCTGATGGAAGAAGGACTTCACCATTGGCGGCAGTGTACAACTCCTTGATCTTTCATGCAAGATAGAAGCGGCCCTGAGTAGTGAGCTGACCGTGCTTGCCGGCGGGAAGGAAGATAGCCAGAGCGAACCGCAATTTCTTGTTGCAGTGTCATATACATTATTGTATTTCTAAACTACATATTCAGATATGCAAGGATAGATTCGACTCATGATCCAACGTCCACAGGCTCTGAAAGCGGTTGCGACCGCGCTGGAAGAAAACCCCGTGTGCGCCCTCCTGGGGCCGCGTCAATGCGGCAAGACCACCCTGGCGCGGCAGATAGCCGAGAAGGGGAAAGCCCACTTTTTCGACCTTGAAACGGCCGCCAGCCGCACCCGGCTGGAGCATTCACCGGAACTGGCGCTGAGCGAGCTGCAAGGGCTGGTCGTTATCGATGAAATCCAGCGCCTGCCGGGGCTGTTCACCACCTTGCGTCCGCTGGCCGACCGTCCCGACCACCCGGCGCGGTTTCTTATTCTCGGCAGTGCTTCGCCGGAGCTGGTGAAGGGGGCTTCCGAGTCTCTCGCCGGTCGGGTGAGCTTCGTGGATCTGGGCGGATTCGGCCTGGAGGAAGTGGGCGCGGACAGTCTTCCCGTGTTGTGGCAGCGCGGCGGTTTTCCGACGATCGTTCTTGGCCGCAAGCGACAGCGCCGGCGAGCGCTGGCGGCAGAATTTCATCCGCACCTTTCTGGAGCGGGATATTCCCCAACTGGGCATCCGCATTCCGGCGGAGACGCTGCGACGATTCTGGATGATGGTCGCCCATTACCACGGGCAAATCTGGAACGGAGCCGAGCTGGCGCGTTCGTTCGGCGTGTCGGAGACCACGGTGAGGCATTATCTCGATCTGCTCACCGGGACCTTCCTGCTGCGGCAGTTGCCGCCGTGGTTCGAGAACCTCGGCAAGCGGCAGTACAAGGCCCCGAAGGTCTATGTGCGCGACAGCGGACTCCTGCACAGCCTGCTGGGCGTCCGCCGCCGCGACGAATTGCTGGGGCACCCGAAGCTCGGGGCCTCATGGGAGGGATTTGCCCTGGAGCAGGTGCTGCATGTGGCCGGGGCCGCGGAAGCGTTTTACTGGGGTACGCATGCCGGAGCCGAGCTGGACCTGGTGCTCTTTCGCGGTGGGCGGCGCTACGGCGTCGAGTTCAAACACGCCGATGCCCCGGCGATGACCAAGTCACTGCACATTGCGCTGGCGGATTTGAAGCTGGAACGCGCGTGGATCGTTTATCCGGGAAAGGAAAGCTATCCGGTGCATGAAAAGGTGCGGGTCTGCCCACTGCCGGAACTGCTGGAGGAACTCACAACCCGGAAGTTGTCCCTATGAAATGCTATCAAAGCCGAATGGAGTTGCTAAAATCGCTGAGAGCAGCACAGCAGCTAACCGAGCAATAACAACAGAATGACCCCCAGACCGAGACTCACCCCGATCCCCAACGGGATGGTGCGCCGCAGGATCTCCCCTTCCCGCCCCTGGGCCCCGCACATGGGTGCTGCCAGAGCGATCTTGAGCGGCGAGGAAATGGAACCCACCGCACTCCCCACCGCCAGCCCACTGGCCAGAAGCGATGGCGACACACCGAGCAAACCCGCGGTGGTCACGTGCAGTTTGCCGAACAGCACGATGGAGGCAGTGCCATAACCGGTCAAAAACGTCCCCACCCAGCCGATGAAGGGCGCAAACAGCGGATAGAACCGGCCGGAGATGGCGACCACGCCATTGGCCAGGATCAGCGCGATGTTGCGGGCCGGATCGAGGGTGGTGAAGTCCGCCTGATAACCGGAATAGGCGATGATCTGCCCGGCTGCGCCGAACAGTGCCATCGCCAGTACGGGCCGCCACGCCCGCCGATTGGTAGCCCGGAAGTTATCCCACACCCGACTTCGATCCGGTGCCAGCCCTATGGTCACAAGATAAGCGATGAAAAGGTAAGTGTAAGCTGAAAACAAGGGTTGGAAACGGATGACGTGGCCCGGCACGACACTCATTGCCGCCGGCCAGGTCTCGGTAGCCAGCCGTTTGAGCGGCGCGATCAGATTGACGGCAAACAGGCAAACCACCAATAGCAGCAGCGGAGCCATATCAAGCAGCAGCCGGCCACTCAGATTCCAGCGGCGGGTACCCGCCAGACCGAGGCCGGCCAGGACCGCGATCCCGCCCAGCAACCCGGCAACCGCACCACTCACATAGTGGGCGGCAACCAGGGCACCGCCACCGGCCAGTAACCCCACCACGGTAAGCAGCAGCCAGTGATTTCTGAATTCTTTTCCCTGCCCCAGGAGCCAGGGGATGGAATACACCATGAGCATGACTGCGGGGAGCGACACCAGGGCCACATCGCGTCCCAGGGCGGTCACATCCAGGCCGGTCACCAGAGCCAACACAGCCAGCACCGCGCCACCCAGTTCCAGGATCATCAGGCCGGCGTAACCGGCAATGGACAGCGCAGCCGCGCCGGTGCCCGGCAGGCCTGCTGCCTGAAGCATCGGCGCAATGATCGGTTCGGCAACAATCCCGGCCCCCTCCATAAAGTTGCCGGCCCCTACCGAAATCAGCAAGGTACCGTGCCAGGGGTTGCGGGTCAGACTGGAAAACCATGTCACCACCCGCACCAGCGACCCGGTTTCGAGCAGCAAGCCGGACAACAGCATGCCGAAATAGATCACCAGCAACAGCGGCAAGTTGGTCATTACCCCGTCCACGGCGGCCAGCGACACTACCCTTGCCGGAGTGCGAAACCAGAACAGCACCAGCGCGACCGTGTAGAGTGTCCCCCATGCGGCCAGTTCCAGGGCTTGCCGTTTGAAACCGACCGCCAGCACCATGATGAGCAAAATGGGCGTCCAGGACAGGATGAAATCAAAGGGCATGATCGATATCAGCTCTAGGGAGAAATGAGAGAAGACGGCTCCCGCATCACCTCGGGCTACACGCAGCGGTCACGACCTCATTCCACTTCAGGCCGGGCCACCTTCTTGACATGGAAATGCCAGCGCCACACTTCGTAGATGGCGGGATAGACCAGCAGTTCCATCAGAAATGAGGTAAAGATCCCGCCGATCATGGGGGCAGCGATGCGTTTCATGGTGTCTGACCCGGCGCCGGTGGACCACATGATGGGCACCAGGCCCAGGAACATAACCGCCACCGTCATGAATTTCGGCCGCAGACGTTTGACCGCCCCTTCAACGATGGCTTCGCGCAGGTGTTGCTTGGTGGTCATCAGGCCGCGCTCACGCATGGAATAGTAGGCAATGTCCAGATAAAGCAGCATGAACACGCCGGTTTCGGCGTCAACCCCCATGAGCGCAATGAGTCCCACCCACACGGCGATACTGGTGTTGTAACCGAGCAAGTACAGAAACCAGATGGCCCCCACGGCGGAAAACGGCACGGCCAGGTAAATGATCAGGGTCTTGGCCATGGATCGAGTGTTGAAGTAGAGGAGCAAAAAGATGATGAAAAGCGTGATCGGCACCACCACGACCAGGCGTTCCTTGACTCGCTCCATATATTCGTACTGGCCGCTCCACACCAGGGTGTAGCCGGTGGGCAGGGTCACCTTTTCCTGGACCGCCTTCTTGGCATCGGCTACGTAGCCGCCGACATCGCGGTCGGCAATGCTCACATAGACGTAGCCGGCCAGCCGGCCGTTCTCATCGCGGATCATGCCGGGGCCCGACAGCAGCTTGATATCGGCCAGCTGGGCCATGGGGATTTGGGCGCCGGTCATGGTCGGCACCAGAGTGCGCTGGAGGCGGTCCATGGTGCTTCGATAGTCGCGGAGATAACGGACATTTATCGAGTAACGTTCGCGTCCTTCGACCGTGGTGGAGATACTTTCGCCGCCAATGGCGGAAAGAATCACCATCTCCACCTGGCCTACGGTCAGGCCATAGCGGGCCAATTGGTCACGTTTCAGGTCAAAATCCAAAAAGTAGCCGCCTGCTGTACGTTCGGCATAGACACTGGTGGTTCCAGGAACATCCTTCAGCGCCTGTTCGATGTTCTGGCCAATCTCCTGGATTTTGTTGAGGTCCGACCCGAACACCTTGATCCCCACCGGCGTGCGCACTCCGGTGCTGAGCATGTCGATCCGGGCCTTGATGGGCATGGTCCAGGCGTTGACCACGCCGGGAATCTGCATGGCTTTATCCAGTCCATTGGGACCGTTGATCAGATCCTGGGTGCTGCGGTGATCCGGCCAGGCGCGCCGGAGTATGCTCTGCAGCCAGTCGGGCGCCCAGGACGAATACCACTGCGGCACCTTGGGCCACTGGCTGGGCGGTTTGAGGAGGATGGTGGTTTCCATCATGGAAAAGGGGGCCGGGTCGGTGGCCGTTTCCGCTCGCCCCGCCTTGCCGAATACCCGTTCCACCTCCGGAAAACTCATCAGGATCTTGTCCTGCACCTGCAGGAGCTTCTGGGCTTCGGTTACCGAAATGCCGGGCACCGTGGTGGGCATGTAAAGCAACGCCCCTTCATCGAGAGGCGGCATGAATTCAGAACCCAGGCGTAAAAAGGTTGGAACCGTGAAGGCCGCCACCGTGAAGGCCATCACCAGCACCGCAGAAGCGATGGTGACCCATTGATGGCGCAGCACCAGTTCCACCAGCGGGTGATAAAGCCGCATCAGTGGGCGGCTGATGGGGTGGGTCTCCTCACTGTGGATCTTCCCGACCAGGATCGCGTTGGCGATGCGGCTCAACCAGCGGGGCCGGAAGGAGTATTCCTTCATGTGGGTGAAGAGCAGTCGCACCGCCGGGTCCAGAGTGATGGCCAGGAAAGCGGCGATGATCATGGCGAAGTTTTTGGTGAACGCCAGCGGCTTAAAAAGCCGCCCCTCCTGGGCTTCCAGCGTGAACACCGGCATAAAGGAAACGGCAATCACCAGCAGAGCAAAAAAACTGGCCCCGCCCACTTCCTTCACCGCCCCAATAACCACATCCTTAAAATCACCGGGGCGACCTTCGGCATCCCAATGTTCCAGCTTTTTGTGGGTCTGCTCCACCACCACGATGGCTGCATCCACCATGGCACCGATGGCAATGGCAATGCCGCCCAGGGACATGATGTTGGCGTTGATCTTCATCCCGAACATAGGAATGAAGGCGATGAGGATGGTGATGGGAATAGTGACAATGGGGATGATGGCACTGGGGATGTGCCAGAGAAAAATCAGGATGACCACACTGACGATGATGAGTTCTTCAATGAGGGTCCCTTTGAGGGTTTCAATGGCACGGTCGATGAGATCCGAACGGTCGTAGGTGGTGACGATCTTCACCCCTGTCGGGAGACTGGGTTCAATTTCGGTCAGCTTGGTCTTGACCCGCTCAATGACCTTCAAGGCATTTTCGCCATACCGCATGATGACAATGCCGCCGACCACTTCCCCCTGTCCGTCCAATTCGGCAACACCGCGGCGGATATCGGGCCCCAGCACCACCCGACCCAGATGTTTGACCAGCACGGGAGTGCCGCCTTGCGGGTTGCTGCCCACCACGATACTTTCCACGTCCGCCGCCGACCGAATATAGCCGCGGCCACGCACCATGTATTCCCGGCCGGAGAACTCCACCAGGCGGCCGCCCACATCGTTATTGCTCTCCCGGATGGTGGCCACCACCTTTTCCAGCGGGATCTTGTAGGCCAAAAGAGCATTGGGATCCAGGTTCACCTGATACTGTCTGACAAAACCACCCACCGGCGCCACTTCGGCCACGCCCGGAAGGGCTTGCAGATAGTAGCGCACATACCAGTCCTGCAGGGTGCGCAGTTCGGCCAAATTGTGCTTGCCGGTGGTATCCACCAGCGCGTACTGGAACACCCACCCCAGCGCCGTTTCGTCGCGGCCCAGCTCCACCTGCACCCCCTGGGGCAGCCGTGGCATGATGTTGTTGAGATATTCGAGGGTCCGCGACCGAGCCCAATAGATGTCGGTGCCGTCTTCGAAAATGATATAGACGTAGGAATAGCCGAAATCCGAAAAGCCACGAATGTCTTTGACGCGCGGCACCCCCAACATGGCCGAGATCAGCGGATAGGTGACCTGATCTTCGATGATGTCGGGGCTCCGGTCCCAACGAGTGAAGATGATCACCTGGGTGTCGGCGAGGTCAGGGATGGCATCCAGGGTGATGTTCTTCATGGCGTAGTAGCCCGTGAGGGCGAGCATGCCGACGGAGAGAATCACCAGGGCTTTGTTGCGGGCACAGAATTCAATGATTCTATTGATCATGGATCAGACTCAAGCTGCAATCTGCAGGCTACCAGCTGCAGGTTGCAAGCGGGAAGGTATGCCTCACTATACCGGCGACTTGAAGCTTGCAGCCTCTTTCAATGTTTGCCGTCTGACATTGAAGTCAAGGCTGCTTTCAGCTGGCTTTCGGAATCTATGAGAAAATTGCCCGGAGGTGACCACCTTTTCACCAGGGGTTAAGCCGCTGACAACGATGAAGCGGTCATTGACCTTGGCGCCCAGCTGGATGCTGCGCGGTTCGAAGTGACCGTTTTCACTGGGCGATAAAGACGATCTGCTGGGTGCCGGAATCCAGTACCGCGGATTCGGGAACCGCCAGCTGACGGCCGTAATCAACAAATATCGAAACGCTGGCATACATCTCCGGTTTCAGTTTGTTGTCGGGGTTGGGGAACTGTAGACGAACCTTGAGGGTCCGGGTCTGGCTGTCCAGTTGCGGAGCGATGAAAGCGACCTTGCCGCTGTAGGTCTGCCCCGGGAAATAGGGCAAGGCCACGCTGGCGCTTTGTCCCAGGCTGATCATGGGCACTTCGTACTCGTAGATATCTGCCAGCACCCAGATGGTGGAGAGATCGGCGATGGTATAGAGTTCCATTTCCGGAGTGATGCGCTGCCCGCGGAGCGCATTGCGAATCAGCACGAAGCCTTCCACTGGGGCGAACAGGGTCATGGTGCGAGACGGAATGCCGCGCTTTTCCAGGTCACGGATCTGCGCCTCGGAAATGTCCCACAGGCGCAGGCGATCGCGCGTGGCGTCGTAAAGCGATCGCGCGTTGGCGGCGATTTCCGGGATACGCACTGCTCCCCAGGCTGTCTTTGGCGCGTTTGGCAATCAGTAGTTCCCGTTGGGTGGACACCAATTCCGGGCTGTAAACACTGATCAGAGGCTGGCCTTTCTTAACCCATTTGCCCGTGAAGTCCACATGGACTTGTTCGATCCAGCCTTCCACCTTGGACTGAATACGGGCCACACGGGTCTCATCATAGGTGATCTGCCCCACCGTGATGATGGTCTTGGTGAGTGGCTCTATCTGTACCGCGCTCACCTGCACCCCGATGAGCTGCTGTTTTTCGGAGCTGATGAACACCCCGCGGGAGCCAGCCTGAACCCCCGCTGCAGGCTCCTGTTCGTAGACCGGCACCAGGTCCATGCCGTCAGGAGCCTTCCCCGGCTTGTCATAGTGATGAGTTGGGTTCATCGCGTCCTGCCAGTAAAGGATCTTGCGTTCTCCAGCTGGACGACCTTGCGCAGGTGTCCCGGCCTGTTGCCCTGGGGTTTCTCGCTTCTCGGGTTCCAGTTTCACCAGATTCATGTTGCAGATGGGACAGGTCCCGGGCTTGCTCGCTTTGTAGTCGGGATGCATCGGGCAATAATAGATGTCCCCTGCCGGGTGGTCGTGCGCGGGCGCCTTGGCCTGCTGCGTGGGGGTTGCGCTTTTCTCCGGTTCCAGTTTCACCAGGGCCATGTTGCAGATGGGGCAGTCCCCGGGTTTGCTCGCTTTGTAATTGGGATGCATCGGGCAGTAGTAGACTTGCCCGGCCGAGGTGGTTGCCTTCTGCCTCAACCAATTGCCGACCGGCGTATCGCGCAGAGCGTCGCGATATACGTACACCCCGCCGGCGACAGCCGCCATAAACAGCACGATCACCAAGCCGGTGCGAAATGGTTTCTTGGTTTTGGCCATCATGTCCCTTTGGCTGCTCCTCTGGATCGATGTCCCATAGAGACAAATCCTTGGAGCCCGTTGGATAACCGCCATTTCGCTGCCAACTTCGTGTCGCGTTCAACGCATTCAACGCGACCTGGTAGGTTGCGTCGACAATGAAACGCAACGTCTGCAATGGTCATCTCCGGAACCTTACGGTAACGCCGCCTTGGAATGGATGTTATGGGCGGCCGCCATGCGCCAACTCTTGCGAAAGCGATCAAGGGATGAGCGCGATCCCCACATAGAGTTCCAGCCGCGCCAGGGCCTTGTGGAACTCGGTGAGCATCTCATAGTACTTGAGTTCATATTCCAGGAGCGTCAGCAAACTGTCGATGACCGTGAGGAAATCGGCGCGCCCCACCTGGTAGCTGGCCATGGCCGATTCCAGGGCCAGCCTGGATTGCGGGATCAAATCATGGTGATAGAGCTGCGCCAGCTTCTCGGCGCTCCTGGCCAGACCATAGTTTTCCTGCAGCTTGGCGTAGACCGCGGCGGTGGTGTTATCCCGCATCAGCCGGGCGCTGTTCAGGGTGGAGCGGGCGGCGGCCAGTTCCTGCCGCTGCTTACGCCAGAAATAGAGCGGCACCTTGACGTTGATTCCAAGACCAAACATCTCGGGTACGGTCCGATCATAGTAGGTGAACCCCAGGGTGAAATCGGGGTAGTAGTTGCGCCGGGCGAGTTCCACCGCGTACTGGTTGCGCTCGACCTCGCGCTCCTTCAATTGCAGTTCCGGGAAGCTGTGTTGGGCCAAGTCGTTGAGCTGTTCCAGCGAATAAGTCAGCCCCGGCGCCTGCAACCCGGCGGGCCGCCCCAGCGGAGTGCCGGGGGTACGGTAGAGCAGGCTGTTGATTTGCGATATCGCCGTGCCGCGACGCTGCTCCAGGACAGTGCGTTTCTCGATGAGTTTGGAGATTTCCACCTGGGCCTTGAACACATCCTGCTGAATCCCCTGCCCGACCCGGTATTTCTCCTGGGCGATCTCAGCAAAGCTCTGCAGCAACTGCCGGTCCCGTTCGACGGTTTCCAGCGACTGGTGGATCAGGGAGTAATCGAAGTAGGCCGCTTTCAATTCGGCGATCACGTCGCGCCTGGCCTTTTCGTGGTTGGATTCCTCGGCAGTGGCCTCAACTTCAGCCATCTTGCCCTTGAGGTCCAGCTTGCCGGGAAAAGGCACTTCCTGTTCGACACTGAATGTTCGTGCCGATGACGGATCACCTTGCTGCAATTGAAACGGGACGATATCGCCCATGTGTTGAAATCCCAGGACCGGGTCGGGCAGAGTCCGGGCCGGTAGAACCATGGCCCGCTTGGCCTCGATGTTGTGCCGCGATGCGGCAATGGCCGGGTTGTTCGCTTCGGCTTCACGCACCAACTGCTCCAGGGTCACCGTCTCCGCTGGGGCTCCAGCCGAGGCCCGCTGCAGCTGCGGCGTCTGCCCACGGTCTGACGGTGTTTTCGCTGCCGCCCAACCATTGCCGACGATCGCGACCACCAACAAAACCATCCACATCAAACACCACTTTTTCATGGCACTCCGGCCCTCATTGTCATTGCTCAGCGCTGACCGCACACACAAAGATTTCAACTTGTTTCCATCCGGAAACTCCTGGGCGCGTAGGGGCGGGGTTCATCCCCGCCCGAAGAATCCGCGGCTGGTGCGCCGTTACGGGCGGGCATAAAGCCCGCCCCTACGGAAGATGGTACGGAAGATGGTTAATCAGATGCGATTCCGGATGCAAACCAGCTTGCCGTTCAGCCCTGCGTCATCGGTCTTGGGTCTTGTTTCCTGGGTCTTGAGTCTGATCGGCAATTCCCCAACGATTCAGGAGCGCGGCCGCTACCGTCGGCACCAGATGTTCCCAGGGCCGATCCTCGATCATGCATTGCCGGATGTCAGCGGCACTCAGCCCTTTTTCGGCCGGCGATTTTTCCCACAGCACCTCGGTCTTAAGCCCCATGGTTTGGAACAGGCCAAGTTTGCGACGGCCCCAGTCGTCGTAGATGGTCACGTAGAAGACGGCGTCCAGGGGTACATAGTATCGGTACAGTTCGGGCGTACTGATGGGAAAAGGCACAATGGAGAAATCCTGGTCGCCAATGCCGGCTTCAGGCAGGACCGCACGAACCAGCCGATAGCGTTCCAGGTAGGTTAGCGGGTTGGCCCGGGGGGAACTCCGCTGAGGATCGGCAGGCTCATCCCGGGTACGCAGCGGGTCCGGATTAGTGATACCCACTATCAGATGCCGGCAATGGGCCTTCCCGGCCAGGAGATACTTGAGATGATCATGGTGCAGAACCTGGAACCGGCCGTGAATGACACCTACTTCGTCCATGCGTTGGTCCTCGATGCCGTGAAATCCGGCACGTTACCTGCCCAATTCGGTGGGGTGGCCACCTCCCCTCCCCGGTTCTGCGCTGTTGACTCGCGTCAGAACCCATTGTAAACGATCCGAACTCCAGGAAGCAACGGCATTCACCGCCATCGAAGGCACCTCCGATTGGTGATGCCTTCACCACGGCGCAAGATCGTTGCGCAACACCGCTTGCAGGGAAGCGTGGTTTTGTATAGAGTTTATCAACCTTGAGAGTGCGATTGACAATTGCACATTGGCGACTACATTCGTCATTTCCGGGCAAGTGACAGAGGGGACCCGACCAGCAACCCCCTCATCAATGGATGTGGAGACTTCATTCTCAAGGCTGAACAGTTGTCACTTTATGTAGTAATGAGCGACTATCTCGCGAAGATGAACTAGTCTCAAAACTCGCTTACAGGTCCGTCACCCCGGCGAAGGCTGGAGGTCCAGAAGCCCCTCGAACAATCTGGATTCCGGTTTTCGCGGGAATGACGATCAGGCTAGGCGGTGTTTCGGATACCTATTGTGTGGCGCGGTACCGTTAGGCATAATAGGGCCACTCGTTCGTGGCATGCACCCCGTGGGAGAGATCCTGGATGGCCGACAGACAGGCAGCCACAGTTTTCGAACAGGGACCCATTCGCCCGCCCAGCGAGGCTCATAGCCTGCTGCTCCGTTTTACGCGCAATTGTCCCTGGAACCAGTGCACTTTCTGTCCCATCTACAAGGGCCAGGACTTCAGCCGCCGGTCGCTGACCGACATTCGCCGGGATATCGACGCGGTCCGCCTCATCATCGACGACCTTCAGACTCTGGCGGCCCGTTCCGGTAACTTTGGTACCGTAACCGCCGAAGTGGTCAATACCGTTCTCACCTCCCCCGGCTACAGTGCCTGCTACCGGCATGTGGCGCTCTGGTATTTTCATGGCCAGGGTACGGTCTTTCTCCAGGACGCCAACTCCCTGGTGATGCGCACTCAGGACCTGGTGGCGGCACTGCGTTATCTCAAGGAACAAGTTCCAGGCATCGAGCGGATAACGTCCTATGCCCGAAGCAGCACCATGGCTCGCAAGAGTATCGAGGAACTGAAGGAAATCTGCGAAGCCGGCCTGGATCGCATTCATATCGGCCTGGAAAGCGGCTCCGACCGCGTGCTGGAATTTGTCCGCAAGGGGGCTACGGCCCGGCAGCACATCGAGGCCGGCCACAAGATCATGGCCGCCGGCATGACTCTGTCCGAATACATCATGCCGGGACTGGGCGGCACTGCCTGGTCACGGGAACACGCCCAAGAAACCGCGCGCGTGCTCAATGCCATCGACCCTCATTTCATCAGGCTGCGCAGTCTCCGGGTGCCGGCCCGCAGCCCGCTGCACCAGGACGTTCTCGACCGGCGTCTGGAGCTTCTAAGCGACGATCAGACCGTGGCCGAAATCCGGCTGTTGGTGGAATCTTTGGACGGCATCCACAGCACCCTCACATCGGATCACATCATGAACCTTCTGGAAGAAGTCGAAGGGACCCTGCCAACTGATAAAGACCGCATGCTGGCAACCCTGGATCGCTATCTGGCTCTCCCTGCCGATGATCAGCTGCTGTTCCGGCTGGCCAGGCGGGGCGGGGCGATCCGGTCGCTGGATGACCTCGACAATCCTGCGCTCCGTGCCCGACTGCAGCGGGCCAGGGCGGAACTGTGCGCTCAAACCGGGAGTGATCTCGAACAAGTCATAACCGAATTGGGTGATCAATACATCTGACAGCTTTCAGGTGAAGCCATGCGGTTGGAACCATCCTCTGAAACCCTGTCCATCGTCCTGGAATGCATTCTGTCCCAGACTTCCGACGGAATCATCCTACTCGACCGTGATGACCGGATCTGTGTGATGAGCGCCGCTGCCCATCACATGTTGCACATCGAAGGTGAGTCCATGGCTGGATATCGTTGGGACGAGTTGCCTTTGCGTTCGCTCAACGACCCGTCGGTCATGGGAACGCTGGCAAGAGCCGTCCGGTACCAACGGGATACCGCCGTTTGCCCCGCCCCGCAACAAGTAGCGACCGCCCGCGGCAAAACCCTGCTGCTGACCGCCATGGAACTCCCCGAGGATGTGCCACTGGGGAACTGCCAATGGCGGCGCCTGGTCATCCTGCGCGAAGTTCGAACCGCCTCAGTCCAATTGGAAACCCTCACCGGCACTGCGGAGACCGGCAGGAGCCTTCAGGAAGAAACCACCGACGCCCTGGCCGGGCTTGCCCAAGCCATCGCCCACGAAGTCCGCAATCCGGTAATGATCATCGGCGGTTTCGCCCGGATCCTGCAAAGACACTATCCACACCTGGAACACGTCCGGGAGATCCTGCACAACAGTCAACGGCTCGAAGCGGTGGTCCAGGAGGTCGCAGATTTCGCCAGCCTGCCGCCGGTGCGTTTCCAGGATGAAAACCCGGTAATCTGGCTCCAGGAGGTGCTGGCTTCTTGTGAAGAAGAAGCGCACCAGCATCACGTCAAACTGGGGTTCCAACATAGCTGGCCGGAAGGTCGGCTGTTGTGCTTCGATCAGTTGCTGATGCGCAAAGTTGTACGGATTCTTTTTGAAAACGCTTTGCAGGCCATGCAGGGCGGTTTGGGTGAAATCCGTTTACAGCTTTCACTCGCCGAAGACTACGCCTGCGTGGAAATGATCGACACCGGGGAAGGAATTGAACCACAGAGCCTCCCGCACATTTTTGGCGCCTTCTTCACCACCAAACCCAGATCTCTTGGCATGGGACTCACCAAAGCCGAACGGATCCTGGCCAAACACGGTGGCCGCCTCAAGGTGGAACCGGCCGAAGGCGTCGGCACCCGCGTCCGCCTCTGGATTCCGCTGGAAACCTGCGGCCCCCCCGGCGCCCTTGGCGAGACCACGGCGCTATAGCTCCATAATGCACGATCGGCAAAGGCTTCAGCTGGCACCGGCACCCTTTTCGATCGTGCCGCGGACCCATCCGTTAGCGGACGCTATACAGACCTGGAGGATACCATCATGGCAGCTGAAGAACCTAAGAAGCATTCAGATCAGTCAAAGTCGGAAGATGCATCGGTCAACTCTAAAGTATCAAAACTGTTGGATACTACTCTTCATTTTGAAAACATTGATTTTGCTAATACTCCGCTGTCTGACTTATCAACTATAATGACTAGCACTATACACACCATTTACGCACCACCCGACCAAATCGACACAGCGACAGCAGGTAAAGCACGCGAGCTTAAGGATACCATTGGTCAGCTCAGACGTGAAGTCGAAGACCAAGCGATCGAACTAAAGCATGCTGAGATAAGTGCTGCTGAGAAAGCTGCAGCTATAGCTAAACTTGAATCAGCCATAACCCAGCTCACCGAGAAAGAGCGTCTCAGCTTTCTGCTGGCGCGGGTCAATGAGGATGCTCAGCGTCTCCTCCTTAATTCTGAAAAATTTCGCAAGAGATTTCTCGACCTCAGCGAATGTGCCGCTTTTGTCATGTCTGTGGATATTCGGCGGTCGACCGAACTGATGCTGAAGGCTCGCAGTCCGGAACAATTCGCGCAGTTTATTACGACCCTCTGTAAGGACCTGGAAGAGGTCGTCAAGGCGAATTATGGCGTGTTTGACAAATTCACCGGGGACGGTGTCCTGGCCTTTTTCCCTGAGTTCTTCACCGGCGAGGATGCCGCCTATTACGTTATTGCGACAGCAGATGAATGCCACCGCCTGTTCCAGGCAAGATACCGTGAATTCCGGAGTTCTTTTTCTTCGGTCTTAACCGATGTCGGTCTTGGGATAGGAATCGATTATGGTCCGGCACATCTGGTCCAAATGGCCGGCGGCCTCACCGTTGTTGGTTCCCCGGTGGTGTATGCCTGCCGCATGGCTGGGGCCCCGCCGGGGACAACCTTCCTCAACCAGCCCGGATTTGAGAAGGTGAGTGAACGTTTGAGTGCCTATTGTTTTTTCACTGAGACCGAACTCGACATCAAGAACGAAGGCGCCACGTTGGCCTATGAGATCAGGTTGACCGGTAAAGAGTATGTGCCGACACCCCCCAGTTGGGTCGGTTCATCCGCCACCGATTTATACGACAAAGCTTGAGGCGTTAAGGCACCAGGGATTGCCCGCGGGAGGAATTCCCAACGTGATATTGTTCCTTCGAGTCGCAGATCCCCCGTTCATACTCCCCCTCCCCATGGGCCGTTCGACTGCTCGGGTGATGGGGCTTAGCGAAGTGCCTTCGCGGCTGGGATCAAAGAAACCAATTCAGCCGGGACGCGAATCCCACACTGTCCGAAGGAGGATGCCATGTATCGCTGGAAATGTCTTCTTGTTGCGGTACTGATAGCGGCGATGTCTGGGTGCAGTGCGGTCTATTCCATCGATCCCATCGGTGAAAAACCTCACCCGGTAAAACAAGATGACTGGAAAGGGGTTTGGATCAGCAACGATGGGGCCGTCTCCTTCAAGGTGATCGATGCTGAGAAGGGACTCATCAAGGTTGCCTGGGTTGAGTGGAAAGACCACGAGGCCAAGCTGGAATCCTATGAAATCCAGCTGCGTGAATCGGAGAAATGGATTTTTGCCAATGTGAGAGATGATGCAAACGGCAAACCCTGGTACCTCTGGGGTCCGATCAAACACGAGGGGGATCAGATTCTCGCCTGGCGGCCCGATGTGGGCAAGTTCAAGGCTTTGGGCAAGAACGGCAAACTCCCTTCCCGAGAAGATGGCAACGACATCTTCCTGGACCATTTGACGCCTGAACAGCTTAAGGTGATCACTTCGCAGTCGGAAGGGGTCCTTTATGAGTGGAATGATCCGTTGGTCTTTATCCGAATCTTCAAATGAAATATAGTCAAACAACTTTGCTTTTTCGCGGCAATGCGATCGCCTTCTGAAGCAGGAGAAAGCAAGAACCCATCTACATTACCCTGCTATTGGCTCTGGCCAACGCAAAGTTCAGCGGCCGGGCGCAAACAGAGCGAACGCGAAGGCACCACGCTTCCCGCCCGGTCCGCTGGAACGAGAGTTGGGTGAATCTATTCACATTTCACGTCGGGTGGGGATTCCACTGATAGCTGCCACTTTCCTGTCTTCAATCTTAACACTTCTACGATCGTCATCAGTTGGCCGCTAGGACAATGATCCCCATTACTGTATGTGACGTTTTCTAGTCTAATGGTTGTATCGTCCTCCCACGAAAGAAACTTATAAAGAGCATATTCTTTTGGCACGTAACGGAACTCGGATGTCAATTGTTCAGGTGCAATCACCCAAATGACAATTTCATTCGGATTATATGATTCGCTGGCAGACACTGAAACAAGTCGATCCTTGCTGAGAGAAACATAAGGAATTGACGGTACGTGCGTTTCGAGACCTGAGTAGTCCGATACTAGAATAAATGTGAAACCTTCCCAGAAGCTACGCAGGATTAAAGGTAGCCAATATCATCGATCAGACCAAGATAAGTGTGCAGCACGCAGCTATCTTCCGGAATGGAGTGATCCTCAAATGAAATCACCTTACTATTTGTACGAACAAGCAGGATATGTCCATTGCGAGTGGCTCTTGCCTCGTGATGGCCAAGTACATGCGATTGCCATTCTTCTAGTACACGTGGTCCCACCTTCTCTGAGACACTTCTGGAACTCTTTGTCAGTTTCGGCCGTGTTGATAGCCAGGCAAGTAGTGGATATCAAGAGAAGGATACATGCGATAAGACCTATTGATACGTTTCTCATCATCTGTGCACTCTGCATCGTCCACCCAACATGGATTAGGCGGAAAGATCCGACTCCGAAAAGTTTCCAATAATGGAAATAACTATCCAACAACAGATAACAAATATCCAATAACAGAAACATGAAAGGTTTCGGTTATTGGCCATGTTGTGGCTTGGGCCGTCCAGAGTGCTTGTTTCCAATACTGGAAACTTTTGTTGTGACTTGTCAACGGATCGGAGAAGTCAGTTGCCAATGCGATGTTGGATGGAATACTTGAAAATCCAACAAGCAACCGATAGCTTAGCTTGGCGATGAGTTGGGTTGGCTGTGTGGGATCGGGTCACTGAAACCACTGGCGCCAGTGCGGAGCCCTTCAGTCACGCTATGATCTGTGTCCGGAAGGATCCTTCCTGTCAATCCCAGTGCCAGCGCATCCTTGTACGGCAGCTCCCAAACTCTCTTCTTTCCATTCCATTTGCCACCAGCCGCCTTGACTTGTCTTCCCAATTCAACCTCCCCATACTCAATGCGAAGATGCACTATTCTTTCAGCGGGAATTTCTTGAGAACGCCCTCGCCAAAGGCCTTTCTCTACGATGAGCTCGATCGTTTTGAACTTGAGTCTTTGCTCGGAATCATACCGGTAGCGGACACACACAAGGTCGCTCCCGTATTGCTCAAACAGTTTCTTTGTGCCGGGTTGCCCCGGCATGAGCTTCTTGGTCGTTTTCATCGATAGCTGCTCAGGGTGCAGTTTGGCATTTCCATGTGAATCCGCTCGTCGCGAGACTCTATTGCAGGGTTCCAGGGTGTCTATTCAGAAGAAAATGGTGTTCGAGCAACCAACATATCGAAATATGTGGCAAAGGCGGATCGTCCACAGAACCTATACGGAAATACCGTCTTCTCCGACAGCATATGGAAGTGACGTCCCTAAGGGCCTTCAATTGCTG
Organism: uncultured delta proteobacterium; assembly: GCA_963828705.1. Taxonomy (GTDB): domain Bacteria; phylum Desulfobacterota; class Syntrophobacteria; order Syntrophobacterales; family Syntrophobacteraceae; genus CAWDJT01. The sequence continues at coordinate 21,526 of CAWHGA010000004.1, forward strand.
CCGCCTAAACTACCACACAGGATCTCGTTTGCATATTCTTTTTGCACAAAGTATAGAACATGCAATGCCTAACGGGATTCCTCCTTGCAGCCAAAGACTCAATGATATCAAAGGGAGTCGGCCATGAAACTACTTGACCAGGTCCGCGATGTAATCCGCAGGAAACACTACTCGATCCGAACCGAGGAAAGCTATGTCGATTGGATAAAGCGGTTTATCATCTTTCATGGAAAGCGGCATCCCAAAGACATGGGTAGAAGAGGAGATTCGTCAGTATCTCTCCCACCTGGCAACCCACCGCAATGTTGCTGCAAGCACCCAGAACGTGGCTCTCAATGCGATTGTCTTTCTCTACAAACAGGTTCTCGGCGTAGAATTGGGTGATTTCGGCGCACATTGAGCGTGCCAAGAAGCCCAAGAAATTGCCGGTTGTGATGACCAAGGCCGAAGTGGGCAGTGTTTTGGCCGTCATGTCGGAGGCCTATCACGTTGCCGGCACAGCCTTTGCAACCCACCTGTTGGAGGCAGGATACGATATCAGGACGGTTCAAGAGCTGCTCGGCCATGAGGATGTTTCCACTACAATGATCTACCTCCATGTTATGAACAAAGGCGGGATGGGGGTTCAGAGCCCGCTGGATACACTTGCACCCGGGTGATTGGAAAGGAAATACCGATGCCCAACCTCATACTGGATGCCCATGTCCACTGCGGCTTGACACTCACTTACGACCATGTTGTTCAGCAGTGGCGGTCAGCCGGGGTAGACGGCGGGGTGCTGTTTTCTCCCGTGGAAGAGATCTACAACCGTTACGATCCCAGGTTCATTGATTCGGCTGAATATGCGCAGAGCCGCTATCGGGTTCATCAGTACCTGGTTGACCTGGCTGCAGCCCCCAACCTCATTGCGTACTACTTCGTCTGGAATGACTTTTCGCCGATTCCGGATGGCTTTCGCGGCATCAAATGGCACCGGCATCCCGATGAACCGGTCTATCATTACAGCGCTCCGGAATGCTCACACATCATCGAGGATATTTGCCACAGACACCTCCCAATTGTCTTGGAAGAGGAGTTCCACAACACCCTTGCGTTCATCAGGAAGATCGAAGGCAAAGACCGTGGTGATCATTCCCCACCTGGGGGCGCTCAACGGCGGGTACTACCAGCTCAAGGATGCCGGCGTGTTCGAAGCCGCTAACGTCTGGGCGGATACGGCCTTGGCCGGCAGAGCTGAGATCGATGATTTTGCCCGAAGCTACGGGACGGATCGTCTGCTTTTCGGTTCGGACTACCCTTTCGGTATTCCTGCCCATGAGAAGCGCAAGGTGGTCAGCCTTTTCGACGGGCCGGAGCTGGATGCCATTCTCGGCGGGAATTTGGTTCGTCTCCTTCGACTGGGGTCATGATTGGGGTCAGGTCCTGCAATAGGATGTTGAATCATGTCGGAAAGCGGTATGGCGAGACCATTGCGGATTGAACATCCTGGAGCCGTTTATGATGTGACGGCGCGGGGGAATGCGCGGATGTCCATATTTGTCGACACCGGCGATCGGGTATGTTTCCTGATGTTTTCAATATATTGTCGCCTCAGACCGTCTCAGAGAAGTGCGCGAAACTGCAGAACTTTGGATCCCGGCTCCCATCAAAATGACGTCATGGGTCTTTTTCAGGAAGATCTGGCCGCACCGAATTGCAGCTGTTGCTCTCCGTGTGCCGTACGCCTGCCGGTCACCCCTTCACTCCAATGTGAGAGATGATGCAAACGGCAAACCCTGGTACTTCTGGGGTCCGATCAAACGAGAGGAGAATCAGATTCTCGCCTGGCGGCCCGATGTGGCCAAGTTCAAGGCTTTGGGCAAGAACTGCAAACTCCCTTCCCGAGTAGATGACAACGATATCTTCCTGGACTATTTGACGCCTGAACAGCTTAAGGTGATCACTTCGCAGTCGGAAGGGGTCCTTTATGAGTGGAATGATCCGTTGGTCTTTATCCGAATCGTTAAATGAAATAGCTGGTGTTCATCCGGAAACTACCATTTTTGAACAACTTCTCCCGGCTGAAGAGGCTCTTGATCGTCATGGGTGAACGCAAATCACTACTGCGGGTCACTCAGACAAGACAGTCTAAGATTTCAGGTACGCTTCGGCTTCTTCAGTAAGGTGGTTGAGCGAGGTCTCGAGTTGCTGGCGAAGTTGTTCCAGTCCCTCCGAGCTCACCTGGCGATCGACCCGGATCGGAGCGCCGAGGGCTAGAACTACTCGGCTGAAGGGTTTGGGCAATACGGTCCGGTCCCAACTGCCAAACCGCCAGCAGGGATGGGCCGCCATACTGATCGGCACCAGCGGGGCTCCGGAATAGCGGGCTAACAGCAGAATACCTTTCTGCGCCACTCGGGCTGGCCCCTGGGAACCGTCCGCCAGGAGTCCGGCAAAACTCCCTTCTTTCACATGGCTAAGCATGCTCCGCAGGGCCTGGGCACCACCCTTGCCTGGTGATCCCCGTGCCACCTTATAACCCAGGTGTTTGAGCACCTGCGTCACCAGTTCCCCGTCGCGACTGCGGCTCACCATGACGATCGCATTCATCCCTCGAAAATGATGGATAACTGTTGGGAAGGCAAAGTGCCAGAGGGCGCATAGTACCGTTTGACGACTTTCGAGCAGCGGCGTCGCATGATCCCAACCCAGCACCGTGGTGCGGCAAGTGGCAAGCAACAACCGCAATGCCCCGGCCAAAACCTTTGGAATCATTGGCATTTGTGCCAGATCCAGGCGCTGATACCATCTTTTCTTCGACATTGTTCAGTCCAGTATTGCCCATCCCAGCCGATGCTATGATATGTTTGCTGGTGTTTGTCGGTACCGGTTCACTGGCCAATCCCTTCGGCCTGATCGGACAGATGATGACGTGTCTTTTTAGCACTGAAAGAGGTTGGAGTCGATGGCAATAGCCACCCATAATGTTGCTCTGATTGGTTTTCGAGCCACTGGAAAAACCACTGTGGGACGAGCCTTGGCGGCCAAACTCGGGTGGACCTTCGTGGATATGGATGAACGGCTCATGACCGAATTTGGCACCGACATCCAAACTTGGGTGCAGGAACACGGTTGGGAGGCTTTTCGCGACGCCGAGGCCCGACTCCTGGATCAGCTTGCCGTCGGTCAACAGCAAGTGGTGGCCACCGGCGGCGGAGTGATCCTGCGTGCCGGCAACCGCGAGCGGCTGCGCCAGCATTTCCTGGTCATCTGGTTGCAGGCTTCGGCGAGCGCCATCCAGAGGTCGGCGCCTCGGCCAGCAATACGAGAACGGCTCAAGGTATGCAA
>CAWHGA010000005.1:0-45507 GCA_963828705.1 uncultured delta proteobacterium
GAAAGGACAGTTCCGAGAAGGTCTGCCAGTTGAGCGTGGAAATGGTGAACCGGTTCATGAAGGACGCGGCAAAAAGCCCCAGCATCCCGCCCAACAGCCCCAGGAAGATCGATTCCAGGAGAAACGTGGCCAGGATGGTCCGACGTCTGAATCCCAGGGCCCGCAGCGTCCCGATTTCGGCAATACGGTTAGCTACCGCCGCGTACATGGTCACCATAGCGCCAATCACGGCGCCAAGGCTAAAGATGATGGTGAGTGCAATTCCCAGTATCCGAATGAAACGCGCCATGAGCTGCGATTGGGCCGCATAATAGTCGGTTTCGCGCCAGGCTTCGACGGTCAGGCGCGGGTCCTGGAGAACTCGGTGTTTCAGCTGGGCAAAGTCCCCAGGATTGCTCAGTCGGCAGATGACCGAGGAATACACCGGGCGGCGGAAAGCCCCCGAGGAGCAGGTCGACATCGCCCCAGATCTCGGAATCGAAGCCGCTCCCCCCGGCGTCCATGATGCCTACAATGGTCCATTGACGTGTGCCGAAGCTAAGACTCTGTCCCAGGCCGCCGATGGCAAATCTGTCGGCGATGTTTTTGCCGATGATGACTTCCGTCGCCCCCGGGTGGAACCAACGGCCGGCAATGAGTCGCACCTGGGGACGCAAGGCAAAGGAAAGCTCCGGGTTCACACCCCGGACTGTGACGTTGGCCGGGGAATTGGTGCTGAGTTTGGTGACCGAGATAAGCACCACGACTCCCGGGCTACCAGCTTCTGGCCACTTTGGTCCACGGCGATTTCCGGCTGGCTCTCAGGGATGGTGGCTTGGTCGCGTTCCACGATGCTTTGCACCTCGGCTTCCGCCGAGCGGCGGATGAAGACGGCATTGTCGTCGCGGCCAGTACTCACCAGCGCCTTTTCGAGTCCTTGGGCCAGCATCAGTTCGGCGGCAAACACAAACACCACCAGCCCCATGCCGCCCGCGGTCAGAATCGTGGTCAGGCGCCGTACCCACAGGTTCCGATAGCTGTATTGCGTCAACAAGAACATGGTCGGTTCCGACCGATTTCTAGCCGATGTGACGGAGGGCGTCCACCACGCGCACGTGAGTGGCGCGCCAGGCCGGGATAATGGCCGACACCAGCCCGATGGCCCAACTGAGAAGCACGCTGAAGATCAAGGTCTCGCGACTGATCTCAAACACCGGCAGAAGCGCACCAAGCTTGGAGGAAAAGACGGCGGCCGTGGGGAAGCCGAGACCAATACCAACCGCCCCGCCCAGGACGGCGATGGCTACCGATTCACCACCGATGAGCACCGCCACGAAGCCGTTGCCGAAACCCAGGGTCTTGAGCACGGCGTATTCCGACATTCGTTCCCGCGCCGTCATCGCCATGGTGTTGGCCAGCACCAGCAGAATCACTCCGATCACCACGTAGGACACCACCCGGACGGCAATGACGATGGCTTCGGTCATGGACACGAAGCTCATCTGGAAGGCCTTTTCGGTCTCGGTCAGTGTTTCTGCCAGGGAGTTTTTGAACATGGCATCCACCTCCTGAGAGATCTCAGCGCCCCTTACCGGGTTTTCAATCTGCACCACGTACCAGCCGACGCGGTCGCCCCGGTTCTTGGTGGTTTGCTTCATCCGTTCGTTGAGGTATTCCCAGTCGAAAAAAACTGGGTTTCGTCGGTGGATTTGTTGGCCCCGCGATAGACCCCGGCCAGCACAAAACGCCATTCCCCAGGATAGATATTGCCGGTGAGCGTTATCGGATCGCCGATCTTCCAGCGGTTCTCCTCGACAATCTTGCGGCCGGCAATCACCCCGTTACGCTGCCGCCAGAAGGACTTGAGCTGATCAGCCGGCACGATGAATTCCGGGTAAAGATCGAAGAAATACTCGGGACCAATGGCCATACGCGGGAAGAAGTGGCGTTCATCAATGTAGACCCCACCAAACCAGTTGCCGTAGGCCACCTTACGAACCCCGGCCACCTGCAGGACCTTCTGGCGGTAGGCGATGGGCAGCGGGAAAATCAGCGACACCGCACTGCGCGTCACCAGCCGATCGGGTGCCGCCGCCGCCACCCCGATATACCAGGCCTCGACCACGGTGCGCAGCAAGCAGAATGCGAGGATGGCCACCGCCATGCCGAACACGGTCAGCGAGGTGCGCAACCGATGCCGCAAGGTGTTTCGAATGATGAGCTTGAGCAGTTCCATGGGAAAGACTCACACCGTCACGTCTCGTTGCCCAACTGTCCCTTGTCCAGATGATGGATCACCCGAGCCTTTTCCGCCGCCCTAGGGTCATGGGTCACCATGATGATGGTCTTGGCAAAATTCCGGTTAAGCTTTTCCATAAGGTCCAAGATCTCCCCAGCCGAAACCTTATCCAAATCCCCGGTGGGTTCGTCGGCGACAATGATCTTCGGGGTCGCTCACAATGGCCCGGGCAATGGCCACCCGCTGCTGTTGACCACCGGAAAGCTCTCCCGGATAATGCTGGACCCGGTCCTGCAACCCCACCATTTCCAGCGCCAGGAGCGCGTGCTCGCGGCGCTGGCGGCGCCGAAGACCGCTCAACAGCAGCGGCAGCTCGACATTTTCCACGGCGGTGAGCACTGGCAGCAGGTTGTAGAACTGAAAGATGAAGCCGACGGTCGCAGATCGCCATTGAGCCAGTTCGGTTTCGCTCAGCTCGGTGATATCGGTCCCGGCCACCAGCAACCGACCTTCATCGGGTCGATCAATGCCGGCAATGAGATTAAGCAAGGTGGTTTTGCCGGACCCGGACGGTCCCATAAGCGCCACGAAATCCCCGGCGGTGATTTCCAATCGGATCCCCAGAAGCACTGGCACCGTCTGCGGACCACGCCGATAGGATTTGTAGACGTCCAGGACTGCCACCATGGGATCTTGAGATGGTTTCTGCTCGAGGTTCACGGCTAGTCGGCCATCTTAATGCGGGCTTCGGGACGGAGCTTAGGTCCTGGTTTGAGCACGGCCGGGTCGCCGGCTTTCATTGGCGCGGCGAGGATCGCATAATCCCCCATGAATTCCGGCTGTGGCAGGGCAACCCAGTGGGCACGCTGGTCCTTCACCAGAAAAAAGCCCTGGACGCCGTCAACCTTGGTTAGGGCGTCACGATGGACGCCCAGTACCGGCTGGTTTTCCTGGGGCGTCAGGGGGCGGTTGAGAAACGCCACCCGTGCGCTCATTTCCGGGAGAACCCGCGGGTCCAGCTGGTCGAAACTGACCTTGACCAGCACTGTCCCCTTGGTACGGTCCGCGGTGGGAACGATGACATCCACCTTACCGGCAAAACGTTCGCGGGGCAGAGCATCCATCTGGATTTCACAGGGCTGACCGAAGCGCACCTTGGAAAGAAACGCTTCCGAGACATCGGTTTCCACCAGCAGCGACCCCAAATCAGCCATGGTGACCACCGCCGCCTTGGCGTTGGTGGCCGACCCGAAGGGCGCCACCACTTCACCGATGTCGGCGTTTTTGGTGAGCACCACGCCGTCAAACGGGGCGCGGATCTGCATGAATTCCAGCAGCACGGCGGCACGTTCGCTGCCCGCTTCCAGGGCCTTGATGTTGGCTCGGGCCGATTCCACCGCGGCCCTGGCTTTGGCCCAACGGTCGCGGGCGATATCGCCTTCGGCCTGAGCCACAAACTGCTGTTGCACCAAAGTTCGGTAGCGCTGCCAGTTCTTGTCAGCGGTATCCAACTCGGATTGGGCCTGAGCCAGTACCGCCCGGCCGACAGCCACCTGTGCCCGGGTTTGATTCACATCCGCCTGAAGATCATCGGATTCCAACCTCGCCAGGATGTCTCCCTTTTTCACCCGGCTGCCTTCACGCACTTCCAGAGCGATCAGGCGCCCAGTGCCCTTGGAGGCCACCGCCGCCTTGTTCTGCGCCACCACGTAGCCGCTGGCGTTCAAGTCGGTGATCACCTGAGCCGGATAAACCATCGACAGACTAGTCACTTTCACTTCGGTCGTGGGGGTGAGCATCCCCTGGCGAAACAGATGCCCCAGCACCGCGATAGCGGCCACCAGCATCGTCACCAGCATCACTCGACGCACCCAGCGCCGCCGCCGCGGCCCAGCGAACTCCTTGCGCTCAATCGACAACTTCGACAGTCGATCCGGTTCCATACGCTCAACATCTACCCGCAGTGGTTGGTCTTTCGCCGCAAACTAAAACCCGGACGCCCTCTCCAGTTCTCGTGAAAATTGGAGCGGAGTTTATCTCATTTGACTGTCGATGAACACGAAAAACCTCTGCAATGGCGTTGGCATCTCGAAACGCTCGCAATGCTTTCATCATTGGATCAGAGAAGGGGCAGGAAGCGATGCGGTATAGATGCGGCAACCTGCTGTAAGTGCATGGTCATCCGGACGGATTACAGTGGAGCACGGGGCCTTTTTACCTACTTGTACCTCGTCTTGATGTCTGCAGCTCTTCTGGCATACTCGGTCTTATCCACTCTGCCTGACCGATAGTCGAGCTTCAACTGTTCAACTTCTCTGGCATATTCTGTCTTTAGTTTCTCCACAATCATTCGATATTCTCCGGCAGTTATCGCATGGTTGGCATATGCCGATTTCGCTTCTCTAAAGGATGTGATTCTGGGGTGCTGTGGCGGGGGCGGCGCCTTGGCAACCGTTGTTGGCATATCTTCTTCCAGGGACTTCCTTTGGCGAGAATTATCTGCTTTCGGCTTGGGCTTTTGGGGACTTACTGCCGCGGTAGGGGTTTTTTCTGATGACACACCTGTTTGTGGGATCGGAGACACAGGGACAGGGATAGGAGATCGAACGGCTGGAGCGAGGCTTGCTGCTGGTGATGGGCCTGCCGGGCCTAGGGAATCACGAGGAATGCTTCCCGAAGGCAAAAGCGGTGGAACAGGCTGGGCTCCGCTAACAGGCGCCAAAGCACTTTGACCGGCGGGAACGCTTGCTACGGCAGCTTGTCGATCCGCTGGCTGGGATTCTCCAATAGCGGGCAGTAGCGGAGGCATTTCAGAATCAAACGTCTGACTGGTTGGTCCTGTTGCCGGCACCGTGGCTGCGGTCTGCTGAGTTTCCGCGCTGCCATAGACCTGAGTCGGACTTGATACAACCCCGCTGGAGGGCGCCACGGGTTGCGATGGGGAAGACACAGTGGAATCGACAATGCTCGGACTGGGCGGCGTACCAGTTTTGATCGCGGTTTGTTCTCCTGAAACACCACGAGTCTGGGGAGGCTTGTCTCTAACCGGCCAAAGCCGTGGGACAACCAGGGCAATAACCAGTAAGGCGAAAGCGGCAAGCAAGCCCATTTTCGCGTATTTGTGGCTAATAACGCCTGCAAGACCCTCACCCAGGGAAGTGATGCTCCCGCCGATAGTACTTGATGAAGGGTGCAATCCGCGAAAATGAGCGCCACCGTAAGGGTAGGTCAGCTCTCCAATGTCCTCGGAACCCATGACATTCTGAGGAACGAGAACAACCGTGGAAAAGCGGGGAATCTGATAGACTCTGATTTCACTTGAAATGCCCTTAAGCTTCTTCAACCCAACCTCTTTGGCCGGCACTTCCGCCTTGTTCATGGCCAGGTATATGGCTTCGCTAAAGTAGATCTCGTCAGATGGAGTAATGGATTCTATCCGACTGGTTACATTTACTGGATCCCCAAAAATATCCTCTTTGACCACCCTGACTTCACCAAGGCTGGCAGCGACCCTGATGTGGATTTGCTTCTCACTTGGAATGGGGCGATTGTATTCGAAGAGGGCATCCTGCATGGCCATCGCGCATATCATGGCATCCGTTGGTGATTTAAAAACCATGAGCAGTGCGTCTCCGATCGTCTTTATGAGCCTTCCCTTGAATCGCTTGATAATCGGAAGCAGTATGGCCGAGTAATTGCCGAGGAATTCCTCACTCTCACGCCTGGACTTCTGTTCTGAGGCTTCCGTGTAACCAACGATGTCGGTCAGCACTATGACGAGATTTTCGGTTCTTAAGCTCATTGGCTATCCTTCGTTGCGCGTGTCTGCCGTTTCTTTAGGAATTATAACCTGGTTGAGGAAGGGGGGTTCCATTTATTGCTCTGATCTCACGGAGCAAACCAGCTCCCCACTGCCAGGTGATGCACCATAACGCTTCCCATACCACATCGTCATCGTGGGCACTAATCGTTTCCCACTGCGCCGGAACACTAAGGAACCAAATCAAGGTTTTCAGCCGCTTTCAATCAGTCCTGTTCCCGGACCCTGCTTCACAATAGAGATGATAGGAATTTCTGGATTTGCCTAGGGTAGTAATAATAGTATGAGATCTTGGTGATCTTCCCGTTTGTTTACCACGTCAACCCATCATGATTCTTTTTGAGATTGTGAAAGGAGGGACCATGGAAGAGAAGGCTACCAGCAATGCCATCACCAGGCGAGATTTCATTAAGGTCGCCGGGGCAGGAGCGTTGGCCATCGGGTTGGGGCCTGCCGTAATCATCCCAGGGAAGGCTCACGCCGCCGGGAAAACCCTGAAAATCCTCCAGTAGTCCCACTTTGTGCCCCGCTATGACAAGGACTGGTTCGACGGCTTCGCCAAGAAGTGGGGTGAATCCAAAGGGGTCGAGGTGACTGTCGATCACATTAACCTGGCGGAAATTGGTGCCCTGTATGCCGAGCCGTCCCAGGAAGCCGGTATTGCCATTCAGTTGACGGTGCCGCCGCAACCTCTCCGGTTTCCCCTGGACCCGGACCAGATGCGCCAGGCACTGGGCAACCTGATGCTCAATGCCATCCAGGCGTCCCCACCCAACACCCCCATTAAGGTAACACCCCGGCCCGAACGCCGGGGCGCGGGTCTTCTTACCGCGAAATGGCTGATTGGGTCAGATCGCCCAGATCGTGCTGCTATAGTTGTATAAGGAAATGTTTTTGGCAATGTCATCCATGGTCAGACCATGGTTGCCAGTGCCCTAACCTGAAACTTGAAAGTTGAAACCAATAGCAAAACTCTCTTCCCGTTTATCTCTCAATCGAACCTCTAATAAAAACTCTAATAATAATGCTACTATTTCATGCAAAGCGCATGCTCCTTTATTCGGAACCGCCCTGTTTCGTAACCAGGTCTGAAATTGTGTCTGCAACGATGAAGGGACTGTGAGCATTTGGTGTTCTCCTGCAGCAGGATATTCCTCAATATGAGGTGATATCCAGAAAAGGAAACTCAAGGTCAGCAAAATAACCTTGTCAAGAATTTTCGCATAATATATTGAGAACATAGAAGGTTCTCGCAACCCACCACCCCTCGATCTGGCAGCAGGCCATCCCCGCTGACGCGCCGAACCCATGAGAACTTTTCTGTGCTATGGAGATATCCAAAAACTGTACAATTATCTGTTATACCCCCAAGCTGAAGAGGCTTAGAATGTCAAAAGAAAGAGCTGGTTTTATCTACGTCCTTACAAATTCTGCAATGCCCGGACTTGTAAAAATCGGCATGACATTGGGTGATCCCTTTTCGTTAGGGAACGGACCATGAAGACAATAATCTGTTTTATAGCACTTTTCACATTACAAGGCGCAACGGCTTCAAGCGAAATGGTTACGAAGATGTACACAGTACTCATCGGTGAAGAAGCGAATGGTATTTCTATGCAATGTTCCAGGGCAAATCCCCCGCAATTTACAGACACCTGGGTTCCCGATGACAAAATGGTTTTATCCGTTGAAGCCAATTTAGACAAAATAGAACACCTCGCTCCAAATCTTTGCTGCTTACGGAATGTGCACATATCCAATGTTCGTGGTTATTTTCGACAATATGTCGGCATTATCTCTGAAGGGCGTCGACTTATTTATATCAATGCATTCCGTGGACCCAATACCCGAAAAAACTGGCTAACAGCGCCGGTTATCGCATGCGATGGCGGTACAAGTTTTTGGGGAGCGATATTTGATCCCGATACTGGTGAATTTTCGCAACTCGCAATCAACGGAGTCGCGTAATCCCTAACCTCCCTGCTGCACTTTGCCCGGTGTTCCGCGACCGCTCCACACCGGCAAGTGGGCAGGCCGTTCACGGGACTGCGGCGCGATTAAACCGAGGAGGTTGTTTTGAAAACGTATCTTTGGGTGAAACTTGATGGGGTCGTAATCAACACCGAGATCCTCTCCATGTCTTTCGATCTCGCCCAGGCGGCAAGTGCTGTCGATTTGCCTCGTGCGGCAGCCTCGCCGAGTGTATCTGACTTGAAAATCGTATTGCCGTCGTCGTGCCCACATCTGCAGACACTGTTTCTTGCACTAGTCAATGGAACCCACATTCGTGAAGCTTGCATCACTTGTGTCAATAAGGATGGGAAAGGGCGGATTCTTGCACACCACAAATACCGACTGCAGGACGTCTTGGTATCAAGTTTCAACTCCTCGACCAAGGAGACAGCCATCGGGTTGAACTTCGCGAGCATAGAGCAGACATATCGCCAGGGTTAGGCTCAGATTCCCCACAAAGGGTTGAGGATTTGGGGGAATCTCTCCAGCCGATGGTGTCTCCGTCCGGATCCGGCCAGGTGCTGTGCCCCCACTCCCCCCGGCGTGGCCGGATGGAGCCGGCACATGGCAAGTCGCGGACGGTCCGTCACATTTCCGCCCCCGGATCAGGTCCGGGGCAGGATCTTGCCTTCGGCTGGCTCTTGTACCAGTGATACTGCTCACTGACAGGATTCACGTGCAGGGGACTCACACCCTATAAGTTCATACCCATGCCGGGCGTACACAACTTGGTGCAGCCAATCGCCGAAAAATCGGCTCTTGCTTGCCATGGCGTTGGGCTGGAAATGTATGATGGCGTAACCATGAAAAGCGAAGCAGGCCCATTTGAGCCCCAAATAACTCGAGGCTTAGATCAAGAAGCTGAATTTGAAAGACCGCGCTGCGCTCGCAAAGTGGATAGTCGAGACCCTCGATGAGCTGTCCGAAGCAGAGATCGTGGCGTTCGCTCACCAGAAGCGGCGGCCCTTCTACTGGCGAAAGCGGTTAAAGAACACCGCAGAACGGGAAGGCCCAACCAGACTTGAACCCTGTGACCGGGGTCGGACCGGGAGGCTTGGGATAGCTTCCGAACTGCGCTTTACAGAATTCGCGTTTCCTGCAACCAGCCGGGACGGGCTGCATGCACCCGCGCCAGCGACGTCTCCGAACCCAGCATAGCCACCTGCCCGTGCGCCTTCACCGCAGTCAACATTTCGCCAAAGGCCTTGAAGTCGCCGGCCGTGGTGCTCAGCACCTCATCGCGCATGCGCTGACGCGCCTCAACGGTGTTGCCGGTGAGCAATCGCGCCAGGGAGGCAAACCCTTTGGCGTCGGGGAGCATATAGGCATCCAGATCGCCGATGGTGCCGATGATGGCCTTGCTCAGCTCATCGTCGCTCAGATCGGTTTCAACCAGGAACCTGCCGCAGTCATCGAACACCTCCAGGGTTTCCAGCAGGTTCGGATCGCGGTAGGAAACCAGCGCGAACACTCCAGTCAGCTGGCTGAATTGGCAGAATGCCCCGTAGGCCCCACCCTGCACCCGCACCCGATCCCACAGAAAGGAACTGCGAAGGTAGCGGGTGATCACCAGCGCGGAACCGTGGAACCGATAACCCAACTCATAGAGATTGGCCGCCTTGCCGACAAAATTCACCTGGCTGGGGGCCAGCAGTGCTTCGTTGGCAGGCAACGCCAGCTGGAGTCCAGGTCGGGCGGCTGACGCTGGCTTCCGGCAGGGCATCGATCAAACCATGGACCGCGGGTTCGAGCTGTAACCAGCCGGCTTCGTCCACGGTGACATTAACCAGCATGGCCGCCCGGTTAGCCAGGACGCCATGGATATGCTGGAGAGCAGCCAACACGCCGCGGCCAGTCTTCGTCCACGGCGCGAGCTAGCCGGCGCAGGAAAAACAGGTAGTTCACCCCTCCCATTTGCTCCGCCGCCCCGTCTGCTTCGTTGAACCGGGCTCGCAGCCGGGTCCCGACGATCTGGTGTCCGGCCGCCACCAGCCCCTGCTCATGGCGGACCTTTTCCTCCAGCACCATCTGCCGGAACCGCTCACGGTCCTGGAGCCTCACCCCCTGCAGTACGTCACGGAGGATCTCAAAGAGTTCGGGGGTTTGGTCAAGCATGGATTTGCTGCGCAGGATCAGACGGGACACGCTCTCGGTGGCATCCCTAACCATCGAGGTGAAAACCTTGGGCTGAATGCCGCCGGTTTTGCGGCTGATCCGCTGGGTAAATGACACGTAGTCTTCGCTCTGGGTGCCCATTTCCACCAGGGCCCGGCCAAACAGCGGCACGTAGGGCAGGTACTCGCCTTCCAGTTGGTGCAGATCCAGGCTCACATCCAGGTAGGCTATGCCGTTGGTGAAAAGATCATGCCAGAGGATGGGAGCGCCGCTGTGTTGGCGCTGTTCCAGCGGAATGTCTTTGTTGGTCTTGTCCAGATCTTCCACTCGCAGCCGTGGGATGGTGGCCAGGGCTTCAGGGGAGTCTGGGGCTTCCTGCAGACGTTTGAGTTCCAGAGTCTGACGGATAACCTCCTGGAGCTGTGCGTCGTCGAGGCCCTGGCGGATTTGCTCGAGACGTTGGCGCTCCTCGGCTTCCAGGCGTTCGCCAAGGGCGAGAGTCCGGTTCCAGGACCAGGGTGGTGCGGTGCGGGTTATCCAGCAGGTGGCGCCGGATGAATTCCTGGAAGCAGGCCGGATTGGCAGCCAACCTGGCTTTGACCGCTTCCAGCGGTGCCTCGAAGGCCAGCAGCGCCAGTGGGTCGCCGTCATAGAGCCAGGTGGTCAGCGACCGAAGCATCAGCAGCAAGCCGCGGGGATAGCCGCCGCTGTGGTTTTCGCGAAGACGAAATTCGGTGGTGTTGAAAGCGGCTTCGATGGTGTGGGGGTCGATGCCCTGGTCCGCCAGGACGGTAAGGGTGTCCACGATGAGCTGCTCAATACGGTCGGCGTTGGCCGTGTCGATTCCCTTCAACCCGGTGGAAAAATACATCTGCCGCAGCTCGCCTTCCAAACCCGCCCCGGCCAGATCTTCTCCCAGGCCCGATTCGATCAGGGCTTTGCGCAGCGGCGATGCCGGCATCCCCAGCAAGATGTAGTCGAGGATGTTGGCGGTCAGATTGACTTCGGCATCGGTGGTTTCGGGCAGCAGCCAATTGACGGTAACCATGCCCTTCGCTGGGCCGGTATCGGCACCGCCGGCCGCAAACGTCCGAACCATCCGTCTCGGTTCGCGGAATGCGCGCCTGCAGCGGAATGCCGGAATTCACCGCCATGCGTTCAAAATCCTGCAGATAGACGTTGACCAGGCGCAGCCGTTCCTCGGGAGGATCGTCGCCGCAGAAGGTGATCCGCGCATTGGATGGATGATAGTAGCTGCGATGAAAGGCCAGGAACTGATCGAAGGTGAGTGTCGGAATGTGCTCGGGATGCCCACCCGAATCCAGTCCGTAGGTGATATCCGGAAACAACGACTGCTGAGTGTACTCGCCCAGAACCCGATCCGGCGACGAATAGGCGCCTTTCATCTCATTGTAGACCACCCCTTTGTAGGTCATGGGCCGATCAATGGCTTCCAGTTCGAGGTGCCAGCCCTCCTGCTGCAGCACATGCGGCGTCAGGCGCGGGTAGAAGACCGCGTCGAGATAGACATCGATCAGATTGTAAAAATCCTGTACATTCTGGCTGGCCACCGGATAGGTGGTTTTGTCGGGATAGGTCATGGCGTTGAGGAAGGTCTTGAGCGAACCCTTGAGCAATTCGACGAAGGGTTCCTTCACCGGGTACTTGCGCGAACCGCACAGGACCGAATGCTCCAGGATATGGGCGATGCCGGTGGAATCGCTGGGTGGGGTCCGAAAGGTGATGCCGAATGCCTTGTTTTCGTCGTCATTGATGAGCGATAACAGTTCTGCGCCGGTCTTGACGTGGCGGTAGATCCTGGCGGTGGTGTTCAGTTCCCGGATAAATCTTTCGTGCAGCAACTCAAAACCATGAACGATGGGCATGGAATCCTCCCCCTGGGATGACTATGATTAGCATTGAAAACAATGAGGGCTTGAATGGGGCGCAGCGCGCCGACCTCTCCCGGTCACGACCATCTACCTCGCGTTCCATGGAGACATTCAGGCGCGATGTTCTGGCAGATCGTTATCTATACAAAAGTCGATTGACGCTCAAGACAATTCTGTTTCACGGAGGATGAGATGAACCAAGCATTGGCGAACAAGATTGGCTGGAAGCGGCTGCTCATGGTGCTTATCCTGGGCTTCACCGGGGTCACGCTGCTGGGCTGTCAGGGGCTTATGGTTTCCTACCAGGGCGCCGGCCTCACTGAAGTGAATCTAATTCCATTACTCGAAGGGGCAACTCGAGCAGACCATTTCGAAACCGCTGATGTGACCATCGATTATCAGTACACCCGCAACGGGGATAGCCTGCAGTTCTCCGGCGAAGTCCGTTACGGTAGCGCCTTGCGCCACAATTTCGTGAGCGTTACCCAGTTCCACCTGCGCGTCTTCTTTGCCGATGCTCAGGGGAAAGTCCTCCAGGATCATGGCATCGCTGTGGGCGGCTACGGCTATACTGACGATCTGATGCGCTTCCAGGAGCGCCTGACGCTGCCCCCCGGTACGGCTTTCATGGCATTTGGCTACAGTGGCCGTGCAGCTGACGGTGGCCATCATGAAGGCCGCACCGAGACGTCCTTTTGGTTCGACCCCATCGCTCATTGATGCGACGGCGAGGGAGCGTAGAGGAGAACAGGCCTTTCCATGACGATGTTTCTGATCTTTTTCGTGCTTACCTACAGCGGCATGCATGCCCTGGTGTATTACCATGTGCGGCGGCTATGGGTCGGACATCCCCTGGTTTCCGTGCTGGTCATTGTCTTCATGGTTGCCATGGTTCTTGCCCCCATGGGCGTGAGAATGCTGGAAAGCAAGGGATTTCCGGCGCTGGCGCAAGGACTTGCCTATACCGGCTATGTCTGGATGGGGTTTTTGTTCCTCAGCTTCTGCGGGTTTGCCCTGGTCCATGCGGCTCAACTGGTGTACCGACTGATCTGTCATCTGGGGCGGTTTCCGGCGGGAAATCTGGCGGGCCTGGCCACAACCCTGGCGGTCCTGGCGGTTGCAGTGGCGGCCTCAGGCTACGGTGCGCTGGAAGCCTGGGACATTCGGGTCGAACGGGTGCGTCTGGAAACCCCCAAGCTCCCAGCCGATATTCCGCGGCTTACCATCGCCCAGATCTCCGATGTCCATCTGGGGTTGATCGTTCGTTCGGCGCGGCTCAAGCGAATCATGGATGAAGTGCAAGCTGCGCACCCGGACCTGCTGGTATCCACCGGTGATCTGGTGGATGGCCAACTGGACCACCTGGATGAACTCGCCGAGGATTTCCGGCAGCATTCAACCGCGCTTCGGCAAATACGCAGTCACCGGCAACCATGAATTTTACGCCGGCCTCAACGAGGCCCTAGACTTTACCAAGAACGCCGGCTTCACCATACTCCGCGATCAGGTCGCCGGCGGCGATTTGCCCATTTCCGTGGTCGGCGTTGATTACCGCGTCAGAGGCGCGCCCGATGGTGAAGCTGCACTACTCAAATCGGTCCAGGGCAGCCATTTCATCCTGGTGCTCAAACATGTGCCAAAGGTACTGGAGGAAAGCCTGGGGCTCTTTGATTTGCAGCTTTCCGGCCACACTCACCGCGGCCAGATCTTCCCCTTCCGCTACATAACCCGGCTGGTATTCTCGATGCAGGACGGGCTTTACCCGCTTGCCCGAGGTTCCTTCCTCTACACCAGCCGTGGTTCGGGGACCTGGGGGCCGCCCATACGCCTGGGTTCGCCGCCCGAAGTGACCATCATTGAACTGGTGCGGCCGGGTTACGCCGACGGTGGTTCATGAGGCTGGTCGAACCCGGTGCGCAACAGGGAGTCGCGGCTCACCATCCCCTTGAAAAAGCCTTGGTCATCCAGCACCGGTAGCCTTTTCAAGCCCTTCTCCACCATCAATCGGATCGCCTCATCGATCGAGGTGTCTTCGCGGACCGTAATGATTTCCCTTAGCATGGCATCCGTCGCAGTCTGGTGCGACAGACGCCAACCCGCGGGCAGGTGCTGCTGGCGCCGCATCCCGAAGGGAAGCCGACTGGCCAGATAGTCCCAAATCCCTTCACGTTCCTCGGCAAATGCCGTGAGCAGGTCTCGATCCGAAATCAACCCCAGGAAACGTCCTTGCCCGTCCACCACGGCCACCCGTTGGATGTCATTGCGATCGATGACTTGGAGGATTTCTTCGATGGAGGTCTCAGGCTGCACCGTATGGGAGTCCCGCCGCATAATGTCAGCGACATAGCGCACCTGGTCGACCTGAAGACGCTGGGCCGCAAAGGACTTCCAGTCCGGAGCTTCCTGCATGACGGTGCGAAAAACATCGAGTCGTGACAGTATGCCGACCAGTTTACCACCCTCATCAACTACAGGAAGCCGTTTCAGAGTCTTCTTCAGCATGACGGCAACGGCATTCGTCAGCAGGACATCCTCGCGGATGGTCACTACCGGCTGCGTCATGACATTGGCCGCCATTTGAATGGCCAGCTTTTTCAGCACCGCTTCCATCTTATCCTCAGCGCAAAGCGCCAACAACCCAAGACGCAGCGGCATTCCACCGCGATAAACCAGGTCTCCTTGAGTGATGAACCCCACCGGCCGCTGCTCCTGATCCACCACCGGGACCCCGCTGAATACTGAAGCGAGCAGCAAACGCACCACCTGGTCCAGCGGCGTTGACGGATTCACGCACTGGGGCTGGGGCGTCATGGCATCGCGCACCCGGACCTGACGCGGGATCAAGCAACTGCGCGTCTTGTGGGCGACCACCTCCAACTCTCGCACTCCGATGATACCGTTTTCCACCATCGCAGTGACTGGCGCCAGCACCCGGTCCACTTCCGCAAACGGCAAGACGATGGTGATCTGGATGGGCATGTTGAAGGAAAGAATCTCCCAGCGAGCGGTGGCGATTTCGCCATTTTCGTAGCAACCATCAGTGCCGCGAGTGACCATACATCGAGCGGCAATTTTCTGCTGACGGACGAAGTCCACCACGGCATCACCAACGGCTTTCTCCTGCCAGCGGGCCTCTTCGCTAGTGAAAATTTCTATAATCCCGTATTTGAGTGCCATCATACCCCTCATCGCAAGCGTCCCACCCAGATCCCAGCCACCACCAGCGCCAGTCCCACTACGTTATTGAGCAGAAGGTTGGCCACAGCTACCAGGTAGGTTCCCGCCCGCAGCGAACTGACGGTTTCCATGGCGTAACTGGAAAACGTGGTGAGCGCGCCCAAGTACCCGGTGACGAAAAACAGGCGCGCTTGCGGTCCCATGATGGCGCCCTTCTCGGCCAACGAGAAAGCCAAACCGATGAGAAAGCATCCCACCAGGTTCACGATCAACGTCCCCCAGGGAAATGACACTCCGAACCAGCGCACCGCCAGCAGACCCGCTGCGTAGCGACAAACCGCACCAAGACTGCCGCCTATCAGGACCAGAAGAATCTTATTCAGCATCGCTACTATCCGTTGTGTCCCTCACTACTTCACCCTGTCAGCTTGCTGCTGCCTGGTTTTCCAAAGGGTGACCGGCCGATCTCCCCTACCTACCGAAACCGGTTACGGACCTTCGCCTAACTGTACTGGTGCGGATTCACAACCGGTTGGCTTTCAATTCATCCAGTGGATAAAAGGTCCCTCGCCAGTGGATCCCCCCTTTCACCACGGTGACCAACATGGCACGCCACAGAATGTACAGGAAAAACAGAGTGATCACTGGAAAAGCAACCCCATGCCAGGGCTTGGCCCCGAAAAAGCGAGCACTATCCCAGCAAAGCGCCAGTATGCTGGCCGCGATGAGGATGTTGAGCCAGCGCGTCGGCCCGCTGGTGACGAATATCCCGACAAAGGGCCACACATTGACTAAAAACTGCGCCAAAGAACCCGCGATCACTGCCATTGAACGGTAACCCACGCCGGCAAAGGCGTTCTTTTCGAGACCGTGAATCAGCGATCGAACAGAATCGTACCATTCCACCTGGATCAAGGGACGGCCGAAAACCATCTCTTGCCGGTAGCCGTTGCTCTTGATGAGCTTACCCAGCTTCATGTCGTCGTCGGGTCGCATGGCAATGGGCCGGTGACCGTCAAGGTTCCAATACACCAGGCTCCGTACCAGGTTAAAGCCACCGATACCGATATGACAGGAGCTTTTCGGATCGCTGGCCTTCCAAGGGCGAGCATACATGGCAAAAAAGATGGCGAAAGTAGCGATAAACATTTCCAGGAAGAGCCCGGGCATGTGCACTTCCAACCCGATGGTAAGATGATCGAGATCTCGTTGCAGCACGTGACTGAGCGCCTTGCTGACAGTGGCCGGCTGCATCATCACGTCGGCATCAGCAAACAACAAATAGTCTCCGCTCGCTTGCTGGGCCCCGCAGTACAGTGCATGGTTCTTCCCCAGCCAACCCGCAGGAAGCTGGGAAACGTCGACAATGTGGAGCGCCGGATACTTCTCGCCCATCCCGTGCAGGATCTCACCAGTGCGATCGTCGGAGCGATCATTGACCACGATGAACTCGAGGTTCGGATAGTCCTGCCGGAGAACCGACTGGAGCGCCTGTTCAATCTTGGTTTCTTCGTTTCGCGCCGCAATGACCACAGACACCCGCGGTGCCGTCTCCGGGAGGGAAACGGCCACGTCTTTGAGCATGGTGATCGACCGGTTGCCCCTGGCCATGTCCCAACCGAATGCCAGCCAAAACAGCAACGTCCCCAGCGCCAACCAGAACCAGATATCCACCATCCGCTCCTTCACCAGGGCAAGAATCAGCCTCTTCCACTAGCGCTCAAACTCAGTCCATCTGATCCATCTCAAAGATCTCTCAAGGCTCTGTGGTAAGAGGGTGTCGAAAAAGCCCGGTGGCAAGTTGCCTCTGCCGTCACCCCGGTGAAAATCGGGGTCCAGGAAGTCTTGAAAAACCTGGATTCCGGCTTTCGCCGGAATGACGCAAATGAGGCTCACGACGATTTTTTCGACACGCTCTAAGAGGTTGCAGCTCTGTTGTGTTACAATGTAGTGAGGGAGTATACCTCAATCTGCAGCGAGGGTCCCGTTCTTTTCCGACGGTATGGCCCTGGCGTTTGGATCTACAGGAGGAGTTGTCATGAAAAAGCTCTGGAGTGCTATTCTGATCATAGGATTCTCTGTCGGCGTGCTTGTGTCGGGCTGTTCACAAAGCAAAGACAAGGAACCGGCGGAGGTCAAGGTCGATCCGGTGGCCGAAGAAACCGCCAGACAAATCCGCAAGGAACTGCGCACCCCCATCGACAAGGCGCAGAAGACTCAAGAGCTAGGAGATGAGCGGACCGAGGCCATTGATCAGGCGGTCAAACAGAAATGAGGGGCTGCAAGCTGCTGGAACAAAGCTGCAGGCTGCAGGCTGCAAGCTTCGAGTTCACACCCTCACGGTATCACACGGTGGCAACAGATCGGGCCACGATTTAGTGTAGGGGCGGTGGTTATCCCCGACCGACGGAGGCCTGGCAGATCACACGAATGAATCCAAGAGGGCATCGTGAGCTGGTGGCTGGTCAGGCGTCAAATAGCCGAACCCCTCGCGCAACTGCGGGAGGGGTTCGATGTGATTCCGTCCTTGACCGCCGTAGAGATATCACGGCGGCTCGATCGAAGCGGAGAGAATCAATCCACCTTGGGCCGCGGATATAGTCCGGCGGCCTTCACGATCTCGGGGACTTTTTCTTCCCATTCAATGGCCATGATGTGGAAACCGCGGACGCCTTCGACCTGCTTGAGTTCTTCGATCTGTTCGATAGCGATCTTGATGCCCTCTTCCGCCTGCTTTTCCTTGGGGACACCAGCCATGCGGCCGATCAGTTCGTCGGGCACATCCATCCCGGGGACTCTGGCCTTCATGTATTTGGCCATACCAAGGCTTTTCATCGGGGTGATGCCGGCCAGGATATAGACCTTTTCATGGAGTCCCTTGTCCACCAAACCCTGCATCCAGAGTTTGAACTTGGGCATGTTGTAAATGCACTGGGTCTGGATGAACTGGGCGCCGGCAGTCACCTTCTTGGCGGTCCGCATGACGCGGATTTCAAAGGGGTCGGCAAAAGGATTTTCGGCCGCACCGATGAACATCTCCGGGCGCACCTTCATCTCGAAGCCGCTCAGGAGCTTTCCCTCATCCCGCATCATCCGGACCGTCCGGGCCAACTGGGTGGAATCCAGATCGAAGACGTTAGCGGCATTGGGATGGTCGCCGAAACTCTGATGATCGCCGGTGAGGCACAGCACGTTATTGATGCCGAAGGATGCCGCCCCGAGGATATCGCTTTGCAAGGCGATGCGATTGCGATCGCGGGTCACCATCTGCAATACCGGTTCGTAGCCCATCAACTTGATGCGGATACAGGCCGCCAGGCTGGACATGCGCACCACCGCGGTCTGGTTATCGGTAACGTTGATGGCATCGACATAGTCGCCGATCTGCCTGGCCTTTTCCTCCACCACGTGTCCATCGGCACCGCGCGGGGGACCGCATTCCGAGGTCACCCCGTAGTGTCCAGCCGCAAGAATCTTTTGAAGTTTGCTAGGTGTTGTTGTGCTCATGCGTGAGAAACCTCCTTGATCACCTTGCGGGGGCCCCCATCGCGGCTAGTGGCCCAATTCTTGGGTTCGTTAGGTTGCTCAAAACGCTCCAGTTCATCGAGTTCCTTCAGCCGCTCATAGATGAGATGCCAGCCGCAAGGGTTATCCTTGCCCACCTCACACTTGCCATTGGCTGAACCTCCACAGGGACCGTTGGACATGCGTTTGGAACAGCGGGCAATGGGGCAGATGCCGCCGGTGGTCGCCAGCATGCAATCGCCGCAGGCCTGACAACGTTCGGTCCATTCGCCCTTCTGTTCGGTCACCCCAATGAAACAGGTGTTGACCGCCGGCAAAATACGTTTGCCGCGATACATCTCCGCCAGGAATTGCACGCCCGCCCCACAGGCCAGGGACACCACCGCATCGTAGTTGTCGATCTTGTCCTGGAGCTGCTCGATGTAGGGACGATCACACTGGCGGGTGAGGCTGATTTCATCGACCACATTGTCGAGACCCTGAGTTTTGAAATACATGCGCAGGGCGGAGGCCAAAACCTGGGCCTCTTTCATGCCGCCAGCTTCGCACACGGTGACACAGCCATCACAGCCGGCCACCAGCACTCTCTTGGTATCTTTAACATACTCGATGACTTCTTCTAAGGGTTTGGGTTTGGCGATGATCATGCGGCCTCCTTTGCGCCAGACTTGGCTGACTTCTCTTTGGCAATCCGAATGGGGCTAGGCCCCAACTGTTTAATCTTTTCGGTCATTTCCCGCGCGATTTCGGCAAACCGCGGACCCTGGCCGGCAGACAGATTGTACATGACGACCCGTTCACTGCCGATACCAACCTTGTCCAGGATCTCTTTCACATATGCGACGCGTTTCTTCGCCCGGATGTTGCCTAGCTGGTAGTGGCAATCGCCCTCCAGACATCCCGCCACAAACACCCCATCGGCTCCCTGCTCCAGGGCCTGCATCAGGTGAATGATCTCGGCCCGGCCGCTGCACGGGAGTTTTATGATTTTTACGTTGGGCGGGTAACTCAACCTCATCGAACCTGCCAGGTCCGCTGCGGAGTACGCTCAGTAACTGCAGCAGAAGGCTACGATAATCGGTTCAAACTGTTCCATCAGGACACTCCTTCCAGCAATGCATGCACCTCAAGTCCTATCTGGTCGTCTTCATAATGGGACAACTGAATGGTCTTGGCCGGACATTCGGAAACGCACACCCCGCAACCCTGGCACAACGCTTCGTTGATCTCAGACACGTTGTCCTCGTTGATGACCGGAATGTTGTAGGGGCAGCTCATGACGCATACCAGACAGGCCGCACAACGGCTCGGGTCGACATGGGCCACGGCCCCGCCCACATTGAGCTTGCCCCCGGCAAGGAAGGTCCCGGCCCGGGAGGCCGCCGCCAATGCCTGAGTGATGCTTTCGCTGATGAGCTTGGGGGCGTGAGCAGTCCCACACAGGTAAATCCCCTCCGAGGAGAAATCCACCGGACGCAGCTTGGCATGGGCTTCGATGAAGTAGCCAAAAGCGTTACGCGCAACCTTAAGCTGCGTCGCCAGTTTGTCGGTATTCGCCGCCAGGGTGGCAGCACTAAGCACCACCGCATCGGCTGGCACCCTGACCGGTCGCTGCAGGACGTGGTCGGTGAAGGTCACTTCCAGCCCGTCGCCGTTCTGACTCACTTGAGGCTGGTTGTCCAGGTCAAAGCGAACAAAGAGAATCCCCCGGCGGCGAGCCTCCGTGTAGAAATCCTCCAACATACCGTACATCCTCATGTCGCGGTAGAGAATGTAGATGTCCATATCGGGGTTGAGGTCCTTGAGCTGCAACGCATGCTTCACCGCGCTCTGGCAGCAGATGCGGCTGCAGTTGGGGTTTTCTTCATTGCGCGAACCCACGCACTGAACCATCACCACCCGCTGCCACTTGGACAAATCCTTGGCATTCTTGTGGATCTGGGCATCCAATTCGAGTTGAGTCATCACCCCGGGATTCTCACCATAGGCAAATTCCTTGGGCTGATATTCGTGGGCGCCAGTTGCCACAATGGTTACACCGTGTTCGATCACTTGCTCTTTTTGATCCGGTCCGGCCGCCACGGTAGTGGTGAAGTTACCCTTATAGCCCTTGAAATTGGTCACCTGGGCTTCGGTCAGCACCTGAATCTTGGCATGATTGCGGACGTCGGCAACAAGCCGGTCGATATAGGGCTGCACTTCAAGCCCCTCGATAGTGTGCGTAACCTTCCGCGCCAGACCGCCCAATTCCTTGCCCTGCTCCACCAGGACTGAGTCGAATCCCTGCTGGGCCAAGTTCAAGGTCGCATTAAGTCCAGCAATGCCGCCGCCGATGATCAAAGCTCGCTGTTTGATGTCGACCTTGCGTTCTTGCAAAGGCTTGAGCAGCGCCGCCCGCGCCACTGCCATGCGTGTCAAGTCCTTGGCCTTGGCGGTAGCATTGTCACGATCGTTCATGTGAACCCAGGAATCCTGGTTGCGGATATTGGCCATGGAAAAGAGATATTTGTTGAGTCCGACTTCGAGGAGAGTTTCGCGGAACAGAGCTTCGTGGGTGAGCGGCGTACAGGCAGCCACCACCATACGGTTGATGCCCTTTTCCTTGATGACCTCTCCCATGCGGACCTGGGTATCCTGTGAACAGGTGAACAGGTTGTCTTCCACATGAACCACATGAGGAAGCGACCGGGCATATTCACGCACCGCCGGAACATCAACGATACCGCCAATGTTGATGCCGCAGTTGCAGACAAACACGCCGACCCGAGCCTCTTCCGCGGAAATATCTCGTTCCGGCGGCAGCTCGCGGGTCTTGGTTTCGGTCCAGCGCACCTCGCTCAGCAGCGCGCTGCTGCCGGCCGCCGCACCGGATGCTTCCATGACCGACTGCGGGATGTCCTTGGGGCCCTGCATGGTGCCGCACACGTAAATACCTGGGCGGGAAGTGGCCACCGGGAGAAAACCGTCGGTCGCGGCGAAGTTGTGCTTGTTGAGATCGATCTTCAGCCGTTTGGCCAGTTCCACCGTTTCCTTGCCGACCTCAAAACCCACCGAGAGCACCACCATGTCGAACACTTCATCGCGTTCGACGCCGTCTTCACCCACATAGGCGAGGCGCAGGTCGCATTCGCCTTCCGGTTCCACCGAATGCACCCGCGAACGGATGAACCGTACCCCATGGTCTTTGGCACGGTTGTAGTACTGCTCGAATTCCTTGCCGTAGGTCCGCATATCCATGAAGAAAATGGCGGTGTCGAGACCGTGGTGGGCGTGTTCCTTGGCGATGACCGCTTCCTTGATGGCATACATGCAGCAAACCGCCGAGCAGTAGGAATTGTCGCATTTGTTGATATTTCGCGAACCCACGCATTGCAGCCAGGCGATCTTCTTGGGTTCCTCGCGGTCGTAAGGCCGCATCAGATGCCCGCGATAAGGCCCGGAAGCGCTCAGGATGCGTTCAAACTCCATGCTGGTGACCACGTTGGGGAAGTTCAGGTAGTTGTAGGTGTCGAACCGGGACGGGTCGAACACATCGTTACCCGGCGCCAGCACCACGGCTCCGACCTGCAGATCTTCCAGGCGCGGCACATCGTCATAGTGGACCGCCCCGGCCAGACAGACCTTCTCGCACATCCCGCAGCCGATACAGATATTGCGATCGATGGTGAAACCGCGTGGAATGGCCTGCGGGTAGCGCATGTAGGTGGCTTCGCGCAGATCCAATTGCTGGTTGAATTCATTGGCCGCAGACACCGGACACACCTGCCGGCACTGCCCACAGGCGGTACAGGCTTTGAGATCGATAAAGCGCGGCTGGCTCTTAACGGTTATGCTGAAGTTGCCCGCTTCCCCTTCCAGAGTTTCGATCTCGGTATTGGGATGGATCTGAATGTTCAGATGCCGCCCGACCTCCACCAGTTTGGGCGAAATGATACACATGGCGCAGTCGTTGGTGGGGAAGGTCTTATCCAGTTGCGCCATAATCCCGCCGATGGTGGGGGATTTGTCGATCAGATGGACGAAGTAACCGGAACTGGCCAGGTCGAGTGACGCCTGCATCCCGGCCACACCGGCACCGACCACCATCACAGCGCCTTTCTTCTGCGTTGCTCGTGCTTTTGCCATAAACCGTTCTCCTCAGGAAACCGTGAGGGTGTCAGAGCGAAAGGGCGCGAGAGCGATTACAGCGCGAAAACGCAAGCTCACGAGCGCGACGAAGGGTTGGCAATCGATTCCTGCCTTACACCCTCGATCCCTCACAGCTTGCACGCTCACGCCATTGGCCTCTAACGTTCTCACGCCCTCACGTCCCTTCAACTATGCCGCTAGGCTGATGAATTTGGGGGTGGATCCCTCGTAACCCTTCAATTCCGCCAGACCCCGCCGTTCTAGATCGTTCAGCCGCAGCGACACTGTATAGACCGGCAGGTTCGCCTTGGCGGCCATTTCCCGGACGGACAGCGGGCCTACCTGGAGCACCTCGACAAGCAAGGCCTTCTGATACTCCGCTTCGAGAGCCTCGTTGACCAGTGTCTGGTAAGCCTGCTCATCGACCTTCTCGTCGTAGACATTACCGGCTTCGGTCAACTGCCGGTCCATTCCCGTAAGCCAACGCAGGCGCGGCCCGCTGAGGACGCGCTCCACCGCCGCCAGTTGCAGCTTGAATTCCTCCCGGTCAAAAGCACCGGCCTTGCGGGTAACTTCGGTCAAATCCGTGATAGTGTTGGCAAACAGCTGACCTTCGGCCGCACTCACCCAGCGCAGCGCCATCCGATCCCGACCGATCCCAGCCAAATCGAGCAATTGTTCCACCACCGGCATCCGCTTGGAAGCAAACACATTACCATCCAGGTAATGGCAGTCACCGATGTGTCAGCCAAACACTGCAACGCGGTCAAAACCGCTCTTCAACCCCTCGACCACGAACATGGGGTCGACGCGCCCGGAACACATGGTCCGGATTACCCGGATGCTGGGAGGATATTGAAACCGCGATACCCCCGCCAGGTCTGCGCCCGCATACGCGCACCAGTTGCACAGAAATGCCAGGATTTTCGGTTCGAACGTTGCGCTCATTAGCCTTCTCCTTGAGTCACTCGGGGCCTGCAGCAGACCCTCGTTTTAGCCTAGAAGCCGGAATCACGCGAGTTTCGGTACTGCCGCTGAGACCGCAGCACCGTCACGGCAGCCCGGAGCCGCGCCATGTTTTCAGCGCAATCCCCCGGCCTGGATAGCAGCACGGATTTGGCGACCGCGAAAATGCACCATGTCAATGGCGTTCTGCGGACAACCCGCGGCGCAAATCCCGCAACCCTTGCACGAAGCCGAGATGTTGGCGGCACGGTAGCCCTTACCGTGGACCTTGACCAGTTCGATGGCGTTAAAGGGACAGGATAGCACACACAGGCTGCAGCCGATGCAGGCCTCCTCATCGATTGATGAAACGATGGGTTCCACTTCCACATATTTTTGCGCCAATACGGTGGTGGCCCGAGCCACCGCCGCCTGGGCCTGGGCAATGGATTCCTCCATCGGCTTGGGATAGTGTACTAAACCACAGACAAACACACCGTCAGTGGCAAAATCCACAGGCCGGAGCTTCATGTGCGCTTCCAGGAAGAAACCGTCCTGATTGAGCGGTACTTTGAAGAACTTGGCCAGCTCTTCCTGCTCCCGAGAAATAATGGCTGTGGCTAGATTCAGGTAATCCACAGTGAGGTCCACCGGACGCCCGAGGACATGATCGCGCACGGTAATCTTGAGCTTCTCGCTACCGTTCACAGTGACTTTCTGCACCACCGGTTTTTCGGTGACATTGTAGCGAATGAACAGCACACCAAGCTCACGAGCCTTGCGGTAGAGCTCTTCCCGCTGCCCATAAGTGCGCAGGTCGCGATACATGATGAAGACATCCAAATCCGGCTTCTTAGTCTTAAGGTCAATGGCCTGCTGCACCGATGCGGTGCAGCAAATCTTCGAACAGTAAGGGCGATCCGGTTCGCGGGAGCCCACACACTGAATGAAGGCCACCGCTTCGGCTTCGGCAAGACGCGCGGGGTTTTCGTCGAAGAGCTTTTCCAGTTCGTGCCAACGGGTCACCCGGTCGCTTTGGCCAAAGAGGTATTCGGTTGGTTTGAACGAATGGGCGCCGGTTGCCAGAATCGCCACGGCATGTTGCAGGTTGTGCTGGGAACCTCCCGCTGCCACCGTCGTGTTGAAATTGCCGACGAAACCTTCCACCTGGGAGATGGCGGCCCCGGTAAGGATTTCGATATTGGCGTGGTGCTTGACGCTATGGATGAGATTTTCGACGAACTTACCGATGTCTTCACCCTTCCAGGTGTGCTTCACCTTGAGGGCATGGCCACCCAACACGTCCATCTTTTCGATGAGATAGGTCCGGTAGCCCTGGTCGGCCAAGCTGAGCGCCGCCGTCATGCCGGCGACCCCGCCGCCCACCACCAGCGCATTGTGGTTCAAATCCAACTGCAGGCGTCTCGATGGGTTCGAGCAAGGCCACCTTGGCCACCGCCATGCGCACTAGGTCTTTGGCTTTCTCAGTGGCCTTCTCCGGTTCCGCCTGATGCACCCAGGAATCCTGGTCGCGAATGTTGGCCAGTTCAAACAAATACCGATTCAACCCGGCTTCACGAATGGTTTCCTGGAACAGCGGTTCGTGGGTACGAGGAGTACAGGCAGCCACCACGACTCGGTTGAGTCGATGTTCGTGGATGGCTTCGCGGATCAGGGTCTGGGTATCGGAGCTGCAGGTGAAGAGGTTGTTGGCCACATAGGCGACGTTGGGAAGCGTTCGCGCATATTCGCGGACCGCCGGGACATCCACGACACTGGCGATGTTGATGCCGCAATGACAGACAAACACACCGATGCGCGGTTCGTCCCCACTAACCGGGACCTCCGGTGGGTAGGTCTTGTTTTGCGTCAGGCTGTCACGGGCTTCGCTCAGCGAAACCGCCGATGCCGCCGCGGCCGCCGACGCTTCCATGACCGAGTAGGGGATGTCCTTGGGCCCGGAAAAAGCCCCACAAACATAGACACCGGGTCGTGAGGTCGCCACCGGGGTAAAACTACTGGCTTCCACGAAACCGTCTCCATCCACCGCGACCCCTAGGCGTTCCGCCAACTCTCGAACTTCCTTGCTGGTTTCCATCCCCACCGACAGCACCACCAAATCGAAGATCTCCGACTGGGGCTGCCCGTCTTCATCAGCGTAGATGATTTCGAGGTCATCCCGCCCCCGTCCAGGAGGCGCCACGCTGTGGATGCGCGAACGGATGAAGCGAACCCCGCTTTCCCCCCGGCCCGGTCGTAGTAGCGCTCGAACTCCTTGCCATAGGTGCGCATATCCATAAAGAAAATGGCGGTATCGAGATCACCGTGCTGGTGTTCCTTGGCGATGACCGCCTCCTTGATCGCGTACATGCAGCATACGCCGGAGCAGTATCCGTGAGCACCATGTTGAAGGTCACGAGAACCGACACACTGGAGCCAGGCGATTTTCTTGGGGGTCTGATGGTCGGAAGGTCGCACCAAATGCCCTTCAAAGGGCCCGGACGCGCTGAGAATGCGTTCGAACTCGAGACTGGTCACCACATTGGGATAGCGGCCGTAGCCATAGGTATCATAGACCTTGGGATCGAATGCATTGAAACCGGGTGCCGCGATCACGGAACCCACATCAATGGTCACCAGCTCTTCGTGCATCTCATGATCCACGGCTTCGGCCTTGCAAGCAGCCACACACTGGAGGCATTCGCAGCAGGCCATGCAGTTCAGGCACTTGCTGGCTTCAGCGCGGGCCTGTTCCTCGCTCATACCCAGTTCCACCTCGCCGAAACCGGCTTTGCGCTTCTTCATGTCAAGAGTTGCCATGTGAGTCCGAGGAACTTTCGGGGTATCCTTGGGGATGGCGAGAAAATTCTCTTGCGGAAGTGTAAGAGGTTCACGACCCGACTTGAGATCTTCACCCTTGATATAGCGACTGATGGAAATGGCTGCTTCCTTGCCGTGGGCCACGGCGCCGATAGCCACCCAGGGACCGGTCTGAGCGTCACCGCCAGCGAACACTCCGGGGATGTTGGTGGAATAGCTGATCTCTTCAGTCTCGACGGTACCCCACTTGGACAGCTTGATCCCTTCCTTTTCAGTCAGGAACTGCGAGGCCGGGGTTTGCCCGATGGCAGGGACAACGAGGTCGGTTTCCACGATGAATTCACTGCCCGGAATCGGGATCGGCCGACGACGACCTGACGAGTCCGGTTCACCCAAGTGCATCTTGACACATTGTACACCTAGCACCTGGTTGTCTTTGGTGAGGATCTGCTGTGGGGCGCTCAGATACTGAATCTCGATCCCTTCAGCCAAGGCGTCGGCCACTTCATTGGCACGCGCCGGCATTTCCTGAGCACTCCGCCGATAGAGGATGGTCACCTGGCTGGCACCAAGACGCAGAGCCGATCGAGCGGCATCAATGGCCACATCGCCGCCACCGATAACGACTACTCGGCCCTTAAGCTTCTTCAGGTCGCCTAGATTCGCCCGCCGCAATAGATCCACGCCATGCACCACCCCTCCGGCGTCTTCCCCGGGTATGTTGAGCACCAGACTCTGGTGCGCACCGATGGCCAGATACACCGCCTTGTAGCCATCACTCATCAAGCTCTTGATGGAAAAGTCCTTGCCGAGCGCGCTCTTGAACTTGATTTCCACACCCAACCGGGTGATGGCCCGTATTTCCTTATCGAGCACCGCCGGTGGCAACCGATAATCGGGGATACCGACCCGCAGCATACCACCCGCTTGCGGCAGGGCTTCGAAGATAGTCACCTTATAGCCGTCCAGAGCCAGAAAGTAGGCTGCCGTCAACCCCGCCGGGCCGGATCCAATGACGGCCACCTTCTCTGCTCGTTTTTCAATCTTGGGGATCGGCAGTTTTTCTATATCTACTTGATCCGCGACAAACCGCTTAAGTGCGCAGATGGAGATGGGTTCATCAACGCTTCCACGGCGGCAGGCCGTTTCACAGGGATGCGGACAAATGCGTCCAATAACGCCGGGAAGGGGCAGGTTGCGCATGATCACGTCCATGGCTTCCGGGTAGCGACCTTCCGCGATCAGGGCCACGTAGGCATGGGCATTGACCTCGTTGGGACATGCGTTGGTACACGGGGACCGGTCCCTCTTGTCGATGGCATATCCCCCAGGAATGGCCTGAGCGTATGGCTTGTACGCCGCCTTGCGCTTGGACAGCCCCTGTTCGAATTCACTGCCCAGGGACACAGGACAAACCTTGGCGCAATCACCGCAGGCGGTACATTTGTCAAGATCGATATAGCGCGGTTTCTTGCGGACGGTCACCTGGAAGTGCCCTTCCTCTCCGGCCACGTTCATGACCTCGGCACCGGTCAATAAGTGGATGTTAATGTGGCGGCTGACCTCCACCAGCTTGGGAGAAAGAATGCACATGGAACAATCGTTAGTGGGGAACGTTTTGTCCAACTGCGACATGACCCCGCCGATGGCGGGTGATTTTTCCACAAGATGCACGAAATAGCCCGAATTAGCCAAGTCCAGAGCGCTCTGGACACCGGCAATACCGCCACCCACCACCATGACGGCGCCAACGGTCGGGACCGTTTCCAGCACCAAGACGATGCTTGCTGAGATCCCCTGTGTTACTCTGCATAGTCACTTATCCCATAAGCGGTTAATGGTTGAAGACAGTAACGCTCTCCACTCAGAGACATCCAAGATCCTAAAAGTGATTTCGATATCCGTTTACTAACTCATTAATCTCCCTGGTTATTTTATAAGCGGGGCGAGTATACCACTGTGTGAATAATTCTTCAATGAAGATTCTTCCGAAATTTTGTCATTGTTCGGACGCACCGGCGTCCCACCCGCCTGGTACATATAGAAAGATCATCAACTGCCGGCAGCAAAGCTTCCTGGGTACCAGTCCCTGGTCCCGGCCCTCCAAGAGGGTTTAGCAAGAAAGGGTATAATTCAAGTGATCCTAATATAGGTTTTACGACCGGGTGGACCCGGCATTGGGATGCCAGGTCTGGGGAGGCGGGAGACGATGGCCCAAAATCGCGTCGGTCTGGGCCACAAAGATTGCGGGGAAGCGACTCCGGAAGCAAAACAAGGCGCCTAACCTTGCCCAGTTAAAGGCTAGGACTTGGCAAAATAAAACCGCTCGTTTTCGGCCACGATTTTCTTGGCCGTCTCATCGTCCACATTCTGACCCGGTTTGAGACCCAGCATCCGCATAACATCCGGGTACATGGCAATCTTCAAGTCACCACCGACAACAACCTCATCCAACTTTCGCACATCAGCACCGTATGGCATAACCCCTCCTCGCATTCGTTTTGCGATTTCTTCACAACTCCACCCTTATCGAGTGGGGGTATACCACAGCCCTCCCCACCCCTTCCAGCGAAATCTGACCACAATCCATGATGGCAGCGTCTGCGGTGATTCACTCATCGGGATTGGCATGCCAAGACATAAACTGGATGCAGAATCAGCAGTCCATCTGCAGACAGGAAAGCATTTGGTCAAGTTCGACACTCGCAGGGACCACAACCCAACTCAGACCATCACCATGCCATTTTATGGTAGTCCATGCCCTGCCTTGCAGCCTCAAATGACCCTCGCCCCGGCTGTGAATTGTGGCAGGGCAACAAATATGTCGCACTGCACTTCCGTCGCATACAACATATTTTCACGCATTCTCTTGCTTCGATTCAACATCATAACAATCTATAATTGAGGCTGTTGCAAAACCTCTAAAGCCCGTCACCCCCGCGAAGGCGGGGGACCAGAACTTATTGAAAAACCTGGATTCCCGCCTGCGCGGGAATGACGTTTGTGGGCTGAATGTGAGTTTTGCAACAGCCTCAATTACATGCGTTTTCAAATGTGAGCAAGCTGGGCTGCACCTGGCATAGACATTGAAACGGCCTCTTCACAGCATGCTTTTTGCTTCGTGCACGGTATGCTGCTCGATGGGGTGAGTGGTTTCCAAAGAAGTAAGGTTTCGCCAGAAGTCCGAGAGAGGGGGTGAACAATGAGTAGAGCGTTGCTTGCTGCCAGTTTGGTGGTTTGGTTGCTTCTCCAAAGCCTGCCATCTCATGCGCAGATGCAGGATGACATCAAGAGGCACCCCGCCTGCCAGTACTGCGGCATGGACCGAAAACATTTTGCCCACAGCCGAATGCTCGTGCACCACAAAGACGGGAAGGCGGTGGGAGTATGCAGCATATTTTGTGCGGCAAAGGACTACATAAGAAGCCCGGACGACGCGCCCGATTCGATAAGGGTAGGAGACTACAACACCAAGAAGCTTATAGATGCCATTAAGGCCTACTGGGTGATGGGAGGGAGCAAGTCAGGGGTGATGACGAACAGAGCCAAATGGGCTTTTGAAAGTAAGAGGGATGCTCTCGCCTTCATCAAGGCATATGGTGGGGAATTCATAGACTTCCCTGGAGCAATGAAAGCGAGTTATGAAGATGTGTACGAAGACATGAGAGCGCTTAAGCAATTGAAGCTGGAGCATAGCCGGATGAGGTACCGCGAGCCCAGTGTTAGCTCCGCTAATATCGCGATAAATTAGGGCGGTTATCCCCACAATGAAGTGCTCAGGATTTCTCAACGCCAAGCCTTCGCCCAATTTTCAATCTGAGCAGCCCGGCCGTTTTCGATTGTCTTAAGACCAGACTCTGATATTCTCCGCTCGTGAGCTGGGGGAAGGTTCTACCGACACCATCTTTGAAAAAGGGGGCAACATGAGAAAAACACTTACACTGCTGGCGGTTGTTTTTTCCTTGGTTCTGGTTAGTGCAGTCTTTGCGGCCGAGAGCAACAAGCTAAGTCTAAAAGTGGGGGATCAGGTCTATGTTTGCGGCTGCGGCAAGGGGTGTGATTGTGACACGATGTCGATGAAGCCCGGCAAGTGCGTCTGCGGTAAGCCTCTGGTGAAAGGGAAAGTGACACAGGTAGGGGAAGGCACAGCTGTTATCAAGACCAAAAAAGGGGAGCAGACCTTCAAGACCGTTGGGATGTATTCCTGTGCCTGCGGACCGGGATGCAACTGTGGCACCATCAGCCAGAAACCCGGGAAGTGCGCTTGCGGAAAGCCCATGAAAAAGGTTGAGGGCAAGCTGTAAAGCCAACACCCATCCACACCCAACTTAGTGCGTCGGCCTCTCCGCGGCCAACAGATGTTTGCGCCCGGAGAGGCCTTTGTTTTCCCGCACGCCTATAATCCTCTTTCAGCCATATATGCCGCCAGGTCAGAAACTCGACAGGAGTAACCCCACTCATTGTCGTACCAGGTGACCACTTTGGCCATGTTTTCCTGAAGCACCGAAGTGAACGCCAAATCCACGATGGAAGAATGCGGATTCCCCTTGAAGTCCACGGAAACCAGGGGTTCCGTCTCGCACGCCATGATGCCCTTCAGCTCATTCTCGGAAGCCCGGACCAACTCGGCCCGAATTTCGTCGGTGGAGGTCTTACGGTCGAGTTGCGCGACGAAATCCACGACCGATACGGTTGTGGTGGGAACCCGCAGAGAATAGCCATCGAACCTGCCGGCCAGGTCGGGAATGACCAGGGCAACGGCCTTGGCCGCACCCGTGGTAGTCGGAATGATGTTCATGCCGGCGGTTCGAGCGCGCCTCAGATCTTTGTGCGCCAGGTCCAGGATGCGCTGGTCGGCCGTATAGGAATGGACGGTGGTCATCAAGCCCTTTTGAATGCCGAAGGCTCGGTGGATGACCAGGGCCGGCGGGGCAAGGCAATTGGTGGTGCAGGAGGCATTGGAAATAACGTGATGTTTCGCGGGATCATAGCCCTCATGGTTGACCCCCATGACCACGGTGATGTCCTCCTCTTTGGCAGGTGCGCTGATGATCACCTTGCGCGCGCCGGCTTCCAGATGGGCCGCTGCCTTTGGCCCGGTGACAAACAAACCGGTGCTCTCCACCACAATGTCGACACCGACTTCCTTCCACGGAATGGCCGCCGGATCCCGCACCGCAAAATTTTGAATCGGCTGGCCGTTCACCATAAGCCCACCGTTGTGCACCTTAACTTCTCCAGGGAATCGACCGTAATTGGAGTCGTACTTGAACAGGTGAGCGTTGGTCTCGACATCGAAGAGGTCATTCACTGCCACGACCTGCAACTTGTCGGGGTGCCTCTCCAGGACCGCCTTGAGAACCTGCCGGCCAATGCGGCCAAAACCATTGATCCCGATGCGAACCATGAGAACCTCCTTCAATTGTCGTCGACGCGGTACTTGTGGGCTACCAGGAGATCGTAGTCGGTTTGCAGCGCCTGGTGCAGACGGGCATTTTCCAGGGCAATGGCACTTAGGTTGGCCACCGCCTCCAAAAACTGGATTTCATCAGGATCGAACTTGCGAATCTCGCCCGAATAAACCCTCAAGACTCCGATAGGCTTCTCCCCGATCATCAGCGGAACCACCAAGATCGATTTAATTCCCTCTGCTTTGGCCTTGTCCTGATACTGGAAATCCTTGTCCGTCTGCGCATTCTTCAGCCAGACGGTTTTTCCTTGCAGCGCCTTCTTGTCGAGTCCGCTTTCCTTGACCAGGACTGGACCTTTGCGGAGGTAACCTTCGGAAAGACCCCAGGAAGCCCCCATAAGGAGTCTTTCCTTTCTGGAGTCCAAGACCCTGAGCGAACAGGACCTTACCTCCATGACCTCGGCCACGCACTGAACGATCTGCCCCAAGACCTGCTGCGGTTCCAGTGAGGCATTGATCACCTTGGCCACGTCATACAATGCCTTAAAATAATCCTTGTCCGTTTTGGTCATGATTTGGCTCTCCCCCCATGTGAGGTTACATCAATGGTCGAGCTGTTCTCGAGAAAGCATAGCACTGCCTGTGGATTAACCGGTGTTGGTCTGGAACAATACGCTCCAGCACCGGACCTTCGCATAGTAAAGCATCGTTTCACGGTATGCAACCTGGACCTGGGGACTGGAGATCGACACCTTTCGGATCACCGCCATAAAGGCCAATGCTCTCTGGTCATGAAGAAAACAACACCTTGGGGTCCTAACTCCGAATAAACGTTTCCAGGGAGAACCTTCCCCAAAGAGATGACTTTTTGTGGCGAACGGACCTCGTTATGCGGACCCCTCATCTGAGGAGGCTCGCCATACAGCTTGATCCCGATGTGAAACCTGCTCCTGTTTCGCCTTCGTTCGCTTCTCCTCCCACAAGATATTCTTCCAGACGACATGACACGCAAAAAGGAAGATTCAGGTTAGCAGAAAGGAGTTATCAAGAATTTTTGCATAAATATATCGAGAAATCCAAATGTTGTGGATCTTCACGATCCCACCGACCCTAGTAGGATTTAGTCCTCGTTACCACGTTGAAAACCAGAGGACCTTTCATTTATTGTTCTAAAAATATGCAGAAACTATATATTCACATGTTGTTGCCGGGCGCTTCGCGCTGGCAACAGCGTCGTTGCGGATTTCATCCGCATGTTGCTTGGCGCGTTGCGCCTTGCGCAAAAAGCGCCGTTAGGCCTTTTTCCTCGCAAACGCATCACGGAGATCCAGAGCCATGCCATACAATTCACTTGTTTTCGAAATAGAGGACGGCGTTGGGCTGATCCGCCTCAACCGCCCCGAGGACGGCAATGCGATTACCTTGGAGATGGCACGAGAAATGTTGGATGTCGCTATCCGCTGTGACGAAGATGCCGAGATCCGTTCGGTGGTGCTGACGGGTAACGGCAAGATGTTTTGCGCGGGAGGAGATCTGAAGGTCTTTGCCGCCCAAGGTGAAAGAGTCTCCCTCTATATCAAAGAGACCACCCAGGCTTTTCATGCAGCGATATCCCGATTCAACTGGATGGATGCACCGGTGGTTGCTGCCATTAACGGAACCGCTGCGGGTGGAGGTTTCAGCCTGGCACTGACCACCGATATCGCCATAGCCGCGGAGTCGGCAAAGTTCACCATGGCATACACCAAGGTTGGCCTGGCCCCGGACGGCAGCTCCAGTTACTTCTTGGCGCGCATGGTGGGGCTGCGCCGGGCCAAGGAGATGGCACTGTTGAATCCGGTGTTGTCGGCAAAGCAGGCCATGGAGTGGGGGCTCATCAATCAGGTGGTCGCCGATGATCAGGTACTGTCCGAAGCCCTGAAAGTGGCGCACCATTTGGCCAAGGGACCGACCCGGTGTTTCGGTGAGACCAAGCGCCTGATCCTGTCCGGGGCGACTGAGAGCCTCGAATCCCAGATGGAGAGAGAATCCCGCGCCATTGCGGCAATGGCTGGCAGTGCCGATGGACGCGAAGGGGTAGCCGCCTTTATCACCAAGCGCATTGCCAAGTTCAAGGGAAAGTAATCGCCCTTAGAAGGGGATGGATGCAGTCGCGCAGGACCAGGATGCTGGTCATCTACAGGCTCCCAGGCTGCACGCCTCTAATGCCCACCGTCCAACCTCACGATCAACGACTGAAAGGAGCAGAACATGAAAAAGTATGGTGCGGAGTTTTTCGGGACCTTCTGGCTT
The DNA here is from genome assembly GCA_963828705.1 of uncultured delta proteobacterium. Lineage (GTDB taxonomy): Bacteria > Desulfobacterota > Syntrophobacteria > Syntrophobacterales > Syntrophobacteraceae > CAWDJT01. The sequence goes on from CAWHGA010000005.1 coordinate 34,356, forward strand.
GTCCTCGGCGGGTGCGGCAGTGCGGTGTTGGCCGCTGCGTTTCCCAAGGTGGGCATCGGCCTGCTTGGCGTTTCGCTGGCCTTCGGTCTGACCGTGCTGACGATGGCCTTCGCGATTGGACACATATCCGGCTGCCACCTCAATCCGGCAGTTTCTGTTGGGCTCTGGGCTGGCGGTCGTTTCCCAGCGAACCAACTCCTGCCTTACATTGTCGCGCAGGTTTTGGGTGCGGTGGTCGCGGGCGGCGTTCTCTATCTCATTGCCAGCGGCAAGGCCGATTTCAATGTAGCCGCCGGCTTTGCTTCCAATGGCTATGGCGCACATTCGCCCGGCGGGTATTCCTTGCTGGCAGCCCTGGTCACTGAAGTGGTCATGACCATGATGTTCCTGCTCATAATTCTCGGCTCGACCGACAAACGTGCGCCGCAAGGCTTCGCGCCGATCGCCATCGGCTTGGGCCTTACCCTGATTCACTTGATCAGTATTCCGGTGACCAATACCTCGGTAAACCCTGCCCGCAGCACGGGTGTCGCGGTGTTTGTCGGAGATTGGGCCCTTGCTCAGCTATGGCTGTTCTGGGCGGCCCCAATCGTTGGCGCTCTCCTTGGTGCGGCGATCTATCGGTTTATTGGCAACTCAGACGATTGAGGTCCTGCAATACTCAAGAAAGCCGTCACCCTGGCGAAAGCCGGGTCCAGAAAACCACGAAAAGCCTGGATTCCTGCTTCGCAGGAATGAGTGAGCGACTTTTGCAGAAGCTCAAATGATTTGCTTTATCGCTGGCCGAGACATTGAACCCCATAAGCCACGGAGTCTCCCCCATGGCAGAACGCAAGACTCTCTATCGTTGCCAGCAGTGCGGCTATACCTGCACCAAGTGGATGGGACGATGCCCCGAGTGCCAGTCCTGGCACACTCTGGTGGAAGAGTTGGCGGCACCGAAGTCCAAGACTCGCCGAACGATATCCGGGGACGCACCGCAGCCGGTGCTGCTCGGCGATATCCCGGCAGGCAGCGAACCGCGGGTCACCATTGGCATGGCAGGAATGGGACCGGGTCCTGGGCGGCGGCCTGGTGCCCGGCTCGCTGGTGCTCCTGGCCGGTGATCCCGGCATCGGCAAGTCCACTTTGCTGCTCCAGGCACTGGCGCGGCTCGCCCGGACCGACGGGTGCTCTACGTGTCGGGCGAGGAAAGCCCGCAGCAACTCAAGATGCGAGCTGAACGGCTGGGCATTGCCGCTCCGCAACTCTATGTCCATTGCGACACCTCGTTGGATGCGCATTCTCGACCTGGTGGCCAAGGAACCTCCGGCAGTGCTGGCGGTGGATTCCATCCAGACCATGGTATACCGGCCAACTGGAACTGGCACCCGGTTCCATCAGCCAGGTGCGGGAATGCAGCGCACGACTCATGCGCCTGTCCAAGGAAAGCCAGGTGAGCACCATTCTCGTCGGCCATGTCACCAAGGATGGCGCCATCGCCGGTCCACGCGTGATGGAGCATCTGGTGGACACGGTATTCTATCTCGAAGGCGATCGCAGCCACGCCTTCCGGCTGCTTCGCGCCGTCAAGAACCGCTTCGGTTCCACCAACGAAATCGGTGTATTCGAAATGAAGGAGGGCGGCTTGGAGGAAGTCAACCAACCCGTCCCAGTTGCTGCTGGCGGAACGTCCGGTGGGGGTTTCCGGATCGGTGGTGATGTGTTGTGTGGAGGGCACGCGACCGCTGCTGGTGGAAATCCAGGCCCTGGTCAGCGCCAGTGGCTGGAGTCAGCCGCGGCGCACCAGCATCGGCGTGGATGGCAATCGGCTTTCCATCCTGGTGGCGGTACTGGAAAAGAAGACTGGGCTTTCAGTTTCCTCAGCAGGACGTGTTCGTCAATGTGGCTGGGGGCGTGCGACTGGTGGAACCGGCGGCCGATCTGGCAGTGACCGTGGCCCTGATGAGCAGTTATCTGGATCGGCCGGTTCCCGAGGATCTGGCGGTCTGGGGGGAAGTGGGTCTGACCGGCGAGGTCCGTGGGGTCACCCACACCGACTTGCGCCTCGGCGAAGCACGCAAACTGGGATTTGCCCGCACTATCGTGCCGGCCAGCAACGCCGATCGTCTGCCAGCCAGCCTCCCAGAATGGTTGTATCGGTGTGCGCTCGCTCGCGGAAGCGCTCCAGCTCCTGTTTGGGAAAACCGGCTGAACAACACAGCACAATACGTTGCTAAAAACTAATGCCCATGACCCGCAGGTTACAGCTGATGACGAAAACCATCCTCGTCATTGCGGCGAACACCGGAACGCAGAGAAATTCACTGGTTACCGGCTTTCGCCAAACTTTTTGGCTGCCGGCGGCACCATTACTTTTCAGGCCTACTCTGGTCGATGGCGCAGGCATCCGATAGCTTCGGGGTAAACCGTTCAGGGTTGGAAACCATTGGCTTTCCGACTGCTTTGGCAATCGATCTCAGCATCCCGAAAAAGAGCCATTCGTGAAAGGGGAACAGCACGTACCAGTAGAGGATTCCCCCCAGGCCTTTCGGCAGGAATCGTGACACCGCCTGCAATTCCACGGTACCCGGAGCGGACGACTGGAGGGAAAACTCCAGGGTGGCTTCCCCGGGCATTTTCATTTCCGCCAGCAGATACAGCCGCTGCCTTGGGACTATTTCCAGAACCCGCCAGAAATCCAAGGCATCGCCAGTATACAAATCCTTGTTATCGCGCCTTCCCCGCACCAACCCCACGCCTCCGGCGAGCCGATCGATCCAGCCACGCAACAGCCACAGCGCATCGCCAAAATAATAGCCAGTCAGTCCGCCGATCCTCACAATGGGCTCCCAGACTTCTTCCGGCGAGGCCTGCAAGCGCACTCGATAGCCGCATTTCATGATGGTTCCACCCGCATAGGGAGCGTCTCCACACTGAGTCCATTCCGGTGGCTGGCAGGACCCGGCATCCGACCAACAGGTCTCCACCCTGCCCTGCTGAATCTCTTCCAGGGCCATGCGGATGGTTTCCCGACAGGACAACAGGGGTTGCGGAATGATGGACTGGATACGATTCTCCAGACATACCGCCTGATTCCTCAACCCTTCGGTTAATGGCCGGGCAAGGGAGGCCGGGATGGGGGTGATGAGGTGGACCCAATAGGAACTCAGACGCGGGGTGAAAAAAGGCACGGGAATAATCCGCCGCTTGGGCAATCGGGCCTCTTCCACATAGGTTTCGATAAGCCGCCGATAGCTGACGACGTCCGCCCCACCGATATCGAAGGTACCACCGATGGTTTCCTCGTGCTCCAAGCAGCCTTGCAGGTAGTGCAGCACATTGCGAATGGCGATGGGCTGACACAGGGTATTGACCCATCTGGGCGTGATCATGACCGGCAGACGATCCGTTAGATATCGAAGCATTTCGAAGGAAGCACTGCCGGAACCCAGGATCATGGCAGCGCGCAGCACGGTTGCGGGGACCGGTCCGGATTGAAAGATTCTGGCCACTTCATGACGAGACTTCAAGTGTTCGCTGAGGTTCGGATCATCGGCCCGACCCAGTCCTCCCAAATAGATTAGTCGTTCCAAACCCGCGCCCGCCGCCGCTGACACCATGTTCTCAGCCGCCGCTCGATCGGTTTGGGCGAAGTCCTTGCTGTTGGGATTCATGGAATGGACCAGGTAGTAACCAGCCGCGCATCCCTTGACGGCATTCCGCAACGACTCGAGGTCGAGCACATTGCCTTCGATGAGTTCCACCTGGGGATGGGACCCCCACGGGCGGCCTTCCAGCTTGGCCAGCGATCTATCCATGGCCCGCACCCGGTAACCGGCATCCAGAAGTTGCGGTACCAGACGACCACCAACATATCCGGTGGCGCCCACAATCAGGATCGGCTTGGTTTGGTTCATGGCAGTACCCCTGGCGCTAAGATGGAAGCGTTCCTGATAGCCGCCGCGATCTCCCGGCTCAATTGCGCCAGGGCACGGCTCTGGGCCTGCACCAGGCCTTCGTAGGAAGCGCCGGTGATGGGCTCGCTGATGGTGGAATTCTTCCTCACCACAATCCGTTTGCCCTTATCGGCCAACAGGGTCCAGCGAGCGTCCAGAAGAGCCTTCTGCCCAAGGGTGCCGTCCAGGCGGTTGACTTCCACCACCACCTGATACTCCACCGGCAACGCATTGGGCCATGGATGCATGGCGATTTGATCGGATCCCAGCAACGCTGACAGGTTTTCAGCCAGAATCCGGGGGATGCTCTTATCCAGGGGCTCGGCCCAGCGTTCAAATTCGGCCAGTTGCAGGCTGCTCTCGGAAGATCGCGTGACAATCAGCAACCGATCCAGGTACTCAGGGATTTTCACCGGCCCGACGCCAACGGCGACACCCGGCCGTGACGTGACGGCAGACCCAGCGGTGTCGCCACCGGCTACCGCATTCAACACAAAAAACTTGGTGGGCCCCGTGGTCCCACAACCGGCCACGGCCGCCAACAAAACCCAGCTGCAAGCGAGCAGGACCAGGTTCACGAAACGTACTCTCATGATGTCACTTACTCCCTTCCTTGCCCTTCCCCTGCAGCAGGGCTTCCGGATGGCGCTCCAGATAATCCGCCAGGTAACGGATGGAGCGGGCCGCCGCGGAAAGTTCCTTCAGGGTTTGGGAGAACTCGCTGAGTGTGGCTGAGTTATCGCCGAACAGGCCATGGACCGCGACCAGTGTGGTTTCTGCCTGTTTTACCGCACTTTGAGCAGCCTTCAAGGTCGCATCGACACCGGCCGTGATCGGCACAAGATCCTTGTCCAGGTTGCTGACCATGGTCTTAGCCTCTTTAGCCGCGGCTTTGATCTCTGCGGCCATGGGGTTGATATTGCCGTCGACACGTTGCAGCAGCCCCCGAGCCTCCGCCAGCATCTGATCGGCATGGGTCGACAGGGGTTCGATACGGCCGTTGACGTTTTGCAGCAGAACCTGTGCATCCTTGGCCGCGCCGTTGATGGAGGCCATGATTCCCTGTGACTCGGGGGAATTCACGAAACGGTCGATGCCTTCCAGCGCTGCGACGATCTTTTCCACGATCTTGTCCAGGGGAATAGCCTCCACCGTTTTGGACAGCTGCTCCAAACGCGACGCCACGGTGGGTAGTTCCGGATAGGCCTTCTGCAGACCGATTAACCTCGCAGGTTTACTGCCATCGAAATCCAGACCGACATACAGCTGTCCCGTGACCAGGCTCTGCATACCCAATTTCGCCCGCAACCCCTTGTCAACCAGGAAATTCATCAGAGGTTTCCCGTCGATCTCCCGCGGAAGTGTGCGAACTAACACCGTTGGTCTCGAGCTGGGTCATCACCTCGGGGTCTGTCTCAATGACCACCATGATCCTGAAGAACAAATCTTTAGGGTCAAAAATCAATTTGATGTCGGCAACCGAACCCACCCGCACTCCCTTGAGATCCACTGGGGCACCGACGCTGAGCCCTTTGGCCGAACCTTCGAAGAACATTACGTACTTGTCTGTCTTGGCAAAGAACCGGTTGCCGCCCAAAACGAGCAGCGTGGCAACCGCCAATGCCAACGCCCCCACTACGAACGCACCGATCACGGTGCTACTGGCATGCCTGCTCATGATGGATCAATGCCTGTTGCTGTCTGAACCCGATTGATGGTTGAATTCATGCATGAACTCCACTTGCTCAATTTTTCGGTGTGGACTCGCACGCTGTCCACACCGGCACACTCGTGCAGCGACTCCCGATTCACGCCGCTAGCCTTGCTCGCCGCCGCACCGCGGGTCAGAAAATCCAGCACCTGCGGGTCCTTGGATTCCGCCAACAGAAGGTGCGGGTCACCGCTCGCGATTATCGTCCTGGTGACTGCATCGAGGAACACTGAATTGCTGCCGATGGCAAAAATGCTGGCCAGTTCATGGGTCACCACCACTACTGTGGCCCCAAGGCTGTCGCGCAACTCTTGGATAAGCTCATCCAGACGCCGGGCACTGATCGGGTCCAGGCCCGCGGAGGGCTCATCAAAGAACAGAATTTCCGGGTCGAGGGCCATGGCTCGCGCCAAGCCGGCCCGTTTTTGCATACCGCCACTGATTTCCGCCGGATAATAGTCCTCAAACCCAGCCAGCCCGACAAGCGCCAGTTTCAACGAGACGATTTCCCGAATCTGACGGTGATTTACCTTGGTGTAGGTCTCCAGCGGGAACGCTACGTTTTCCGCCAGGGTCATGGAACTCCAGAGCGCACCACTTTGATAGAGAATCCCCCAGCGCCGCATAACACGTTTCTGCTCCTCGGGTTCCGCCTCCCAGAAACTCAGGTCATCATACAATACCTGCCCGCGAGCCGGCTTCTTGAGACCCACCAAGTGTCTCAGCAGAGTGCTCTTGCCGCAGCCACTGCCACCCATGACGATAAAGATATCGCCGCGGTTGACAGTGAAGTTCAGATCACGCTGGATAACGAAATCGCCGTAGGCCATGGTGAGATCACGAACCACAATGTGAGGCTCGCGATCTGGGTTGAGCGGCTGCGGCTGCCGGCCGTGAGGGCGCCAGGGCGTTAGGACGCGAGGGCGTCAAAGGGTCTTGTTCGTGGAGCTGGTCGGTTGTCGCCACGTTTCGTCTTCCTCAAGAAATACTCAACTGGCTTGGTTTTGGTTCTCGAGTCCTGAATCTCTAAGAGGGTGTCCAGAAAGCCCGGTGGTAAGTTGCCTCTGCCGTCACCCCGGTGAAAACCGGGGTCCAGAAAGTCTTGAAAAATCTGGATTCCGGCTTTCGCCGGAATGACGCAAACATGACTCACGACGACTATTTCGACACGCATTAAGTCTTTTGCCTTTTGTCTTCCTAAATTCCAAGCTGGTTGGTGATTACTGCAAACAGGGCGTCGGAGACAATGATCGCCACAATGGCGGTAACCACCGCCGAAGTGGCAGCCTGTCCCACCGCCGAGGAACTTCTCTCACACTGCATGCCCCGCAGACAACCGGCTAGAGCCACCAGCACCCCGAACACTGCGCTCTTGGACAGACCAACCAGAAAATGCGTCAGCGTGAGGGCTTCACGAGTTTCGTTGAAGTACTCCATAAAGGAAAGATCCAGCATGCCGATACCCACCAACAGACCCCCAAAGATGCCCATAAAGTCGGCGTAAATGCACAGGAGTGGCATCATCAGCACCAGGGCCGCGACACGCGGCATCACCAGGAATTCCATGGGGGAGATTCCCAGGGTCCGATACGCATCGATCTCCTGGTTCACCTCCATGGTGCCCAGTTGCGCGGCGAAGGCAGCACCAGTGCGACCGGCCATGATGATCCCGGTCATCATGGCACCCATCTCGCGGACCATGGCAATCCCCACCAGATCGGCGACATAGATCTGTGCCCCAAACAGCCGCAACTGAATCGCCCCAACGAATGCCAGGATAACGCCAACCAAAATACTGATGAGGGTGACGATCGGCAGGGCCTGAGCGCCGCAGTCCTGGATGTGCAGCACCAGATCCACCCGGCGATACCTCGCCTTCCCACGCAAAAAACGAAAAAACGACACGAAGGCATCCCCGATGAAACCGAGGATCTCCTCAATCGAGTGGGTAATGCCCAGGGTTGCCTCGCCGATTTCCACCAGAAGAGGTTCGTGCATCTCCCGCCGATGGGCATCAGCCTGCTCCGGGACAGCAAGCGCCAGCTTCAGAAGACGCTTGACGCCATCCGGTAGCCCCCGGTCATCGACCGCGATGCCGCGCCTGGAACCGTAGTGGAAAACCTGAAGAAGGAAGGTCAGGAGACCGGAATCCCAGGCTGTGACACCAGTCGAATCAAAGCTGATCATTCCGACGGGCGAACCGGCCTCCATTTGTTTCAGTTATTTCGTTCGGTGGTTGGAATTCCATCGCCGGCCTTCCAACTTCCGGAGAGCTCCAACAGCAAAGCGTCAGCTTCCTCGCTGGGGATTCGTTTGACAGAGAACACGGGCATGACTGGCTATGACAGCCTTTCCGAAACTGCACGAGGCAAATCTCAATTTCAGTTTGTCCATCCCGCCGCAGTTAGTGACCTTGAGGTTGGGGCGAATTCGTCAAAACCGAACGCAGCTGAGGCTCAGCCAACAGCTGCTGCCTTTCAAACCATGCGCCACGGTCCGCAACGCCTTTCTGATGGCACGACCGAAGGGTCGCCGCAGAATCCCCACCTCGGTGATGATACCGGTTATCAAGGCCTGCGGCGTGACATCGAAAGCGGGATTCCATGCGGGCACACCGAGGGGCGCTACGGCATGACCGGCGCAATGAGTGATCTCTCGAGAATCCCGTTCCTCCAGCGGGATGGCCCGGCCATCAGCGAGGGCCGGATCCAAGGTGGATCGCGGTGCCACTACGTAGAACGGCACTTGGTGGGCCTTCGCCAGGACCGCCAGGGTGTAGGTGCCGATCTTATTGGCGGTATCGCCGTTGGCGGCAATCCGATCAGCCCCTACCAGCACCAGGTCCACACCCTTGCGGGCCATAAGCGCTCCGGCGGCATTGTCGGTGATGAGGGTCACCGGGATGCCCTCGGCCATCAGTTCATAGCTGGTCAGGCGTGCTCCCTGAAAAGACGGCCGAGTTTCACAGGCAAACACTCGAAGACCGCGGTCCTTGGCAAACGCCGTACGGATAACGCCGAGCGCCGTTCCATAACCACCGGTGGCCAGCGCCCCGGTGTTGCAGTAAGTAAGAACCCGGGCCCCCTTGGGCACAACTTCCGCACCAACAGCCGCCATAGCCTGATTCACCTCGGCGTCCTCGCGCAGCAAGGCGTCGGCTTCCTCTCGCACCCGGCGCTGCAGGGCAAACACGTCGACGTCCTGATCTCGGGAAACGGCAGAATAGATCCGGTCCACCGCCCAGCCCAGATTCGCGCCCGTGGGGCGAGCTGCCTTGACCAGGCGGCACAGACGCAGAAATTTGCGTCGAAAGGTCAGCAGGTCGGCCGCCTGGATGCGGCGGGCCCCCAGAGCCAAGGCCATGGCCCCGGCCAGGCCGATGGCCGGGGCCCCACGAACAGCCATGGTGCGAATGGCCTTGATCACTTGCTTGGCCTCGGTGCAGCGGATGATCACCTCGCGCTGCGGCAAGGCCCGCTGATCCAATATAGCCACGACATCGCCGTCCCAATAAATGGATCGAAGCGAGGGCTGCTTCGCCGCTGCAAGGTCCTCTGGAAAAGGCCAATCAAACAAAATGTCCCTCTTTTTGCCAAGAAGTTTAGGCCCAACCCGTCAGAACACTTCTTGTGGCGCCCAGATCTCAAAGCGCCAGGTCAATAATATCCTGATGCTTCTGCGTGTCGACTGTTGCGCCTCGGTGTCTTTGGGTCTTGGCGTGAGCCAGTCTTACTTGAGTTTGCTCCGTAACATTTCATTCACCAACTGAGGATTGGCCTTGCCCTTGCTCTTTTTCATCACCTGCCCGACCAAAAAGCCGAACACCTTTTCCTTGCCGGCCCGGAAGGATTCCACTTCGGCAGGGTTATCCCGGATGACTTCGGCGACGATGGCCTCGATGGCGCCATGATCGGTCACCTGGACCAGACCCCGGGCTTCGACGATCGCTTTGGCGCTCTTGCCGCTGGCATACATCTCTTCGAACACGGCCTTGGCTATCTTGCCGCTGATCACCGCAGTATCCAGCAATTGCAGAAGCTCCGCCAGGTTCTCCGGCGGCACCGGGCACTGAGTGATGTCGCGCTCATCGCGTTTGAGTTCCCGCATCAGCTCCGACATGATCCAGTTGCTCACCATCTTGGGCTGGGGGAAACGTTTCAGGACGGTTTCGAAATAGTTGGCAAGGTCCTTGGAAGAGGTGAGCACCTCGGCATCGTAGGCGGGCAGGGCGTATTCGGCCAAGAACCGCTCCCGCTTGGCGTCGGGAAGCTCGGGCAGGGTCGCCCGGACCGCTTCAATCCAGTCCGGATCGACCGCAATGGGGACCAGGTCGGGGTCGGGAAAATAGCGGTAATCGTGAGCCTCCTCTTTGCTGCGCATGCTCACCGTCACACTCCGGTCGTTGTCCCACAGCCGGGTTTCCTGGACGACGGCTTCACCGCGTTCAAGCAGTGCCTGTTGGCGCCGAATCTCGAATTCCAGGGCGCGCTGGACGTTACGAAAGGAGTTCATGTTCTTGAGTTCGGCCTTCACCCCCAGTCCCTGACTGCCCAGTGGACGAAGGGAAATGTTGGCATCGCAGCGAAAACTTCCTTCCTCCATGTTGCCGTCGCAGATTTCCAGATAGCGCAGAATATCGCGCAGCTTCCGAAGATAGGCGCCGGCTTCTTCCGGGGTGTGCATGTCGGGTTCGCTCACAATTTCCATCAGCGGCACACCGGTCCGGTTAAAATCCACATAGCTAAGAGGCTGGTGATCGTCGTGGACCAGCTTGCCGGCGTCTTCTTCCATGTGGATGCGGTGGATGCGGATGCGCTTGCGCCCATCATCGAGGTCGATGTCGACCCAACCTCTCTCTGCCAAGGGGAATTCGTACTGAGAAATCTGGTAGCCCTTGGGAAGGTCCGGATAGAAGTAGTTCTTGCGGGCAAACTGGCTATATGAGGCGATCTGGCAGTGGGTGGCCAGCCCCATCTTGATGGTGAATTCCACCACCTGGCGATTCAGGACCGGCAGGACACCAGGCATCCCCAGACACACCGGGCAGGTGTGAGTGTTGGGGCTGGCCCCGAACTGGGTGGAACAGGAACAGAAGATCTTGCTTTGGGTCAGGAGCTGGGCATGGATCTCAAGCCCAATCACCGGTTCATAAGGCATGGTACACTCCAAATGGGTTGCCGAACAGATACACGACAACGACCGATTGCTGAGAGCTTGTCTAAAACAGGCGCAAACATCATCGAGCCCATGGCAGATGTCACTATACCACCCCACACTACCCCACGCAAGGCGGCCCATCCAGGATCGCGACTAATGCCTTGTCAATAGCGCCTTCCGACAACAACATTGACTTTGTGCTCCCTTTCCTTTAGTTCTCACTCCATGGCTAAACCCGCTTCACTGCAAGGGTTCAGTCGGGTCAAAGATTCACCGTAGCGCTACCGGGACAGGCCATTGTGCCGGGGCTGGCAGTTGGGATGTGGATTCGGCGATGGAGAGAGAC
>CAWHGA010000006.1:0-56160 GCA_963828705.1 uncultured delta proteobacterium
GTGAAGTTGTTCTTCTTGCTCATGCGCGCATGGGTGAAACGCTCGTAATGGCCAAGATCCAAGTCCGTTTCGGCGCCATCATCGGTCACGTAGACTTCCCCATGCTGGAACGGATTCATGGTTCCTGGATCCACGTTGATATAAGGGTCCAGTTTCAGAAGAGTGACTTTCAGGCCGCGGCATTCCATCAAGGCACCAATGGACGCAGCCGCCAAGCCCTTGCCCAACGAGGATAACACCCCACCCGTGATGAAAATGTATTTTACCTGACGCAAGATCGCCCTTTCCTACCCAGCCGGCACCAAAACCCGCGGCTGACGAGTGGACCAGCCACCCGGCCGCGGCAGGGAACGCCTCCTCCCATCTCCCCGCGCCCCATGCCGAGAGGGAGCGGGGAAAGCCCAAATCCAGAGCACTTATGGTAACCGGAACCCAATATAGCAGTCAGGCTTCAAAAGTCAATCACACCGGCTCCGGTGGTTCGTATCCCGCCTGGTTGTCGAGGATTCAGTGAAGCAGAGAATTCGAAACCTCAAGTGAATGCAGGGATAGCCGAGTTTGCACAAATTTTCTCTTGCATTGCGACTGAAATTATCTTAGTTTGGCGGCGGGAATGGCGCATGTTGTCCCAATTGACTTGCCGATCCATCGTAACCATGACTTCCTTAGCAGCTCCCCTTGACAGGCAATCCGGCATGGTGGGATTGTTCATATGGTAGTACGTCATTGGATGACCCCCAGTTTGGTGACCATTACCAGAGACGCTTCCATCCAGGAGGCTCTGGCGGTGATGCGGCAGCACTCCATCCGTCATCTGCCGGTAGTCGATGAGCGCCATCATTTGCAGGGATGGGTCAGTGATTCCGACTTGCGCGGCGCATTGGTCGCGTCCATGCTGGAAGAATTGAGTGTCGCGGACGTGATGATTCACAAGCCCTACACGGTTTCACCGGAGACGGCCCTGGAGGAAGCCACTAGAATTATCATGGAGAAGCGGATTGGCGGCCTTCCCGTGGTGGATCACGGGAAGCTGACCGGGATCATCACCGTGGTGGACATCCTGGCCGCATTCATCACCATGATGGGAGTCCTCACCGATTCGGCGCGATTGGATGTCCGGCTGCCGGCTCGAGCTGAGGCGCTGGATCAGATTACGCGCCTCATTCAGAACCACCACGGTGAGATTCTCAGCATCTGCCATATGCCGTTTGTTAAGGATGAAGAGCGCGTTTATTCCATCCGCTTCGGCGGCGTCGGCGCTGAATCCATGGCGCAGGTACTGAGGGACGAAGGGTTTGATGTCATAGCCACCAGCTAGAAAATTTGTTGACCCGGGAATGCCGGGGCCGGTCCCGCGGCGGGATTGAAAAACCTGGATTCCGCCGCAGGGCAGGACGTTCGCGCGAGGGTTCCTCGGCCGTTGAGCGGTTCTCAGGAAGGGGGCTTTGGAGATCATGGAGCAAGCCGAATTGCCGCTTTACCGGGCGGTTTGGGCAGGCCCTTAGAGGATTGGGCATAGCAATTGATAGAACTGCGAGAAGGCATTTGTCCCCATTGATCTACTCCACCCTCACGAATACGTCCGTGATCTGTCGTCACCCCTGTTCCCCCCGGCATTGGGTTCTCAAGGGACGAACGCCTAAAACTGGAACTCTTGCGCAAATACTGCCTCTTCACACGTTTTCCTTGTTGTTTTCGACATTTCCTGGTTCCGCTTGCACAGGACAGCCGTGTTTCCACAAGGTTGTTCTAAGTGGTGTGGGTCGCTCCCCGCAGAGTGTTGCCGGCTCCCCTTGACGGCTCAGGCAGGATTTGTTGCCGGCCATTTTGAGGCGTGGACTCAGACATGCGCATGAGATTGAAAGGAGGTGGTAAGCAGGACTTTTCCAAACAGAGTCAACCTTGCTGATGGTCAGCCGGTGAAAAGCCTCGGCTGATTGGCTTCATTCACTGGCATTTGAACAATCATTAATCTCAAGGAGGATATTGAGGATGGCTAAAATACCGGAGAAATACCTACCACCGAAAGACACCTGGCCGGAATATCTTGTTCCCGAGGAGTTTGCCAACACCCCCATGGAGGTGAACCTCGCCGACTTCCTAATCGACCGTCACGTCAGGGAAGGCCGAGGGGACAATCCCGCCATCAAGTTCATGGACAAGACGATCACCTTTGCTCAACTCCAACAGCAGGTCAACAAGTTCGGCAACGCCCTGAAGACCGTCGGCGTGGAACCACAGGACCGGGTGGGAATCCGCCTGGTGAACTCGCCCCAGGCCATTGTGGCCATCTTTGCCATTGAGAAGATCGGCGCCATCCCGGTGCCCACCTCCCCGCTGTGGTCCGGTGAGGAAGTGGCGTTTCGTGGCCAACGACGCCGAAATGAAGTTCTTCGTGGTCAACGCCCCGCTCATGGAAGGCGCGACCAAGGCCAAACCCGAGTTCAAACACGGCACCAAGATCATCGTGATTGGCGGCAATGCCGATCAAGTCAAGGCTGCCGGCGATTTGGTTTACGAAGAGATGCTGGAAAAGGGTTCTCCCAATCTCGACGCTACCATGCTGAAGGCCAATGACATCGGGATCATGCTGTATACGTCGGGCACCACCGGCATGCCCAAAGGTTGCATCCACTTCGCCCGACCCTCCATCATCGAAGCCCAGATCGTCAACAAGTACGTTTACAAGATGGTGCCCGGCGATACCCTGGGTGGAGCCGCTCCGGTATCCTTTGCCGCCGGGTTCGGCACCTTCACCTTGCTGCCCTTTGAAGGCGGCGCCGCCATTTCGCTGATTCCCAAATTCACGCCGGCGGAAATGATGGAACTCATCGGCAAGCACAAGATCACCGTGCTCACCGGGCTTCCCACCGCCTATCGCGGCCTGATGAAATTTCCCGACTTCAAGAAATACGACATCAGCTCCATCCGGATGTATACGTCCGGAGGCGACGCTCTGGGAGCGGAAACCCTGGAAGGTTGGACGAAACTGACCGGCCTGCCCATCTGGGAAGGGTTGGGCGGCACCGAAATGCTCCACCTGGTCACCTCCAACACCATGAACCCAGCTCCGGTGCCCAATTCCATCGGCAAGCCGCTTCCCGGCGTGCAGGTGCGGGTCATCGACGCCGAGGGCAAGGACTGCAAACCGGGCGAAGTCGGCAGCATGATCCTCAAAGGGGCCTCCGGTTCCTTGTACTGGAAACCCTATGAGAATGATGAGAAGCTGCTCAAATCCCAGAAGAAGGGTGTGGTCAACGGCTGGAACCAGATGGGTGATGCCGTTTTCATGAACGAGGACGGCAACATCTTCTTCGTGTCGCGCGAAGACGACATGATCAAGAGCTCCGGTTACCGCATCGGCCCTGCTGAAGTGGAAGATGCCATCGCCAAGCATCCGGCGGTTGCCGATGTCGGCGTGGTGGGTGTTCCCGATCCCGACAAGGGCCAGATCACCAAGGCCGTGTTGGTGCTCAAACCCGGTTTTGAAGGCGGCGACAAGCTCTTTGATGAAATCAAGGAGTTCCTCAAGGAACACGTTGCCATTTACAAACTGCCGCGCGTGTTCGAAGTGATGGATGCTTTGCCGCGTACCCCCACCGGCAAGTTGTTGCGGCGCAAGCTGCGCTAGCAGGACGCGGCACACTCCCCTCGATGGTGTCCGGACCCCGCCCCTGCGTGGGCGGGGTTTCGCCCTAGATCTTGCCGTGGCCGATTGCCCGGTTCTTGCCTTGCTCCCAGCCGCGAAGGGGGAAGGGGTTTCCCAACCGGTCATCCAGGCTTCAGGTGGCAAAGGAGCTGGGAACAGGCCTCTTGGCCGGGAAGATAGGGACATTTGCGGGACACGCTTCACCTAGTCATGCGACCTTCTGCCCCCCGCCAGTGTGCGGGGGCTTTGTTTTCTTCGGGAGGGCATCATGAGCGTCAGGATCACCGTGTTGTGTGAAAACACCGTGCAAGTTCCGGGTTTGTTGGGTGAGCACGGATTTGCCGCCTTGTTGGAAACCCCGGATGCGACCATACTGTTCGATACCGGCCAAGGTTTCGGCTTGATCCAAAATGCTTTGCGCCTCCAGAAGGACCTGCGAAAGGTATCTCAGGTGGTGCTCAGCCACGGCCATTTTGACCACACCGGCGGGTTGCTGGCCTTTCTGGGGGTCCACGGCCCATGCCCCATTGTGGCCCATCCTGATGTGTTGATGGAGCGTTTTCGATGGATGCCCGTGGGGCCCGAGGAAAAACCGGTATCCATCGGCATTCCCTGGCGGGAGGCCTACGTTACCAGCCGCGGCGCCCGTTTCCAATGGCAGACCGGTTTTGCGGAAATCGCCCCCAATGTCTTTGTCACCGGCGAAGTCCCTCGCAAATCCGCCTTTGAAACCGGAGATCCCAAGTTCGTGGTCCGCCAGAACGGCAACTGGGTCCCCGACCCGTTCCTGGATGACTATTCCCTCGTCCTGAAGACCGCCAAGGGCTTGGTGGTGCTGCTGGGCTGCGCCCATGCCGGCCTCATCAACATTTTGGACCATGTCACCGCACAAACCGGAATTGATCGCATCCACGCGATCCTGGGCGGGACGCACCTGGGTTTTTCACCTCAAGCGCAGCTCGAAGGAACCATCGAAGGGTTGCGACGTTTTCAGGTCGAGCACCTGGCGGTGAGCCACTGCACCGGACTGAGTCCCATTGCCCGGTTGGCGGCTGAATTCGGTGTGGGATTCACCTTTGCGCCAGTGGGTTTTACCTTGGAGGCATGAGGTCGCTGCGCGGTTGCGCGAGCCGAGTCTGATGGTGGAAACCCGAATTGGCTGGGTCATCATGATGGAAGCTTATCGCCGGAAGCGCCCCGGCATCCGGTTGCACCATGTGCTTCGACGGGCCGCTCGAACACCGTCGGATCGGCATCATCATGGCCGTGCTGTTCGCTGTGGCCGCCGGATCGGCACTCGCTCAGCCGCAAGCAAAAGCCGTTCGCATCGGTGAAATCAATCCCCTCACCGGCAAACTCGCGGTCCACGGTCAGGAAATCCATCAAGGCATCCTCTACGCGGTGGAAGAGATCAATGCCGGCGATGGTCTCCAGGGTCGACCGGTGCAATTGATCAGCCGCGACGATCAGAGCCAACCCGATGTTGCCATCAATCAAGCCCAGGAGCTGATCCTTCGCGAAAAGGTGGTGGGCCTGGTAGGCGGTTATGTGGATTCCCTGGTTGGGCCCATCAGTGAAGTGGCCCTCAATCATCACATCCCCTACGTGGCCTCGGCGAGCCTGCAGGGAGCCCTCACCCGCGAGCGGAAAAATCCGTACTTTTTTCGAGTTGCTCGGCTCGACGGCATTGTCATTCCATTATGCCAGTTTATCAAGGAGGTGTTGAAGCCACAGCGGGCAGCCATAATCCACGCAGCCACGCCAGGGTCCACCGAGTTTGCCGGCGATGTCAAGGCGTGCCTGGAAGCCGCGGGGGTGGCCATACCCATTGTGGAAAAGTTTCGTCCCGGTTCTCCGGATTTTTCGGCCCTCCTTCTGAAGCTGCGGGCGGAAGCCGTGGACGTCCTGATTTCCGGTGGCTTCTACCCCGATCACCTGGTGTTGTTGCGGCAGATGCGCGAACAGAACGTCCCCTTGAAGGCCTATGTGGGGCCCTGGGGCGTCGCCTATGAGAGCCTCATTCGGGAATTGGGGGACCTCAGCGAGAACGTCTTCGGTGCTTGTGCCTGGAACCCCGGTATCACCCTGCCGGGCACTGAGCAGGAGTCGAGCGCTTTTGTCGAAGGGTTCCGGAAACGATTCGGGCATACACCCAACACCACTACCATGCACGGGTATGTCTCCGCCAAAGTGCTGCTGACAGCCATGCAACAAGCGCTGCAACACTCCCGGGAGCTTGCCGGGGATGCCATCCGCAGCCGATTGGCCCAGTTGGATTTGAACCTCCCCATGGAGCGAGTTCAGTTTGATCCCTACGGTGACCCGCGGTACTATCGTCAAGTGGTGATTCAGATACAGCATGGCCGGATGGTGGTGGTCTACCCCCCTGAGCGGGCCACCGGGCAGGTGATCTTCCCCGCTCGCTAGGAAGATGGTTCGGGTGCCCTGGGACCGGTCAGCGGTTGTGCCCTGGCTATTTCTGCTCGTTTGTGGACGTGCTCATGCAAATTGCTCTGCAATTGCTCATCACCGGATTTTCCCTGGGTTCCTTTTACGCGCTCATCGCCATGGGTTTTTCCATCATCTTTGGGGTTACCCACGCGTTCAATTTAGCCCATGGCGAGATGGTCCTGCTCAGCGGGTATCTGGCCTACGTTCTTTGCAAGACCACCAATTTCCCCTTTCTCGCCACTCTGCCGGTCTGCATGATAGCGTTGTTCGCTGCGGCCACCGTACTGCACGCCCTGCTGCAAAAGCTCAGGGAACCCTTCGAGATGAATTCCCTGTTGGTCACTTTCGGATTGGCCCTGCTGATGCAAAACCTGATGCTCCTTTTTTTCTCCGCGGATTACCGGCTGATTCCACTGGAGCCTGCGGGACTGTTCTATCTGCCCTTCCTGCAGTTGACCATCACCAAACCCCAGGTGTTGCTCATCAGCCTTTCCCTGGCGGCCACCGGTGCGATGCACCTGATTTTGCGCAAAACCTTTCTGGGTAAGGCCCTGCGGGCCACCATCCAGGACCGGGAAGCAGCAGCCCTCGCCGGGATCGATGTCAAGGCCATGAACCGGATCGGTTTTGGATTCGGCGGGCTGCTCATCGGCCTGGCCGGCCCGGTGTTCGGCCAGTTTACCTATCTGCATCCGGCTGGTGGGATGGAAGCCACCGTTATTGCCGTGGTGATAACCATTTTCGCCGGGGTGGGGCGTACTCGGAGCATTCTCGCCGGCGGTTGGCTGCTTGGAATGGCCGAGTCGGTGGCCGTGTTTGGTCTGGGCGCCAACTGGCGGGAAGCGGTCAGCGCCTTGCTGCTCCTGGGGCTGTTGATCTGGAAACCGCAAGGAATTCTATCCCATGCCCCCGACCGAAGCTAGAATCCGTCTCTCCGATAGCGGTCCCATACGATGACAGTCCCGCTCGCCAACCCAAACGATCCATGCTGCCGGTATTGGCCCTCTGCCTTGCGGTCTTGTTGGGCTGGCCATGGCTGCTCGCCGATCCCCGGCTCTACTACAAGGTTTTGGGCATGGCTTTCCTGTATGGCGCCCTGGCGTTGTCCTGGAATGTCTATGCCCTCACCGGGGCTCTTTCCCTGGGACATGCCGCCTTTTTCGGCCTGGGCGCCTACGGCTCCGCCTTGCTGGATCACTACTGGCACTGGCCGGTGTGGCTCGCCATGCTGGTGGGATCGCTCGCCGGGACGGCGTACGGAGCACTGTGGAGTATCTGCTTTCGTCGCCTGCGCGGAGCCTATTTCGCCCTGGCTACTCTGGCCGCTGTGGAAATCCCAAAAGTGGCTGCCGACAACTGGGATTCGTTGACCTTTGGGTCGCTGGGAATGGTAGGTATTGCCAATCTCCCGTCGGTTCGCTTGGGGTCCTGGGAATGGATCATCGGTCGCGAACCCGGCGGCCAATACTACCTGATGCTCGGGTTGGTGATCGTTTTTGGCTGGATTCATCGACAGGCCATTCACTCCCAATGGGGCTGGGCGATTCGGGCCATCCGCGAAAACGAGACGACGGCCGCGGCCATCGGTATCAATGTGTTTCGAACGCGCATGCAGGCCATGCTGGTGAGTTCCTCTTTGACCGCCCTATGCGGGGCGCTGTATGCTCATACGGTGGGATTGATCGAGCCGGGCCTGGTTTTCTCCCTGCACCTGTCCGCACTGCCGCTGATTCTAACCATGTTTGGCGGGCGCTGCCATGCCTACGGTCCGGTGTTGGGGGCGTTGTTGCTTTACCCCCTCGATCAGCTGGTCTTTCATCCCTGGCTGCCGGCCGGGCATTTGGCCCTTTACGGACTGGCGATCGTGATCACGGTTTTCTTCTTTCCTCAGGGTATAGCCACATGGTTGCAGCAACGCCTCCGCCATGCTTGGCATTGAGGCATGTTTCGGTATCCTTGAGGGGACGCTGGGTCTTGCGGGATTTGAGCCTGGACGTTGCCGAAAAGGAAATTGTCGGCATTGTGGGTCCCAATGGCGCCGGCAAGACCACGCTGTTCAACATCGTATCCGGACACATCAAACCCTCGACGGGCGCGATTCGATACCATGGCCGAGACGTCACCACCTGGCCGCCCCATCGCATCTGCCACGCAGGCATCGGCCGCACCTTTCAGATTGCCCACTGTTTTCCGGAGATGACCGCCCTGGAAAATGTGACCATGGCCTTGTGCTTCGGCAAAACCGAGGCGGTTCCCGCAACAGAGCGTCGCCAGGCGGCCATGGAACTGTTGCAGACGCTGCGAATGGAACACAAGGCCGCGACCAGAGCCCGGGAGCTGACCCTTTCCGAGTTGCGCCGGCTGGAGGTGGCTCGAGCCCTGGGGACGCGGCCGCATTTGTTGCTGCTCGATGAGATCGCGGCGGGTCTCAGCCCCCAGGCGGTCAAACAGGCGGTGGAACTGGTGGAATCCCTTAGGGGGCGAGGACTCACCCTGCTCATCACCGACCATTTCCTGAACCTGACCGTCAAGGTTTCCGACCGCCTGGTGGCACTCGACCAGGGCGAGAAGGTGGCCGAGGGTTTGCCGAGCGAGGTCATGCACCATCCCGACGTGATGTCTGCCTATCTGGGCGAACGGCAAAGACCTGGGGAAGATGAGGACTAGTTTCGATGACTGTGGAAGCGGTTACCCTTAGGCTGCTGGAAATCGACCAACTGACGGTGGGATACGTCTCGCTGCCGGTGCTTGAGAACGTCCATCTGACCTTGTGCCAACAGCGCATTGTCGCCGTGGTGGGTCCCAACGGCGCCGGTAAGACCACTCTGCTCAAGGCCGTCAGCGGGCTGATTCGCCCGGTGAAAGGGTATATCCGCTTCGCCGGGGAAGCCATCGAGGCCATGCCGGTTCAGGACATTGTCCGCCGTGGTATCGTTTACGTGCCTGAGGGGATGAAGGTCTTTCCGCAGATGACGGTGCTGGAAAACCTTGAAATCGGCGGTTATCTGAACCGGTCGCGGATCCGGACCGGATTGGACATGGTCTTGGCGCTGTTTCCGGAACTGCGGGACCGGCTGCGGGATCAGGCGGGAATCCTGAGCGGCGGCCAGCAGCGCATGGTCACCCTGGGCCGCGGGCTGATGGCCGACGCCCGATTGCTGCTCCTGGACGACCCGTTCCTGGGCCTCAGTCCCAAATTCGTCAAAAGGTTCTGCAGCACTTTTCGAGCCCTACGGCAAAGCGGCGTAACCCTTTTCATCGCCGGACAACACGTACGCCGCATTTTGAACGTCGCCGACGCCGCTTTCCTGCTCGAAGACGGTACCGTCACCCTGGCCGGTTCCGGACCGGGGGTTCTGCACAGCGAGTACCTGCAGCAGATCCTGTTCGGGGTTCACACCAAGGATCAGGTGCCAGGGCCTTCGTAGCACCAGGGTTTGGGAAAAGACCGTGGCCCCCGTGAATTCATCCCTTGTTCTTGCTGCAAGGGGGGCACAGCAGCCGCACACCGCCATCCTGCTCCAGCGGCTGCAAGCGGATGGTGGTTTGGCGACAGTGCTCGCAGACCAGCGGGTCCAGGTGACGGGTCACCGGGTTGTAGAGCAGGCGCAGCGAGCGCCGCGATTTGCGGTAGGTAAGTTCCACCATGAGCTGGACGACATCGACCAGCAGCCTCAGCGCGGTGCAGGCCGAAACGGTCACCCGCACCTGGTATTTTTGTTCCAGATCTTGAATCTTGCGATCCATCTCGCGGGGCAGGTCCTCGATCTTGGCCGTCCGCTCCTGGCGCTGCCCTTCGGTCAGGTTCGGATGGGCAAGGCTGGTCTTCATTTCGAGGCTCAGGGCTTGGTAGTATTCGCGGGTATTGACGACGTCCCGTTGCAGGCGTCGCTGCATGCTGGCAAGGAAATCGGCGAGGCCGTCCCTGGCCAGTCCCTTGGCGCTTTGCATGCCGGCCGCCAGGGCTTGATCGAGATGGACCGGGAAATGGGGCGGGACCTTGCCGATCGGGAAAAACTCCGGGTGGTGCTCGGGCCACAGATTTACCATGGCCGGCACCAGGGCGCCGCTGCCCTCATGAATGCCCACTTCCACCAGGCCCTCCCGCCGTTCGTCGCTGAGCGCCACATAATGGCATGCCAGCACCATATAGGTGGTTCGCGCCTCGGCCCGGCCCGCCACCCGCGCGCGCCCGTCGGCGAAGACCAGATCCCGCCCGATGAGCTGCTCAAAGCCGGCCTTCTTCAAGTACGGCACCTGAATCTGGCCGTAGACCACCGGCACCTCGCGGGTGGCAAAACGCACCAACCGATCCAGCAGCGGACTCCCGTAGATCAGTGGAACCTGCTCGGAACCCAGCTGGACCTCCTCGGGGAGCTCGAGTTGGCGGGCCAGCGGCGCCGGCAGCAGAGCCAGCAGCCGGTCGGCCTCGGATTCGATCAGAGCCGCCGTGTCTTTTCAGCAACTCCGCGGAAAAGGCCAGCAGCTCCGGGTCCGAAACCGTGGTCATACGCCGAAGTCCTCCTGGAAGAGCTTCTCATCCAGTTCCTTGCTCTTGTCATAGGCGGAGCGGGCCCGCTTGAGCCGGGCCGCCAGGGCGTCAAAGGCCTTCTGCCGCTCGGCCGCATCCGGATGCCGCACCCAGATCTCGTAGACCAGGTCGCTGAATTCCTCCTCGCCCTGAAGCCGCCCCAAAATCATGTCGATTTCCCCCACCACCAGCTCGAACATGTTGATCTTGCGGTCCAGGATGTCCAGGATGCGGTCCTCGATGCTGCCCGCCGCGCAGAAGTTGTAAACCTGGACTTCATGTTCCTGGCCGATGCGGTGGATGCGGCCGATGCGCTGTTCGATTTCCATCGGGTTCCAGGGGAGATCGTAGTTGAGCATCACATGGCAGAACTGGAGGTTGTGACCTTCACCGCCGCTGCCCGTGGCCAAGAGCACCCGCTGGCCGCCGCGAAAGGCCTCCATGGCGGCCTGTTTGTGCGCCGGCGCTGAGGCTGCCGTGGTAGACTGCATGGGGAATCCCGTGTTCTCGCAGCACCCGCTGGAGGTACTCCAGCGTGGCCAGGTAGTTGACGAAGACGATCTTGCGGTCCGTGGAGGCCTTGAGCAGTTCCACCACCTTCTGCACCTTGCGGCTGAGGTGGATGCCGCGACCCAGCCGCACCAGCTCACGAATCCGCCCCTGCGCCCGGTCGCCGTCCCCCTCGGCCATTTTCTCCAGCATGCGCAGGGCTGCCGCATGGGATGATCCCGCCGCTTCCAGCAGTTTCTTCAGGGCCGACTTGGAAATCCGGGTGCTGCCGTTGGCGGCCTGCTCACTGACAAAGTCGCTGACGCCCTGGTAGAAAGCTTGCTCCGGCGGGGTCGGGGTGATCAGCGACGGTGGTGGCGAAACGCGCCGGCAGATGCAGCTGGGTGATGGAGCGGGTATTGCGCACCATCACTTCCTTGAGGAGTTGGCGCAGGACTCTCGCGGTTGCGCGGGTCGGTGGGATCGCCGCGGGTCACGAACTGTTCCTTGAAGGCCTTCTGTGTCTTGAGGTGTCCCGGTCGGAGCAGCGTCACCAGGTTGTAGAGCTCCTCCAGGCTGTTTTGCACCGGCGTGGCGGTGAGCATCAGCAGAAAGGTCTTTTGAATGGCATTGACCAGTTTCCAGTTGAGTGTCGCCCGGTTCTTCAGGTGGTGCGCCTCGTCCACCACCACGATATCGTAGGCGCGGCCCGTGACCCTATCGAAATGGCCCTTGCCGCGGGCCGTCTGCAGTGACGCCAGGATGAAGGGCTCGGCCCAGAACCGCTCCGGGTCCTGCTGGAAGAGCGCATCGTTGGTGGAGACAAAGGGAAGATCGAATTTGACCGCAAGTTCTTCCCGCCACTGGCCCACCAGCGAACTGGGGACCAGTAACAGAACGCTTCGCGCCAATCCGCGCAGCAGATATTCCTTGATGATCAGGCCCGCCTCGATGGTCTTGCCGAGGCCCACCTCATCGGCCAGGATCGCCCGACCGCGGAAGGTTTTCATGACCTTGCGGGCGGTTTCTTCCTGGTACCACAGTGAACGCACCTCGCGCAGGGTCGGCAGGCAAAGGAGCTGGTCGTAGGAGGTGCGAAAGGACAGCCGGTAAGCTTTGAGCGCCAAGTCCAGACTCGCCGAGTCGGCCTTGCGCTGTGATCGAATCGCCGCCAGCACTGGTTCCGCATCGGTTTCGAAGACGGTTTTGAGACGTGGAAGGTTTTCGGGTTCCGGCCCCCGCCCGGTAACCTTGACGGCTTCGCGGCGCTCCGGCAGAGTTTCGGCCACCGGTTTTTGCTCCTGGGGGCGACGCGGTGAAACCGGCCTGGCAACAGGTGCCGATTTTCCCGCCCGGATTGCGGCTGCCCGCGCTTCCATGCCGTGGCAGATAGAACAGAAGCTCCTGGATTTCTCGGTGTTGTGGCTTGGTAACACGTCCTCGGAGGCGCGGTGCGGGGGAGATGAGGTCGGCGGTGAGAGCCTCGAGGACCTCTCGACTCAGCGCGTAGTTTTTCTGATTTGCCGCCAGCTTGGCCAGATTCAGATGGTCCCCGCGTGAGGTCAGCGACCCCTGCCGGTAAAGCGGCTCCAGCAGACCCAGGAGGACGGCGTCCTCTTTCAGCTGCGCGGCGCAATGTAGAGCCAGTTGGTTGGTTCGGTCGTCCGGTGCCACCTTGAGCTTTTTGAGCGCCCACTTGAGGGCTTCACGATAATCCTTGCGGCGGTAGGCATCCTCGGCGAACCAGCCGTACTCCTCGGCCTTCTCCAAGCGCTGCTGGCGCTCGCTGTCCTGGCGCCTGGCCTTCTGTCTTTCCTCCCGTTTCTTCTTGTGTTTGAGGCGCTTGTCGACAGCCATGGGGAAACCTCTTGAGGATGGATTGCCGGTTGCCCCCTTGCCACTGTTGCCACCAGGCCACAATGACAGGGAAAAACGTTCCCCATCAATACCACACTCCAGGCGGACCTGTCTCCCCTCTCATCACCCGACTGAACCCTAGAACCACCTATCCGTCCGGATAACCCAGAGGGAACCATGCTGTTGACTCCAGGGGGCCAGCTTGGTGTCAGGACCTCATGGATATTGCATCATCGCAACCAGGGCCTCCTGGTCCTTCAGATGACTCAAGAGGGCTTCAATCTTGTCTTCTCCCTCGTTCAAATCCTCTGTGGTGCTCGTAGCATGGAAATGCACATACCGTTTGATCCAATCAGAGTAAGCCCGTTCGGTATGAATCGAATAGTGATGCCGTCGCATCAGGTCCCGCACCTCGTCGAGAAGCCGCCGCTGTCTTGACATTGATAACCCCGTTTTCGGTCTGTATTCTGAATCAGCAAGCCAAGCGGACGTATCGTATACATACCCTAGCTCACAGTCCTTGCGACTGCTCACACGACAAATCGACCCCAACGTTGCCTCGCCATGGCCATTTGGCTTTGATATTGGACATGAGGCGAACTCACATAATAATCAACGGTTATACCTGGAAGGATGAAGTATAGGAGGCCTCGTTACAGAAGTGAAAGTAACTCTCATGGATGGAGCACACAGCCACCCTTCTTTCTTCTCAGCGTTACTCAGTTGCTTGATATATTCGGCAGCAATTCCCGGAGCATCGTGAAACCGGCCTATTTGAAGGATCCAGGTTTCAGCCTTTCGTAAACGCGAGCAAGGCTATCTCATGCCCATGGACGGCACCGGCTACTTCTCATCGGAGAAGCTGTTCTCGGAGCACTGTCTCCAGAAGAAGTCCTCCGGGGGAAAGACCACCTATTACCTGCAAGCCCTCGGTGCGGCCATCGTTCATCCGGAGCGCAAGGAGGTGATTCCCCTCATTCCGGAGATCATCTCCAAGCAAGACGGCGCGACCAAAAACGACTGTGAGCTCAATGCCGGCAGGCGGTTTCTCACCCAATTTCACGCCGAACATCCCCATCTCGAGATCGTCCTTACCCATGACGCCATCAGCCCCAACGGCCCCTACATCCGCTTCGTTCAGAACCTGGGCTACCATTTCATTTTCGGGGTCAAGGACAGCGACCACGCTCATCTGTTCGCTCAATTCGATCAAGCACGCCTCGGGGGCGATGGGGGGGACCTGATCATCGAGGACCCCAAGCACCGTGATCGATACCACTACTTTCAGTGGGCCAACGGGCTCCCCATCAACGCATCCCACCAGGATGTCCGGGTCAATCTCCTCGAATATTGGCAAGTGACCGGCGATGAGACGATCCGATTCTCCTGGGTCACCGACATCCCCATCACCGACGCCAATGTCTACCGGATCATGAGAGCCGGTCGCGCCCGCTGGAAGATCGAAAACGAGACCTTCAACACCCTGAAAAACCAGGGCTACAACTTCGAGCACAACTACGGACTGGGAAAACAATATCTCAGCATGGTCTTCGTTAAGATCATGATGCTCGCCTTCCTGGTCGACCAAGCCCAGCAACTGTGCTGCAGCCTCTTCCAGGCCGTTTTGAAAAAAGCCGGATCCAAGAAAACCCTCTGGGAGCAAATGCGCTCCCTATTTCGCTGTTTCAAGCTCGAATCCATGGAGATGCTCTATCGCGCCATCCTTCACGGCTTTGAGCTTCGGGAGCCTGTCGTCAAACTGGATTCATCCTGATGGAATGCCAGCTGCACACCACATCGACGATCGCCCCCCCTCTCACGGCCTCCAACCGAGAGAAAAGGGGATCTCTTGCCATTTTCTGAGAACTGGCAACGGGTTTAGGCCACATCCAGGGCACCGGAGCGTCTTGAGCTGACCATCCAGCCGCTCCTTTGGTAACGAACGTCGCGATTTCACCCTCTTGCCACTGGGTGAACTGATTCTCCTCTCAGTAACGGGAATTGCTGGATTGAATCAGGTATGTAGCTATTGTTCGAATGAAAATATTAGTTGGCTTCATATTGCTCGCCTGGAAACTATCGTTCTTGAACTGCAACTCAGTTTTATATATGGTATATATTATATTATAACGCTTGCTTGACCTTATGCTTATATCAATAAAGTTGCCAATTATATTGGAAATACTTGAACATCTCTCTTAAGAAAGCTCTGTTGATAACTCTCTAATCAGCAAAGTTTTCTTTTTCTCCACTCTGTCAATAAAATGTTTGTGCTCATTCAGTGTTTCAGATACAATGTTTTTTATATACTCTCCGAGACGGTAAAGGTACAATGCGCGAGACACTGTTTCCATATAGGTGAACGTGCCTTCTTCGCCCTTGGAGACTTCAATCATTGAAAAGTAATCAGACAAGACTTTCAGTTTCTTGTTCCTGGCAGCAGTAGATATCATGTCGCTCAGGAGTAGCAGGTCGATGTCTAGCCACTTGTCGGCCAAGTGATCGGGGATGTTATCCTCACAAACGTGCTGGATCTGCGGATACCGCACCTGTAGATACCGTGAGCCGAAATGGACCCCTTTGATGGTGCATAGGTGGTCACAATTCAATTTCATCTGGATCTTCCGGGACTCTTCCTCGATGCTGCTGTCAAAGCTTGGTGGGTCTGTGGGTTCATGCTGGTTTGCTGGTAGGGGGTTTTCCGTCATGACTGTGCCTCCTGCAGCACTGCCTGGTGGTCATCCAGAGGAAAACCGGCCAGGAGCGCGGCCTTGTCGAGCTGAGTAGCTATTCCAGCCCTATCCCCTGGAGGCTGCTATGCACTCAAAGTGTCCGGGACTTCATAGACCGGGACGGTGCGAACCGGCGTGCCGGGGTTCTGCAGCATCGCTTCGATGGTTTCCACCGTGGACAATGGCAGCAAAGTGTCACCGCAGACAGTGCAAATCTCGGCCAACACATTCTCAAAGACAACTACGCTGCCATGGTGTTTGACCATGTGTGCGATGTGTTTTGACTCATACTGACCGGGGCAGGAACGGATAGAACAATTCTTCATGACTGCATTCCTCTCTTGAATGGTGACTCCCACTTCGGCAGTTTCGGTTCATACATGGTGATGATAATCA
The DNA here is from genome assembly GCA_963828705.1 of uncultured delta proteobacterium. Lineage (GTDB taxonomy): Bacteria > Desulfobacterota > Syntrophobacteria > Syntrophobacterales > Syntrophobacteraceae > CAWDJT01. The sequence goes on from CAWHGA010000006.1 coordinate 16,106, forward strand.
ATTCTGGCCGGTCAGTCGTGCAGACCACGTGCAAATACCGACCGGAATCCGCCTGGCCGCTCACAAGACAGCAGGCACCGCGTTTGTGATCCGGATAGTTCTCCAGAATGCTGCAACGACCCAGAGCGGAGAGCAGTTCAGCAGCGGTAATGTCCTCGGCAACCATTTCTTGATGACCGTGGATAGTCAACTGGATCTCTCGCCGGGTGGCAAAGGTGTGAACATGGTTTTCGATTCTTGCCTGATCACTATCTTCCTGCATCGCTAGGCCTCAGCCCCAAATAAGTTCATCCCGGCTACATGGAAAACGCAATTACTTCTTTAATGGGATCACGGTCACTGCTCCCCGTGAGAGCACCTCGCCGGCCACGTTCGTGGCCCGTCGTAAAGCAGCGTCGGATAAATGGCTGTAGCGTGTCGTGGTTTTCACATCCTTGTGACCAAGTAATTTAGACACAGTGTAAAGGTCAATCCCGGAAGAAACCAGCCACGAGGCGTGGTTGTGTCGAAGCCCGTGGAAGCGGATGTTTGCAGGCAACTGTGCCGCCTCGCGAATCCGATACCAGGGATCACGAAATGTCCGCTTCATCTCGCCGTTTGGTCCAGGCAGAACGTATTCGGACGCCACGGGAATGTCCTTGAAAACTCCTGCGGCTTGATCGTTCAGTGGGATTGTTGTGGTCTCCTTGTTCTTGGGGTCCGCTATGGTGATTGTTTTTCGCGCCAGGTCGACGTGTTCCCATCGCAGTTTCCGGATCTCGCTTTTTCGAAGCCCCGTGAATAAACCGATGGACACGAAGGACGCTGATTCCCGGCACGGCCATTCGGCCAGCACCTTAAGCAGGCGTTCAACTTCGGCTGCGCTAAGGAACTCAGTCACCTTGTTGTCCAGCTTTGGTTTCTTCACGGATTTTGTGGGGTCCTCGCCAATATAGATCTTCCACTCCCGGGCTTTCTTGTAAAGATGGCCGATGAGCACCAGGATATGGCGAATTGTCGCGTCACTGTAACCGATTTTCCCCTGCGGGGTGGTCTGCTTTTTCATCTCGGCCTTGATGCGTTCCAGATCGAAGGATGAAATGCCGTCCATTGCCTTCACCCCAAAATGGGCAAGATGCTTCCGATAGAAGAAATCATCGGTCATCCAGGACTTGGGCTTGTTGACCTTGGCCCATGCCAGATACTTGGACCAGACATCCGCCAGGGTAGTGACTTCCTTTACCCGATGATCGGCAATATCGAACTCGTCCCGGACAAGGTCACCTTTCAATGCAGATTCGACTTCACGCGCGATAGTCAGGCTGCCCAAGACCCTGTTGGCACGTTTCCCCTTGTTCGAGACGCTTACCCGGTACTTTTTTTCTCGTCCAAAAGGAGTCTTGCAAACGGGACACTTCCTCGATTCCAGGGCACAACTATTTCTGCATTTCACGCAGTAGATCTGGATTGCCATGGCATCCACTCCCCCAAAGTTTGCGTGCATATTGCGTGCACGGATGCATAAAAAGCTGTCAAAAGATGTCTCAAATTAGGAGCCATACATGACAGTAACTTATTGTTTTGTCAATGATTATATCACTAGAGGAAAACCTGGCAAAAGGTTTTTCACAAGATTCAGGGTCTAGTGGGCGTACGCCTGTCGGGGTTCGAGTCCCCGCTTCGGCACCAAGAAAAAACAAGGGGTTAGCCAAGTCGTTGGTTAGCCCCTTTGGTATTGCTGGTTGTTACGTACCCATTACGTACCCGAATGACTGCCGGATGAGTATTTTCGGCACATTCCAACATTCCAAAGTCAGCCGGCCACGAATCCCTTTCTTGAAGGTCCAGTGTCGCGCCTGTGGGTTGGGTCTGTGGTGTGGTATTTTACCAGCAGATGGTGGGGTGTCTTGATGGGTTCGGTTCCTCATTCGATGGCAAGGCCAGCCGTTCAACCTCATCTGGGTGGTGGTCGTCTTATCTTGGCGGGGGGTGGCTCCCGCTGGCGCTGCTGGCGGTGGCTCCCTCGGTTCGTTTGGTGGGTCCCCTATCTGGCTGGTCGATATGTCTTGGCTCGATCGACTTTCTATTTTCCAGAAAGTTGCGCACCAACGAATTCAAAAACCTTAGCATTTGCAGGTCGAGCCAAACTGATGATGCGTGCTATCTGATCTCGAAGTTATGCAGTGAGAAGTCCGAATCCTGGCAGACCGAGCGGGTGTGTGGATGGTAGTGCGGGTGGAGCGAGCAATGAAGTGCGGCGGACCATGGTCAGTGGAAACCCGCTGAGGTTTGGTTGGAGGGGTATCTTTTTGGTTTAAAAAGGCGAGAGTGTCGGAAAAGTTTACGGTTCGTGGCGGTCAGTGAAGGCTGTCTGATATTGGCTGTAATTATAATTTGTTAGGGTGGTGGTGGGGGTGGCGTATAAACTGAGGTGTCGGAGAGCTTTACAACTCTGTTGGGAAACCGGTTGCCCTTAGTGCCAGCGAACTGCCTCTAGATGCCGTTTTTTATGGTTGGCATGGATAGTGCTTATAGTTCACTGGGGTGTGTTTTGCCGATTGAGACGGCAAGAGAGATTACTGCTGATTTGAGCTGACTTTAGCAGTATTTCAGGATGGAGGAAAACATGAAAGCACTTAGATTTCGGTATTCACTGTCTTCCTGTTTACCCAAATCACCGCAACGCTCGTACATGCTGACTCAATAGAGTACAACGGCCACTATTATGACGTCATCACCGACCAGACAGAAAGCAATTGGATCACTTGGTCCGATGCCAGGCCCTCTGCCGAGGCTCTTTTCTTCAATGGGCTTCAGGGACATCTGGCAACGATCAATTCGGGTGAAGAGAACATAAGCACTCTATCAAGCCTTTGGTTTTGCGGGTCTCGGTAATCTTTGTCTGGTTGGCAGAATGGCAATGCTATCAGCAGCGCACTTCAGCCTACCGCCATTCCTTGTTTCTGGTTTATATTCTACCGGGGTTTACCTGTTGTAGGGTATGGTTGCGGTCATGGGAGGGACTCTGTGATTCTCAGGGGGAATGCAGCATGACGGAATCAGAAGAACTGAAAGAGAAGAGGAAACACAAACGTCTTTTGCCCAAGGAGTGGGTTTCTGCGTTTTGTCAAGCGCCCTTCTTCGGAGTAGGTACGCTCGTGGATATCAGCATGAGAGGCGTCGCCTTCCGTTACAACCACGATTCCGGCGGCGACTGGGAGCCCCTGAAAGGTTCATTAAAGATGAATCTTTTCAAGAGCAAGCCTTCTCACAACGTAATCGGAATTGATTGCAAGGTCGTATACGACACTGCAGTGCCATGGGGAATCGGTGGCTTCGGAAATTACCAGGTGCGGCGCTGCGGGGTTGAGTTTGGCGAGCTTTCAAGCGATCAATCTTCTGAACTGGATTTCTTCATCGAGGACTTCACCGTTCAGGAAAACTGATACTATCCATGGCTCGCCCTGGGAAGAGACCAGGAAGCTGAAGCCCCCGGCCATTGGTTAAGTTTCATCATGTTCTCAGGGGCAACCCCCTCACCAATCCTTGCATATTCCTAAGACCTGGCGAGATGTTTTTTTGTAAATATGTCGGTATTCTTTACACAATTTCAATCTTCCCAAAATCCTGCCCAATTTCATTCTTTCTTGCTGAATTCACTTGATATTTTTTAATTTGACAATGGTCATGATCAAATATGCCCAATTCTATTGTCGGATATCTTTACGATTCATGATTATGACTCCGGCAATAGAGGCCTAATTTCATTGAGCAGAAAATATTTTTAATATGTCTAAATCCTTATCTATCAAGGCACTAAGAAGATCGGTGAGGAGTTACATGTAGGTAAATAGTCTTATGGAATGATTTTTGCTTATTCAAGCAGCACGGCAGTCAGAGTTTTGAGAGAGTCTAACGCGCACATGCTCACCTGGTGATTAGGGGTGGAGTCGGCAGTGCGGAATGTGTCAATGATTTTGAGACACCTCCAGGTGGAATTTAGTGAAGCGGTTCATCGCTCGTTGTTTTGGTCGAAGGCGCCGCCTTTTCTGTCTGGTGGTTGACATGCACCGAGTTTTCCTGTTGTAGGGCATGATCGTGGGCACATGGGAGGAACTGTGGTTCTCAGGGGGGAACGCAACATGGGAGAGTCAGAAGAACTGAAAGAGCAGAGGAAACACAAACGCTTTTCCCCCAAGGAGTGGGTCCCTGCGCTCTGTCAAGCCCCCTTTGTCGGAATAGGCACGCTTGTGGATATCAGCATGAGAGGTGCCGCCTTCCAATACGTTCAACGTTTTGGCATCAATTTGGCTCTCTTAAAACTGCCACTGAAGTTAGATCTTTTTGAGACAGTCACTTCTCACGGAGTGAAAGAAATTGAATGTAACGTCATATACGACACCGAAGTACCCAGCCAGAATAATTCGTCGGGCGGTTACCGCTTGAGGCGCTGTGCGGTTGAGTTTGGCGAGCATACCTGGTATCAATCTTTTCAATTGGATATGTTCATCAAAGACTTCACCGTTGAGGAAAGTTGATACTTTCCCTGCCCGTTGTGACGAAGAGATGGTCGCACTTTTGAGGGCACCTGCACAGTCAGGCCTATGGAAATAGCTGAAACAAGATAAGACATTGGACAGGCAGTGCCCGTGAAGGCCCTGCCTTTTTGATTATGCACACGTGCTACTCAAGCAGACTGTGCATAGCCTCCCCCACGCTGCCCCCCTCACATCGACTTCCCAAGTGTCTTTGTCGTCGAGTGCAGTCCCCATGGGTCCAGAAGGTCTTTGGGGCTCCCCCCCTGGCACAACCGCAACAAACAAGTCATCGTACGGACCCTACCCAACCCATTGCCCTTACTTCTGGATTACCTTTTGCCGAGTTGAACTGCCAGTACCCGAAATCCGTTTGACATCCGTTCTTCTTCGTGACATGTCTGATCGGGAGATGGCAATCACTTGCCGCCTATAGGTTTTAACCCGGTTTCGCCCCCAGGTGCCTCATTGTCGCATGACAAATCAGGAAATGCTTTAAGGCTGACAATTTTCTGGCGCATCATCATCGCGCAGAGCGTCCTTATCGCTTTCCTTGTGCTTGTGACTCTCTTCGCCTTTGCCCAACTTGATAGGCTTACAAAACTCGACACACAAATCCTGGTAGTGGATTCCGCCTGCGAGAAGGAAGTAAGAAAGCTGCTGAAAATCTTCCTTGCCGAGGTGCGGAATGCTGAAAAGTACCTGGTGTTATACGGCGAGGACTTCCACGCGAACTTCCTGCAGAGCAAGATGGATTTAGAGGCTTCTCTAGAAAGGATTAATACGCTCGTGGACACCAACCGCGAGAAGACCCTCATCGAGCAGATCAGGACCTTGCATGCCCGCTATGACGGAGAGATAAAATCCGCCGCTTCCTCCGATCCTTCCAGGGAGCGAACCAGGACACAGATAAGCGAAGCCATACTTGAAAGAGCCAATGAGCTGATACAACTCCGTGAGCAGATCATAGCGAACAAGATTACCGCCAGTCGCGATCAAGCAGCGGCCGGCGCTGCCATGATCACATGGCTGGGACTCGGGGGCATCAGTCTAGCACTGTTACTAGCGTATCTGCATGCCCGCAGTGTCAGTCGCCCCCTCCTCAAATTGGCTCGAGAGATGCACCGGGTGGGGAGAGGTGAGCCCACTCGTTTTCTGGAATTCCGGGCACCACCGGAAATTCGTGATTTGGCTAAGACCTTCTATTGGATGATGCAAGAACTAGCCCAATTGGACAGGCTCAAGGCTGACTTCACCGCCCATGTTTCCCATGAGCTGCGTACTCCTCTGACCGCCATCCGGGAAGGGACAGCACTGTTGTTGGAAGAGATTTCGGGTCCGATCAATATGGCGCAGAGGGATGTTTTAGAAGTGGTTCGCAGCCACGGTGATCAGCTCTTCAACACGATTTCCACCATCCTCGACCTCTCCAAAATGGAAGCGGAGATGATGGAGTATGAATTCACGGCATGTGACCTATCGTACTTGATTCACAGAAGTGTGGAGACTGCCCGCTTGATTGCTCTCAAAAAGCGAGTTAACGTCTACACAATCTTGGCGGATCCACTCCCCATCGTTTACGTTGATGAAAAGAGGATCCAGCAAGTTCTCAACAATTTGTTGAGCAATGCTCTGAAATTTACACCAGAGGGAGGCGATGTCCGAGTGACCGCCAGCCTCAAGTTGAATGCCATCGGAAAAGAATACCTGCTCGAAGTGAGGGTCTCCGACAATGGCGAGGGAATTCCCGAGTTGGACATTGAGAAGGTGTTTACAAAGTTCTATCAGAGCTTCCTGAGCCCCGGAACCAAACAGCACGGGACCGGTTTGGGCCTGGCCATTGCCCGCCACGTTATTGAAGCTCATGGAGGTAGGATTTGGGCAGAGAGTACAGTGAGTCAGGGGTCGACGTTTGTTTTTGTTCTCCCCACAGCCCATCAAGGTGAGGAATTTGCATGTACAGATCAAACAGAAGCAACAAGCGGGTAAGGTCAACAGAAAATATGAACAGAAACGCCAGGCTATTTGCCAGGGTCCTCATAGGGTTGCTGCCCATGGTTGTTCTAATCCTGGGGGGAGGGTGTGCACTGTTTTCAAAAAAGCAGGAACAACCAGCACCAGTTGTGGTTTTACCGATATTTCCTCCCCAAGAGGTCATGCAAAATGGTGATTATGCCGGATTTCTCAGAGCAAATCAGGCGGCTTTGGCTGAGTGTAAAAACGATGATCAATGTGCAATTGCCATATTTGGCATTGCGTTTGTTTATGCTTACCCACCGAGCCCCTATTATAATTCATCCATAGGGCTACATTATTTCAATGATCTTATTCAGAAATACCCACAGAGCCCGTGGGCTCTTCAGGCAAAGGCATGGTCTGTGTTTATGAAAAAGAGTATCTCCTCAGAAAAAAGTCAAAGTAAGTTGAAGACTAAGATCAGGTCTAAAGAAACGGCTATAAAGGATCTTCATAAACAGATCGAACAGTTCGAGGAAAATGAAGTAACCATTAAAGACCTTCAGAAACAGATCGAACAGTCCAAGGAAGTAGACCCAGAAATAGATAAGAGAGAAAAGGAACTAGAGAAGTTGATCGAACGGTCCAGACAAATTGACATCGAAATGGACCGAAAAGAACGGGAACTCTTGCGGTAGGTTGTGCCATGCCTGGAGAAAAAGTTCTGGTAGTGGATGATGATCGGGGGCTGCGCACTCTGATGAAAACCCGCCTGGAAGCGACAGGATATCAGGTGGCACTGGCGGACGGTGGGGAAGAAGCTTTATCCTTGGCTTTGGGGGAGATCTACAACGCAGCCATCCTGGACCTTAAAATGGCCGGGTTGGACGGCATTACTCTGATGGAAAAGCTGCTCCGCCTCCAACCTTGTCTCCCCGTGATCATTCTCACGGCATACGGTACGATCGCGACTGCCGTTGAGGCGACCAAAAAGGGAGCATACGACTTCTTGACCAAGCCATTTGAAGCCAAGGATTTGCTCGATCGTCTTAGAAAAGCGTTGGAATTTGGTAAGCTTAAAGTAGAGGTCGACCGACTTCGCAGTCTACTGGGTGAAAAATACCATTTCGCCAATATCATTGCCACCAGCCAAAGGATGCAGGAGATCCTTCGACAGGTTGCCCAGATTGCCCCGACTGATTCTACTATCTGTCTCTACGGGGAAAGCGGAACGGGCAAGGAACTCATCGCCAAAGCCATTCATATGAATAGTGCCCGAGTCCAGGAACCCTTCGTTGCCATCAACTGTGGAGCTATCCCTGAGGGTCTTTTGGAAAATGAGCTCTTTGGACATGTTAAGGGTGCTTTTACCGGTGCTGACCAGCCAAAACAAGGCCTCCTGCAGCAAGCTGAAGGCGGGACATTATTCATGGATGAGATCGCTGATCTCCCAATATCTCTCCAGGTGAAACTCTTACGTTTACTACAGGAGAATGAATTCTATCCGGTCGGAGGGGTTAAGCCGATCAAGGTAAACATACGTTACATAGTCGCTACCAACCAGGATCTGTGGAATGCCACCAATGAAGGTCGATTCCGCGAAGACCTCTTTTACCGCATCCATGTAATCCCGGTCTACCTGCCACCCCTGAGAGAACGCCCGGAGGACATTCCTCTGCTGGCCTACCATTTCCTACAGATTTTCAGTGCCCAGATGAAAAGGGACATCCAGGGGTTTTCTGCGGAAGCGATGCAGTGTCTCATGTTGCATCGGTGGCCAGGAAATGTCCGCGAACTGGCTAATGCCGTGGAAAGAGCTGTCGCGCTAGCCTCTGGACAACACATCACTCCTGATTATTTACTCCTGGGCAATGAAGCAACCCCTCGTGTGCCCTCCAAGCTACAGTCGCTCAATGAGGCACGGGAGGAATTCGAGCGGGCCTATTTGACACAGGTTTTGAATTCTACACGGGGAAACGTTTCACGCGCAGCTGCGTTGGCAGGACGGTATCGAGCTGAATTCTACAAACTACTTCACAAGCATGACATGGACCCAGCCAGTTTTAAGGACAAAAGCAAATTGTCCGAGCGCCAATAGCGCTCGCCTTCCGAAAACGTGCCAACAGTTCTCGTGCAGGTAGCAAGGCGTTTGGCCTAGGGTGATGAATAGGCAAGGCAAGAAAGAACCAAATACAGGCTCTATCAGAACATACGCCGCCCGCTTTGCTTCAATCAACGTCCTTGGCCAGCATGGGTGACCGAAGCGGATCATAGGGATATCTTGGCTGGAAGTCCGAGGTCCTATGTTTTCTGTTACCCGAAGCTATCTGGCACAATGCGACCACAACTATGCCAGTGATCGTACCCACCAGTACACCCAGCCCAAAAACAATCCATAACATGGTTAGCTCTCCTCATTCGCTCGGTTTTTAGGTTGATTACCGGTCCCTGTTGAGCCAGGATGTCCTTATATGGAGGAGCCCCGACGTTTGCCCGCATCAAGAAATCAGGCTTTGTCTATCGTCCTACTCTATTCGTGAGACCTTTTGCTACCAGCGCACCACGACAGGTCTGGCCGCAGGAAGCCCCTTGCCGAAGTCAGAAACCACCAGATCAACGCCCGGATCCCAGACACCGTTGCCGTTGATATCCAGATACCAGGTGCCGTTGGAGAAGACGCCGATCCGCAATTGCCCGGTGTTGGTCCAATCACCGACCACCGGCATCGCATTCGACAAGCCCTTGCCGAAGTCAGAAACCATCAGATCAACGCTCGGGTCCCAGACCCCATTGCCGTTCATATCCAGATACCAGGTGCCGTTGGAGAAGACGCCGATCTTGTCTCCTGCGCCGGTGCTGCCAGGCCAGTTGCCGACCACCGGTATCGCATTCGGCAAACCCTTGCCGAAATTAGAAACCATCACATCCCCTGCGCCCCAGGCACCGTTGCCGTTCATATCAAGGTACCAGGTGCCGTTCGAGAAGACGCCGATCTTTGTGGTTCCGTGCGTACTGCCGACCCAGTCACCAGTTACGGGTATGGCGTTCGGCAAGCCCTTGCCGAAGTCAGAGTAGTACCTGTCAACTGCCGCCCCATCCCAGATACCGTTATGGTTCATGTCGAGATACCATAAGCCGTTCGAGAAAACACCTATCCCCGTGACACCGCTGCCATTCCAGTCTCCGACCACGGGGATTGCCCCGGGAAAACCGAAATTGGGAACAGTCAGATCAAGGTTGGACTCCCGCACGTAGTTGTTGTTCCTATCAAAGTACCAGGTACCGTTGGTGAAGACACCGAGGGAAGCCACCAGCGGATTATATTCAAAGGCTCCCATATCAACGATGGCCGAACCGTCGCTATTGCCGTCAACCACTCTGGTGTTGCCATCCAGGTCTTTGCCGGCAAGGCCGGTCCCCGAAGGCGTCCCATGATCGATGCAGGGAGACGTCCGTCTCAGGTTTAAGGTCCCGCTTGCGGCGTCGATAAAGAGAGGGTCGCTGTCAAGATTGCCGGTTCCCGCATAGCCCCCCTCAACATCCGAATAGGTTGCCGTGATCGTCCCACCCGCATTGTCAATCTCATTTGCCGTACCACCGTGTTTGTCGCCCCAGAGGATGGAGTTTACGATGGTTACCGTTCCGGTGTTGTTATTGCCGATGGCTCCTCCACCCGAGGATGCGGTGTTGCCCGTGAAGGAGCAGCTGCCTATCGTTGCCAAAGAGTTTTCATTGTATAGAGCACCGCCCAGGCTGGCGCTATTGTTCGTGAAGCTGCAATTACTGAAACTCACGGTGGCATCCTGGGCATAGACGGCGCCGCCAGAGTTGGCACTATTGGAATTAAACCTGCAATTGGCAACGGTTGCGGCAACATCTGAAACCATAACCGCGCCACCGAAAACCCCATGGCAGTTGGTGATTACAAAACCATCCACAGTGGCGTTGGCACTCACCAGGAGACATTGTGTATTTCCTTGACCATCCAGGGTCGTGGCATTGGCTCTCCAGTTCCTGGCATCCCTCAGATTCTCAGTTCCGGCAAAACCCCCATAAATGGAGAGCGCTTTGTTGACCACGACAGGCATGGTCAGCTTGTAGTCGGAAGCCCGGACCCAGATCTCGTCGCCAGCTATTGCAGCGTCCACAGCCCCTTGCACGGTCTTGAATGCGGCGGACCAACTCTTACCATCCCCTGGAAATGGGATGCTGCCATCAACGTACCAAATGACCTTTCCGCGCACAGCAATGGTGACCGTAACCGTGGCGGTGTTGGAATTGGCCGTGCCGTCATTGGCTCTGAAGGTGAAGGTGTCGGTGGCGCTCACGTTGGTGGAGGCGGTATAGGTGTAGGCACCGGTGGAGGCGTTGGTGATGGTCGCCGTGCCTCTGCCGCCGTTGGTCACAATGCTGTAGGTCAAGGGGTTGGCATCGGCATCGGTAGCCACCAAGGCGCCGGTTTTGGGTTGGGTCCCACTGACACTGAGTGCGCCGTTGCTCGCCACGGGGCCGTCGTTGACCGGGGTGATGGTGACCGTGACCGTGGCGATGTTGGAATCCGCCGTGCCGTCATTGGCTTTGTATGTGAAGGTGTCGGTGCCGTTGAAGTTGGCATTGGGTGTGTAGCGGAAAGCACCGGAGGTCGCGTTGGTAATGACGACCGTGCCACTGAGCGGCATTGGCCACCAGGCTGTAGGTCAAGGGGTTGCCGTCGGCATCGGTGGCGATCAGAGTGCCGCTCCCTGCGGTGTCCTCCGATACGGATAGAGTCCTGCTGGTCGCCACCGGGGGATTATTGGTCCCTGTTGGCGTCGTCGTGCACACTTCGTTGGAATAGCCGCTCTCGGTCCCGGTAATTGTTATAGCAGGTCGCAGCGAAACAGTAGTTCGTCCCGCTGTTTAGACCGGTCACCGTGTAGGTGGTGACGTTGCCCACATCCAAGGTGGTTGTGTAGTTTCCGCTGGCAGTGCCGTAATAGATTTTATAGCCGGTGATGCCTGGTTGGGTGTTTGCGTCCCAGGCCAACGTTACATCCGCTGCCCAGACAGCATGACTGAGCAAGAGGGTGGTAATTATGGCAAGCATGGCGGGGCGAGCACCAGCAGAAGCTTTTGAGACAAAGGAAGGTAGCCAACCCCAACGCGCTAACGCGGCCATGCAGTGAAGCAAAAGGCTGCCTCCCTTATGCGTTTTCTTCCAAGACATCAGCGACAATGATCAATTCCACGCTTAAGTTATTGAATCGTTTTGACACGCCTAATTAGGCTTGTATTTCTTAGAACTTAAGTATTGACACCTGGAGCTACCCATTCGCCCTTTATGCTTTGTTCACTGTTCCGAAAGCTTGGTTCTACCGCGTAGCTCAGCGGAAGGGTTTGCAATCTTAGTGCCGTGTGTCAGGAATCGTAGCAATGAGTTGCTTTTTCAGCCTGCGGATCGACGGTGTAGTCAATAACTCGTCAATATTTATAGCGAAGAAGGACTTCTGGTGGGTCTATTCTTTTGAACACTGCAGCACCCATACAGCGCAACAACTGCAGGCCAGATTGGTGGCGATCGAGAGCAAGAACGCCGGATATGTTTAAGCGCCTGCTTTCACGACGAGCAAAACACTTCCTGCTCCGATTTAGGTACGAGCAAGCGAGTTGTATGCTTTCTTGTACACCACTGTAGGGATTCGACTGCAAAATGAAGATTCACGGAAAGATTCTTCTGCGGGTATCCGATACAGGACAAGGTATACGGCCTGATTAAGGTTCCCGATTAATAGGCATGGTTCAAGTCAGTGAAGAGGCATCGGCGACTCATTTGTTCCTGAATATGGTCGGCGGTGACGAAGTATTCAATTTGGGGCGGGGAAGCGTTACCAGTAGGGCGTTTTGCTCTGTTACCTCTCCCCATGCGGGGTTATGAAAGGCCATGAAGGCGACATACTCGCAAAGTGTGCGCTGTCCAGCCTTTCTTGGGTTGGCCGCACTGAAATAGAATATGCCTGCGGTTGCCGGTGCCAGTTTCAAATCACCGGTGGCACCGAGCAGACGATTCTGACAAACCGGGCCAGCGAGCGCTGGAGATTGGTGGTTCTGACTCCGAGCTGCACCAACATGCAGAACACCAAGTATCGGGTCGCTGAATCCATGCTTCTCAGTGTGTTGCGGGCGAACCGCCCGTTGGTCCTGGGTTTGGAGAGGAAGTCGGCTGTGATGTCGGGAGCGCTCATGGGGTCCTCCTTGGGAGCACAGCCGGAAACCGATGTGCCGCCCAACGCCTATCCGAGTTCGGGGCAGTCGGAACCATGCCTGGTGAAGTGAGGTGAGGTGATAAGAAATTGCTTTTTGGAGGTTAATTTGACTAGCATATATTATAAAGTACGCCACTGAGCTCTCTATTTTCCGAGGATCAATGCCAGTTGAGCCGTCTGTGATGCATGCACCACAGCGAGGACCTCATCGTCCGGCTGAAGCACAGTATCTCCGTGAGGAATGATGAGCTGCCCTTCGCGGATTACTCCGGCTAATATGCACTCGGCCGGAAGGTGCAGGTCCGCTACTTTCCTGCCGGCGGCAGTCGCTGCGGGATGCACCTTTTCTTCCACCAGGGAGTACTCTCCCTTGGAGAGCTTGAGCAGTGTCGTCATGTTGCCCAGGGACATCTCCTCGGCTATCAAGTGAGCCATCAGGCTTGCCTGACTCAGAGCCACATCGACCCCCATGACCTGCGTGAACATCCATTCATTCTTGGGGTCCTTCACACGGGCTATGGTGCGAGGCACACCGAACTCAAAGCGCGCAAGGCTCGTTGCGACCAGGTTGGTTTCATCCGTACCGGTCACGGCTGCCATTACATCGGCATCCCTTATGCCTGCCGCTTCCAGGGTCTCGGGGTCGGTCCCGCTGCCGGGGATCACGGTTCCGGCCGAAAGATCGTCATGGAGATGCCGAACTTCCCCGACCCTTGATTCAATCACTTTCACCTGGTGCTGCTCGGCCAACAGCAGTGACGCGAGGTGTGCTCCCACTTTGCCCCCACCCACGATGACCACTTTCATTATTATACTCCTTATGTCAGCGCCAAGACAGCCCTGAGACGTTCAGCGGAAGCGGTCAATACAGCGATGTGCACCGAATCGTCCCTCTGGAAAACCGTCTCTGAAGAGGGAAGAAAGGTTTTTCCTTTGCGGCTGAGGGCAACCACTTGGACTTCGCCGGGAACGGCAATAGCACTCACCTTGCGCCCCACTAGCAACGGGGGTACCTCCACTTCCACGATCTCCACCTCGCCACTGCCAAGACTCATAATCACGTCCAGTTCAGAATAGGAAAGGAGGTCGGCCAAACGACTGATCGCCCAGGAGACCGGTGCAATGATCTGTACGCCAAGCCTTCGATAGATTTCAATCTTGCGAGGGTCGTACAGACGGGCAACAACCCTTGGGACTTGAAAGACAAGCCTGGCAAGGCGTGCGACGACTATGTTCGCCTCGTCGCTGTTGGTCACGGCAGCCAGACCATCCGCATGCTCGATACCGGCTTGGAGAAGTACTTCTTGATCAAAGCCCGTCCCCACAATCGTTTGGGCTCGAAATGGCTGCTCCAGTTGTTCCATTGCCCCCCGGTCCTTGTCGACCAAGGTGATTGTGTGGCCGCGCAGACCGAGGGCGAGCGCCAATCCCGCCCCCATGCGCCCACAGCCGATAATGATGAATCTCATGTTTCACCTCCATGGTGTTTCCTTCGCTCCCAGCAGCGCAGCAGGAACTTTCTGCACTCGTCAGCGATCAGAAGCAATGGTGCCCACGCAAACAAGAACAGCCAGTTTTGCGGAGAAAAACCTTGTGTTCCAATGATCTTCTGTAAAGGCGGCGCGTAGACGATCAGAAAGATGACCAAAAGCTCGCTAATGATACCAACCCACAACAGCCGGTTGCTGAACAGGCCGATTCGAAACACCGAGATGCGCTCCGTTCGCTGGGCAAACAGGTTTCCGATCTGCGTCGTCACGACACAGGCAAGTGCCATGGCGGTTGCAGATTCGTACAGGGGGCCGCTCGACGGCAAATCCAGCCATTGCCCCCAGTACCCGTGGGTCCAGTACTGAAAGTAGAAGGCGGCCATTACCGCCAAGCTCTGGAGAGGCCCCAAAAAGAGGTAGGCGCGAACCAGGAGGGAGGGCGTGATAACGTGTTCGTTCAGGCTTCGCGGAGGTTTGTCCATGAGCCCCGGTTCAACGTTTTCCGCTCCCAGCCCAAGGGCGGGCACAAGGTCCGTACCCAGGTCGATGGCAAGAATGTGCATCACATTGAGTGCAAGCGGAATACGAGCGCTGCTTAAAGCAAAGAGGATGAAAGGCACCGCTTCGGGCGTATTGCTTGTGAAGATGTAGGTGGTAAATTTCTTTATATTGGCATAGACCGCGCGTCCCTCTTCAATAGCATTGACGATGGAGGCGAAGTTATCGTCAGTGAGGATCATGTCGGAAGCCTCTTTGGCCACATCGGTCCCGGAAATACCCATGGCTACTCCGATGTCTGCCTTCTTGAGCGCCGGAGCATCGTTTACGCCGTCTCCGGTAACGGCTACTACGTGCCCCATCTGCTGCAACGCTGAGACGATGCGCATCTTATGTTCGGGGGCCGCCCGTGCAAAGATCACCTCACCTTGTAGAATCTGCTTTAGACTCTCACCGGTCATGACATCGAGGTCTGCGCCGCTCACGGCATTGGGGTGCTCGCCCCGGATGATGCCGATCCGGCGTGCAATGCTTTCTGCCGTTAGACCGTAGTCCCCAGTGATCATGATAATCCGGATGCCGGCTCGCCGGCACTTTTCCACCGCTTCGCTGACCTCCGGCCTGGGCGGGTCCATCATAGCAACGAGCCCCAGAAAGGTAAGATCGCGTTCGATGGCTTCAGACGTGTACTCTGAGAGTCCTGCATCGGCCCGCGGTGAGCTTTCGGGGAGGATGGAGCGCTGAGCAACGGCCAGGACTCGTAGCCCGTTGCGGGCATAAGCATCGTTTGCCTCCATGATCTGCTCCCGCACAGGCTCACTCAGTTGCTGTTCGATCCCGTCTATGAGTATGCCGGGTGCACAGACCGAGCACCTCCTTGAGGGCTCCCTTGACATGAATCAGCACCCCCGACTCGCCGGCCTGATGAATGGTGCTCATCCGCTTGCGCCGGGATTCAAAAGGCAGCTCCCGCAGACGGGGTGTCTTTCGCTCCTCAATGTCAAGGTCCAGACGAGCTTTTTGTGCCAGCACGCGAAGAGCGCCTTCGGTCGGGTCTCCGATGATCGTCCATCGAGACCGCTCGCTGTCAGGGGGCAGCAGCCGGGCATTATTGCACAACCCTGCCGAAGCCAGGAGCTTGCGCAAATCGCTCTCATCAGACGCAGCAAGAGCCTGGACGCCATCCAGAATCTGCCCCTCGGGGGAATACCCGGCTCCTGTAACCGTCAAGGACCTGCCGGCCAGCCAGATCTCCCGAACGGTCATTTCATTCTGAGTGAGAGTCCCGGTCTTATCCGTGCAAATGACTGAAGTGGAGCCCAGAGTCTCTACGGCTGAGAGACGCTTGATGAGCGCGTTTCGTTTGGCCATACGTTGCACACCCATGGCCAGGGAGAGAGTAACCGTCGGAAGCAATCCTTCAGGCACGAAGGCAACAATCATCCCCATTCCGAAAATGAAACCCTCGGTCAGACCGACGCCCGCTAGCATCACCGCCAGAAGGAAGAACACGAATCCCGCACAGATGGCGATCACCGTAACGAGCTTGGTTACGCGATGCATCTCCTTCTGAAGAGGACTGAGCTCATCCCCGAGGCTTTGGGTAAAGCCAGCGATCTTGCCGAACTCGGTTTCCATGCCGGTTGCAAAGATTACCGCCTTGCCGGTGCCCGAAACCACACTCGTTCCTGCGAAGACAATGTTTGGAATTTCAATGCGGGCGAGGCTTTTTCCAATGATCGCTTCATTTGTCTTGCGTACGTGCAGGGATTCTCCCGTCAAGGTGGACTGGTCCACGCGCAGTTCGGCCTCCTCCACCAGACGGGCATCGGCCGAGATACGGTCTCCTTCCGAAAGCAGGATGACATCTCCCGCCACAAGCTCCTGTGCCTGAATTCTTTGCACCGTGCCGTCGCGCAGCAGGCGCGCATAGGTGGGGAGCATCCGGCGCATGGCTTCCGTGGCCCTCTCGGCCTTGTATTCCTGCCAGAAGCTAAAGACCCCGTTGATAATATTGACCGTCCAGATGGAGGTGGCCAGTTGGGGCATACGTGCAATGAAAGCGACCAAGCCGGCCATCCAGAGTAAAATGGCCATGAGGTGGATGAAGTTGGCCAGGAACTTGACCAGTAAGGATTTGCCTCTGATTTCTTCTATGGTGTTGGGTCCATAATGCTTCAGACGCTCTGCGGCTTCATCTCGGCTCAACCCCTCAGGTCGAGTCCTCAATGCACAGTAGACTGCTGGGGAGGGTATCGTTTCAATGGCTGTTGCCATATCTTCTTGATCTTTTTGATCCACTGAACTGAGCATCGGTTTTCAGCACTTTACTGGAAGAACGGAGGATTGCCTTCACAAGGAGAATCTTTGATTGGGCAGCAAAATAAATTATACCCCACCATTGTTATTCTAATAAAGCATTGAATAAAGAATTGAATCTGCTTACAACCAAATGCTTTCAGCTAGCTCCCCTGTAGGGCGTTTCCCACTTCGCGGACTGGGGGACAACATATGCGAACCATAGGCTTGGTTGAAACTGGCGCACCCACCCCCAGCCCCCACTCCGTCCTTGCGCCGATGGCGATAAGCATGCATATTATGGCCAATCAAACTCGACGTCCGACGCCCAACTTCCTGTCCCGAATCACACGAAATCCCTCTGCGGCGGCTCCATATCAGAAAGTAACTTTGACAACGTCATTTCGGACCCTTAGTTTGAAAGTTAAATTAGTATACGTGCACAGAATAAAGTGACCAACAAGCGAACCGTCACCCCGGGCGAAAGCCGGGGGCAAGGGGAAGCTTTGAAAAGCCTGGATTCCGGCTTCCGCCGGAATGACGCATGAAGCAACGGTATGTCATTCCCGCGTAGGCGGGAATCCAGAGGTTGTGAGTCAGATGGATCTGCCCGGACTTATCGACATCTTCCTGTGGAACGGGTACTTAGGAGGCGGTGATCATGAAACGTTCAATGCGAATCATGCTTGCAGCAGCGGTCATAATCATTGGAGCGATGGATGCCATGGCGATCGAAGAGGCTACGTACAAGGTGGTGAAAAAAGACGACAAGTTCGAGATCCGCGATTATGCTCCCCACATCCTCGCCGAAACCGTCGTGGAAGGAGATCTTGAAGAGGCTGGAAACAAGGCATTCAACAGGCTCTTTCGCTACATCTCCGGCGACAACCGGTCGCGCGACAAAGTGGCGATGACGGCCCCGGTATCCCAAGAGCCAATGGGGGAGAAGATCAAGATGACGGCTCCTGTGGGGCAGCAGCGTGTCCAGGAGAGGTGGGCTGTCAGTTTCATGATGCCGGCCTCGTACACTCTGGAAACCCTTCCAGAGCCGGACGACCCGAAGATCAAGTTGCGTCAGGTTCCAGCTCGTCGGATGGCCGCGGTGCGCTACTCCGGTTTCTGGAGCGAGAAGGGCTATCTTCGATACAAGACGGAGTTGGAGTCGTGGATTCAAGAAAGGGGCCTTACGATTGTGGGCGATCCCGTATGGGCCCGCTACAACTCCCCCTTTTACCCCGTGGTTTTTGCGGCGGAACGAGATTCTGATTCCGGTAGACGCCGGCACCGAATAGGAAAAAGCCCAATCGGGTGGCCGGGAGAGAATAACCCTATGGACAATATGAGCATGGTGAGGCGGCCCTTCGGAGCCACCGGTGTCGAAGTCAGTGCTGTCGGGCTGGGAGGCGAGGGCATCCTGCGGACCTTTGGTCAAGAGCACCGGGCGGCGGCTGTCATCGGCGAGGCCTTCAAATCTGGGATCGGGTATTTCGACTGCGCCCAAGCCTATGCCGGCAGTGAGTCATACTACGGGCGCTTCTGGTCCCAGCACCATCAGCACCGCGATCGGGTGTTCCAGGCAAGCAAATCTGCCGAGCGCACCAGGAAAGGTGCTTTGGCCGACCTTGATTCGACGCTTCGCACCATGGCCATCGATTACCTGGACCTGTGGCAGATTCACGACGTGCGAACTGTCGAGGACTTGCGCGCAATCGCTGGGCCGGGCGGCGCCTTAGAAGCCTTCCTTGAAGCGAAGGCACAAGGTAAGACGCGGTTCATCGGTGTTACCGGCCACCATGACCCTGCGGTACTTGCCGCCGCCGTTCGTGACTGGCCGGTGGACGCGGTGATGATGCCGGTCAATCCGGTGGAAGGGGCTTTAGGGGGATTTCTCAACACGACCCTTGCGGCTGCTCGGGAAAAGGGTCTTGCCGTGATTGCCATGAAAGTCCTTGGCGCCGCTCGCTATCTTGCTCCCGAGGCGGGGATATCAGCGGAACTACTTATCCGTTTTGCGCTTTCGCAACCCATAACGGTGGCCATTGTCGGTTGTTCAAACCCGGAACACGTAAACATCCTGGCGCGCGCCGGTCACGATGCGACACCTTTACCTGCGGATGAGATCGCAGCAATCATCGACCTATACCGCCCTGCCAGCCGTCGCCTGGCATTTTACCGTGGCCCTCTCTGATGACACCCACCCAAGGTCACTTGCCTTAGGCCTGTCGGCACTTCCATTATAGCAGCCCGATTTCCTTAAGCTTTCCGCCGAGAAGGCGGCTCTCAAGTACAAGGAACTCTGGCCAGCCCTCTGCATTTTCCTGTCACTATGGTTTCACTGCGGGGAGAGGTTGGGGAAAGCTTCCAAGATGCGGCTTTATGGCCTTGCCAAGCCAAGCAATGGTTTCACCAAGATGTTGCATGTTTCTCAACCCTTCCTCATCATTTAGGACTTCCCCCCTGTCCATCCCAAGGCCGAGATTCCAGTAAATAGAGCCTGGCACGATCATTCTGGAGATGAGGAACATGTGATTGATCGTGTCGAAGACATGAGTGCCCCCGCCTCGACGGACAGCAACCACGGCAGCTCCAATCTTTCCGCTGAAGGCCCCGCCATTGGCAATGGAAACAAATCCCGATCTGTCCAATAGGGCTTTTAGTTCCGCAGTGACATCAGTGAAGTAAGTTGGAGAACCTAGAATCATGGCATCTGCCAAAAGGAGTCTCTCCATGCAGTCATTGAAGATGTCTTTTTTCACAGCACATCGAAGGTCTTTGTTTTTGAAGCATTTGTAGCAAGCAACACACCCCCGGATGTTCTTGCCGCCCACCTGAATGAGTTCTGTCTCCCATCCTGCCGCCTGAAGCGGATCGAGGACTTTCTGCAAGAGGATTTCGGTGTTTCCGCCTTTTCGTGGACTTCCATTTATGGCAACTGCCTTCATATCTCCCTCCTGTAAATTCTCTAGAATTAATGTGCCGAACGCTAGGAGATTAGCAGAAATTGTTTTGTTTACAAGTACTGACTGGAATGTACGGTGCTTACTAAGGTTATAATACCTGCTATCTACCTCGTTTTAAAAGGAGCAGTAATGATGAAAATACTAGGAATTTCCGGAAGCCCTCGAAAAGAGAACCTGTCAGGGACTCACAAGCTTGTTGAGACGGTGGCTCAAGCTACCGGGTGCGACTATGAAATTATTTCACTCAAAGCAAAGACAATCTCCGGATGCATAGCCTGCTTGGGTTGCGTAAAGGATAACGTCTGCAAGGTAGAGGATGACTTGGTGCCGCTTCGGGAGAAGATAGTCGAAGCGGATGCCTATGTCATTGGCGCCCCCAATTACTATTCGGGGCTGAACGCCACAACCCATGCCTTTTTGGAGCGTTGGTTCCAGTTCCGCCACCAGGAGGGTAACATCCTCTGGGGCAAATTGGGGATAGCTGTCGGTGTGGGTGGCACCATGGGGCAGTTTCCGGCTGACGAGATTGAAAAGTTCTTCCTCTATAACTTCATTGAGACCGTTGCCAAAGTAACAGGACAAGGGGCCGCATCGTGCTATTCGTGCGGATACGGCGAAACCTGCAAAGTAGGTATTCCCTATTTCCTCCACGGAGAGGGAGTGAAGCTCACTCCAGAGTCGACTCCTGATGTGACAAAGCAACCAGGGGTGATGAAAGCGGCCGTTGATGCAGGAAAGCTTCTGGGGCGACGTCTCCGAGAGGGGCACGACCGAACCGGGGTCACTCTGAAAATGCAGAAAGTGATGATGGACAAATTTCAGGGGGCGGTTTGACCTGACCTGTGGGTGAGGGGCCGAGTGTCCGCCATTCTTTCCTGACCATCTCGGACCCCTCCCTGGCATGTCCAGGAAGCATGGCAACGGTGTCGCCGCTCAATCGTCCAGGATTCGGCGATGACCCTGCGGACACGTTCCCCAGGTGCAGTCATAGAATCCGTCGTCGAATTCCTGATAGGGGTTGAAGTGCGTCCAGCAGTAGATGGCATCGCACTCAGGGCAATACGCATCGATCCCTTCTTCCATCCTCACGTCGATTTCCTTGAAATACGCGTGAATCGCGGCCAGGTCACCCTTTTCAAGCCAAGGGAAGATCCATTCGCCGTGCTTGGCATCCAGCCCGGGCAACGGTTCATGCGTAATCCCCCGGTACTGCAGGTATTCAGTGCTGTCCTTGTCCGCCCAATCATCCCGCGTTCCCATGCGGACGACTACGGCCGCCTTACCGCATAGCGAGCACGTGAGTTCGTAATGTCGGTCGGTGACTTTGTTGGTAATGACCTTGTCTGTCAAGCTGGCCTCTGGATCCTTGGGTTGAAATCTCGCTATTTTTGATGGCAGTTTCCAGACGGCCTCCCAGGTCGAGACTGGGAGGCCGTAAATCTTGATGATATCGGGGGAGCTCGTTAATCCGGCCGGTTGAAAGAGGTTTAATACGCCGCTTGGCGGCTACTGAATCAACCCCATCTTCTTCTTGAGAGCGAGAAGTTCTTCATCGGCCGCTGCTGCCGGCTTGGTGGCGAGGAGCCTGTCCACTTCGTCGGTGGAAGACGGCCGATCGGCTATCTCGCCGTAGGCCTGGGCTGTGGCTTCGTCTTCATTCACCCTCTGTTTCATTCGTTCCAGCATGGCCAGGGTGCCGGAAGGGTCCACGCCGGCCAATTGTTTGTTGATTTTTTTCATGGAGTCTGCCGTCTTGGACCGTGCCTTGAGTGTAATCAGTTCGTTTTCGAATGTTCTTATCTGCTGTTGCAGTCCATCCACCTGGGTCTGCAGCTTCTCAGCCATTTTTTTCTGGCTTCCATAATCGGTCAGGATACGTGTGGCATTGGCCTCGGAGGTCTTCTTCTTCTCGAGCATCTTCATGGCCAATTGTTCGGCTTGAGCCTTATCGATATCGCCCTTCTCCGCCGCACTCAGAAGGGACATGGCCTTCTTTTCGGCCGACTGGGCATCCATTTCGGCCTCGCTCTTTTGTCGTTCCATGCTGATGACCAGGGCTCGTATCTCACCCAGGCTCTGTATCGCCGCCTGGAGATCCTTCTTCAAGTCGCGAATCCCCTGTTCGGTCATGGCGATGGGGTCTTCCAGCTTATCCACGACCGTGTTAGCCTGTGCTTGACCTATCTTGAACAGCCTTGCAAATATGCTCATTGCTTCCCTCCTTTACTGTTTGCTCAGTCGCAGCAATTCGCTGCCGTATTCAGCCATTGCCAGGACCAGCGCCTGGACGGAACCTTCCAACTCATCACGGTCCAGGGTGGCAAGCTGCAGTGTGTCTCTCCAAATAATCATGTCGCTGTTCCCATCCAGCACAAAAGCCCCGTGCAGCAGGAAACGATTCATCTTCAGAAGCTCGGTAAAACAGGCCTCACGGTTCTTGGGCACTGGCATGATCAACTGTTCCATGACGAGAATCGGTTCTTCACAGTCGACCACCAGGTTTGTGATGCCGGTTTCCGGGTTGCTGACAACGACGAGTTCTTCGTCTCGATCCTCCGATACGATCTCAATGCCCATGTCGAGAAGAAAGCCTTTTACCTTATCGAAATAACCTTCCATATCCATCCCTCCTTTAATCAGGTTGCTGTCGTCATTTCTTGAAGACTCTCACATCCGAGGTACTGACTCCACAGCCAAGCATCATCATGATATATCCGCCCTCCTGACTATCCTCACCACCCAGTTCCAGGATAAGCAGTTCAGGATTGTCAGTTGCGTCAGCCGTACTGTACTCCACAATATCAGCCAGATAATCCTCCAATTCGGCCGATTGCGGTTCCTCAATGCATCGGGCGTACATTATCCCAAATGGTTTCTGTTGGTAAACGGTTCTGGTTGCCGGTTTATTTTCGCCGGCATTCTGGTCCATGTTGATTATGTTGGAGAATTGCAAATCGTTATAGGTCGATTGCCAATCAGGACCCGGATCTTCAAAGAGCCAGTGCATTTCATTGGCGATCATATCCGCTCGATTGCCCGTCATGAATTCGGTAACCTCGAAATAGATGCGCAAATCGACTTCTTGACCGACGATTTTAACCATGAACCAGGCCTCGTCAACCCCCTCCAGTTTGAGGAAGATCCAGGTGGCCAAATTGTTGAGTTCGGTCAGGCGAAGGATTCTCTTGGTTTCGTAATTGAGCCCACCGTCGGCGTCCATTCCGCGTTTAATGGCTTCCATCATGGCTTGCGCGTCGTTCAGCACCACAACACTGCCCAGCTTGATGTCCTGCCAGAAATTCGGGTCCTTGATATCGGTTATATCGGGCATGGCTGTTCCTCCTGTATTTTTCCTGATGACGTGCGGCAGCAGAGCAAGATATCCCTTCATACTACCGCGCCACAGAATAAAGTGCCCAAAAAATGAACCGTCACCCCAACGAAAGCCGGGGTCCAGGAAGCTCTAAAAGGCCTGGATTCCGGTTTCCGCCGGAATGACGAACGAAGGATTCGGGACACTTAATTGCGTGGAACCTCACTAGACCCTTCTAATATGGAACACTCTGCTCACTGCGAAAGCAATTAAGAGAATGAAGATCAGCATTCCCAGCCAGGTGAAAACGCCCCATCCCCCCGCCATAGTGGACGGCGGGTGGCGGCCCGTAGTAGTAGCCATGGCTATGCATGAGCGAGTTCACCATAACCGCGTCGGCCATGGCGCTGTAAAGCATCCATTGTCCCAACGACGGATTGTAGTAGCCATAACCGCCCAGATCGGACCGATAGGTGACGTTATATCTCGCTCCACCTGGGCCACTGTAATATTCGGGAACATAGTTCGGTCTTTGGGCAGGTTCGGAGCTGAACTGGTTCTTGTATTTGCTCTCATTTTGCTGTTTGAAAGTGTTCACCGCTTCGTCCCGGGTCTTGAAGGCCGTCCCTTTGGTTTTGGCCTGTTCGTAAAGCGCCTTGTCCGCTTTGCTCATCTGCGCCGTGCTGCTTGATCCGGTTTTGGCAGTGGCACCACTCGTGGAATCGGGTTTCGAGGATGACGTCGGTGTTGTCTTATCGCCGCGCGATCCCGACGTGGTGATCCCGGCGGAATCGCTCTTGCCCCCCCAGGCCGGACCGCTGGAACTCTGACTGGGAGTTGATTTGGTCGAAGTGCTGGTCGAACTGCTGGGCCGGCTGCTGCTGGAGCTGCTGCTAAATGACCGGGAGCTTCCACTGCTGCTACTGCTCCTGCTGCCACTTGATCCTCGGGCAAAAACCTCGCCGCAGAAGGAGACAACAAAGACCAAAGCCACTATCAGTGCTGCGATGGTACGTGCCAATTTGAATGGATTCCTTTTCATTGTTCCCTCCTAGAAAGCCACCAGTATGGCAATAGCGGAAAACACCGCCGCCACAACAGCCGCAGCACCCGTGTTACCGTCGCCAGCGATTTCATGATCCAGGGGTGATGCGGGCAGCATCACCTTGTCCGCAGCGAACCTCCCGGCGCAAAGGAGCAGCGTCCCCAGGATAGCGTAGACGAGGACGGAAATCAGGTCGGTCCAGATCTCGCTGGAAGCACCGGCCAGCGCCATGCGGACAACCGCACCCTGGGCGGCCAAAAAGAACCCGAAGCAAATTCCCGCCGCCACATTATCCTTCTCGATGACCGCCTGAACATCGTAGTGAGTGATGAGTTGGAAAACGCGCCCGCCAAGGATCAGGATCGCCTGCCCGACCAGCCAATAGAACGCGATGTCTCGCACCATCAGCGGCAGAGATTCGCTTTCGCCGGTCAGCACGCCGTTGATCATCAAGCCGGTTGCCAGGAAACTGCCGACGTAAACGAAGGACGTCCCCGAGTTCCGGTCATCGATGATCTCCTTTTTGTCATCGAATTTGGTAAGAATGAACCGGTCGTTAACCAAGATGCTCAAGCGCATCAGGATGATAGCCAGCACCGAGTTGATGGCCATATTGGTCAGGTTCTCGACGAGATCATCGCCCAGGCCGGACAGCGTCCCGGCCAGGGCAACCGCGAGGCCGACAATATAGCCGGCGAAGTAAACTCCGAAGGC
This sequence comes from uncultured delta proteobacterium, assembly GCA_963828705.1. Taxonomy (GTDB): domain Bacteria; phylum Desulfobacterota; class Syntrophobacteria; order Syntrophobacterales; family Syntrophobacteraceae; genus CAWDJT01. The sequence continues at coordinate 41,136 of CAWHGA010000006.1, forward strand.
GGGGTTGTCGCGGGTGGTGAGTTCGTTGTCGAAATTGAAAGGTTGACCATCGGAACGGGAATATCGCAGGGTTTTCTTGAATAATAACACCCCGACGAGCAGCAATAAAAATAGAAACCCGAAATACGGCATCTTGCTTAGAAAACCCTCAAGTGCGCTCTGCAATGCCTCCATGCCTTGTTCTCCTCATGGGTTGATTGGTTCCGTTGCGTTGATTATCGGCCACAGAAGACAGCATGAATGTAATGGATAATGAAGGAATTGGGTAGATGCTTTTGGGTGTCTACTTCTGGTATTCTTCACGCGCCAAGCAATTGAAATCGCACCACGATGATATCGACGTGCGGGGACGGGTCGCAATCGCCGAGGTGAATCCACCCACACGAGCTCACCAAGTGGCTGCGCGATGACCGGCAACAGGGTCTAGAACCATGAACGATGGATGTTCAGACAGGAGGCGGTTCGACGACCTCTTCTTTGGAAGCATCCATGATGCGCTGCAACGCCAATTCCTGCTCCTCGGTAAGCGAGGTCATCAGGACCTTGCCGCCCATCCCTTGCATTTCTTCGCCGATCTTTTCGGCGTTGACATGCTTCACCAGCAGGAACAGTGCGGAAGTGCCTGGTTCCAGGGCTAAAGCCAGCTCCCGGACGAATGACTCTTCCAGGGTGAGATCTGCAAACACCGCGGAAACCATCTCGGTGGCGGCTCCTACGGCGGCCCCCAGCAGCGGGTGGAGGAACAGGCTCCCCACCAGGAGCCCGGTCAGACTGCCGCCAAGGACACCTTTGGGTGAGATTACGTTCATGTGCCTGAGCTTGAGCTTGCCGCTGGCTTCCCTGACCGCCACCACCGCATCTTCGAGATCTATCCAATGCTTCCGTTGCAGCTCCATCAGGTCGCTGCGGATTTCCGCGGCCCGGTCCTTGTGGTCGAAGGCAATGGCGAAGAAAATGCTCTTGTATTTCTCCTTGAGCAACGCTTCGTTCAGATCGGTGATGCACCCATTCCCCGAAAGTCAGCCCCAGGCTCTCGGTCACTCCCAGGCTATCCACCAGATGGATACGACCATCGTGTGCATCCAGCATAACGAAGACATCGATCTCCTCATTGATCTCTTTGATGAGCTTGGTTCCGGAGTAGCCAATGATGACGACATCCTTCGAGAAACCCTGAATACTTGAACGAAACGCCTGGGTGTTGCCGATGACGAAAAAGCTGTTGCCAAGTCCTCCAACCCAGCTTGTTTGCCTCACCGGGTCTTCCGCCAGCTTCGGTCCATAGAGTTCCATGAAGCTCCGGTAATCCTCGGGAAGCCTGACGCCAAGTGACTCCATGATATGAGCGCCGTCGTGGTGCATGTCTTTCCCTTCGCTGAGTAGTGAGTTCTGCCTTCGGAAGTACCGCCCTGGTGTTTCTTTGTATTGTTTCTGCAGCAACCGGTTCGGGCAAGAGGAAAAATAGTTGTCGGCGGCCATTCGGGAACCCGTCACCGATTCCGGCTTCAGCTTTGACTCCTTGGTGGAATCATGTAGAATGACCAATGATGTCCAAATCCTTAGAATGAGTTAAGAAGTCCAGATGGATTGAATTTTGAGGGGGGCGAGGTATGGCAAAGACGGTCATTCGGTGGTTGGGACATGCGTTTTTTCAGATCACGAGCGCTGCGGGCAAAGTGATTGTCGTTGACCCCTGGATCGAAGGCAATCCCTCGTGCCCGGTGGCGGTGCAGGATCTGGACCGGGCGGATATCGTGGCGGTCACTCACAACCATTTCGACCATGTGGGGCAGGCGGTGGAACTGATCGCCAAAACCGGCGCCACCCTGGTGACCATGGTGGAAACCACCGAGGCGCTCAAGGCTGCCGGGGTCCCGGCGGAACGGTGTTTGTTCGGCGGCATTGGGATGAACATCGGCGGCCAGGTCAACCTGGACGGCATTCGCATCACCATGACGCCGGCCCTGCATTCGTCGGCCAGCGGTAATCCAACCGGATTTGTCATCGAATTAGAGGACGGCAAAACCATCTATCATGCCGGCGACACCGGCGTTTTTGCCGATATGGCGCTGATCGGAGAACTCTACCCGCTGGATGTGGCTCTGCTCCCCATTGGCGACGTATTCACCATGGGCACCAAACAGGCGGCTAAGGCGGTGAGCCTCCTCCAGCCGAAGGTGGTCATCCCCATGCATTTTGGGAGCTTTCCCATCCTGGTGCAGGACCCGGCCCCGTTCGCGGCGGCCGTAAACCAGACCCGACCGCAGACTCGGGTGGTGGCTCTGAAACCAGGCGAATCCTTTGAAATGCCGTGAAAAACGTGAGGATGTGAGTGCCTAGGAGCGCCTTACGGTTTTTACGCGGATGGGACGAATAGTGTGGCAAAGGTTTTCGTAGCCGATATTCAGGCCGATCAGGACGTGGTAAGCGTTTTCATCGTGGCGGAAAAGCTACTCCGTACGGCGCGTAACGGCAAACCCTTCCTGACTCTCCGACTGGCTGACAAGACTGGCGAGATCACCGGGCGTATCTGGGAGCGGGCCAGCGAATTACACGACGCCATCCCCGCTCGTTCGGTGGTGCGGGTCCATGCCCGCAGCGAGACCTACCGTGATGAGATGCAGTTGCAGGTGCGCGAGATCCAACCGCTGGCCCGGGAAGAAGTGGATGGGGCGGATTTCCTCCCGGTGTGTCGTGGGGATACCCAACAGCTCTGGGAGCAGTTCCGGAAGCTGTGCGGTCAGGTGAAACGCCGGCCGCTGCAGCGTTTGCTCGCCGCCATCCACGGCGATGTCACGTTGATGGAGCGCTTCAAGCGGGCCCCGGCCGCGAAATCCATGCATCATGCCTATTTGGGCGGGCTTCTGGAACACACCGTCGGAGTGGCGGAACTGGTGTTGAGGATCTGTGCGCAGTATCCGGAACTGGATCGAGACTTGCTGCTGGCGGGTGCGATTCTCCATGACATGGGGAAGGTGAATGAATTTGTTTACGATTTCCACATCGACTATTCCCACGAAGGACGGTTGCTGGGCCACATGGTCCAGGGGCTGACGATCCTGGATGCTAAACTGCGGACCCTGAAGTCATTTCCCGAGGAAGAAGCTCTGTTGCTGAAGCACCTTATCTTGAGCCATCATGGGGAGACGGAATTTGGTGCGGTGAAGCTCCCCATGACCCGTGAGGCCATCGTGCTGCACCATGCCGACGATCTGGACGCCAAGATGAACAGCCTCACCCGCATCCTGGCAGAATCCAAGGCGGGCGACGAATCCTGGACTTCGTACCAGCCGCTGTTTGAAAGGTTTTTCTTCCGGGGGTTTCCGTCACCTCCTCAGGAACCTGCCATGACGGCAGTGTTGTCTCGGGAAACCTCGGACCCGGTCAAGCAGGTTCGGCTCTGGGCGTCGCCGGGACCGGCCGGCAAGGGGCGATCCTGAGGGCGCCATGCCAATGCTTATGGTTTGGTGCCGGTTGCAGCTCCGACCGCATGCTCACGCCAGGGCGCAAAGGCGCCGGGTGAGTCTGGGGAAGACTCTTGGCGTGAGTCAAGCAATGATGGTCTCGTAAGAAGTCCGAAGATGCTATTTCTTGTCATTCCGGCGAAAGTCGGAATCCAGGAATTTTAGACACTTAGAGTGGCACTGGACCCCGGCTTTCGCCGGGGTGACGACTTATTACGAAAGCATCAAGCAATGGTGTTTCCCGACTTTTGGTAGGACCATCAGAAGTTCTGTTTTTTTTGCAAGTGCGGGGAGGTTGAACAACGCATCCATGGCCTGGCAAAACGTTCCTGCACAGCCTCGGGCGATTCGCTTTCTGCGGCAAATGGTGCTGCGGCAGCGGGTTTCACACGCGCTGCTCCTAACCGGCATGGCTGGGATCGGCAAGTCGGCGTTGGCTAAGGAATTCGCCAAACTGGTCAATTGCCGCGATCCTCAGGATGGCAACTGCTGCGATGCCTGTGACGCCTGCCGCAAGATTGACGGGGGGATGCATCCCGATGTAATAACCCTGGCACCGGAGGGACAGTTCTTCAAGATCGAACAGATCCGCGGACTTCAAGGGCAGCTCCGGTTTCGGCCGTTTGAAGGGCGGATGCGGGTTATCATCATCCAGGATGGCCACTTGCTCCGGGAACAGGCCGGCAATGCGCTGCTCAAGATCCTGGAGGAGCCGCCGCGTCACCATGTCTTTCTGTTGCTGGCGCTGGAACCGCAGATGCTCCTTCCAACCTTGGTGTCACGCTGCTGTCAGGTGCGGTTGCAGCCCCTGCCCGACGCTTGGATTGCCGGGCATCTGACTGAACAATACCAGATGCCTGGAGAGCAGGCGGCACAGACGGCGCGTCAGGCCATGGGAAGCCTGGTGCGGGCTCGGCAGCTGGTGGAATCCGAGCACCTGACGCAGCGGCAGAAGGTGCTGGCCATGGTTGAAAACCTGGCGCAGGCACCCATGATCGAGTTTTTTCTGTTTACCTCCCAGTGGGTCAAGGAAAGCCAGGACCTGGCTCAGGATCTGGAGATCCTCCAGTTGTGGCTGCGCGAATGGATCATCCGCCGGCTATTGGGCGAAGGCGCCCAGGGACCGGATGTGGCCCCGGTGGAGGCGGTTTCGAACCGGTTGGACACGGTTCCAATCGAGCACATGTTTACCGTGCTTCAACACATTGATCAGGCGGTACAGCACCTGCGCGGCAACGCCAACCGCCAGCTGACCCTGGAAGGGGTGGGCCTGATCATTAAGGATTTGTTGTATGGAAAGGGCAGTTGGAATTCGATTCCGGGAGGGTGGCAAGGTCTACCACTTCAATCCGGGTGATTTGGAGCTCAAGAAGGGTGATGCCGTCATCGTTCGCACCGAACAGGGGGTGGGTTTCGGGCAGGTGGTGCAGAGCCCGCGGGAGCGCGACCCGAAGGCGCATCCCAGTGGACTTAAGAACGTGGAGCGGCTGGCGTCCGAGGAGGAAATCCGGCGCGCCCGGGAGAACGCCCGTCAGGAAAGGGCTGCCAAACAGTATTGTGTGGAATGCATTCATCGTCTTAGCCTGAGTATGAACCTGGTGGATGTGGAATATCACTATGACGGCTCCAAGATAGTCTTCTATTTCACTGCCGACGGTCGGGTGGATTTCCGCGAACTGGTGAAGGACCTGGTGCGTCACTTTAAGACCCGGGTGGAACTGCGCCAGATCGGCGTGCGCAACCAGGCACGCATGGTTGGGGGGCTGGGCACTTGCGGCCGGGAACTCTGTTGTGCCTCATTCCTGCGCGAGTTCCAGCCGGTGTCGGTCAAAATGGCCAAGGAACAGAACTTGAGCCTCAACCCCGCCAAGATCTCGGGTTCCTGTGGCCGCCTTATGTGTTGCCTGAAATATGAATACGATACCTACAAAGCCCTGAAAAAGGACATGCCCAAGCTGGGGAAAAAGACCGAAACCCCTGATGGACGCGGCAAGGTGATCCGCCAGAATGTCCTGGAGCGGACCTATACCGTGTTGTTGGAAACCGGCAAAGAGTTGGAGATCACCCTGGACCCGCTGGGTTCCACGCCATCGGCATAGGCAACCGCACTGGAAAGGGTCTCCGCTATAGTCTGTCAACGAATACTGGAGACGTTCGCTTGGGTGGCCTAATAATCTGTCAGCTTTGTTTTGCAGGCTCGGTGACGAAGAGGCTGTCTGCGGATTGTCATTTCGAGCCGAAGGCGACAAATCTTCGTCGTTTAGGTCGCTGAAATTACAGATTTCTCACTTCGTCGCGCTCCGTTCGAAATGACAGAAATGGAGTTCTCGGTCAGCCTCCTGGGCTGTCATTCCCGCGCAGGCGGGAATCCGGGTGTTTTTAAGGTTCACTGGACCCCCGTCTTTGTATGAAAGTCCGCCAGTCATACCGGCGAAAGCCGGTATCCAGGCCATTTTTCTGGATTCCCGCCTGCGCGGGAATGACGATCGGGTGACTCGGCTGACTTTCATGGTTCGTTGTGGCCCCCAAGGCCAGGCGGTTCGCCGGGTTGATGGAACGAATAGTTGGTCACCTTATTCTGTGTACCTGCACTGAGTATTGATCTGCGCAAACAATTGGCTCACGGATTTGTGGTGGGATCACCTTCATGTTGACAAAATCCGGGCTGCCCAAGACTCGTTTCCTCGTGTCCAATGCTCGTCGTTGTTAAGGATCTATCTATGACCGAACGTTTCTTCATCACCACGCCCATCTACTACGTAAACGCTGAACCTCACATTGGCCATGCCTACACTACCATTGTGGCAGATGTCATGAATCGCTTTCATCGGCTCATGGGGCACGAAACCTTCTTTCTCACCGGCACCGATGAACACGGCGACAAGATTGTCCAGGCCGCGCAGGCCGCCGGCACGGAACCCCGGGCCTATGCCGATCGCATCAGCCAGCTGTTCCGGGACACCTGGCCGCGGCTCAACATCAGCCACGACCACTTCATCCGCACCACCGATCCGGCTCATGTGCGGGTGGTGCAGTACATCCTGCAGAAGGTCTATGATGCCGGGGACATCTACTTCGATTCCTACAAGGGCCTCTACTGTGTGGGCTGCGAACGGTTCTACACGGAACGGGAACTGGTGGACGGCAAATGCCCGGACCACGATTGCGAACCGGTGGAGCGCGAAGAAGCCAACTACTTCTTTCGCATGAGCAAGTACCAGGATTGGCTGATCGACCACATCGAGCGCAACCCGGATTTCATCCGGCCGGAACGCTATCGCAACGAAGTGCTGGCGTTTTTGCGCGACCCGTTGGAAGATCTGTGCATTTCCCGGCCTAAGGAGCGGCTCAGCTGGGGGATCTCGCTGCCCTTTGACGACCGCTACGTGACTTATGTCTGGTTCGATGCCCTGATCAATTACGTGACCGCCCTGGGCTACCCGGATGGGCCACGATTCGAGCATTTCTGGCCGGTGGCGCAGCACCTCATTGCCAAAGACATCCTCAAACCTCACGGGATCTACTGGCCAACCATGATCCGCGCGGCAGGCATTGCGCCCTACCAGCACCTCAACGTCCACGGTTACTGGAAGATCAACGAAGGCAAAATGAGCAAAAGCCGCGGCACTGTGGTGCGGCCTCTGGACCTGGTGCCGGTCTACGGTCTGGATGCCTTCCGCTATTTCCTGCTGCGCGAGATGGTGTTCGGTCTGGATGCGAATTTCAACGAAGAAGCCCTGGTTACGCGGATCAATGCCGACCTGGCCAACGATCTGGGGAACCTTTTCAGCCGCACGCTGGCCATGACCGCCAAGTACTTCGACGGCAAGGTCCCGCCGTTCGGCACCGACGATCACGAACTGGATGCCGGCCTGCGCGCGCAGGTTCAAGAGACCCTGGCGCACTACCTGGAGGAGATGCCGCGCTGGAATTTCCACAAAGCCCTGACGGCTGTCTGGGAAATGATCAGCAAGGCCAACAAGTATATCGATGAGGTCGGTCCCTGGAACCTGGCCAAGGACCCGGCCCAGCGGGAGCGGCTCGCAGCGGTCATGCGCCATCTGCTGGAAGTCAACCGCATCGTGGCGGTGCTCATCACGCCGGTGATGCCGCAAACAGCGGAAAAGATGCTGGAACGGCTGGGCGTGGCGTCTCAGGCCCTGGAAGTGCGTTTTGACCGGGATGCCCAGTGGGGTACGCTGCCGGAAGGGATTCCGGTGTCCAAAGGAGAGTCCTTGTTCCCGCGGGTGGAGACCAAACCAGTGGCACCTGACAAGGCGGGAGACGGCAAGGGGAAGGCGAAGGTCAAAGATGCAGTTGCCGCCCAAGGCCGCAAAGAATGCGACGACCACAGACCAGGCGGCAGCTCAGGCGGTCCAGGCGGTGGTCCTACCTGCGGCGGAGGCTTTGGGGTTAATCTCCATCGATCAGTTCAAGCAAGTGGATTTGCGGGTCGGTCTCATTCGGGAGGCGGAAGCCATTCCCAATTCCGAGAAGCTGCTGCGACTCATTGTGGATATCGGTGAGGAACGCCAGGTGGTGGCAGGCCTTGCCCAAACCCACAAGCCTGAGGTTCTGGTGGGAAAACAGGTGATCCTGGTGGCCAACCTCAAACCGACCAAACTCATGGGCGTCGAATCCCGCGGGATGGTCCTGGCGGTGCGCGACGGTGACAGCCTCGCACTGCTCACTCCGGAGCAGGCAGTGGCTCCAGGCGGGCGGGTGTCGTAGTTTCCGACCAGAAGCTGAACCTTGCATCGGGGGGAGTGGCTCACCTCATGGCAGATGCCTACCAGCAGCTGTCAACCATCGATTGGCCTCAATCCTTTTCCACCGGAAACGTCATCTGAGCTCCGAACCAGCCGATGATACTCACCAATGGTACCAACCCAAAAACCATCAACAGGTAGAGAACACTCGCGGGGCGAAACACCTGCAGGATGTCGGGTACCGCCAGTCGCCAGCCGAAGGCCACCGCGGCCAGCAGCCACAGGGTTGGGGACAACCGCTGCTTGATTCGGACCGGTCGCAGCGGTTTGGCCAGGTAGTTGAACCACCAGGTGAACAGGCCCGTCGCTATGGCAACCGGGGCAAACAAAACGGCCGCGCCCAGGCAATGGAAAGCGGTCACCTCAAAGGCAGCGATCCCGGTCACCAGATAGATGACGACGAAGGCGGCTGCTGCCATGGGAAAGACGATCGGGAAGTGGACCGTCATCGGGTGGGGATGGCGGCGCAGCATGGGGAAACGCTTCAGGAGAGCGGTCAGGGCCGCGGGCATGGGTCGCGCCAGGGGATCTTTAGTGTCCTTCAAGACCCCAACTTGCGGGTAACGTTGCAGGACCTCAAGGCCGTGGGGTGCCGCCTGGATATCGGTGGTCAGGTCCGACCCGGCATGATGACGCCGCATGTGCAGCCCGCCCTGCCAAAGACGGCTGTTGCTGACATCGATCACCCGACCCTGGTGAGCGATATAAATGGGCTTTCCGTCCTGGCCGTTGAGTTCTGCCAGTTCTTCTATGGTGAATTCCTTTTGATCTGCATCTTGGTATCGTCCTGTGCCCGAAGGGTGCGAGGGTGCATTGAATAGGGCATCCGCGGTTTTCACGTGCAAACCTCTTGCCTGGCCGGCCACCAGTTGGCACGCAGCCCAGAGCCATCTTTCCATGAGTATAGGACTTCGCCCGAATGTACTAGATCAGATGGTTGACAACAAGGATCACGAACAGGCTGAGCGGGTAGTAGCTGGCCCGGTTGAATAAGGTCCCCGCCTGCTGACGTTCCCGGCTCCGATAGAGCTGGTAGCCCGGGACCAGCAACAACACCACGCCGCTGGCCACGATGAATAACCCGCTCAACCCCGCAATCTTGGCCGGGGCCAGCCAGATCAGCAGGACACTCAGGAAGACCGCCGAACTCAGCGACCCAATGATGATCTCGCCGGCTCGCTCAACACCGAAATGGACCGGGATGGTGCGGGCCCGCAGCTTCCGATCTTCTTCCACGTCGGCCCAATCGTTGGGGACGTTTTGACCGCCGATCTCCCAGGCAAACAGCCACAGGAAGAGCATAACAACGAAGGCAAGGGATGGGGCCGGATCCACGGCGTAGACGGCCGCCACCCCCCCCAGGGTCTTGACCACGCCACTCACCAATGTTCGCAGGTAGGTGACGCGCAACAACAAGCAGTAGACGGTTTCTAACAGGCAGCCAATGACGAAGATCAGGGCGCAAACCGGGTTGAGCAGGTAAGCGCCAAGAAAGGCCACCAACGCCCAACCGGCGGCCCAGGCCAGGCCTTCGCCAAAGGGCAGCAATCCCTGAGCCATGGGATGGCGCGCGTAGACCGCATCCAGGTCGGTGGCGACGTTGGTCTTCGATCCGGTCTCTCGCATCTTTTCCCGGTCGACCCGATAATCCACCACGTCGTTTAGGGCATAGACCGCAGTATAGCCGGCGAACCCCGTGATGATGCCCAACAGCGTTACCTTCAATGAAGGGACCTTGCCGAGCCAAAGCAGTGCTGCCAGGGCTGGGGTGGCCATGTCCAGCAGGCCATGCGGGGTTCGGGATAATGCCAGGAACAACTTGAGACGTGAAGTCGTTGCGGGATTCGGGCAAGGCGCGTTGTCCACGGAACCTCCTGTGAAGGTGTGTAGAGGAACCTGGGCACGATCGTGTGATCGGCCGGCGAGGCTTCACGCCCGGCCGACAGGGATTCAGGCGCCAGCCAGGATGCATCCATATTCCATGTTTATCAGCGATTGGCAACAGCTATTCAAATCCTCTGCGGGTGGTGCTGAAGGGTAGCCTCAAGGGAGAATAGCGATGGCCAACAGTATCGAAGGACGCGGGCTTACTCGACAGTTGAAGAAGCGGTTTTCGCGAGGGATCAACTCTTGACCGACGCAGGAAGGACTATGCTCAGAATGTAACACCTCAATAAGCGTGGGCAATGGTCACGTGCCCCGAGCTCTGGATTCCCGCGCAGGTGGGAATCCAGGATTGTGGGCCTCCAGTTATTGAGAAGTTACCAGGGCGCCTAAGGAAAATATATCTTTGGGGTTTTGGGGTTTTGGGGCTTTGGGGCAAACAAGTCGGACAGTTTTTGTCGGACCGGGCAGCGGACAGGGTCGGACCCCGGTTGCCGGTTGCGGTTGGCCACGGGACCCATCCCGAATAGTCCAAGGGGAACCGGCTGTTCTGTACAAACAGGATACCATGCAGGGCAGACCCACACTGAAACCATCGATCACGTCAGATTCAATCCTTGCGCCTCTTCCAGGAAAAATCCATAATATTCCCACAGAAGCGCGAGGCGCCTGCTAACTTTCCATATCCCAAATCATCGGGACTCCTCACTTCATCGTAGCAAGATGACAGACTACATATCTAGGGCAGACTTGGAAGCCACTGATGCAATTCGAATGGGATCCGAAAAAGGCAAAAAGCAACGTCAAGAAACACGGAGTTTCCTTTGAAGAAGCGGTGACTGTGTTTTATGATCCACTGTCGGCCACCCTTGATGACCCTGACCACTCAGGGGACGAGTTGCGTTTTGTTACTATTGGCTTTTCCTCTGGCAATCGTTGCTCGTTGTCTCACATTCTGACCGAGGGGAAGTCCTGCGGATCATCAGCGCACGATCTGCGACCGCATACGAGAGGAATCGACATGAAGGACAAACATAAAGAACCCAAGGATGAATTGCGTCCCGAGTACATTTTGACTACTCCAAGGCTGTCCGCGGAAAATACTGTCGCCGGCTTTTGGCCGAAGGCGCTAATGTTGTGGTACTCGATCCAGACGTAGCCAGAAGCTTTCCATGATTCAGCATGCGGTGAACGTGGCATTGAGATCCCTTCTCGATCTAACCCGTTCCACTCAGCGCCTAACACGTCGCGCCAGCGGACCCGCAAAAAGCGCGGGCCGCTGAGTTTTCAGTCATGCACCCCAAGCACCTAGCTGTCATGCCGATTCCGGCGGAAGAACAGAAAAGGTGCATTCTGGGAAGACCGCTATCATGCAACGGCAGTGCAGACAGATGAGCACCTGGTTCAGTGTAACGTCTACTGGACTTCAATATGGTCAGGGCAGGAGTCGTCAAGGACCCCTCCGAGGGGCCTCATCCAGAGGAGATGCAACATTATGAACAGAACCGGATCAATCTTTACACTTCTGAGTCTGGCGTTGATGGTGGTTATGGGACCGCCTGTCGGTTTCGCCAAGGATCAAACTCCGCATCCCTTGAATGTGACCGGGACGTGGGTGATCGTCTCAAGTGCCTGTGCCGACTTGACGGCGGATCTCACCCACAAAGGGACCGCTATCACCGGAACGGTTTCGGACGCCAACAATTATCCCACAGGCATTTCCGGGACATCCACCATGCCGGCGGGGTCAAAAAGTCAATCCAGAAACGTCAGCCTCACCGTGACGTTCAGCGATGGCTTATGGGTCACCTTCGGCGGCATGGTGAATGCCGACAACACAACGATCACCGGGACATACAATAACTCACAGGGGTTTAGTGACCCGTTTACCGCGCGGCGGCGGTAATCAGCAGCCCACATAAGCCAGGGGAAATTGGCTTTTCCTGCCAATAAGTTACCCTGAGCACCTGGCGGCCTGGCGGGGTTCCCTGGCGGGGTCCGACCCCAGTGCCAGTGGGAACGGTGCACCCCATTCGCAGCAGTGGCAGTTGGAGCAGTGGGCATGGATAAGAAGGCTTTCACCGAAGCGGACATCCGCACCAAGTTCATCACGCCCGCACTGGTCGGTCCAGGCGGCAAGTGGAATGTGATGACCCAGCTTCGGGAAGAGGTCTACTTCACCAAGGGCCGTGTCATCGTTCGCGGCAGTTGGCGAGCACACATGCGGAGTTGGCTTGCGAAGCTTCTGCAAGCTACTGCGGGATGCTTTGATATTCTGAGAAGCCGGGCTCCACTGAAGAAGAAACGGAAGGCAGCGGACAGACTAGGTGTGCTGGTGAATAGGTGAGTCGTTCGCGCGAAATCGCGGGCATAACCCCATGGCTTGCACCCAATCGCCGAAAGAGCCGGCTACGGGTGAAGCCCGTGTTGGGCGTACGTCCTCGCCCAGATGATAAGCATGTACTTGAGGAGGTTTGATGACGCTGAACCACCCACTTCCCGATGATCCTCATGATCCTCTAAAGTTCATCGAAAGGTGTATAAACCAGAGGAAGATACTCTGGACGTATCATGTCAATATTCGTTTGAAGGGACGATTCGTTCCCCGACAGGCTCTCATCGAGTCTTATGCATCCTATGAAATTATTGAACAGTATCCCAAAGCAAGATGTTCCCAGCTACCTTGTCCGTTCTGAATTTCAAGGCGATGTATTCCACATACTGTTTGCGGTCGATGTGGAAGGAGATACCATACGGATTGTTACCGCCTACCGCCCAAACTCGGAAGAGTGGGAGGATGGCTTCAGAATCAGGAGGCGCTATTCATGAAATGCCATGTGTGTGGATCTAAATTGAAGCCGTTGATCACGGACTTACCATTCAAAATCAGTGATTAACTATTGTCATTTTGAAAAGTCTGCCGGTCTTGCAGTGCGAGAATTGCAGTGAGTACCTGCTGGATGATCCTGTGATGGCCGGTGTTGAAACGATTCTTGAAAAGGTGAATGTCGCCGCTGAGTTGGAAATCATCCGGTACGCCGCTTAAAGTTTCTGCGACGGGACATACGGCCGCTTGATGCCTATTGGCGCGAGCTGTCTGCTACTCATCGAATTCGCTTGTGGCTGGGTTTCAGGATGGTCGGATGGGGTGCGTTGGCGGATGGGGTCGGACCCCAGTGGCTGCAGTAGCAGCTAGAGCAGTGGGCATGGATAAGAAGGCTTTTACCGAAGCGGACATCCGCACCAAGTTCATCACCCCCGCACTGGTCGGTCCATGCGGCAAGTGGAATGTGATGACCCAGCTTCGGGAGGAGGTCTACTTCACCAAGGGCCGTGTCATCGTTCGCGGCAAGACGGTCAAGCGCGGTGAAGCCAAAAAGGCCGATTACCTTCTCTTCTACAAGCCAGGCATCCCGATCGCCGTCATCGAAGCGAAAGACAACAACTACGCCGTCGGCGCTGGCATGCAACAGGCGCTCGAATACGCCGAAATCCTCGACCTCCCGTTTGCCTTCAGCTCCAACGGTGACGCGTTCCTCGAACACGACAGAACCGGAACGGGCGGCGCGGTCGAAAGGGAAATCCCGCTGGATCAGTTCCCGTCACCCGAAGACCTTTGGGCACGCTACCGAACCGCCAAGGGCTACACCGCCGCGCAAGAAGCGGTCACCACGCAGGACTACTACGAAGACGGTTCCGGCAAGTCGCCGCGTTACTACCAGCTCATCGCTATCAACCGCGCCGTCGAAGCCATCGTCCGCGGCGACAACCGCATCCTGCTGGTGATGGCCACTGGCACCGGCAAGACCTATACCGCGTTCCAGATCATCTGGCGGCTTTGGAAGTCGGGCGCCAAGAAGCGCATCCTGTTCCTTGTCGACCGCAACATCCTCGCTGACCAGACCAAGACCAACGACTTCAAGCCGTTCGGTCAGGCGATGACCAAGATCACCCATCGCACGGTCGATAAATCGTTCGAGATCTATCTGTCGCTCTATCAAGCCGTCACGGGAACCGAGGAGGAGCAGAACATCTACAAACAGTTCTCGCCGGACTTCTTCGACCTTGTCCTCGTCGACGAATGCCACCGCGGTAGCGCGGCTGATGATGCCGCCTGGCGCAGGGTGCTCGAGTACTTCTCGTCCGCCACGCAGATCGGCCTCACCGCTACGCCCAAGGAAACCAGGGACGTTTCCAACATCGAATACTTCGGCGACCCGATTTACACCTACTCGCTGCGGCAAGGCATCGCCGACGGTTTCCTCGCGCCCTACAAAGTGGTCCGCATCGGTCTCGACAAGGACCTCGATGGCTGGCGTCCCGGAAGACGGCAAGACCGACAACTACGGCCAGCTGATCGAGGACCGCGAATACAACGACACGCGATTTCGACCGCAACCTGGTCCTGGAAAAGCGCACGAAGGTGGTGGCTGCCAAGGTCACCGAGTTTCTCAAGGCCACGAACCGCTTCGACAAGACCATCGTCTTCTGCGAGGACATCGATCACGCCGAACGCATGCGCCAGGCGCTGGTCAATGCCAATCCCGACCTCGCGGCCGCGAACCCCAAGTACGTCATGCGCATCACCGGCGACAACGACGAGGGCAAGGCGGAGCTCGATAACTTCATCGACCCGGAGTCCACCTTTCCGGTTATCGCCACGACCTCGAAGCTGATGTCGACCGGGGTCGATGCACAGACGTGCAAGTTGATCGTGCTCGACAAGCGGATCAAGTTCGATGCCGGTTCAAGCAGATCATCGGTCGCGGCACCCGTATCGGACGAGGATTACGACAAGTTGTTCTTCACGATCCTGGACTTCCGTCGGGCCACGGAGCTGTTTGCGGACCCCAGACTTCGATGGCGATCCCGTTCAGGTTTACGAACCCAAGCCCGGGGAATCCCCGG
>CAWHGA010000007.1:0-10079 GCA_963828705.1 uncultured delta proteobacterium
CTATCTTGAGGCCATGGCGGTTCGCCGGAATGACAAGAAATGCATCTAGACCACTGAGCCTCTTACAAGACTACTTCCGTTCATCCTTCGATACTTCAGATCTCCACAGATGTTCACACCGTGTCATCCAAATCCTTTTCTGAATCCAGATTTTTTCACTTGCCTTTTGCAGACCAACTGGCTAGATACTGTTAGCACTCATTGCTGGAGAGTGCTAATGAAGGCCCATAAGGGACTGTTGTTAGGAGTGTCCATTCGGATTTGTCGCCGCTGAGTTCATTTTTTCAGCGGCCATCGCATTGACCAGAGAGGAGGATCATCATGAAACTTCGCCCGTTGCACGACCGAGTTATTGTCAAGCGGATCGAGGAAGAAGAGAAGACCGCTGGAGGGATCATCATTCCTGATTCTGCCAAGGAAAAGCCCCAGCAGGGCCAAGTGATCGCCGTGGGCAAAGGCAAGCTTTTGGACAAAGGGGAGATCGTTCCCCTGACCGTGAAGGAAGGCGATCGGGTCCTGTTTGCCAAATATGCCGGCAATGATGTCAAGGTCGACGGTGAAGAGCTGCTCATCATGCGTGAAGATGACATTCTGGCCATCGTCAGCTAGCTTATCCAAAAGGATTTAGAGAAAGGGATCATCATGTCTGCCAAGGAAATCAAATATAGCGGCGAAGCACGTGAGCGCATCATGGAAGGCGTGGACACCCTGGCCAACGCCGTCAAGGTGACGCTAGGCCCCAAGGGTCGCAATGTGGTCATCGACAAGAGCTTTGGTCCCCCCACGGTGACCAAGGACGGTGTAACCGTCGCCAAGGAAATCGAACTGGAAGACAAGTTCGTCAACATGGGTGCTCAGATGGTTAAGGAAGTGGCCAGCAAGACCAGCGACGTGGCCGGCGACGGTACCACCACCGCCACCATTCTGGCACAAGCCATATACCGCGAAGGCTCCAAGCTGGTGGCCGCCGGGCACAACCCCATGGCCCTCAAGCGCGGCATTGAAAAGACCGTGGCCAAGGCCGTGGAAGCCCTCAAGGCCATGAGCAAACCCACTAAGGACCAGAAGGAAATCGCTCAGGTGGGTACCATTTCCGCCAACAACGACACCGGTATCGGCAACATCATCGCCGAAGCCATGAACAAGGTTGGCAAGGAAGGGGTCATCACCGTCGAAGAAGCCAAAAGCATGGAAACCACTCTGGAAGTGGTGGAAGGCATGCAGTTTGACCGTGGCTACATTTCGCCCTATTTCGTCACCGACCCGGAAAAAATGGTGGTGGAACTGGACGAACCCTATATCCTCTGCCATGAAAAGAAAATCAGCGTCATGAAAGACCTCCTGCCCCTGCTGGAACAGGTTGTCCGCATGAACAAACCGCTGCTGATCGTCGCCGAAGACGTGGAAGGCGAAGCCCTGGCCACTCTGGTGGTCAACCGCCTGCGCGGCACGCTCAAGGTGTGCGCGGTCAAGGCCCCCGGCTTTGGTGATCGGCGCAAGGCCATCCTTGAAGACATCGCCGTTCTCACCGGTGGTCAGGTGGTTTCCGAAGACCTCGGCGTCAAGCTCGAAAGCGTAACCTTCAACGATTTGGGTACCGCCAAGCGCGTGGTGCTCGACAAGGACAACACCACCATCGTTGATGGCGGCGGCCAGAGAGTAACCATTGAAGCCAGGGTTAAACAGATCCGTGCGCAGATTGAAGAAACCACCAGTGACTACGATCGGGAAAAGCTCCAGGAACGGTTGGCCAAGCTGGTAGGCGGCGTGGCCGTCATCAGTGTTGGGGCCGCCACCGAAACCGAAATGAAGGAAAAAAAGGCTCGCGTGGAAGACGCTCTGAACGCTACCCGCGCGGCGGTGGAAGAAGGCATCGTTGCCGGCGGCGGCGTAGCTCTGCTGCGTTGTCAGAAGGCCATCGAAGAACTCGAGCTGGAAGGTGAGGAGCAGTTCGGCAAGTCCATTGTCAGACGCGCTCTTGAGGAGCCTCTTCGCCAGATCGCTAACAACGCCGGTCACGAAGGTTCCGTGGTGGTCGAACATGTCAAGAATAGTGAAGGAGCCTTTGGCTTCAACGCTGAAACGGAAGTATACGAAGACCTGATCGCAGCCGGCGTCATCGACCCGACCAAGGTGGTTCGCTTCGCGCTGCAAAACGCCGCCAGCGTGTCGGCCCTTATGCTCACCACCGAAGCCATGGTGGCGGAGAAGCCACAGAAGAAGGGTGCTGCAGGCGCCCCGAGCATGGGTGGTATGGGCGGCGGCATGGGTGGTATGGGCGGTATGGGCGGCATGGGTGATATGTATTAACCAGAGGTCCTGACAACTCTGGTGGTGAGCGGGGGCCAGCCGGCATGGGTGGCTCCCGCAGCATTTTGAGGCTTGAAAAAATCGGTTTCTGTGCCAAAATAGAATATCAACGGGTTTACGAGGTTTCCTCCGGGAGCTTTGACAGACCGAGGACAAGTCAGATGGGACGATCCCATCTGTTTTTTTTCTGCGGGTGGCATCGCCCAAGGGTGCACCAGGACGAGGAGACGCCGACTGCTCCTGGCCGGTGGGCTCTGCGGTGCCTCCCGGTGGGGTAGCAATCAACCATTCTGGAACATGAGGATCAAAAACCATGGCTCGAGTCACCATTGAAGATTGCCTGGAACGGGTGGAGAACCGCTTTGCCCTGGTTCACCTCACGGTGCGCCGGGTTCTACAGCTGCGCCGGGGAGCCACGCTGCTGGTGGATGCGCCGAAGAACAAAGAAGTGGTTGTGGCGTTGCGGGAAATTGCCGACGGCCTCGTCTCCACGGAAAACATCCGCTCTTTCGAAGAGTTGGAAGCCCTTCCAGAAGCTTCCATGGGTGCGGCTCGAGCGCAGAAGATCATGCACGAAGTGGAAGAAGAAATTATGGAGGCCTCAAACCGCTACCCTGGTGAAGTGGAGTTCGAGGGCAAACAGGTCGAGGATGCTCCGTATCAGCTCAACGACGAAGAGGAATAACCCTGCCGGCCCGGCCACTTGCTGCCTGTTTGGGCGTAGCTCGCCGCAGCCACCGGAACGACCCATGGAAAACAATAATTTACTAAACTGCCTGGAGAAACGGGACCTTCTCAACCAGCCTGCGGCATCGGTGGATGCCCTGCTGGAATGGGGCGACCGTTATCTCGACGCTGGATTTGTCCACGACGCGTTGGATTTTTATGAAAAGGCGGGAGCCGTCGATGCCTTGCCGCGTCTTTTGGAGGCGGCCAAAACCGAGGGTGATGTCTTTTTGTTGCGGCGCCTGTGTGCGGTTCTGGGCCGAGAGCCGGCTGCCGAGGAGTGGCTGACGGTGGCGGAACAGGCTGAGCGCCTGGGCAAAGACCTGTTCGCCTGCAAGGGTTATCAGGCTGCCGGGGCGCAAGACCGCTGCGAAGCCCTGCAGGCACGAATCGCCAAACCATCAGGTGACCCACCGTCATAGACATCGCCGCCGGAGACCCAGTCCCCTTCCATTACGGTTTCGCCTGGATGAATCTACGGCGCCGCGCTTGACAAGCTGCCATGGCATGTTTACTACAGAGCCGATATGTCTGGATTGCGGTCCTTTGCAACTCCCTGAGATCACGCCGATGAGGATAGGATGGACAAACGAGATTACTACCAAGTCCTGGGCGTCACCCACCAGGTTACCGAAGACGAACTAAAAAAAGCCTACCGAAAACTGGCCCTCAAATACCATCCAGACCGAAATCCTGGTGACAAGGACGCCGAAGACCGCTTCAAAGAAGCGGCCGAAGCCTACGAAGTCCTGTGCGATCCCAAGAAACGGCAAATCTACGACACCTACGGCCATGAAGGGTTGCAAGGCACCGGTTTCAGTGGGTTTCGCGGATTCGAGGATATCTTCTCCTCTTTTGGCGACATCTTTGAAGAATTCTTTTCTTTTGGTTTTGGTGGTGGCCGTCCCCGTCAGCGCACGGTGGCACGCCCCGGCAATGACCTCGGCTATGACCTGGTGCTGGCCTTCGAAGAGGCGGTTTTCGGCACCGAGAAGGACATCGAGGTGGAAACGGCGGTGCCCTGTGGCGCGTGCCAGGGCCGGGGCGCGGAACCCGATTCCCGGGAGGGCACCTGCCCGCTCTGCCAGGGCCGGGGCCAGGTGATCCAGTCCCAGGGATTCTTCCGCATCAGCACTGCCTGTTCCCGCTGTGAAGGATCGGGCCAGGTGCTGACCTCCCCTTGTGGCCAGTGCCACGGCCAGGGACGGGTGAAAGGCCGCAAACGGGTCCAGGTCAAAGTGCCGCCGGGGGTTGATAACGGCACGCGGCTGCGACTGCGCGGTGAAGGCGAAGGTGGTTATCGCGGCGGCCCAGCGGGTGATCTCTATGTGCGCCTGCACGTCCAGCCGCACGAACGTTTTGAGCGGGATGGCGACGACCTTTACTGCAAAGTGACGGTTTCCTTTGTGCAGGCCATTCTGGGAGATCACATCGAGGTCCCCACACTCAATGGCATGAAGCCCATCGAAGTTGCCCCGGGCACCCAGCCGGGCACGGTGCTTCGCTACGGCAGTGAAGGAGTACCTCACCTTCGAGGCAACGGCCGGGGCGACCTGTTCGTGGAGGTCGGCGTCCATATTCCCAACAGCATTAACGCTCGCCAGGAAGAACTGCTGCGAGAATTCCAGCAGTTGGCCAAGGACCAGGAAGACCATCACCGGACCCGGCGTTGGCCATGGAAAAAGCGCAACGACAAACAGGACGGGAAATCCGGCGTGGCCATGGGCGGTTAGAACCTGTTGGCGGACATCTGAATAACTGGGGGCGCACGACTCTGACCGTCATTCCCGCATGCTCTGGCGGGGATCCAGTGCCGCCCGGCAGAATTTGAGCTCCTAGACCCCCGCCAAAGGCGTGCGGGGGTGACGGACTGGAGGCTCTGGCACGCGAAAGAATGAGCCTATCCAGACATACATTAAAGTCACGACATCGAGGCAATGGCCATGCAGTCACACCATCCCACCACTTCCGCGCAATATCAGGATTTTAAGGCTTCGGCCCTGTACTGCCCGCGTTGCCGCCAGGCGATGCCGGTTCGAAACCGCCTGCTACTGCTGCTTCCCGATGGGGAACTGCACGAATACTTGTGCCAGGCTTGCGCGACTTCGCTGGGCACCAAAACGGTCCGGCAAATCCAAAACTCAAAACTCTATTTCCGTTGAGTTCTTCGAAAGTCCACACAAATAAACCGCACCGAAACAAATGAAACAGGTTGACAGTCGCACGATTTAACTCTTGGGTAACATCAAGGGTTGGGAAATTGGGACAGGGTACGCCGCCCGCACCTGGCGACCATAGACCCACCAAGTCGGCCATGGTGGCCGAGGAAACGACGGAGCCGAGGCATGGCGGCGGCAGATCAGGGGAAGTCGAGTGAGGGCAAAAGGATATGATTGAAGCCAATGGATTGACCAAATACTACGGCCCGGTGGCTGCCATTCGGGATGTGACCTTCGAGGTCCAACAGGGCGAAGTGGTAGGCTTCCTGGGCCCCAATGGGGCCGGGAAAACCACCACGATGCGGATTCTAACCTGCTATATGCCGCCCAGCACGGGCCATGCCCGAATCGCCGGGTTGGACTGTTTCGAACAATCCTTACAGGTCCGTCGGAAGATCGGCTATCTTCCGGAAAATGTGCCCCTCTATGGGGACCTCACGGTGCGACGCTTTCTGCGCTTTGCGGCCGACGCAAAGGCGGTCGAGGCCAAACGCGTAACCCAGGAAATCCAGCGGGTTTTGGCCCTCTGCGGTCTGGAGAAAGCGGCCAATCGGATCATCGGGCATCTGTCCAAGGGTTACCGGCAGCGCGTCGGGCTGGCACAGGCACTGCTCAACAACCCCGAAGTGTTGATCCTCGATGAACCCACCATCGGTGTGGACCCATCGCAAATCATCGAGATCCGCCGATTGATCCAGGAGCTTCGCGGGGAACACACTATTTTGCTGAGTTCCCATATCCTTCCGGAAGTCGCCCAACTGTGCCAGCGGGTCATGATTATCAATAAAGGGCAGATCATCACCAGCGACACACCTGCCAGTCTCACCAGCCAACTGCAGAAATCATCGCGCATTTCTCTCCAAGTCAAAGGGAACCTGTCGGAACTGACGGAAGCACTCCGCAATATGGCGGGGGTGCAGACTGTGAGTCCTGCCAGTGACGACGGTGATCGGCTGGTCATTGAAACCGATCGATCTTGTGATCTTCGCCCAGACATGGCCCGCCTGGTGATGCAGCGCGGGATGGACCTGTTGGAACTGAAGCTGATCGATCTTAGCCTGGAAGACATTTTCATGCAGTTGGTGACTGAAGAACCGGCAGAATAAGGAGTACCCGTCATGAGAGGTTTTTGGTCGATATATCGCAAGGAACTCTATTCCTTGTTTGCTTCCCCCATTTTCTACGTGGTGGGCTTCATTTTCCTGGTGATTGCCGGGTATTTCTACTATGGGGCCGTGCTTTTCTATAGCCGCTACAGCTTTGAAGCGGCTCAGGACCCCATGGCGATGAATTCCCTGAATCTCACCGAAATGGTGTTGCGCCCGTTTTTCCTGGACATCAGCGTGGTGCTGCTGCTGCTTACGCCGCTGCTGACCATGAGGGTCTATGCCGAAGAGCGCAAATCGGGGACATTGGAACTGCTCTTCACGTATCCGGTTTCCGACCGCGCTACACTACTGGCCAAGTTCACCGCGGTCACCAGCACCCTGGCGGTGATTTTGCTGGCAACCGTGCCCTGCGTTCTGCTGTTGGGCTATATCGGCAAACCCAACTGGCCCGCCGTGTACTGCGGTTACCTGGGAGTACTGCTCCTGGGCGGGTCTTTTCTGGCATTGGGATTATTTACCTCGGCTATGACGCAAAACCAGATCATTGCCGCCATCCTTTCCTTTGGCGCTCTACTCATGTTCTGGGTCATCGGTTGGATGAAGTCTTTTGTGGGAGCCACCGCCGCCAAGGTGATCAACTACATCTCCATCACCAGACATTTTGACAGTTTCGCCAAAGGTGTGCTGGACGCCCGTGACCTGGTCTTCTACCTGGCTTTTATCCTGGTGTTTCTGTTCTTGACCCTGCGCCAGGTCGAATCCTATCGGTGGCGAGGTTAAGCGTTGGGAGCACTTGAATGCACTCAAGTGCCAATAGCTCAACCCTAGTCCCCTCGAAGACGATGGTTTCCCACCATACCTGCAGCAACCATTAGGGAGGCAAGTGAACATGCCAGCCACAAATCGATATCGCCGGCTCTGGTCCTACGGGTCCAACACCATTGTGACATCCATGGTCTTCATGGCCATTCTGGTTTTTGTGGTGCTGATTGTGGATAAACACCCCTGGCGGATGGATCTCACCGAATCGGGCAAGTACACCCTGTCGCAGCAGACTCGAAAGATCCTGGATTCCATCAAGGACCCCGTCACAATCAAAGCGTTTTTCCGCAGTGTCGAACAGGAGCGCACCCCCGCCAAGGACTTGCTGGATACTTTCCACTACTACAACGACAAGCTGACTTATGAGTTCATAGATCCGGACCTGCAACCGGAGATGACCAGGCAGTATGAGGTGCGAAACTACGGCACTTTGGTTCTGGAGGGTTTCAACAAGAAGCAGAGCATCCAGAGGTCCGATGAGCAAAGCCTCACCAACGCGCTTTTCAAGCTGACCCAAAAACACGTCAAGAAGATCTACTTCCTGCTGGGCCACGGCGAACACTCCCTGGCCGACAACGGCAAGAACGGTTATTCCACCCTGCGTGCGGCCATCGATCGGGACAACTACGAAATCGCCGATCTGAACCTGCTACAAATCGAACACGTGCCCGAGGATGCCGCTTTGCTGGTGGTGGGCGGCCCCCGGAAACCGCTCATGGAACCCGAAATTGCCAGCATCAAGGAATACCTGCAGAAGAACGGCAGACTCCTGCTGATGCTGGACCCTTATGATAACACCGGCCTCAAGGACCTGGTCCAAAGTTACGGCATGGAACTCCATGATGACATCGTTATCGATAAGCTCAGCCGAGTCTTTGGCGGCAGTTTCCTGATGCCCGTGGTGACCCAGTATGGTCTGCACAAGATCACCGATGACTTCAATATCGCCACTTTCTACCCGGAAGCCCGGTCGGTGAGGCCGGCCAAACAGCCACCAGCGGGAGTACAGGTGGTGACGCTGGCTTCCACTTCTCAGGAAGCCTGGTCGGAAATGGACTTGGAGACGCTCAAGCAAGGACGGGCCAGTTACGATGACAAGATCGACCTGCCGGGTCCGGTGCCGATTGTGGTTTTGGCGGAAATCACCGCAAAAGACCGCGGCAAGCAAGCGCCGAAGCCAGAATCTACCCCGGCTGAGAAAGATGGTAAGGAGGAAAAGCCTGACCAGACTCCTCCCCGAAAAGGCTATCTATTAGTGTGTGGCAATTCGGCCTTCGTGGACAACACCCATTTCAGTTTATCCGGCAATGGCGATTTCTTTCTGAACATCGTCAATTTCCTGGCGGAAGAAGAGAGCCTCATCACCATTGAACGCCAGGACAAAAAGGGCCAGCCGCTGATTCTGACCGTCAGCCAGGAAAGGTTGCTGTTCTGGATCCCGCTGGTGTTGGTGCCCTGCCTGGTCCTGGCCGTGGGGGTAGTGGTGTACCGGGTGCGGAGGTCGCAACGATGATCCGGGCGCGCCATACGCTGATCTATGTCATCGTCCTCGCCGCTATCGGCGGCTACTATTTTTACTTCGAAATCGTCAAACCGCATCAGAAACAGCAAGCCGAGCAGCTGGCCAAGAAGGTCTTCCAGCTCAGCATCGACCAGGTGAGCGCTATTGAAATCCTGACACGGGACAAGCCGCCGGTCCGTCTGGCCAAGGAAACCCAGTGGCGCATCAATGAACCCATCCAGGCCGAGGTCGATGGCACCTCCCTGAATGCTTTGCTCTATTCCTTGGAAAGCCTGCAGCGCGACCAGCAGCTGACCGAAGCGACCAGCGATAATCTCAAGATGTTCGGCCTCCAGGAACCGGCACTCGTGCTTCGCTTCAAGACTGGCGAGACCTGGCGCGAGCTGTTTGTCGGCGACCTCAACCCGGTGGGGGATGCGTACTACGCCAAAACCGGCGATGGCCCTGCCATTTTCCTCATGGCCCGAGGCAACTGGTCGATTTTCAATAAACAAGCGCATGAACTGCGCCGACGGCAGCTGTTCGTCTTCGACCCCCCTTCGGTCACAGCTCTGGACGTCAGCTGGCAGGGTGGAGAGCATTTTGGCGTGACCAAGGACGGCACCGGCAGCTGGAAATCACCCGATCATGCTGACAAGGTGATCAAGAAATCCAAGGTGGACCATCTGCTGGACCAGATCCACTGGTTGCGAGCCCTGGATTTCCTGGCTGACAACGCGGAAGATCTGAAACCCTGGGGACTGGATCCAGCCTTCGTCACCATCAAGCTGCAGCTGAAGACAAACCAGGAAGTGACGCTGCAGCTTTCTCTGGAAGATTCCAACAAAAGGCGCGTTGCTGCCGTGGCCTCGCAGTTGCCCGGGGTAGTTCAAGTCGTGGGCGATATTCTCCAACAGGTCCCCAAGGACCTGAATAGCCTCGAAGATCGAAGTCTGTTGGCCTTCAGGACCGAGCAGGTGACTCAGCTCATATGGAAATTCGGCGAACAGCCAGGGCACCTGGTGTATTCGGACAAGACCCAATGGCTGTGGCAATTAGCCGACGGCAAGAGGAAAGAACTGACTCAATCGGGACAGATTCGGGCGCTTCTCTGGGCGCTCGATGACGCCGAATATGAAAATCGCGATGCCGCCGCATCGCCTCCCCCGCCAGAAGCCCATGGCTACCTGGAATTCTGGGGTATTCAAGACAAGTTGGGTGCCATCTGCTGGGAGAAACCCACAACGGCAGTTCCTCCGCTCTCGCGGATCTGGTTGCTGCCAGGCGATGGCGCCAACCCCTTGGCGTTTCAGGTGAAACCGGAACTGATTCGCAAGGTGGAACAAGCGTTGGTTGAACTCAACAACAGTCAGCCCAAATAGAAGCATGACC
>CAWHGA010000008.1:0-29438 GCA_963828705.1 uncultured delta proteobacterium
ACTGGCTGGTCATTTTCCGCCAGAACGCGCAGCACGGTTCCGGGGATGCGGCTACTGATCCGCGCATTATCCGCCATCACATAGGCATCATCAGTCACCGCACGGTGACGTTTGTACACGGACCAGTAAACAACCCCCAGCAAGAGTGCCAGCGCCAGAATCCCCAGGGCCAGCAGCACCTTGGGTCGGGAGGACTTGCTGTTGTTTCCCGGTTGGTCGGCATTTTCGGACGGATTCATGGAGGTTCACCCTGATTCGTCAGCTTGAAAGGGATCATGGGTCTTGACGCAAGTCACCACCCACCGCACGTTCCAGCTCCGCCCAGGCCAGCTGACAGCCGTATAGCGCCTGGAAATAGTTGACCTGTGCCTGGGTCAGATACACCTGAGCATCCAGGACTTCGGAAAAGATCACCACCTGTTGCTGGTACTGAGCCAGGGTGATGCGTTCGTTTTCCCTGGCCTGGTCAATGGCAACCCGCGCCGTTTCCATATTGGCTCTGCTCACCTGAAGCTGCTCGTGGGCGTCTTGAATCTGCACATAAATCTGGCGCAAAACGTCCTGACGTCGGTCTTCCAGTGCCCTGCGTTTATATCGCCACTCTTTGATGGTCGCATAGGTCTTGCCGCCTTCAAACAAATTCCAGCCGACCTTGACCCCGACGGCAGCGTTGTGGGAATTGCTGAATTCATTTTCAGTCGCCAAAAAATCCTTGCCTTCCTGATAATAGATCCCAAACAGTGAAGCCTGGGGATATAGGCGGCTCGTGGCGAAGCGTTTGCCCTCCTCAGTCTGAAGAATGGCCGTATCCAGAGAAAGGAGCTCCGGACGTTGCCGGTCCGCCCTGGAAAACAGCTCCTCAAGATCCGGTTCCGTCTGGCCAGGCCCCGGAGCCTTGTCCCATTCGGCTAATTCCAGCCGAGTTGGAAGTCCCACGCCAAGCAGTTGATTCAACTGCGAACGGAGTACCCGCACCTGCTTGGCGGCACTTTGCTCCTTCTGGGTGGCATCGGCCAAGGCGACGTCAGCCTTCAGCACATCGTTTTGTGGGGTAAGGCCCTGCCGGAAATAGGCATCGGCGTTCCGGCGGTGGCTTTGGATTTGGCGGATGGCGTCGCGCTGCACCTGGAGGAGCTTTTCGGCCAGAAGCGTCTGCAGAAAAGCCCGCTGAATGCCGCGAACCAGGTCCAGACGATTCTCTTCCCGATGGTGCGAAGCCAATTGCCGCTGCAGTTTGGCGTTTCGGTACTGGGCGGTGAGGGCGAATCCGGTGAAAACAGGCTGGGTGATCAAGGTTTCCCATCGATTCAGGTCGGGATGACTGCTCTGGAAAACCTCCCCGCGAATCCTCACATATGGAACATCCTCCCAGTGCGTGGAACTATACCCGGCATCCATTCTGGGCAGGAAATCGGCCTTGGCCTTACGAATGCCCTGATCAGCAGCCTGGATCTCCTGGTCAGCGGCCTGCAGGTTGAGGTTGTGTTCCAGACCGAAAGCCACCGCCCCCTCCAGGGTGAGAGGTTGGGACGGAAGCGTCGCGACGGCCCCGGCCGTCACCGCAATCACGGAGAAACTGAGCGTTGCCACCACGGCGACAACTTTAGTCAAGATCAACCTGGGGATGGATCTCTGTGTCATGTCGGCAACCGCCATACCTTCACCCTTGGACCAGTAACCCATACCATCAGACTGGACTTCCGGCGCCAACCGACGTCCATGATGAGATGTGACTGCTGGACGGTGGCACGCCATGCCGAAATGATCAGCGAAACCCACCGTGCCAATCCTTACCGCAGACCGGAAGAAATTATCGCAATCCACCTGTGGTCCCGCGCATAGCACGGCATTTCTAACTAAGTGTTTACTAACTTACATACCACGTTCGCCGCGCTGGGTGCAACAAGAAACAAGAATGCCAGTGCTCCCGCTGGCCTGGGCAGCGCCGTTGATCGGCTTTGGTCACGTCGCTCATCGCGCAGCGAGCCATCATACCCGAAGACCTCACGGCCGCTGCCTTTTGACCCCTCAATACCAACTGACACAGAGATGGGCCATAACCCAAAGCCGGGTGCATCACCGCCGGCACCTTGCCGAGTTTCGTCGATAAAAATGAAGGTCACCCCTTGACTATTGTTTGATCGTTAACAATAGTTGTTACTAATAACCTAAATAGGAGTGATCGATGGCTTCCCAAACAGGAAAAGGCTCGCGCAGTACCAAGCAGCGACAATTGATCTTGGAGGAAATCCGGAAGGTGTTCACCCACCCTACGGCCGACGAGGTCTATGAAATGGTCCGTTGCCGCCTGCCGCGCATCAGCTTGGGGACCGTCTACCGGAACCTGGAAAAGCTTGCCGACCACGGTCTGATTCAAAAGCTCGACACAGGTGGTACTCAACGGCGTTTTGACGGCAATCCGGCCCTCCATTACCACATACGTTGCATGGGTTGCGGCCGGTTAGATGACATCCCCGGCAAGGCAATTCAGTCCTTCGAACACCTGGTTGAAGCGTTGAGTGATTACGAAATCTGGGGCCATCGGCTGGAGTTTCGAGGACTATGTCCGCAGTGCCGAGCGCAGGCCTCAGCGCCTCAAGCGTACCCTAAGGCAGAAGATTCTGACTGTGATCTGCAGCCAGTAACCCAGAGTTCGCGGGTAACCGCCGGACAGGCCTGATGTCAGTCAGAATCACCAAGATCAGAATTAGCTTCTGTTGCTTTCCGGGAAATGATCGTTGGGAGATATCAAAGTCGGCTTGCGAACAACCCGCGCGGCCTTAACCATCAACGAGGAGAACACAGCATGGCAAGTATCAACGGAACCAAGACCGAGAAGAACCTCATCACCGCCTTTGCAGGGGAATCCCAGGCGCGCAACCGTTACACCTATTTTTCCAGCAAGGCCCGCAAGGAAGGTTACGATCAGATCGCTTTCATCTTCGAAGAAACCGCCAATCAGGAAAAAGAACACGCCAAGCGCTTTTTCAGCTTCCTGGAAGGCGGCGATGTTATGGTCGAAGCCGCTTTTCCTGCGGGTGTGGTGGGAACCACCTTGGAAAACCTTAAGGCCGCTGCCGCAGGCGAACACCACGAACACACTCACCTGTATCCCGGTTTTGCCCGGGTTGCCGAGGAAGAAGGCTTCAGCGCCATCGCCCAAGTTTTTCTGGCCATTTCCGTCGCTGAAAAGCAGCATGAAAAGCGTTATCGGGACCTGGCCGCCAATATCGAAGCCGACCGCGTCTTCAAGCGGGATGGACAAACCGTGTGGCGCTGCCGTAATTGCGGGTATCTGCACCACGACCTGGAGGCTCCCCAAGCATGCCCTGCCTGCGCTCATCCACAACCCTATTTCGAACTGCTGGGGGAAAACTGGTAGCGACCAGCGGGTATGGGGTGAAAAGGCTATTTGCCGACGACCAACCTTTCGAATGTGGCTGGTGATGTAATTTGGGCCGGAGAGCTGGGTCGCTCATGCTTGAAGGCCGCACGCAATCCATTTGCTGAGGAGGAAAAGATCATGGCCAAACCAGAAGAAACCTACCAATGTCAGACGGTGAACTGTGGTTGTCTGTATGATCCTGACAGAGGTGATCGCCGCGGCAAGGTCCCCAAGGGAACCTGTTTCTGCGATCTGCCGGAGGAATGGAAATGTCCGGTTTGCGGAGCAACCAAGAAGGCGTTCCGACCCCTGGCAGGTCCTGGATCAACCAAGGAAGAAGCGTTATGAGGGGGTGACGGGATTGAGGGGGTTTTGCAGCAGCCTCTGGAGTAATGGCCATTCCATTGAGGGGGAAGGAAAGACGCATGAAAGCTGTTGAGATCAAACCGAACGTGCACTGGGTAGGCGCCATCGATTGGAACATTCGCGATTTCCATGGATATTCGACCTATAAAGGCACCACCTACAATGCCTATCTGGTCAAAGATGAAAAGATCGCCCTGTTCGATACCGTTAAGAAACCTTTCCTGAGTGATCTGCTCCATCGGCTCCGCCACGTCGTGGAACCTACCAAGATCGATTATCTGATCGTCAACCATGTAGAAATGGACCATTCCGGATCGGTGCCGGAGATCATCGAACTGATCAAACCGGAAAAGGTGTTCTGTTCGGAAATGGGCAAGAAGGCCCTGATCGAGCATTACCACCGTGAGGACTGGCCGTTCGAGGTGGTCAAGTCGGGACAGACGCTGAGCCTCGGGCAAAAGACCGTGCACTTCCTTGAAACCCGGATGCTGCACTGGCCGGACAGCATGTTTTCGTACCTCGCAGAAGACCGCCTGCTCATATCCAGCGACGCTTTCGGACAACACTGGGCAACCAGCGAACGGTTCGAGGACGAAGTGGATCAGCCGGAGCTGATGGCTCACGCCGCCAAGTATTACGCCAACATTTTGCTGCTCTACTCGCCGCTGGTGCAGAAGCTGCTCGCCAGCGTCCAGCAGATGAATCTCGCTATCGATATGATCGCCCCCGACCATGGCCTCATTTGGCGCTCAGATCCCGGCAAGATCATCGCCGCCTATGATACCTGGAGCCAGCAGAAGACCGCACAGAAAGCGGTGATCGTCTACGACACCATGTGGCACAGCACCGAAGCACATGGCCAAAGCCATCGCCGATGGCCTGATTGACGAAGGGGTGAGTGTCAAGATGTGCAACCTCAAGGTCAATCACCGCAGTGAGGTTATGGCTGAGCTTCTCGACGCCCGCGCCATCATCTTCGGATCTTCGACACTCAACAACGGCATACTTCCCACCGTGGCCGACATGCTCTGTTACCTCAAGGGCTTGAAGCCTGTCGGCCGCATCGGCGCAGCTTTCGGGTCCTACGGCTGGAGCGGCGAGGCGGTAAAGATCATCACACAGTCTCTGGAGGAGATGAAATTCGAACTCCCTGAACCCGGCGTCCGCGTGAAGTTTGCCCCTACCCATGAGCATCTGAAACAGTGCCGGGAGTTGGGAGTGAAGCTGGGACGCGCAGTGGTGGCAGCCGGCGGCTGATCTCATGTTTTCACCCCCTCACGCTTCACGGATTTCAAAATTTAAGGAGAAGCGATGGACACTCTACTGCTGTCGCGATTACAGTTCGGCATGGCGGCCATGTTTCATTTCCTGTTCGTGCCACTGACCCTGGGGCTCTCCATTTTGGTGGCCATCATGGAGACCCAGTACGTGCGGACGGGCGATGAGGAATACAAACGCATGGCCAAATTCTGGGGCAAGCTGTTCTTGATCAACTTCGCCATCGGCGTGGTCACGGGACTCACCCTGGAATTCCAGTTCGGCACCAACTGGTCTCGCTATTCCCGTTATGTGGGTGATATCTTCGGGTCACTGCTGGCCATCGAGGCGACCGTGGCGTTCTTCCTGGAATCCACTTTCATCGCCGTCTGGGCTTTCGGCTGGAAGAAGCTCTCACCCAAAGCCCATGCGGTATCCATCTGGCTGGTGGCTCTTGCTTCCACCCTTTCCGCCGTCTGGATTCTCATCGCCAATGCCTGGATGCAACACCCGGTCGGTTACACCATCCGTAACGGTCGAGCGGAACTCACCGATTTCGTGGCGGTGGTGACCCAGAAGATGGCCCTGGTGGAATTCGCTCACACCGTAGGAGGCGCCTACATCCTGTCGGGCTTTTTCGTTATGGGGATAAGCGCTTATCATTTGCTGCGCAAACAACATGTTTCCTTTTTCACCAAATCCTTTCGTATAGCGCTGACCTTCGCCCTGTTTTTTTCGGTCTTTGAGGTGATTCAGGGTCACCTCAACGGCGCTCTGGTGGTGGAAGAACAACCGGCCAAGCTGGCTGCCATGGAAGCCCATTGGGAAACAAAGGCGAAGGCTCCCATGCACCTCCTGCTGTGGCCAGACCCAAAGAATGAACGCAACCTTTTGGAATTCGGAAGTATTCCAGGTGGCTTGAGCTTCCTCGCCCACAACGATTTCCAGGCAGTGGTCAAGGGTCTGAAGGATTTCCCCAAGGAAGAACGACCGCCGGTAATTGCCACTTTCCTGGCTTTTCGCGTCATGGTGGGTCTCGGAGGGCTCTTTGTGCTCCTGACCCTGGTTGGCTGGTTCAAACGCCATCGTCTGGAATCCAGCCCGGGATACCTCAAGGTGATGCTCTACGCCATCCCCCTGCCCTACCTGGCCTGTGAGTTGGGCTGGGTGGTGGCCGAAGTCGGCCGCCAGCCCTGGGCGGTTTACGGTCTGATCAAAACCGCCGATGCGGTCTCTCAACATCGCTGCATCGCAAGTGTTCGTGTCTTTGCTGGCCTTCACACTGGTCTACGCGCTGCTGGGCGCAGTGGATTTCTATCTGCTGGCCAAGTTTGCTCGCCAGGGGCCGGAACCGGCTGCACCGGAAGCGGCGATCCAGTCAGTGGAAGGAGGGTTGAACCATGCTTGAATCGATCTGGTTTGTACTCTGGGGGGTGCTGTGGGCCATCTACTTCATGCTGGACGGGTTCGATCTGGGGGTGGGAACTCTCCTGCCAGTTCTGGGTAAGACGGAAACCGACCGCCGGATCATGATCAATACCCTGGGACCGTTCTGGGACGGCAACGAAGTGTGGCTCGTCACCGCCGGTGGGGTAACCTTTGCCGCTTTTCCGACCACCTATGCGGTGCTTTTCAGCAGCCTCTACACCCCCCTGATGATGGTTCTGTTCGCCCTGATCCTGCGCGGGGTGGCCTTTGAATTTCGCGGTAAGGTGGACAGCCCCCGCTGGCGAGTCATTTGGGACGCCTGCATCGTGGTGGGAAGTTTCGTTCCGGCGCTGCTTCTGGGCGTGGCTTTTGCCAACATTTTCCGCGGCATTCCGATCGACGCCGAAGGGATTCAATCAGGGCAATCTGCTCACACTGCTCAACCCATATGGCCTGATAGGCGGGTTGTTGTTTCTCCTGCTTTTCCTCACCCATGGGTGTTTGTGGCTGACCCTCAAGACCGAAGGGGATCTCCAACGCCGAGCGGCATCCCTGGCGACCCACCTTTGGCCACCACTTCTGGGCGCCGCCGTGCTGTTTCTGGTCTCGACCTGGTTTTCCACCCGGCTCTACGATAATTACATCAACAACCCGCTGCTATTCGTGGTGCCTCTCGCCATGATCCCCCTCCTGGCTGTGGGCGGATTGGTGATGGTCCGGCTGTTCATCGGCAAACAGGAATGGTTCAAGGCATGGGTGGCGTCGGCAACGACCATCGTTGCCGCCACGCTTTTCGGCGTGGTGGGGCTCTACCCCAATATGCTACCGTCAAGCCTCAACCCCAACTTCAACCTGACCATCTATAACTCCGCATCGAGCCCCCTGACCCTCAAGATCATGCTGGCAGTGGCCCTGACTTTCGTTCCGGTGGTGATTGGCTACCAGAT
This sequence comes from uncultured delta proteobacterium, assembly GCA_963828705.1. Classification (GTDB taxonomy): domain Bacteria; phylum Desulfobacterota; class Syntrophobacteria; order Syntrophobacterales; family Syntrophobacteraceae; genus CAWDJT01. The sequence goes on from CAWHGA010000008.1 coordinate 7,384, forward strand.
ATATGTGTATCGGTTGTTCAGAGGCAAGGTGCGGGAAGAAGACTTGACGTACGACGAATCCTACTGAGCGGCCTGAAGAAACACGGCCCCTCGCTTCATGGCCCAGCTTGTGCCTCGATCTTGCGTCTTTTGGCTTCGATCTGGGGTTTGGGTTCACCACCATGCCTGGGGCTGGGCTGACCAAGGAAGTCCGTCGGAGCACTGAAGTCAGCCCAGCTCGAGCGGCATGGCAGGCCGTTTTCCCCAAGTACAGCTCCACACAATTAAGTAGTGTAAATTTTGCGTTCGTCATTCCGGCGGAAGCCGGAATCCAGGCTTTTCAAAGCTTCCTGGACCCCGGCTTTCGCAGGGGTGACGGCTCATTTATTGGGCACTTCATTTTGTGGTCGTGTACTAAGATCTCCGGAGACCGTTGGGGACCTGCCTGTTTTGCAGGGTTCACCACCGCCGCTACAACCCTACTTTACCGTCAGCACAGGCACTTCCGAGAACTCGATCACCCTTTCCGCCACGCTGCCCAGCAGGATCTGCGCGACTCCCCGCCGCCCAAGTTTTCCTATTATGATCAGGTCGGCACCCCAGGATGAGGCCTCCTCAAGGATCACCTCATGCGGTACTCCCTCCCTGATGATCACTTCAGGGGCGGTCACAATTTCCTGGTGGGCCTTGCAACGCATGTCGCTCAGGAACGCCTGGGCGCTGTTATGGAGTTCCTCCCGCACCGTCTCCCGGTCCTTATCAGAGAACCTCGTCAGCTGAGCGAGAAGGGTCTCATCGATGACATGAAAAATCCGCAACTCGGAGCCATGAATTCGAGCCAGTCTCGCCGCCAGGCATACGGCGTTGAGTGAATAGCGAGATCCATCCACGGGAACCAGAATCTTCTCAAACAAACCCATCCTTGAGCTCTCCTCGTCATATCTTTTCAATAAGCGTGGGCGATGGTCACGCGCCCCAAACCTAAAATTATTCACGTCCGTCAGGCATGACACCCACGCCAAAGATGGCCGCGAAATCTTGGCGGGATTTGCCCTGGTTTTCAGGTGGCCTTGGTGGAGTCCGCGAGAATCTGTTTCAGATTCATTCGCAGAGCGAATTCGCAGTGATCACAAAACAACAGCTTGACCCGATCCAACTGCTTGAGTGTCGCCGCGAAATGCATCAGGCATCCAGGACCGTCGCAGTGATGAAGAGCGAAGGTATGTGCCACTTCGTGCACGAGCGACCTTGGCAAGCCGCTCGTAGTAGCGATCCAGGGAAGCGGGAAAGCCGTCATCGGTTTGCCGCAGGCGGAAATCGGAAACCACCGCTACTCTTCCCCCAACCTCAGCCTCACCATAAACATAAGTGAGAATGGGAACGCACAGGTCGATGGCAGTGATGCCCAGAATGCGGAGGTGGCATGGCAAGGCCGATTGGGCCAGATGCCTGAGTATCAAGCCGGCGTCGTATTGTTGCCGCTGAGTCAGGAAACTCTCCCGCGGGACCTCGAGAGGCTCCAGTATGTCCACATGAATGCCCAGGATTGTTTGCAGATTTGCAGCGACCACCCGTATCGCGACTTCAGCCAGGTGCCCCATTGCAACGAGTCCCACAGTCAACAATGGTCTCATGGAGGTTTCTTCCTTGGACGAACTCCCCGTGGCACCGGGATGCACGCCTGCGGCCGGTGGATCATCGGCTACGGGACCGCGCCGCCCAGGATTCATGGGTGTAGGCCGTACTTCTTAATCTTGCTGTGGAGAGTCACCCGATTGATCTCGAGGAGCCCGGCGGCCTTGGAGATGTTCCAGTTACACAGCTTCAAAAGGCGCTCAATATGCTGCCGCTCCATTTCTTTGAGAGAGTGTGGGATCGTTTGGGCAGGCGTGCGGAACAAGAAAGCAAAATCGTTCCTGGTTAGATAGCGGCCCTTGGCCAGAACCACCGCTCGCTCTATGACATTTTCCAGTTCTCGCACGTTACCGGGCCATTGGTAGGCCTCGAGCAATTTCATGGCGTGCTGTTGAATCCCCACCACCGGCTTGTTGGTCTCCTTGCGAAATTGTTCGAGGAAATGCTCGGCAAGAACCGGAATATCCTCCACCCGCAGGCGCAACGGGGGCACCTCGATTTCAATCACGTTCAGCCGATAATAGAAAGTCCTGCCGGAATGTTCCCCGCTGGATTTCTTTGTTGAGGTCGCGGTGGGTAGCGCAGATGAGACGAAAATCCAGGGGTATGTCGTGCGTTGCTCCCACGCGATGGAAGCGCTTTTCTTCAAGCACGCGGAGCAGGTCCACCTGCATTTTCAACGGGATTTCGCCGATCTCATCGAGAAACAGGGTCCCTCCCTGGGCGATTTCCAGCCGCCCTTTCTTGGCGCGTGTGGCGCCGGTGAAAGAACCGCTCTCATGGCCAAACAACTCACTTTCGAGCAACGTCTCGGTGAAGGCGCCGCAGTTGATCGGAATGAACGGGCCATAGCAGCGTCCGCTTCTGGAATGGATGGCCTTGGCCACCAATTCCTTGCCCGTTCCGGTCTCGCCGCGCAGCAAAACCGGACTCTCAGCCGTGGCAACTTCCTCAATGATATTGAAAAGTTGTTGCATGCATGGCGAAGCTCCGATGAGGTCCTGACAGCGCATTCGGGCCGCGACACGCTCACGCAACATGAGGTTCTCATCAAGGAGGCGTTTGTGCTGCAGTAATCTCTCGACGAGCAGGGCGAGTTGTTCCGGTTCAAAGGGTTTCATCAGGTAGTCGTTGGCGCCCAGCTTCATGGCTTCCACGGCGTTTTCCACCGACCCATAAGCGGTGATCATGATCACCATGCTGGCCGGGTAATTGGCGCGGATGTGTTGAAGTACTTCGATTCCACTCATGTCAGGCATTTTGATGTCGAGGAAGATAAGATCGTAGTCTCTCTCACTCAGCATTTCTATGGCCCTGGCTCCCCCTTCGGCCCCAGCCACTTCATAGCCTGTTTTCTTGAGCCATCCGATCAGCGACTCACGAACGATCAGCTCGTCATCGACTACCAGAATCTTGATGCGTCCCGTCATGGATGATTATCCTCGTTATTGATTATTACTGGTCGTAGGCGGTTCTCCGGGTACCTCAGTTGGTGTGCGGGCACTGTGCCGCACGGGCATGTTATCGGGAGGGTCCACGGCGAAGAACCGAACAATAAAATTGGTGCCTTTTCCCACTTCACTTTTCACATAGACGGAACCCACATGTTCCTTGATGATGCCATAGACCACCGAAAGCCCCAGACCGACGCCTTTGTCCTTGTTTTTCGTGGACACGAATGGCTCAAAAATGTGCGGTATCATCTCCTGCGGCATCCCCGCCCCGGTGTCCTCCACTTCCAGGCGGATCATGTTCTGCGATCCCTCCCAATGGGTCCTGACAAAGATCGTCCCGCCATCAGGCATGGCTTCCATGGCGTTGAACAAAAAATTCACCAGACATTGCTGAATCTGTCCAGGGTCGCCGAACATTTCCGGCAGATTGCCGTCGAGATCCAATTTCACGTCGATCTGCTGCAACTGCATCTTGTGGGTGACGAGCAGGATCACGCGCTGAATCAATTCGTTCAGTGCGAAACGGCTTCGTTCCATCTTTTGCTGACGGGCAAAGGAGAGCAAATTGCCGACGATGTTGCTGCAGCGAGCCGATTCGGTGTCGATGAGCTGCAAGTAGTAGAGGATCTGCTTGTGTTCTTCTTCGCTTGGGACCCCTGCTTCGAGGGTGTGATGGACCAGGCGAGCCAGGGCATGGATTCCCGAAAGCGGGTTGTTGATTTCGTGTACGGCGCTGGCCACCAATTTCCCTAGAGCAATCATCCGGTCTTCGTGCATCAGGCGTGCCAGGTTCTGAGTGAGGATGCGCGTCCGCTGCTTCACGCGTTTCTCCAGTTCGTCGGTGATGTCGCGCATGATCTCCAGGAATAGCTCCACCTGGCCCGCTTGATTCTTCAAGGGCACCGTGGTGACTTCGCAACAACAGGAATCGTGGTTGCGATCAAAGTGTTCGTGAATGGCGTGAGCAATGGCCCCGGTCTTGAGGCTTTCCACGAGTGGACAGACCAGGCCTTTTTCGCCGCAGGGAGCGCTCAGCCAATGGCTAACCTGGAAACAGTACTTGCCGATGACCTCTTCCTTGTTCATACCCACCGATTGCAGGAATGCGTCATTGGCATCCAAAATCCGCAGACTCGGTTCCAGAATCAAGACCCGGTCCTGGATACTGGAAAAAACTGTCTCCACAATCCGGCCAATGAGCTCATGCTGGCGCTTCTCCAGCAGGTATTCTTCCTGGAAGCGAATCATATCACTGAAAAGACGTGAAATGGTCCCCTCCAGGACGCGCACTCGGGCCGGCTTGCGCCTGAGGAAATCCTCCAACAAAGCTTCCTTGCCGGTGAGCTCAATGACAAGGTCCAGATCCTCAATCTGAAAAAAGTCCCGATAGTCTTTTGTGGTGAAAATCCCTCGCTCGCGTGCCAGCCGAATCCCAACAGCCTGCTCGTCGAGGTCGGCGACGGCCACGATATGCGCCTGCAGGTGGGGAAAGCGGTGGGCATCGAGCATTTCGAGAAACGCACTGCAGCGCTTGCCGCCTCCGATCACCGCAATCTTCATGGTTTTGTTGGCGTCCCTCACGTTTGCTTTCCCTCCCCAATTCTCGGGTGTTTAAAAATTAAGCATGCCGTTAAGAAACTAATCAGTTGCGTTGGGTCGACGGAGCTGGAAGGTTCCGCGGCAATGGGATTTGAAGATAGTGTAAAGAAATACAACAGTCGCGGCAAGTTCAAGAGGTATTTCACTATATCCCTCAAACACCAGCATCTCAAGGGATTTGGCATGATGTTTCCCGCTGGTTCTCCATCGCGCTACACCTGTTTAGGCTGGAATCTTCCGTTTTTCGTCTCACGCAAAACCACGAGATCGCACAGAAATACCGCTGAGATCACTCTGTGTCATTGCGCGAGAAGACAGGGTTTTCATCCTCAACGATAGAACGGCTGTCCTGCTGCGGTCTTTACCGACTCACACGGGACGTGATTAGAGTCGTCCCAGGATAACTATGCTATTTCGCCGTGATTTTTGTGTCGCGTTTCATTGCATTCAACACGACCTACCGTAGGTTGCGTTGAATGCAATGAAACGCAACGTCTGCAATGGCTATTTCTGGACAGTCCCTTAGTCCCGAAAGAGGCCCCAAGTCATCATTTTCATGAGTGGCACGCTTCTTGATCTAGCATGGTCACGAAACCATCCAGCAGGATGAGCGAGAGAAAGGGGACGGCAATGAAGACCCGCGAAGCAAACGAAAAAGGTCGGATAGTCCGAGCTTCCTCCAACCGAGACCGTGAATGCGGTTGGATGAGAGCAGGAGTTGTTGACCACCAATTGCCTGACAAAGCCTTCGACAGCATGGAGCGCGCCTTCGACCAGGCGACCAGCCAGAGGGAGCAATACGACAACTGGAGGCAGGTGATGCGAGCCAGGGAATACTTCCGGAGGGAATGCCCCCACATGTTGAGCGGTAGAGTGCCGTATCGCTTCTGTGCGAACAACTACCAGTGTGGCGCCTGTGCCTTCGACCAGAGTCTGGAAGAAGAAGACCTGGCGGCCTGAGCCGGGATGGCTCCGGTCCGGCAACGGGCAACTCATGCCATGGCTGACAGTTACTGGTGTCACCGGGAGTATGGTTGGGGGTGTCGAGAAGGCTATAAACCAGGGTCGTGAAACCGACCATCAGCATGGCGGAAAGCAGGGGGAGGGCGATGAAAACCCGCAAAGAGCACAGCAAAGGACAGAAGGTCCGAGTTTTCTCCAACCAAGACCAGGAATGCGTTTGGATGAGGGCCGGGGTTGTTAACTTTAAATTGTGTGACAATGCCTTCGACTGCATGGATTGCGCGTTCGACAAAGCGATGAGCCGGACGGAGAAACATGACAGCTGGCGGCAGGTGATGCGAGCCAAGGAATACTTCCAGAGGGAATGCCGCCACATGTTGACCGGTAGAGTACAGTACCGCTTCTGCGCCAACAATTATCAATGTGACGTCTGCGAATTCGACCAGAGTCTCGATGAAGGAGATTTGGCGGCCTCCGCGGCAATGGTTTATACCCGGCAGGTAGCAGGCTTCGCGGTGGCGGATAACTACTACTATCACCGAGGACACACGTGGGCACGAGTCGAACACGGGGGTATGGTGCGTGTGGGAATCGATGCGTTTGCCTTGAAACTGGTCGGTCGGATCTCATCAATTGAATTACCCAAGATTGGTTCTCACCTTGAACAGACCGAGGTGGGCTGGACGGTGCATCGAGACGAAAAGGAAGCGAAGATGCTGGCGCCGATGAAAGGCGTCGTGTTGGCGACCAACCAGAAGCTTGTCGGCAGCCCCGAAATAGCGAAACAGGAACCCTACGGGCAGGGCTGGCTGATGGTTGTGGAGCCGCTTCGACTGAAGCAAAACCTTGCGAATCTGCTCTTTGACAAGGAGGTAGCCAACTGGATGAGTGCTGAGACACAACGGTTGGAGCAGATCGCTATGGCCGCCTATGGGGTCCCGCTTGCAGCTACCGGTGGTGAGATTGTCGATGATATCTACGGGGCACTGGGTCACCTGTCCTGGGACGAGCTTATGCACGAGTTTCTGCTGACCTGAGCGTTGGGAATTTTCATCCCGGTTATCCGCCACGACCCTCTTTCCTCAAGGAGAACGCCACCGCCGCCCGGGGGGCCCATGGATAGCCCCCGGGCGGTGGCCCTGCCGAAGCCAAGACCTCAACAACCAAGTACAACGACACAGAATAGGGTATCCGAAATACTGACCATACTGCTCGTCATTCCCGCGAAGGCGGGAATCCAGACGTGGTCAAGAAGCCTCTGGACCCCGGCCTTCGCGGGGATGACGAACGAGGAAATTTGAGTACTCAATTTCTGTGGTGCTGCACTAAGAGTTCAGTTAAGCTGACGCCCATGCACGCCAGCGGAAATCCCGTGCTTTTGGCCTCAACCTATTGAGATGTTACTCCTCGCTTGGCTTTTTGCCGTTTCAACTGGAAGAGAAATTCCCTTTCCTTTTCCTGCAGACTTGCCTCGATGTGTTTGATGGTCGCCTCATAGAGCGGGATGTAGATATTTTCCAGGGCATTGATGCGCTTGATCGTCCGTTTGATCTCGGCAACCAGGCGGAACAGCCCCACTTCAATCTCGGCGAGTTCTGCAATGGCTTCCAGGCTGCGGCGAATGGATTTTGCCACGGCATCCATGGACGCACCGGTGTCAAGAAACCCATAAGCCGGCAAGAGTTTCGGGAGGTTGATCCGCACCACTGGAAGGGCAACTCCCATGAAGCTTTTTTCCCTAACCGCGACCTCTTCCCCGGCCCTGGTCGCCAGTGCTGCGCGCTCGCACGCCGGCCGGCCATGGGTAACAACGGCTTCCTGCAGATGACCATAGGCCGTTTCAAGGTCCTGGCTCATATGGGTTCTCACCCGTTCGGCCTTGGCGGAGAGCGAGTCAATATGGGTCATCAGGGCCTGCTTCTTTTCATCCAGAAGCTCACGACCGTCGCGGGCAAAGGCGAGTTCCTCTTCGAGACGCAGAAGATTACTCTTGTTGGCTGAAAGGGGAAGCCTTTCCACTTGTGGTTGATCCTTTCTTCGAACCGTGCCGGCGGATCTGTTCAGCGTTCACTCGAGTCAAGTCTCTCTCCGGAAAGGTCATGGCAAGCTGCCAGCCAAGATCGAGTGTCTCAAAAATGGTGCGGTCCTCATAGGGATCCTGCCTGATAAAGCGCCTTTCCAGTTCCTGGGAGAACTTGAGAAAAAGCCGGTCGTGAGCCGTAAGATCCTCTTCGCCGATGATGGACGCCAGGGTTTCCACGCGCTTTGCCTGGGCATAGAGCGCATAGAGCTGGCTTGCCAGGTTCTGATGATCTTCCCGGGTACGCCCGGTCCCGATGCCGTCGCTCATGAGGCGTGAGAGTGAGGGCAAAATGTTGATGGGAGGCGCAATACCTTTCTGAAACAGCCCACGGTCGAGGACTATCTGGCCTTCGGTGATGTAGCCGGTAAGGTCCGGGATGGGATGAGTGATGTCATCGTCGGGCATGGTGAGGATCGGAATCTGGGTGATGGAACCCTTGGCGGTGGCAATCCTGCCGGCCCGTTCATAGATGGAAGCAAGATCGCTGTAGAGGTAGCCGGGATAGCCCTTGCGGCTGGGCACTTCGCCCTTGGAAGTGGCCACTTCGCGCAGCGCTTCACAGTAATTGGTCATATCGGTCAGAATCACCAGGACGTGCATGTCTTCTACGAAGGCCAGGTGTTCGGCGGCCGTCAGAGCGATACGCGGGGTGATCAGCCTTTCGATGGAAGGATCATCGGCCAGGTTGAGAAACATAGCGACATTCTTCAGGCTTCCGCTCTCTTCGAAATCTTTCCTGAAAAATTGGGCCTCCTCATGTTTGATGCCAATGGCGGCAAAGACAATGGCAAATTTTTCTTCGCTTTCAACCAGTCTAGCCTGGCGGACGAGCTGGGCGGCGAGCTGCGCGTGAGGCAGCCCACTTCCCGAAAAAATCGGGAGTTTTTGCCCGCGCACCAGCGCATTCAATCCATCGATTGCCGAGATCCCGGTCTGGATAAAATCCTGGGGATAGACTCGCGCCACGGGATTGATGGGCAGGCCGTTGATATCCCGAGCTTCTCCGGCCATGGGCGGCGAACCGCCGTCAAGGGGTCTGCCCAATCCGTCGAAAACCCTCCCCAGAACTTCGTCCGCGGTCACCGCGTAGTGGAAAGAACGGCCGAGGAAACGCACCTTGGACCGAGAAGCCGACAGCCCCACGGTTCCTTCAAAGACCTCGATGACCGCCATGTCTTCGGAAACCGCGAGCACCCTTCCCAGCCGCGTCCGACCGTCGGCAGTGACCACTTCAGCCATCTCCCGAAAACCAACGCCTCGAACACCGTTCACAAAGACCAGCGGTCCCGCTACTCGTGAAAGGCCAAGATATTCAATGCCGGATTTCGCAGGCAAGGCTAATCCTCCCTCCTTGCTGGCTGAATCTCTCTCCGCAACAGTCCCTCGAATTCCTCCCCAAGGCGTTTTTCGATGGCCTGAAAGGGCGCCGGGTCATCCCCTGAGTGGGTGGTTTTCATCCGGTGGAGTTCGTCGAGGACCGGAAGCTCCATGATGCGATAGACGGGGATACGATGGCTCACCGCCTCCCGCATGCCTTCGATGAACTTGAGAATGAGTTGCAGCATCAGGACCTGTTTCCCTGCCGGGGAATAGGTGTCGATGGGGTCGTAGGCACTCTGCTGGAGGAAGTCTTCCTTGATGAGCCTGGCCCCATGGAAAGTGGCTTTCTGATCGTCGGGAAGGGCGTCTTCGCCGATGAGTTTGACGATGTTTTGCAGCCGAGCCTCTTCCTTGAGGATGCCCAGCGCCCGGTCTCTCATCTCGATCCAGTCGAGGCCCGCCTTGTCCTTCCACCAGGAAGCCACCGCCGCCACGTAGCCGCTGTAGCTGCTGAGGTAATTGATGGCCGGAAAGTAGCGGGCGCTGGCCAGTTCCTTGTCGAGCGCCCAGAAGGTGCTGACAAACCGCTTGGTGTGCTGGGTGACGGGTTCCGAAAAATCGCCTCCGGGAGGCGACACCGCCCCAATCACCGAGACCGAGCCGCGTTCCCCGCCGAGGGTGATGACCGCGCCGGCACGTTCATAGAATTCCGCCAGCCGGGAAGCGAGATAGGCCGGGAAACCCTCTTCGGCGGGCATCTCCTCGAGCCTTCCCGAAATCTCGCGCAGCGCTTCCGCCCAGCGGCTGGTGGAATCAGCCATCAAAGCCACGTGGTAGCCCATGTCCCGGTAGTATTCCGCAATGGTGATTCCCGTGTAGATGCTGGCTTCCCTCGCGGCCACCGGCATATCGGAGGTGTTGGCGATGAGCACCGTGCGTTCGATGAGGGGCCTTCCGCTCCGCGGGTCCAGGAGCCTGGGGAAATCCTCCAGGACCCCGGCCATCTCGTTGCCTCGCTCCCCGCAGCCGATGTAGACGATGATATCGGCATCGGCCCATTTGGACAGCTGGTGCTGGGTGATGGTCTTGCCCGTGCCGAAACCACCGGGGATGGCGGCCGTTCCCCCTTTGGCCAGCGGAAAGAAAAAATCCACCACGCGCTGGCCGGTAAAGAGTGGTTCGTACGGCATAATGCGTTCCCGATAAGGGCGCAGGCGCCGCACCGGCCACCGGTGGTGAAGCTGGAGTTCGTGCTGGTCTCCCCGCTGGTCCTCCACCAGTGCAATCCGTTCCGCAACCGTATAGAGGCCTTCCGGAGCCACCCACAGAAGCCGTCCTCTACGATCCGGCGGGACCAGGATGCGGTGGATGATGTGATCGGTCTCGTTGACCTCCCCGATTACCTGGCCCGGAACGACGTTTGCCCCTGCCTCCACGCGGGGAGTGAAGGCCCAGGCCTTGTTACGCTCCAGCGCTGCCACCGTTTTCCCTCGGGTTACGAACGGTCCGCTATCCTGAAACGTGACCGAAAGCGGCCGCTGGGTTCCGTCAAAAATGTGGCCGACAATTCCCGGCCCCAGTTCGACAAACAAGGGCAACCCCTGGCCGTGGACCAACGTTCCGGGTTCAAGTCCGGTGGTATCCTCATAAACCTGGATGGTGGCGCCGTTTTGGTAGAGCTCCACCACCTCACCGAGGAGTTTTTCCTCACCGATCAAGACCAACTCGTTCATGGACAAACCTGAAGCTGCTTTGACCTTGACGACCGGACCGTTGATGGCGCTAACCACGGCTATTTCAGTCTGACTCTCTTTCGGTTCCAAAGAGGATTCTCCGGATTTCCTGACGGATGTCGTTCTCGCTGCGCCTCAGCCGCGCCGCGAGGGTGTTGTCGTAGAGCAATCGCTGATCGACGGTGCAGACCTGTAGGCCGGCATCGATTGAACCCGACGGTTTGAGTTCTACCGTCAGGGAGTGCTCTTCAGCCCATTTCTTGGCTCTCTCCGCCAACAGGTCCAGGTCTGCCGCATTCAGTTCTACCACGAACGCTGTTCCGCCAAGGTGATCGACCCCCTCACGCAGCGCCGTCATCAGGAAATCTCCGTAGCCAGGTCCCTTACTGAACTCTTTCAGTCGCTCCTGGAGTGCTTCCAGAACCTCCTGGATGACCTGCTCGCGGAAAGTCATGATGCGTTTGCGCGCTTCGAGTTCAGCCGAATCGACGATGCGTTTGGCTTCGGCGTAGGCTGCGCTGCGGCGGACAAGGAGTTCGCTTGCCTGCTCATTTTCCGCCCGCTCCCGGGCTTCGGCGACGATTCTTGCCGCGTCCGCTTCGGCCTCGGCAAGAATGAGCCCGGCCTTTTGGTCGCCCTCTCCGGAAACGGCCCGGCAGAGCAATTCCACGTGGCCCCAGATGGGCATTTTGTTACCTCCTGAGAAGGGAAACAATCCGTTCCGCGGCTCTGGCCCTCCGCGGCTGAGGGCCGGCGGTATCAGGAATTTCCAGGATCAGCGGGCCGCCGGGTTCAAGCACCAGTCTTTCGATGACCGCACGGTTCTCCCCGGCGAGGGCTTCGGTGATGAGGACCAGACTCGTGGTTTCCCGGTCGAGGTCTTGAAGAATGGCCGGAATTTCCGCGGGAGACTGCACCGCCTGAGTGCTGATCCCGGCCAGGGCGAAAGCCAGGGTCGTTTTCGGATCGGCTATGACGAGAATTTTCATAACCTTGCCAGGATCATCAGGGCTACGATCAGCCCGTAGATGGCAATCCCTTCGGCCAGACCGACAAAGATCAAAGCTCGACCGGCCATCTCCGGTTTCTCACCAATGGCCCCCATGGCAGCCGCGCCGACGACGGCCACGGCAATTCCTGCCCCCAGAGTGGCGGCTCCCACCGCAATGGCTGCGGCGAGGTAGCCAAGCCCCACGGCGTAATCCCCTTTGGCAGCAGCTTCGGCCGCCACCGCCACGGTCGGGAAGAGCGTGAGCATGAGCGACATCAGAAGGAATTTCAGACGTTCCATGAGGGCCTCCTTTCAAAGGTTTCAAGGTTCAAACATCACGACTTCTCGTTTCATCGGAACTCCAGCGCTTTATCGATGGGCTTGAACCGCTCGCCGCCGCCTCTGAAGAACTTGCTGAAGAATTCATAGTATTCCAGGCGCACGGTCTGGATGGAGACAACCAGCCCTTCCAGGAGAATAATGATGACATTCCCAACCGCCACGACCAACCAGTAGGAAAGGCCTCCTCCCTTTTCGTGGGCAACCACATTGGCCACCGAAAAGACCGCGGTGAAAAGAGCCGCATGCGACAAGGCAAAAGCCGCCACCCTAATGAAGGAAACCGTGTTGGCCACGAAACGAATGAGATCATCGAAAAGCTCCACAATGGATTCCATGAGCTCAGTCACCAGGCCTGCCTGGCGGACGATCCGACCCGGACGCTCCCTTTTGACGACCAGGCGATAGAGCGGGCGGTGCACAATGATGATGGTCATGAGCCCGGCGGCGACCCATCCCAGGAGACGAAGTTCCCCCGGTGCGACCTGACCCGTGAGCAGATACTTCATGGCAAGCCCCGCGGACATCCAGTACAGGAGCGCTCCCGCCAGGCCGCCGGCACTCAGGAGCTTTTCGTACTCCTTCAACCGCAGGGCATTCACCAGATTCAGCACCAGTCCCAGGCTCACCAGGGCGACCCCCAGCGACAGGCTTACCTTGATGAAATAGGGGATATTGTCCATGGGGCGGAACCAGAGCGCCGGGATGACGGTCTCAAGGCCGAACACGGTCCCGTAGAGGAAACCGAACAGGGCCGAACTCACCCCGCACTCCATTATGATGACGCCGTAATCCATGTATCTGTAGAAGCGTCGGAAGATGACGTAGCCGATGAAGAAAAGCACCCCGCCCTGGCCGACGTCGCCAAACATCATGCCAAAAAGGAGCAGGAAACTCAGGGCGAAAAAGACAGTGGGTTCAACCTCCTTATAGCGGGGCGTTCCGTAGAGGCTGGTGAGTTTTTCAAAAGGGCTGATCAACAGGGGGTTGTTGAAGAGAATCGGGATCTTCACAATGCCTTCCCGCACTTCCCGCAGATCCTCGGGAGCCACTTTCTCGAAGACGACCTGTCCTTCCGTCACATGGGTCAGTTCTTCCCCGAGGGCGGTAAAAAGCCGTTCCGGTATCCATCCGGAGATGAGATAGCTTTTGTCGATCTTGCCAAAAAGACGGCGAGCGGAAAGGATCTGGCGTGCCGCAATGATCTTCTCCCGGAGGATCAGGATTTCCTGCCCGAACCGGTGCTGGAGGCCCTCGCGGTTTCCGGCAAGGCTCGTGACCTTCTCTTCCAACGCGTTGATTTCCTTCTGGAGGCCGTTGGCGATGGTCTCCGCAGTCCCAGCCGCTTCGGCAGGGATGTCAATGGCTTCGAAAAGGGCTCCCTTTAGAGCCCGATCAAAAACGGCCCGGTCTTTCAATAGACCGAATACCAAAATCACGGACCGTTCTTGCGAGCTGCCGAGCTCGATGATGGCGTGATGCACCTGGGAGAGGCTCTCCTCGAGCGCCCCCAACCCTTGTACCGGTGTCAGACCGATCATCCAGCACACCCATGCGCGGCCGGAAAGCCTGGCCAGATCCACGTCGCTGGGCAGGAGCCGGAACCGATCGAGAAGCGCTTTCTTCTCTGTCAAGGTTCGCTCCATGGCTCCCAGGTCCCCCAGGGACGATGCCACCTCCTGTTGTATGGCTTCGAGGCTCTCTCTGACCTTATAAAAATCCTTCTCCGGGATGACGGGTTGTTCCAGCGAGATGCCGTCCGGGCGAATCTTAAGCGTCTCTATGGTCCCTTCCACTTCGTGAAAGAGCGCTTCAAACTCCTGGAGAAGGGTCCCATCGGTTTCGGCGGTGTAACCGAGCCGCCCGAGATGGGTTTCATCGATGCGGATGAGATGCAGCAGCTTGAATCGGGTCAAGGCCCCTGTAGCCGCGGAGATAAACGGCTCAGGAACCTGCACCGTGATCCTCACCAACTTCTCGGATTTAAACACGCATGCCCCCTTTTACCGGCAGGCTGATCCACTCCGTCAGCCTTTCGGTTGGCACTTTCATTTCCAAGGCGGACAGAAGACTCTCCAGGGACTTCACCTCGACCTCCTTGAGGAGAAGGTAGGACAGCGGCAGCCCGACCTGAAAAGGGTCTTTGCCGAAAACTTGGTGGAGCTCACCGATAAACCGTTTCTCGAAAAGCGTGCGGAGCTGGCCCCAGTGTTCCGCCCGATCGAGAACCTCGCGGTAGGGATGCGGCAACGCCTCGAGAAAAGCGGGCAGATCGGCGGATCTCGCCAGCCGGCCGAGATCTTGAATGCGGAGAAGGCGCCCGCCTTGCAAAGTATAGTTGATGGCCTCCTCGGCAGAAAGGCCATAGAAATGACGAAACCGCACCAACCAGGAAAGATTGACGCCATCAACCCATTGGCCGATCAGGGTTTTTGCCGCTCGCTGGTCGAACCCTCTGACATGCTTCAGGCTCTCCCCGACGAGTTCAAAGGTGGCCCGGTCGATGGCCATCTCCAAGGGAAACAGCCTTCCCTGAGCATGAAACTGCGGCAGGGCGTGCACCATCGCCGTATGGAAGCAGGTGGTCTTCAACCGATCGACGCTCGCCGTCACGTCCCGAAGTTCCAGGAGCGCCTCGACCGGAAGACGAGAAAGGGAGTCCAGCCGATAGAGGAACAGCCGAATCTTCGATGGCTCCAGGCCCTGCCAAACTCCCCGCAGAATGGTTTTCAGGTTTTCCGCTTCGTAGCGCGCCAGCAGGCTCTTCAAAAACTGAGCGCTTCTTGGCGGCACGGCTTTCATGAGCCGGCGGTAGTCCCGGAATAGCGCATCATAAAAAGCCATAACCACCGCTCGGGCATCGCCGGCCGTGCCCCCGGCGCTAGCAAGCGCCGGCGCATAGACACTGCCGCCCAGGTAGCGCATCACCTCTTCCAGGCTCTTCATGCCCACGAGGTAGTGCCAGTCCTCGGCACTCAGGAGCGTACCCCTCATGGCCCTGGTCCTGGCCTGGGCAAAGGAATATCGAAACACCCTGGCAATCAAGCGCCGGTCACCTTCTTGAGCAGCGCATCGACGAGGTCGGCACGAGCCTGTTGCTGGCGAACACGCAACCGCTCCAGGTAATCATCGGCTTCGGCGCGCTTGGTTTGCGCCTTGGACCCGGCTTCGGCAAGGATCGCCTGGACCTGTGCCGCGGCTGCCGCGGCGAGCTGGGTCTTGCTCGAGGCGGCGATCTCATCTGCTTCCTGTTGCGCTTCTGCCCTAATCCTGGCCGCCTCGGCCTGGGCTTTGATCACGGACTCCCTGGCTGCATCATCAGCTTGAATGATCTGTTCGATTTCAGCTTTCATGGGGCAAGTCCTCTCCATGAATTGCGTTGGTAAAGGTAACTTCCCAATAATCAGGTCGAGGATTTTAATCCCTACATTAGCTCTTCGTGTCAGGTATGGAAAGCAGACCTGCAGGAGGCTCGTGAAGAAGTGTCATTGTGATCGAGAGTTGAGAAAGGTCGAAAAACATTGATAAGGCCTGAAGTCCTTCATTAACAAGGATTGATCGGGATCGACCGAGGACCTTCAGAGATGAGGAACCTGCGAAGGTGCGCACGATGTTGCGCGGACCGAGTGAGAAGCGGGTTCATTCATCACTCATCATTCAAAATGCAACTTGGTGCCGATCTTCAAGGAAAATTGTCCTGACATACCCGACATGCGTGTGCTACACTGCAAGGCATTGCTGCGGCCTGAAGAGGTTGCCGCCATTTTGCGAATCTCTCAGCGACGTGTCTATCAGCTCTGTGAGGATGGGACCCTGCAGCAAGTCAAGGTGGGCAAGCTCGTCAGAATATCCAGCAGCAGCGTTCTCCAACTTCTCCCGGAAGAGTCTCGAAGCCTCACCTGACACCGCGTAGCACTAGATGACCTTACAAAACCACCTGGTAGATTTGGAAGTATCTGAAACAACGAAAGATTTTTACACCTTTCGCATATCATGCATGATCCGATGATATGCAGAAACCGTGGAATCACTTGGGCAGGAGTTACTCGACTGATATGAGGATACGAAGAGAGATTCGATGTGCTTTTGCCATCGCGATCGTGGTGGGTATGAGTGCTTGTGGGGAATCGGCAATGACCGACCCCCCAAATTCGGCTATAGGGGTGTCCACAGTCGAGGAGATGTTAGTGCCAATTGCGCGTGCGAAGGCTGAATCCAATAGGGGGCCATCGTCG
The DNA here is from genome assembly GCA_963828705.1 of uncultured delta proteobacterium. Classification (GTDB taxonomy): domain Bacteria; phylum Desulfobacterota; class Syntrophobacteria; order Syntrophobacterales; family Syntrophobacteraceae; genus CAWDJT01. The sequence continues at coordinate 23,715 of CAWHGA010000008.1, forward strand.
GTCGGGAACACGCAAAAACCGCCGATAAGGAGCAACATGGATGCATACGAACTCATCGCCCTTCTTGTTGAGGAACTCCCAACTCACAGTACGCGCGAACAGTTTCGTTTTTTCCGCGCACAAGTACAGGGAGTGCACGGGGCAACGGACGCGACGGATGATGACATTGGATACGAGCTGGATCTGCTCTTCGAACCGCCGCTTGATGCGAGGCGCGTTGCGGAAGTGCTCGGTGTGCGCTCCGGTTATCTTGTCTCCACCGATGTTCACCAGAGAGAGTTCTGCATTATGTCGAGCACGGGGGTTCTTCAGACCAGATCTGATGGTGCAAAACGGATCGTGACGGAACGCCCGAAGCGAGGCGTTTGGTGGGTGAATGCGAGTGGACCCCGCCCTGAGGGTCCGTTGCCAAACGTAAGTTCTGGCGCTTCTCCGGCATATCCGCTTTCCAGCTACAATACGGCGATCAAACAGTTGATAATTATCCGTGCCCGGGATTGAGCACTGGCGAAGCCGCCCAACGAAGGGCTCCAGCCGACGACGCAATCCGTTGGCGATTCGAAATCTGGTTGTGAAGAATCAAGCCCAACGGTGTCTCGCGGCGCGGCTGAGCCCGGCGTTGGGCAAATCCTGAGTAATCCTCAGACGAGGAAATATGCTGGCGGGCTGGCGGGTCGCTGGCGGGGTCGGACCACTGGCGGGGTCGGACGCGACTGGCGGACTGGCGGGTCTGGCGACTGGCGGGGTCGGACCAAGTCAACTATTCGAACATACACATAAAACACCTGTCGAGAGGGGTCTTTTTCGAGCTTAGAACTGCTAAATGGCCATCGAAATGGCCAAGCTAAGCGGGAGGTGGATCTCCACAGCATGCCAAGAGCACATCGCCATTACATACCGGGTCATGTGTGGCACATCACACATCGTTGTCACAAGAAGGAATTTCTCCTGAAATTTGCCAAGGATCGGCAGGGCTGGCTCGACTGGCTCTTTGAGGCTAAGAAGCGTTATGGGGTTGTCATCCTCAATTACATGGCTACTTCCAACCACGTCCATCTACTCATTCATGACCGGGATGGCGGAGAGGTTATCCCGAAGAGCCTTCAACTGGCGGCGGGTCGCACTGCACAGCAACATAACCAGCGGAAAAGCAGAAAAGGCGCATTCTGGGAAGACCGCTATCATGCTACGGCAGTGCAGACAGATCTGCACCTAGTTCAGTGTATCGTCTACATGGACTTGAATATGGTCAGGGCAGGAGTCGTCAAGCACCCCTCCGAGTGGCCTCATAGCGGCTACGGAGAGATTCAAAACGCACCAGAGCGATACCGGTTGATTGACCGGAAGGCATTGATGCAGTTGCTAGGCATCGGCGGCAGCGAACAATTGAGCCTGTCTCATCGAAGTTGGGTTGAAGAGGCTCTCAAAAGCGAAGAGAAGATCCGGGACAGGCGATGGTCTGAGAGCATCGCCGTGGGCAGTTTGTCGTTTATCGAGCAGGTCAAGACCGATCTTGGCGCCAGGGGTTTCGGCAGGAAGATCACTTCGAGCGTGGCAGGCCATGAACTGAGGGAGACTCAGGTATCTTATCGCGATCATTTTGGTTGCGAAAAGGCCCCTCTAAGCCATGAAAACGCCCTTCCTTGGCGCATTTATGACGAAATTCCAATGTGATAGCTTGGTCCGACCCCAGTTGGCTTAGTTCGACCCCAGTTGGAGGCAGTTGGCAGTTGGCAGTTGGCAGTTGGCGACCCAGTTGGGGGAGAAAAAACAATATATGCCGATTTGTCGCCGATTCGAAGCTGAAGCGTTGGTGGATCAAGGCACCGGACTATTTCGAATGGACCTGCATTGACCTGGATATGCTGTTCCGATGACACGAGGCATTGGGGTCAGCTCTTGCAATATCCTCCGCGAACTCTGCGCTCTCTGTTACGCTTACCTTTTGGCGGGAGTCAGTAGGGGCGACCGGCCGGTCGCCCCTACACAACAGGCGCAATGCTGGTCGAAACGTTAAATAACTTACGCCCGCATGTACTCCTTTGCCCGTTTCTCATTATCCATATTCCGCATTCAGCATACAATGAGTTTGCCTGGATACGCCTGGGACAGAGCCCCACACAGCGCCCGGATAGCCCGCGCAATAAGTTTTCGAATCCATATTACATAAGATATTTTCAGTAACATCTCAATATGTTGAGGCCAAAGACACTGGATTCCCGCCTGCGCGGGAATGACGAATAGCGTAACCTGTTGTCATTCCCGCGCATGCGGGAATCCAGGAAGTTTGGGGCCTGTGACCATTGCCCACGCTTAATGAGAAGATACTATTTTCAGCCATTTTCAGCCGCCATTCTTTCTTCCATGGCGGCCGCATAAAACCTCTTGACCATGTATAGCCAATTAGCTATATACTAATCTACCAATTCAATAGCAGGAGATCTTCATGAAGGATTTCATCAGAGTCATGAAAGCGCTTTCTGACCCGAATCGGGTCAAGATCGTGAAGTTGCTTCAGCACAAATCCTTGTGCGTGTGTGAGATCCATACCGCCTTGGGGCTGGCGCAGCCCACGGTGTCCAAGCATTTGAAAATCCTCGAGGATGCCGGTCTGGTCACCTACAGCAAGAACGGTTTGTGGGTGAACTATGCGCTCGCCGACGGAAGCAACTCGCCTTATGCCGCGACCCTGCTGGGCAGTCTGAAGCACTGGCTGCAAGACGACCCGCAGGTGGGCGCTCTGGTGCGGAACCTTTCGACGATACGGCGGGAAGACATTTGCAAGAAATGACGGACCCACTCCTTAGGCCTGTGGGCAACCACGGCAACAGGGACCGGCGCGGCGCCGCACCAGGAGAGCAAGCTCATGACAGACAAGGACATCACGCAGGTCAGGATCGGACAGTACGGTTTTGGGATCATCGGCATCAAGAGGCTCATGGAAGAACTGGCGGAAACCTACGCCGACAAAAGCGACGCGGAAGTGGCCGCGGTGATGGTGGAACGTCTCAGCAAAGACAACTACATCCCGGCAAACGTCCGAGAGGATTACGGCCGAGCCTTCGTCCGCGAATTCCGCAAATTCCTGGGTCAACCTTATACCGAAGACGCCGCGGCTGGACTCGACATCAAGGTCCTGGGCATGGGTTGTCCGCAATGTCATGCTTTGACTCAGACCATCATGGAGCTTCTCACCGAACTGCAGTTGCCCGCGGGCCTGGACCACGTAACGGATATCAAAGAAATCGCCCGTTATGGAGTCATGGGTTCTCCGGCCCTGCTGATCAATGGCAAGGTCATGGCCGTGGGAAGCGTACCCCACAAAGACAAAATCAAAAAGTGGTTGGTCGAGGCCAGCCCGTCGCTTGGCAAGAAATAGCAAGAAAACGATCTTCTGTTGATCATACGGCAATCGTGCGAGCTTCAGCCCGCACACGACATTCTGGATGTGGGAACATCCTGAGGAGAGTAGGCAATGGAAACAAATGAAGGCAAAGCCTGTGCCTGTAGTTGTGCCGGTAACGATGAAGAGGCACTGACCGTAGAGATGGAGGTTCCTGCGAGCAATCGGATGATGACTGCCAGATATATCGCGCTGGGGATTCCCCTGCTGGTGGCCTGGTGGTTTGTGTATAAAAGTCTGGCACCCTTTGCCGGCTGGTTTGCCCGCCACCTTGTGGAATTTCTATCGAGCCACTTCGTGTAGCCTGGGAAACACCAAACATCTTACCAGCGCTGTGGAGTTCTTCGTCTACGACACACCCAAGGTCCTTATGCTTCTGGTTCTGGTGGTCTTTGGAGTGGGCATCATCCGCTCCTATTTCACCCCGGATCGCACCCGCCAGATCCTTGCCGGCAAGCGTGAATCGGTCGGAAATGTATTGGCCGCGCTGCTCGGTATTGTGACCCCCTTTTGCTCTTGCTCGGCGGTTCCCCTTTTCATCGGGTTTCTCACCGCTTCCGTGCCTCTTGGGGTCACGTTTTCCTTTCTCATTTCCGCCCCGATGGTCAATGAGATCGCTTTGGTGCTGCTCTACGGGCTCTTCGGCTGGAAAATCGCCGCCATCTATTTGAGCACGGGACTGATCATCGCCATGCTTGCCGGTTGGACGATTGGGCGTTTGAAGATGGAACAGCACCTTGAGGATTGGGTCTATAAAATTCAGGTGGGTGAGAGCGGTGTCTACGACGAGCAGCAGAAGAGTTTCGTCGATCGCATCCATTTCGGCTTCGAAGCCGTGCGCGATATCGTCGGCAAGGTTTGGATCTACGTCATCGTGGGCATTGCCGTTGGGGCCGGCATTCATGGCTACGTGCCGGAAGGTTATCTGGCTTCGATCATGGGCAAGGGAGCCTGGTGGTCGGTGCCCGTGGCGGTGCTGATCGGCATCCCCATTTACTCCAACGCGGCCGGAATCATACCGGTAGTATCCGCCCTTATTGAGAAGGGCGCGGCCATGGGAACAGTGCTGGCATTCATGATGTCGGTGGTGGCCATTTCGTTTCCTGAGACGGTCATTTTGCGCAAGGTTCTTAAACCGAGGCTCATCATGGTTTTTACCGCGGTAGTCGCGGTCGGTATCATCATTGTCGGATATTTGTTCAATGTGCTGATCTGAAGGACGTGCACGCTCATATGCTGATTCGAAAGCTGGTCCGAACCTTCGGCAAGAAAGGAGAAACGATGAACATCAAAGTTTTAGGCCCTGGCTGTAAGAAGTGTCATCAGACCGAAGCAGTGGTGAAGGAAGCGGTGGCGGAAGCCAATGTCGCTGCGGTGGTGGATTATGTGACCGATATCGTGGAAATCGCCAAACATGGGGTGTTCAGCACCCCGGCCGTGGTGATTGACGGGGTGGTGAAGTCGGTGGGTAAAGTCCCCACCAAGGCCGAAGTGCGCGGCTGGCTCGGGCAGTGATCCGCACCCCATTTCCCCGGCTAGGGGGCTCCCTGCTCACTGGCCTTGATCCACAGGGAAGGAGGCGTCCCATGCTGCTCAGGAGTTACCAGAAAGAAATCATTCGCCCCGAATGTCGGCCCGAGGCCGAATCGGTGCACTGCATCGCCCATTTGGACCAGGACATTGGTGAGGTGATTCCCTATCTCAACGCTGTTCTCGGTGGTTTCCAGTTACGCCGCCCCCGACGGGGCGCCCCTGCGGGGAATCAGTCGTCGCATCAGAGATAACTGGTTCGAGAAGACCCGTCAGGGTCTTCGGGGCGGCGGCCATCATCGCAATCGGGGTATGGGGGCATCAGCCCCCATCGTTAATCAAAATCATTTTCCAATCACAAATCGATCTCCGAAAAAATATTTTCAATCGACCCTCAGTCCCCGCTTGAAATTTTTCAATCGCGATCCGATTAATCAGCCGGACCGCTCACGCCGGAGACCATGAAAAATAGTAGGTTGTACACCCGAATTGTAGGATAATTATCCTACAATAGCCTCCCTAATTAACAACACATTTTTCGCGATTAAAAAATTTTCAGCAGGGTCTGATGCAAAAATTATCCAGAAAACGTGAACAACGTTGGAAAATTTTCACTTCTTCCAGCCCTTCCGCTTCTTCTTCCCCGCCGCCCACTCAGCACGGATCGCGTTAGCGACAAAACCCGCCACAATCTCCGGAGAAAGCATCGCATCCACAATCACAAACCGCGACGGCTCGTTCCGGGCATAAGAAAGATAATTATTCTGCACCTTCTCAAGCGTCTCACGCTT
>CAWHGA010000009.1:0-12788 GCA_963828705.1 uncultured delta proteobacterium
AGTAAGCCCTGCGGGAACAGGGTGCAGCGTCTATGAGCTCACTTTGACCCAAGTTGAGCGATTAGGTATTGGCCGTTAGGTATTAGCCTAATGATTCTGAGGCATCACATGTTTTTGATGCTTACCCGCATGGTGGTTGGTAGCGCATGCAACTGTCTGAAATCCAATAGCTAATCGCTAATACCTAGAGGCTAATCGCTTGATTTGGGTTTGAAGAAAGGCTGGGTTTCCAAAGAAGGTCTGGACGACATTTTGAGTCGTGAGCACGTGACTCATCCTCGCCAGATCCCAGAGGCGTAACAGACCACCTTCCGTCATTTGGTTTGTGAGAAAAGACTGTGAGCACCATGTTGACGAACCGGCAAGGCCACAGCACCCTCCCGATCCTGGATTGGATCCTGGGGTACCGCAAGGAATGGTTGCGGCTGGACGTAATCGCCGGCCTGACCACTGCCGCAGTGGTCAGTCCGAAGGCGATGGCCTACGCAACCATTGCTGGTCTGCCGGTGCTGGTGGGACTCAACCCCGAGGTCCTGGCCACGGTCCAGCGGTCTTCGCTAGGCCAGGCCCTGGGGCGCGAGCGGATGATCTTCAACCTGGAGCTGGCTGTGGCGAGGTATCTGGAATCCGCCGCGGCTGGAAGCGCGGTGTGAGTCTACAGGATCTTCTCCAGAATAGCCTTGGTAATCATGTAGGTCGGTCTGACCCCTTCGACCCCCAGGCTGCCCGAAGCCAGGGTCTGTCCGCTCTTGAGCGGATTATCCGAGGCATAATAGGCATATCGGACCTTCACATCCTTCGAGATGTGTCCGCGAATCATGGCTGCATTGATGGCACGGTGGTAGTGCCCGCCTTCCATTTCCAACCCCACGGCTTTCCAGCTGGTGGTTCCGAAGGTCTCAAGCACATCCCGGTTCTGCAAAGACGTTCCGAGCACCGTGATCACCGGACCCACAAACACGTCCTGGTAACCCGCGAAGTCTTCTTCGGTTAGATCGTTGTCGAGAATGTAGTTGTGCGCAGAACCTTCGAGCACGTGGGCGGTGGCTAGCATGATGTCGCCCTTCTTGCCCCGCAGCGTCCCCGCCTTCCCCATGACCGACATGGAGCAAAGGTTCAGGTTCTTTTCCTCACCGTCCATCACCATAGGGTGCAATAGCGAGTCAATCAACTCAAAAGCCTGCGTTCCGAAAGCATAATCCATTACGAGGATAACCGGCTTCTTCTCTTTCACAGCTTGCATGTTGATTCGCAGATCGGGATGCATCTCTTCGAGATTCAGCAGGGCAGTATCGATAATCTGACAATCGACATGTGCACCACTTTTATCAAGGACTTCAATAAAACCATGGTTCTTGGCATATTCTCTGACTTCATTGCTTCTATTCTTAAGTTCATGTACAAATGTATAAAGATCAGTAGTTAATTTATTATCCATGCTAGTTCCAACTGATGAATATCCATACAATAAATTAACAACACTGTGTAGATTCGAACTGATTATATGTAACGGACGATCTTCTAAATTTAACTCCAATAGCTTCTTTATAATTTTAGCAGACCATCGCTTTCCATACACTTGATGCAGGATTACGTGGCTCAAGTCCGGTGTGAACTGAACCTCAATATCAGCTTGTTTGTCAACAATGGACTCCATACCGTGCCCTAGGTTATAAATAATCTTGAATAAACCATTGCTGGCATTGGTTTCCTTCTTGGATCTGTCAAAGTATTCATAGCTTTCTTTGGTTTCGTGAAACGTTCTCCCAAGAATGATGCTCAAATTCCAAATGGCGCGATTGAGATGTTCGTTATCAAGCTCATCCTCAGTTTCCATGAATTTCTCTAGTTCCTTCCATTCGGTAGTCAGATTCCCTTCCTGGTCTCTCATTTTGCTGTGAATATTCTTTGCCTCAATATACAAGAAGGTCAAATGCGTCAGAATATCATATATCTCGCTAAAACCGCATGTTACCACAAAGCACATTTCCCTCTCATTGATACGATAAGATGTTCTCCTGCGCTTTGGCGGTTGCAGCATCACAAAGGGAGTGTCTCCCAAATCTTCTTCCGAGGTCATCACGACACGGCTGCATTCTTCGATCCCCCGCGGCAGCCTGTCCATGACGTATTCCAGCCCCTTCAGTTCGATGCACTTGGGGTGGTTCATGGTTCCATAGATTTCCGGGCTGAGGGTCCTCAGAGCATCCTGCAGAACCTGACCGGAGCGACCGTTCATTTTGAAACGACCCATCAGTAGAAGAGCATCAGCCGCAATTCTGAAGTTGCGAATCGCCAATCTTGCCGCTTGTGACCTTGTGGTTTCTTCCATTTGCAACCCTCCGTGGTGCTTCAAAGCGTTATGTTACAAGCGTCGAGACCTTAACGCCGATCGGTCCCCAGCAATGCTATCAGGCCATCAACCCTGATCCCTTTCGGTTCGGTACGGGTCTATGCGCGCTGAGCAGACCAAAGCAGGTCGGAGCTGCGTCATTTGCCTGCTGAAGTCGGGGCGCGTATGAGACGCCAAGGTCACCGGCTGCCCTTGTTTGAAATCTCCAGCTTTTTACGTATGTGTTCCGGATGTCAATTCTCAAGCAGTCAGCCATAGGTGGCTTACCCAGAACCCTCTAGCCCTCTTGGCGATGCGACCACGCAACAACAAAAACATGATTCCGGGCGGGGTGCAATTGGATTTTGGTCCAATGGGGAAAATCCCGCCTGCCATGTCCATTAAGAGGTGACAGGCATACGGAACAACTGCGCCAAATCGAACCGTTGCCGGCCACAAGCAAGAAAGACCGTCAGAAAGCTCACCATACTTCTCATTGTTTTGACCTTTAAGATCATCTATGTTTATGCACGTTAATGAGCTGAAACGAGCGCTTCGCTGGTCCCACCTGGAAACAAGCATCTTATGAGACCCATGAGTCGCACAACTAAATCAGCCGAATTTCTGTCCCCAGGATTGTTGTTTATCCTCATTTCTCAAGAATCATCGGCATCGGCACCCAGGAAGAGTATCCTGACCCTCTTCCCGTATGAGAGCAATGTCCCTGTAATTCTCTGCAGTCAGGACCCCGGGCTACGTTGATGTGTGCCGGACCATATGGACCATGGCAGGTCGATCGGTTAATGTAGGCGGGCCAACTGCTGAGACTCAGACAAGGAGGGGAAGTTTGGTGAGTGGAACAGATACGACCATGGAATCCATCTTGCTGGTTGACGATCAACCGGCCAACCTTCAGGTGCTTCTGCAGACCCTGGAAGGCCTTGGGTGCAAGCTGTTGGTCGCAAAAAACGGCGAGGCGGCTTTGACGATTGCGCAAAAAGCGCGGCCGGATCTCATTTTGCTCGATATCATGATGCCGGGAATCGATGGGTTTGAGGTCTGCCGACGGTTAAAAGCGGACCCGGCCACTGAGGAAATCCCCGTCATTTTTCTTTCGGCATTGGATGAGACCGCGGACAAAGTGCGCGGGCTGCAGCTGGGGGCGGTGGACTATGTTGCCAAACCCTTCCAGCCGGAGGAAGTCATCGCTCGGGTGAACACCCACCTGATTATCCATCGGCTAGGCCGCGAGGTCCAGAAGCAGAGAGATGAACTGGAGCACGAACTGCAGGTGGTGGCGCAACTCCAGAGGGACCTCCTGCCCGAGCAACTGCCGCAAGTCGATGGGTTGAATTTGGCAGTATACTACGAAACCAGCCGTTATGCCGGTGGCGATTACTACGATGTCGCGGAGCTGCCGGACGGCCGGCTGGCCATTCTGGTGGCCGATGCGGAAGGTCACAGCGCCCCGGGAACAGTCATGATGGCCATGACCTGCGCCCTGTTTCGTTCGTGTTCGACCTGCCGGGAAGAACCGGATCAGCTGCTCTCCACCATCAACGAAAACCTCTGCAAAGTGAACAAGGAAAGCTTTGTCACGGCAATCTACGGTGTTTACGACACCCGCCGCCGAACGCTTCGAATGGCCCGCGCCGGCCACCCACTCCCCATCCTCTATAGGTCCTCCGAAAAGAAGGCCATGGAAGTACCCTGCGATGGCGTGTTTGCCATGGGATGGGACCTATATCATCAGGTTCCGGTTACTGAGATACAGCTTGAACCTGGCGACCGGCTGCTCTTCTATACCGACGGTGTCACCGAGCGCTTCAACGAACAGCTGGAACTCTACGGAGACGAGCGCCTGTTACAGCAACTTGAAACTGCCGACTCGGGTGATCCTGCAGAAATCCTGAAGTGGATCGTGGATGATCTTACACGGTTCGCCGGAGCTCGCCCGGCAGATGACGATCAAGCGATGCTGATTATCATCGCTGAGTAGCATCGATATCTTCGCGGTCTCCTTCGAGACGTGTTGACCTATACCCGTTAAGGATTGAATCCTCAGTTTTGATCAGATCTCTGAATTCCTGCCTTCGCGGGCATGACGTCGGAAAAGGGTCCTACCTGGTCGTCATTCCTGCGAAGGCAGGAATCCAGGAAGGGTTATGACTCAAGCATCCCCAGGAGAAAAAGGCAACTTCCAATCTTTAACGAGTATAGAAGCTTCAATTGAAGGTTACAGGTGATATGGTGCTGATCATGAATGCAAAACGGATTCTCCTGATTACCCTGATGTTTTTCTGCTCTGTCTTTTCGGCCTTGCCGGTCATGGCGCAAGACAAAACCAGGGACGTCCATGTCGACTTAACTGCAGAGGAACGTGCTTTTCTCGCCGGCAAGCAGTTGCGCCTGGGTGTGGACGTCGCTCGGCCGCCCTTCGAATATCTCGACGAAAAAGGGGACTATACCGGAATCAGTGCCGAGTTCATCGCGGCTGCCGCCAAGCGGCTTGGCATCGCCGTTGTTCCACAGAAAGAGATGAAATGGACCGAGGCCATGGAAAAGGTCAAGGTCGGCAAAATCGATGTCATTCCTAAAGTGACACCGTCAGCGGCACGGGAAGAGTTTCTGATCTTCACCAAACCGTACACCACTTTCCCGTCGGTGATTGTTACTCGTAAGGATCGCCTGGCCGGAGGACTCGGTGATCTCCGCGGGATAAAGGTGGGGGTGAATAAAGGCCAGATCGTCGAGGCCAACCTGCAAAGCGACCATCCGGAGTTGTCCCTGGTCCCTTATCCTGACATCGAGACCGGCCTGCGCGCTCTCGCCACGGGAAAATGCGACGCCTATGTCGACAATCTTGGCGCCGTCGCCTACACCATCGAGACAGTGGGACTCACGAACCTGAGGATCGCCGCCTCGACCCCCTACACCCATGATTTGGCAATTGGGGTCAGGAAAGACTGGCCTTTGCTGGCTTCGGCCCTGGACAAAGCCCTGGACAGCATAACGGACCAGGAACAACTGGAAATCAAAAACCAGTGGCTGGCCCTTAGGTATGAGGCAGGCATCAATTGGAGGATTGTCGGACCGGTTGGTGCCGCCCTGCTGGCCATCATCGCCTTCGTTCTGGTGTGGAATCGGCGCCTGGGAAGAGCCATCCGGGAACGGGAGCGCAGCGAAGGCAAGATCAAGGCCATGAGCCAGGCGGTGGTGGATGCCCTGGTAATGATCGATGGCCGGGGCAAGGTGCTTTTCTGGAACCAGGCGGCGGAGAGTCTTTTTGGCTACACCGCCGCAGAGGCCATGGGCATGGATTTCCACCAAATGGCAGTTCCAGAAGAGGCCAGGGAGAAGGCCCAGGCGGGGATGAGGCAATTCGCTGCTAGCGGGCAAGGCGTCTTGTTCGGCACTGCGCTGGAGACCACCGCCATCAACCGGACGGGCGAGGCTTTTCCGGTTGAGGTCAACCTGTCCCCCTTCCAGGTGGAAGACGAGTGGTTCGCGGTGGGTACGGTGCGAGACATCACGGAAAGAAAGAAAGCCGAAGCTGCGCTCAAGGAAAGTGAAAAGCGCGTTCAGACGATTCTGGAAACCATAAACACCGGGGTTGTCATTATTGACCCGGAAACGCGCACCATTGCTGACGTCAATCCAGTTGCAGCGCAAATGATTGGTTTGACCCGTGAAGAAATCATCGGTCGCACCTGTCATCAATTCATTTGTCCTGAGGCAGTCAATGATTGCCCGGTGCTTGACAAGGATGAGAAGATTGTCAATGCCGAGCGAATACTGATTACTGCTGCCGGCAAACAAATACCGATTCTCAAGACCGTGTCGCCAGTAAATCTCGGTGGTAAAATACATCTCTTAGATAGTTTCGTAGATATCTCTGAGCAAAAGAAGATCGAGGAGGCGGTCCGTGAGAGCGAGTACCGCAGCCGCCTCGTCCTGCAATCGGTGGGAGAAGGGATCTTCGGCACCGATGCGGAAGGCCGATGCACCTTTGTCAATGAAGCCGGACTGAAAATGCTGGGTTACGCCCTCGAAGAGATCCTCGGCCAATCGGTGCATGACCTGATCCATCATTCGCATCCTGACGGGACCCCCTACGAACAGAAGGATTGCCCGATGTATCAGTCCTTTGCGCAAGGCACGACCAGTTATTGTGAGGACGAGGTGCTATGGCGCAAGGACGGCTCCTCGTTTCACGTGGCCTACACCAGTGTGCCGATGCGCAAAGGCGACGTGGTCGTTGGCTCCGTGGTGGTGTTCCGCGACATCACCGAACGCAAGAAGGCCTCCGAGGCCCTGCAGGAGAGAGAAGACCGCCTCAGGACCATCCTGACCACTTCCAATGAAGGTTTTTGGGGGGTGGACAACGACGCCCGGACCCTGGCTGTCAACCCGGCCATGTGTGCGATTTTGGGAAGATCCCAAGAGGAAGTGGTGGGCAAGACGGTATTCGAGTTCCTCGATGAGGAAAACCTTGCGATCATGCAGGAGCAGCTGAGGCGCAGGGCCAAGGGTGAAACCGGCGCCTACGAGGTCGCGCTCAGCCTGGCCGACGGTTCGAATGTGCCCTGCCTGTTCAACGCAACCCCTTTTTACGACAAAGACGGAGCAAAGACCGGCTCCTTCGCCATGGTCACCGATATCACTGACCGCAAGAAGATGGAGGAGGAACTCATCGTAGCCCGGGACAAGGCAGAGTCCGCTACCCGGGCAAAAGGTGATTTCCTGGCCAACATGAGCCACGAGATCCGCACGCCCATGAACGCCATCCTGGGCATGACGCATCTGGCGCTCAAGACGGACCTGACGCCGAAGCAGAAAGACTACCTCAACAAGATCCACCTTTCCGCCAACTCCCTTCTGGGCATCATCAACGACATTTTGGACTTTTCCAAGATCGAGGCCGGTAAGCTGGATATGGAGTCAATCGCCTTCAATCTGGATGAAGTCCTGGACAACCTGGCCACCCTGGTGACGGTCAAGGCCCAGGAAAAGGAAGGTGTCGAGGTTCTATTCAGCACAGCCTCCAATGTGCCCCGCGCACTGGTGGGAGATCCCCTGCGGTTGGGGCAGGTTCTCGTCAACCTGGCCAACAACGCCATCAAGTTCACCGAACACGGCGAAATCGTGGTTTCCGCGGAACTGGTCAGCTTGGGGGAAAAGACCGTGGAAGTCAAATTCGCGGTGCGGGATACCGGCATCGGCCTGACCGAGGAGCAGACTGCACGGTTGTTTACCTCCTTCAGCCAGGCAGATAGCTCCATCACCCGCAAATATGGCGGGACCGGTTTGGGTCTTACCATCAGCAAGCGATCTGGTGGAGATGATGGGCGGCAAGATCTGGGTGGAGAGCACGCCCGGCGTCGGCAGCACCTTCTTCTTTACCGCCCTTTTCGGCATCGGCCGGGAAGAAGGCAGGGCCCGACATGTTCCTCCACCCGATCTGAGAGGCATCAAGGTGCTGGTTGTGGATGACAACCCGACATCACGGGAAATTTTCCAGGAGATGCTGGAGTCTTTCTCCTTCGACGTCACCCTGGCGGCTTCCGGCGAAGAAGGGCTGGAGGAGATCGAGAAGTCCATCGGGGACCGGACCTACGACCTGGTGGTCATGGATTGGAAAATGCCGGGTATTGACGGCATCGAGGCCTCGAGACGGATCAAGCATGATCCAAGACTGACCCGGGTGCCGGCCATCATTCTGGTAACCGCCTACGGACGGGAAGAAATCATGTGGCAGGCGGAGACGGCCGGGCTGGATGGCTTCCTGATCAAACCGGTAAGCCCATCGGTGATGTTCGATACCATCATCCAGGCGCTGGCAAAGGACGCCCCGAAGGAACTGCGTCCAGTCGATAGCAAAGGACAGGCGTCTGGAACTGCTGAAGGGCCTCGAAGGCGCCCGGGTGCTGCTCGTGGAAGACAACGAGATCAACCAGCAGGTGGCGATGGAAATCCTTACCGACGCGGGCCTTGATCGTGTCCCTGGCGAACAACGGCCGGGAGGCTGTGGATGCGGTTCAGGCGAATCGCTTCGATGCCGTGCTGATGGATGTGCAGATGCCGGTGATGGACGGTTACACCGCAACCCGGACCATCCGCCGCGACCCGCGGTTCAAGGACCTGCCCATCATCGCCATGACCGCCCATGCCATGGCGGGCGACCAGGAGAAGAGCACCGCGGCCGGCATGAACGATCATGTCACCAAACCCATCGACCCGAACCAGCTCTTTGCAACCCTGGCAAGATGGATTGCCGCTCGGGAAAGCCCTGGCTCAGGGAAGAGCAGGTGCCGGAAGGCGATTCCGCCAGAGAGCTGCCACCGAAGCTCCATGCCGATGCTGTCCCGACATCCCCGGAAGCGCAGCCGTTCCCAGCTGCTCTGGATGGATTTGACCTTGCCCAAGGGTTGCAGCGCCTGCGGGGCAACCAAGCCCTTTACCGAAAGTTGCTGTTGAGTTTTGCTGCCAAGTACACCCAGAGAGCCGAGTGACATCCGCCGTATGCTTGATATCAATGACTATGATGGAGCGCACGGCTTGATTCACGACATCAAGGGACTGGCCGGCAACCTGGCGGCGCATTCAACTGCAGGCCGCGGCCGCGGAACTGGAGAAGCTGGTCAAACATGCGGACGAGAGCAATCCGCCTTCACCGGAGAAGCTCGAAGAAATCTTCGCCGCCTTCGAGACGATGCTGGATCAGGCGCTCCAAGCTGCCCAATCTTTGCAGCCCGTGGAAGGCAAACCGAGCCCCGCTCCATCGGCTGAACCAACCGGGGGACTGCCGCCCGATCTGGCCAAAGAGGCTGCCGGACGCTTGCGTGAGGCCGCCGAAATGGGGGATGTGTCAGGTCTGACAGCCATTGCCGAAGAGATGGCCTCCCGCTCCCGGGACTTTGCTCCCATACCAGACCAGAATCGCCCAACTGGCGGACGATTTTGATTTCGACGGCATCCTCGAGTTGGCCCATGACCTGGAAAAGATGCCGGGGTAGCGCCTTTTTACCAAGCCATCACCTTTTGGAGCACTCTTAGATGACGACAGACACGGATCCAGCGATCGAAACGTCAGCGGCAGGGGCCAAAATCCTGCTGGTTGACGACAATACCGCCAACCTGCAGGTACTGCGCGAGTCCCTCGAAGGACTCGGCTGCAAGATACTGGTGGCCAAGAACGGCGTGAGCGCACTCGCGATCGTCGAGAAAGCTCGTCCGGATTTGATCCTGTTGGACATCATGATGCCGGAAATGGACGGCTACGAGGTGTGTCGGCGCTTAAAGGACGATGAAGCCACCCGTCATATCCCGGTATTGTTTTTGACCGCGCTGGCCGATGCCGCAGATGAAGCCAAAGGACTCGCCCTCGGGGCGGTGGATTACATCACCAAGCCGATTCACCCCGATCTGGTTCGCGCCCGTGTCCGCAACCATCTGGAACTTAAACGTTACCAAAATCATCTGGAAGAGATGGTCAGGCTCAGAACACGGGAGCTTCAGTTGACCCAGGCGGTTATGATAGAAAGCCTGGCAACCCTGGCCGAATGCCGCGATCCCGAAACCGGCGGCCACATCAAGCGCACTCAGAACTACGTCAAAGCCCTGGCCGTGAATCTCAAGAACCATCCCCGATTTTGCACCGTACTGGATGACGCCAACCATAGAGATGCTTTATCTATCTGCACCGCTCCACGACATCGGCAAAGTCGGAGTGCGCGATAATGTCCTGCTCAAAGAAGGGCGCCTTACCGATGACGAATTTGAACAAATGAAAAGACACACCCAATACGGCCATGAAGCATTGCGAATCACCGAGCAGAAATTGGGCAAGAGCACCTTCTTGCATCACGCTCGGGAGATCGCCCATACGCATCAGGAAAAATGGGATGGTTCGGGATATCCTCAGGGCTTGAAAGGGGACGACATACCCCTCTCCGGTCGCCTGATGGCGGTGGCAGACGTGTATGACGCTTTGATCAGCAAGAGGGTCTACAAGCCCCCCATGCCCCATGAGAAGGCCGTGCAAATTATTGAGGAAGGCAAAGGCAGCCATTTCGACCCTGATGTGGTGGAGGCCTTCTTACATTTGGAAGCCGTGTTTCGTAACATTGCCCTCACCTTTGCCGACTACGAAGAGGAACGGGAGATGCTTAGGGGCGCGCCAAGTGCTGCTCCTTCGGATGGGGTGGGGCGTGTGAAAAAGGTGCTGCTGGCGGAAGACAACCCCATCAACCAGGAGATCATGTTTAGCCAGCTGACATCGAGCGGCTATCTGGTGGATGCAGCTTCCGACGGCAGGGAAGCCCTCGAGAAGTATCGCTCCGGCAATTACGATCTTATCCTCACGGACATTGAGATGCCGGAAATGGACGGCTATCAATTGACGGCGGAAATCCGGCGTATCGAAGCGGGCATTGGACAATTCACACCGATTCTCGCTATCACTGCCAGCGAATTCGACCTGAGCGCGGACATGGCGAAGGAGCGTGGCTTTAGCGGACACATGCTGAAACCTCTCGACCTCGATGTCCTTGAGAAGAAACTCTCGGACCTTCGGCATTCGCATCACCGCAGGAGCGAGCCATGATCATCATCGCCGTCTTTGTTGTTCTGGTCTTCCTGTATAGCCTGGTATCCAGGCGGCTGGAGCACACCATCCTCACGGCGCCGATCGTGTTCACCGCGGCCGGGGTCCTGCTCATCCTCTGCGTGCCGGTGCTGCGAGAACTGGAAGCGGACCGAAAAGCATTTCTCCTGATCGCCGAAGTTGGCCTGGTGCTGACTCTCTTCGTCGATGCCACCCGAATCAATCTTCAGGTTCTGAAGAGCAACGAGAACTTGCCCATCCGGTTGCTGGGCATTGGCATGCTGCCGACCATCCTGCTTGGCGCGATTGGGGCAGCCATCGTCTTCCCTCAGTTGTCCATTTGGGAAGTGGGCATCCTTGCCGCCATCCTGGCCCCGACCGACGCCGGCCTCGGCGAGGTGGTGGTGAACAGCCCGCGGGTGCCGGTGCGCATTCGCCAGGCCCTAAGCGTGGAAGCCGGACTCAACGATGGGTTATCGGTCCCGTTCCTCATGCTCTTCATCGCCTTGGCCCAGGTTGGAACCAAGGGGGCGGGAGCGGTGTTGACGCGATTCGTCGTGGAGCAACTCGGCTTCGGCGCCTTGGTCGGTGTGGTGATTGGTCTGGCGGGAGGGTGGCTGCTGGGACTGGCCAAACGCAAAGGGTGGATGGCCGAGTCTTCACAGCAACTGGGACTGGTGGCTTTGCCGCTGCTGTGCGTGATGGGAAGCGAACCTGTCGGCGGCAGCATGTTCATCTCCGGCTACGTCGCCGGCATTGCCGTCCAGGTGGGTTTCCGCGAGGCCGCGGAAGAGAGCCTCGAGTTCACCGAGGGTTGGGGACGGCTGCTCGATTTCTTTGTGTTCTTTCTGTTCGGTATGCTGGTCGCTCTTGCATGGAAGAGATTCAGCATGCCCCTCCTGGTGTATGCCGCTATCAGTCTGACGGTGGTGAGGATGCTCCCGGTGGCGATTTCCCTCATCGGAACGCGCCTGAGCGCGGCCACGGTGGTTTTCATGGGCTGGTTTGGCCCCCGCGGGCTGGCTTCCATCGTGCTGGGTCTGGTGTATTTGGAGCAGGAATCGCATCTGCCGGGAGAATCAACGATCAGGCTGGCAGTAATGGCGACCGTTCTTGCTGAGCATTTTTGCCCACGGGTTCAGCGCTATGCCGGGGATCGGCTCTCTACGCCCGAAAGATTGCGACGTTGGACGCCTCCGCACCGGAACACCTGGCCGTGGTGGACAGAAAATCGCCTTCAACACGGTAGGGCGGGGTTGCGTCCCCGCCGATGTTGATTATGGGGTTGCTCATGGCGCGCATACCCGAACGATGGGATGGGTCCGGGCTCTGGTATTTCGTGACCGTGGTGACTGTTCGGCGTCAGCCGGTGTTTGCCGATGAACCGGCCTGCAAGATTTTGCAGAGCGCCTTCCACGAAGCGCACCGTTACCACCCCTTCAGATTGGCTGCTCTGGTGATATTGCCGGATCATTGGCATGCTTTGATTCGTCCCGGCATCCGAAACGCAGCCGAGGCGGGGATGCAACCCCGCGTTACCCCAGTGGTGATCGAAGAGGTTGTGGGAGCAGTCAAGAATAATGTTTTGCGGGATCTGCAGATGAAGAGATCTACTATCTGGCAGGCACGGTTTCTGGATCATCGCATCCGCGATGAGGATGATTTCTTTCATCACCTTGAATACATCCGCTCCAATCCCCTTAAGCACGGGATTGTCACAGAACCGAATCAATATGAATGGTGCTTCATCCACAATCGCCCCTTTGGCTCACAGGGACATGAAACCGTAGGGCGGCGTTGAGACCCCGCCGAGAGGGAAGACCCACAACAAAGGCGGGGATGCAACCCGCC
>CAWHGA010000010.1:0-17922 GCA_963828705.1 uncultured delta proteobacterium
TCCTGCCACTCATCCCACAGGTAAGCTTCTTCACGTCCTTGGGCAATGACCCGGAAAGCGTAGCGCACCTGCTCCTCGTAGAACCCACAGTAGGGACTGGGGGCCTGCAGGGTGCCGGCTAGCGCCTTGATCTCCGCTGGACAGGGCGCACCGCAGAAGTGCCGAATGGCGCACCCGCCACACGGCATGAAATCTTCCGCCTTACGCGTGGTCACTTCCTGAAAAGGCTCGCTTTGTAAGATGGTGGCCAGAGGCTGTTGCTGAAGGTTTCCGCCCTTGCTTTCAGGGAAGCCGATGAACTCGCTGCACGGGAACACGTCCCCGAGTGCGGACACCGCAAAAAAGCAGCGGCCGCCGCCGCAAGGCGAGATGTCACACATCAGGCGCCGCCCGGTGGGACCCGCCACCCCCGCCAGAACATTGGCGAAGTTGGCGACCACCAGCTTCCGCCCGGTTTGCTCGTAGAGCTCCCAGCAGCGGTCCAGGGCCTGAAAGAAATGGCGCCCCAGAGCGTCGTTGTCCGGCTTGGCGGCCAGTCCGCCGGGCCGGGTGCAGCGCACCGGGTTGAACATCACCACGCGCACTCCGCGGTCATGGTAGTAATCCACCATCTGCGGCAGCGTCTCGACGTTGTCCCGGGTCACCGTGGTGATCACGTTGAAAGCCGGATAATCGACGAGGCGCTCCAACACCCGCGTGACCTGGGAGGAAACACCCTTGCCCTGCCAGTTCTTGCGGTTGCTGTCGGCCACATCGGCATTGGGACCATCCAGGGAAATACCGATGCCCACCTGATGATCGGTGAGAAAACCTATGGCCTCCTCATCCAGCAAGGTGGCATTGGTCTGCACACCAAAATGGAAATCCTGGTGATACTTCTCAATGCCCGCAAAGACCGCTTCACGGGCCAGCATCGGTTCGCTGCCGTGGAAAATGACCTGCGGCCGCATGCCCGCCGGCAGGGTTTCGCGGAAGTAGTCCAACAGGCGTTGCAGATGGTCGCAGAGTTCCGCGACGCTCATGGTATGACCCTGACGGCGCATATCCTCCGGAAGGTAACAATAATCACAGTTGAGATTGCAACGCTCGGTGGGATTGAAGTAAGCGGCCGAAGGTTTCAGCCCGAAGCGCAAATACTTCATCTCCTCTGCAAAATCGGCGGCCCGCTCACGAAAGCTCACCACCAATTCACCGGCCAGGGCCTCCGTCAGGGCGTCACGCTGAACCAGAGCCCAAAAGGCACTGTCTGGTTCCACCACCGCCACCTGATCGGGAAGACCGATTTCGAGTACCGCAAACTGCGGTCCGAAACCGCTGTTGGCATACTTGCCTGGGGTCGACAACCACTCGGGGAACGTATTGCTTGCAGTGTTCATAGGCAGCTCTTGTTATTTCTTGGCGGATTTGGGGGTGATGAGAATGTAATGAGAAAGACCGGTGCCCTGGCCCTTCAGGTTACAGCGACGACGATAGGAAATGATTTTAGTGGTTTTCTGCATAGTGTTCTCCTTGCTGTGAGTTGTGTGTGGGCTCCATAAAAAAACCCGGAAAAGCTGCTTGCGCAGCCTTTCCGGGTCCTTTTGCCATCAGTACCCCGTAGGATTTACTCTATTCCGTTCTTCACCAGGTCTTCTGGCTCTCGGATCATCTGAAACCCTGCGGCCTTCCCTGGAAGGTAAACCTCCCAAGTGACCGAACCATTGCTCCAGGCAGGATTTCATCCCCGATCACAGCGGCGGGACCGCCGCGGATTTGCACCGCGTTCCGGGATGGTGACGAACTCATGTTCGAGAAAGCGCCTCCTTTGAAACAGAAGACGCCGCTCGTGTCAAGGACAATCAACAGGTCAATCTGCCGAGCCACGATGGACCGTCAACTCCAAGCTTGCAACATAGCGGCCAAACCCAACCGCAAAAAGACCGACTCCACCCCTTGACAACATCAGTATATTGTAATATTCTACTATTACAAATTCGATATATATGAAAGGAGCAATGTTGCTATGGCGATATCCGAAGGTTGCACCCTCACCGATCTGGCCCGGCTGGAAGAAGCTGCCGCGGTGCTCAAAGCGGTGGCCCATCCGGTGCGGCTGCGCATCGTGGAATTGCTGGAACCAGGAGAAATGACCGTTACCGAGTTGCTCACCTGCCTGGGGACGCAGCAGTCCTACACCTCACAGCAGCTAAACATTCTCAAGTCCCGGGGAGTGGTTGCCGCCCGTCGTCAGGGCAACCAGATTTACTACTCCATCGCCAATCCGGGCGCCATCAAGGTAATCCAATGTATACGCGGGCAGAACAATTATGAAGTGCAACAGCAGCAACCGGGTAGCAGCGTCGCCGAAGAAAGCCGGCCGGTTCACCTTGACCCCGGTAGCAGGAACCCCCATTAGACAACGGTCAAACGGCTGCTAACAGCCACATCCACTGAACAAGGAGATAGAAATCATGTCACAACTGACGCCGGAACAAATCGAAATGATGAGCGCCCAGGTTCAGTCCGGAATGTCAGCAGGACTCAGGCAATTTCATCTGCAGCAGGGATACCATCGACGGGGTGTATCCGTCTCTCATCCTGGCCATCAATGCCCGACGCCTCGGCATGGAGGCATCCATTTTTTACACCTTCATGGGGATCAATGTGGTCCGCAAGGGTGGTGCCAGAAAGGTGAAATTCGTGCCCAGCGGCCCGATGGGAGCCATTCCCGGGATGTCGTTGTTCGCCACCTGGATGATGAAAAAGAAGATCGATAAGGCTGCGATTCCCACCATTGAAGAGTTGATGGAAGTGGCTCAACTGGAGGGTGTCAAACTGGTGGCCTGCAGGATGACCATGGACATGATGGAGCTGTCGGCTGACGATTTGATCGAAGGGGTGGAAATCCAAAATGCCGAGGAATTTATGAAACACGCCCGCGACTGCAAGATCAACTTGTTCACGTAGAAACCAGGCAGGAGTTGTCCACACGGTTCAGTACTGTAATCGCGGTAGTTGACCGCCGAAACCTGAACCACTCCCATGTGGCCGCTATCAACTGGGGGCGGGAAACGTTTCCCCGCCCCCAGCGGGCCATGGAACGACTCAGGGAGAGACATTGCACCTTGTGCAAAACCCCCGCGTTTTCGGGCCGAGCTCAGCCGTCAGCATGGACGGTGCTCAACCGGCACGGCTTGCCTCCGCGCCCGCCCGCCAAAGCGTATGACTCCATGGTGAGGCGGGCTCACCACTCCGTTGTAGCCCAACCCACGACAATCATCTTCAGGGGGCCACCAAAGCGCTTGCGTGCGGTCTTTGCAATGGTGTAGAGAAATAGGTTAGGATAGGGAACGGCAGCGGTGCGGCCAGATCCATCCGCGCTGGTTGGGAACCGTCTCGTTCTCTGTTCCATACTGCGGATTGCGTGTCGTTCACTGTCCGTCGCAAGGAAATCGTCCCATGGACTTCCGGTGAGCGGAAGCCAAAATATTTAGGAATTTGCTCACCATCGACGTGAACCCCGCTCAAGGTGGGGGGGCAGAATGATGCCGCACGCCCGCGTGGGAAATGACACGCCATTGTGTGTCCGCGCCCTTCGGTGGTGGGGATCCATCTTCTTAGATGGTGTGTCAGCTTCTCCTTCCTGGAAGACGAACTGCCATTACCCGGCATTCGCAAATGAATTTGTCTGTAGGGAAGCCACCTCCTCGTCAGGTTACTTGTTGGTCACGTTGAGTAGAAAGGAATGGCAAATTGCGATTCTTAGCCTCTCATAAACCGACCTTCCTTTTAGTGGTGCTCGCGCTGGTGAGCCTGCCCGTTGGCTGTGAACGCAAGAACCAATATGTAGCCCCGCCACCACCGCCCGTGACGGTCAGTCATCCGGTGCAGAAATCGGTCGTTGATTCCCTGGATTTTACCGGAACGACTCAGGCCGTCGCTTCAGTGGATATTCGAGCTCGTGCCCAGGGTTTTCTGGAAAGCGTCCATTTCACGGAAGGCAGCGCGGTTAACAAGGGGGACCTGCTTTACACGATCGAGTCCGGCAGCTACCAGGCCGCGGTGGACAAGGCGATCGCCGATCTGGCCAGCAAGAAGGCCCAGCTCGACAAAAACGAGATCGACTACCAGCGTAACCTGCGTCTCATCAAGGAAAACGCGGCCTCCCAGCGCGACCTCGACAACTCGAAAGCTTCTCGGGACTCCGCCAAAGCCGACGTCGGCATGGCCGAAGCGTCCCTCAAAACGGCTCAGATCAACTTGAGTTATACGACCATTTATGCGCCGATCACTGGACGGATCGGGCGACACCTTGTGGACGTCGGCAATTTGGTCGGTGCCGGCGAATCCACTCTGCTCAACACCATCAAGCAATACGACCCCATCTATGCCTACTTTGCCCTCAACGAACGCGATCTCCTGACTCTGATGAAGAACTATCGAAAGGAGGGCCCGCCGCCGAAAAAGTGGGAACCTCCTGTCTATTTGGGTTTGTCAAACGAATCCGGCCACCCCCATGAAGGCAAGATGGATTTCGCCGATCTCGGCCTTGATCAGAGTACCGGAACCATGCTTCTCCGCGGGGTTTTTCCCAACCCCCTCCCTCACAGTATCGTACCTGGGCTGTTTGTTCGCATCCGCTTTCCTACCGGCAAAAAGGACCTTGCCCTGCTGGTGACGGAGCGCGCCTTGGGGGTCGACCAGCGAGGACAATATGTTCTCGTGGTCAATCAGGACAATGTCGTGGAGCAGCGACCAGTGAAGGTCGGTGCGTCTGAAGACGGCATGAAGGTGATTGAAGAAGGTCTGAAACCCGATGAATGGGTGGTGGTCAATGGGATTCAACGCGCCCGGGCGGGGGCCAAGGTCAACCCAACCCGGGAAGAACCAGGAAAGCAAACACCAACTGGCCAGTAGTTGGCTAAGGGTCATAGACCAGCGATCAAGTTGCCAGCCAAGCCTTGAGTGGGAGCAAGCCCAGCCATGTTTTCACGCTTCTTTATTGAACGACCGATCTTCGCCAATGTGATCGCCATCATCACCATGATCATCGGTGCGGTCGCTCTCGTCAAGCTGCCGGTGGAACAGTTTCCGCAGATCACACCTCCCACCGTCAAGGTTTCGGCGGTCTACCCTGGCGCCAGCGCGCAAGTCGTGGCCGATACCGTGGCCGCCCCCATCGAACAGCAGGTCAACGGGGTGGAGGGCATGCTCTACATGTCTTCTACCTCCGCAAATGACGGATCCTATTCCTTGACGGTTACTTTTGATGTCGGCACCAATCTGAATATGGCTCAGGTGCTGGTGCAGAACCGGGTTGCCATGGCCGAACCGCTCCTGCCTCAAGATGTGACGCGACAAGGAGTCACCGTCAAGAAACAGTCCACGGCAATTGTTTTGTTTGTCAACCTGACCTCGCACGGACGACCGATACGATGACCTATATCTCAGCAATTATGCCAGCTGAGCATCCGCGATGAACTCAGCCGTATCGAGGGAGTTGGCGACGTCAATGTCTATGGCGCCGCCAGCTACAGCATGCGCTTGTGGCTCAACCCTGAAAAGTTGAAGGTGCACAACCTCACCACGCAGGATGTGGTCAATGCCATCCAGGAACAAAATGTTCAGGTGGCAGCAGGTCAAATCGGGCAACCTCCCGCTCCAGCCGGACAAAACTTTCAATACACCATCAAGACGCTGGGACGGCTCAGCGACGTCCAGGCAGTTCGAGGACATCATCCTCAAGACCAACCGCTGACCTGCAGGTGGGCGCACGCATCATCCGAGTCAAGGATGTGGCCCAGGTGGAACTCGGCGCCCAGGATTACAACACATATTTCGAGAAAAATGGGAAACCCGCCGCCGGTATTGGCATCTCACAGCTTCCGGGAGCCAATGCCCTCGATGTCGCCAAAAGGTTCGCCAGAAGATGGAGGACCTCAAAAAGTCCTTTCCGCCCAGGGCTTGGAGTACTCCATTCCCTTCGACACCACCAAGTTTGTCAGTGCCTCCATCCACGAGGTCTACAAGACCCTGATCGAGGCAGGCATTCTCGTGCTCATCGTCATTCTGGTCTTTCTCCAGGATTGGCGGGCGGTGCTGGTGCCGGCCACGACCGTTCCGGTCACCATCATTGGCGCTTTTGCCGCCATGGCCGCACTCGGCTTCACGGTGAATATGCTGACCCTGTTTGGCCTGATACTGGCCATTGGTATCGTCGTGGACGACGCCATCGTCATTGTGGAGAATGCTGCCCACCACATCGAAAAGGACAAGGTGAGCGCCAAGGAAGCGACCATTCGGGCGATGGCCGAAATCACCGGCCCGGTGATCGGCATCACCCTGGTGCTGATGGCCGTCTTTCTGCCCACGGCTTTCCTTGGCGGAATCACCGGACAGCTCTACCGCCAGTTCGCCTTGACCATCGCCGCCACCGCGGTGATCAGCGCTATCAACGCCATGACGCTGAAACCCGCTCAGTGCGCCTCCTATCTTCGACCGGCACCGGAACATCACGGTTGGTTCTTCCGTGGTTTCAATTTCGGTTACGACCATTTCGAACGTTTCTACATCGGCATCGTGGCGATGGATGGTGCGACATAGTCTGATGATGCTCGTCGGTTTTTGCCGGATCTGATCGGCCTGACGCTCTGGGGTTTCCTCGCTTGCCCACGGGTTTTCTGCCCACCGAAGATCAGGGCTATGTGATGGCCGGCGTCCAGCTCCCGGACGCCGCTTCCCAGGAACGTACCCGCGAAGTCACCAAAAAACTCAACAACATCATTAAGAACACCCCGGGCGTAGCCGACTGGCTCACCATCGGCGGCTATTCATTGCTGGAGGGGACTGTTGCTTCCAATGCGGCGGCCTTTTACATCGTCTTCAAGGATTGGGAGGAGCGCACTGACCCGAGCCTCAGTCAGGATGCCATCCTGGCCAATCTCCGCCGGCAGTTCTACGCGGTCCAGGAAGGGATGGTGTTCGCCTTCGCGCCCCCGGCCATCCAAGGTGTCGGGGTTGCCGGTGGTTTCCAGATGCAGCTGGAAGACCGCGGCGGCGTCGGCTTGGTTCAATTGCAGGAATTGGCCACGGAGATGGTGCGTGACGGCAACACCCAAACCGGCCTTAGCTCCCTGAGTACCACCTTCCGCGCCGGTATCCCGCAGCTCTACGCCGACGTCGACCGGGTGAAGGCCAAGAGCCTCAACATCCCGCTCAATGGTGTATTCAGCACTTTGCAGACCTATCTCGGGTCATCTTATGTGAATGATTTCAACAAATTCGGCCGCACCTACCAGGTTCGCGTCCAGGCCGATCCCGCATTCCGCGCCAAAGCGGCGCGATATTAGAGGGCTGGATGTCCGTACCAACGATGGCAAGATGGTGCCTCTCAGTACCCTGGTCGACGTGCAGGACACCTTCGGCCCCCAGGTCATCACCCGCTACAACCTCTATCCGTCGGCAGCCGTCAATGGCGAAGCCGCCGCGGTTACAGCTCCGGCGAGGCCCTCAGATTGGTGGAACAGATGGCTGCGCAGAAACTGCCGAACTCCATGGGATATGATTGGACGGGCATGTCCTACCAGGAAAAAAAGGTCGGCGGCGAAGCGTTCCTGATCTTTGGGCTGGCGGTGCTGCTGGTGTATCTGGTGCTGTGCGCCCAGTATGAAAGCTGGCTGAATCCCGCGGCGGTGATTCTGGTGGTGCCGCTGGCGCTGCTGGGTGCCGCCGTCGCCGTGGCCATCCGTCACATGGACAACAATGTCTATACGCAGATCGGCATCGTACTGCTCATCGCGCTTGCCAGCAAGAATGCCATTCTCATTGTGGAGTTCGCTCGGGACTGCGCGCACAAGGCAAGGACATCGACGAAGCGGCCATCACCGCGGCGCGGATGCGCTTCCGCCCCATTCTGATGACCTCATTTGCCTTCATTCTGGGGGTGTATCCCCTGGTGGGGGCAACAGGAGCCGGTGCCGCCAGCCGACGGGCTCTGGGGACAGCTGTTTTCGGCGGGATGCTGGCTTCCACCTTTCTCGCGGTCTTGTTTGTACCGGTGTTCTACGTGGCCTGTCAGCGGCTCAGTGAATGGGCTGGCCAGACCGAAGGAAAATACTCATAAGGCCTAGTTTTGTGTCGCGTTTCATTGCATTCAACACGACCTACCGTAGGTTGCGTTGAATGCAATGAAACGCGACATCTGCAATGGTTATTGCTGGACAGTTTCTAATGACTGAATTCCTACTTGGGGCAGGGCTGAGAACCGATATACAGTGAGACGGTAATCACTCTGCGTTCTCAGAGTACGCGTCAGGCACATTTTCAGACCGGATCCAAGCCGCAATTCTTACCAATCCGGCCGCTGCACGGGTGGACGTTCGCCGGCGGGAGGGGGTGGATCAAGCGATTCGGGGAGACCCGGGGGCGGCAGCAGATTGCCCCAGTTAGTCCGGGAACGCATGACTTGAAGGGTTTCTTCCGACACAAAGTCCTTGCCAAGGCGAAGCTGCCAACCACCACCCAGAGCTTTATAAAGAGCGATCAGATTGGTGGGGATGGCCCCGCGGCTCTGAACCAGGAGGTCCTGCTGTTGGACCAGCGTCTGTTGCGCATTGAGCACGCGGGTAAAGTCCACCGCCCCTTCCCGATACTGGATGAGGGAAAGATCAACGGCACGTTTGGCGGCCTGAACACTTTGGGTAAGAGCGGCCACCTGGTCCTGCGCCCGCAGGAAGGCCACCATAGCGTCCTCGGCCTCGCGGGCGGCGGTCAGCACAGTTTTTTGATAGGTCACCAAGGCCTGTTGGAAACGCGCATCCTGGATGCGAACGTTGTTGGTGATCCGTCCATAGTTGAGAATCGGCCACTCAATCGAAGGGCCCGTGGCCATAGTGAAACTCTTCCAGGTAAACAGGTCGGCAAAGCTGCTCCTACCCGTCCGGGTCAGGGTTGAGTCGCTGGATAGGAACCCAAAAGACCCGCTCAACGAGACACGTCGGAAAAAGATCCGCCTTGGCCACCCCAATCTGAGCACACTGGGTTGCTGCCTGGAGCTCGGCATAGCGCACATCCGGCCGGCGTAGCAGCAATTCCGCCGGGATACCAATCACCACTTCCACGGATATGTTGGGAATAGGGTTGGCCCCTCCGAGAAGATCTTGAAGATCCCGCGGCGGCATGCCAAGCAGAATGCTGAGGGCGTTCTGGGCCTGACGCAATCCGATTTCCAGCGTCGGGATCTGGGACTCGGTGCTGTAGAGCAGGCTCCTGGCCTGCTGCACGTCCAGCTCCGTCACCGCACCATTGCGGAAACGGGCATCCGTGAGCTGCAGGGAACTTCTCTGAATCTCGACGTTTTCCCGCGCCACCTGCAGCCGCTCCTGGTAAATACGGATCAGGATATAGGTGGACGCTACTTCCCCCATCAGCGACACCAGCGCGTCGTCGTAGCTGGCCATGGTGGCGATCAGCGCTGCATCGGCCGACTCGATGCCGCGGCGGTACTTGCCCCACAGATCCAGTTCCCACGCGGCAGTAATACCGACGTTAAAGGTCTGATAGATGAGTTGGCCGGTACCTGCCGTGTTGGCAGCGTTTTCGCTGTTCTGATTGTACGTCTGCGCGGCCGTGATCTTCTGGGTCTGGGGAAACAGACCGCCCACGGCAACACCCAGTTGGGCGCGGGCTTCCAGAATGCGGATGCCGGCTATTTGCAGGGATAGGTTTTGCCGGTAAGCCATCTCAATCAGGGAGTTGAGCGCCGGATCGTCAAAAGTCGCCCACCATTGGCCGTAGTCAGCGTTTCCGGACCTGAACCGCGGGTCCTTCTGCTCGATCCATTCCTTGGCTATCGGTGCAGCCGGCTTCTGAAAATTGGGCCCCACGGCACCACAACCGGTCCACAACGGCATCGCCGCCGTCAGCAAAAACAGCATCCAAGAGCGTCTCGCGCGCCAACAGCGGGTCCTTAAGGCCTTCCAGTAACGATTTTGAAGGGTGTGCAGTCGGTTCTTGAACTCCAGACTTGGCCTTCGCGAATCGGTTGACCTCATGGACTGCTCCTTCGGCTTGGGCTATTGAGCGGTAGGCTCTCCGGCCCCGCCAGCGGTCACTATGTCGAATTACTCGGTGATGGCTCACAGCGATCATCAGGTGGGAAAACCGCACAGAACAGGGGCACAGAACCAAACGGTGGAACCTCTGATTGGACTACCAGCCGCCGGAACGGGCCTTGGCCCTGACATAAACATAGAGGATAAAAGACGGCAGCCAGGTGAGTACCAAAGCCGTAATCGAAGTCAGGTTCCGCGTGGGCGACCATGAGGTACCGGCCATCCGCGCTCTTCTCATGGAACTCCGGACATAAACACCGGCTGAAATAAGCCAACCCCCGAGCCATATGGCTAAAATGATCCGCAGGATATTCATGGATTGATGAACCTCATCATGGAATCAGTGCTTGACTGAACTCCGCAGGATGGGGATGCAGAACCTCACTTGGAGTGCGGCCCCGCCGCAGGAAAACCAGCGCCAATCCAAGTCTTCTGCTCTTGGGACGTTCATACCATTTTTTGATCGAATTCGCCAAACGACTTCGCTGCCGCTTTTCAGACTCACATCCACGGACCCCCGATACCAGCCGCCGGACCACAGACGGGGGAGACACAGGACGCAAGTCCCAAGACCCGGCACCCAAAAACCATCGAACCATTGTTTCTATCCATTTGCCCCCTCCATCATGATTTCGTTGTTGCAGCCACCACCAAGCCTTCCGTATATCAGAAGGGCCGGTGCGGTTTAATCGAGATGTCTTTGCCGCCATTGATTTCTTTGCGGCGCCCGAGTTGAGGAGAACCATAGGCTATTGGCCCTCGGCTATGAGCAGAAGTGGGAACCGGCAAAGTCAGATAGACTCCTGCGCACTCTCATCGTGGCACAGCAACCCGGTTTCCCGCTCCAGCCGTTTGTGAGCAAGGTCGAGGAGGGGTTCGCAAAGTGCATAGACCCCTCAATCCAGCTCGAAGAGTGCCGATCGGTCCCGATGATCTCCGGAGGCGGGCTGGTCCGTCTTATGGAACAGGAAGCGTCCCATGACGAGATGATCCATTTCCGTTCCCATGAAGCAGCGGTAGGCGTCCTCCGGGGTGCAGACAATCGGTTCTCCTCGCACGTTGAAGCTGGTGTTGACGACCAGGCCGCACCCCGTCTTATCCTTGAAGGCCCGGATCAATCGCCAGTAGCGCTCATTGGTCTCGCGATGGACGCTTTGTATCCGGGCTGAAAAGTCCACATGCGTCACGGCAGGGATCTCGGAGCGGAGGCAGTAGAGCCTTTCATACATGCCGAGGTCATCAAAGTCTTCGGGAATCGGCTTGCGTTTGGCCTCTCTCACCGGTGCCACCAGGAGCATATAGGGAGAGGGGCGATCGATGTCGAAATAGTCACCGATCTCCTCGGCCAGAACCGAAGGGGCGAAGGGCCGGAACCCCTCGCGATACTTGATGTTGAGGTTCAGCTTCTTCTGCATCTCCGGGCGCCTGGGGTCTCCTAGAATGCTTCTGTTCCCGAGGGCTCTCGGGCCGTACTCCATTCTGCCCTGAAACCAGCCGACGATATGGCCCTGCGCCAACAGATCGGCAACAAGGTCGCAGAGTTCATCGAAATCGTCGAAGGATTCGTAGGGAGCACCGAACCTACGGGCCACCCGCTGGATATCCACATCGCCGTATTCCGGCCCCAAATAGGCTCCCTGCATGCGATCAGGGACGGAGACGTCGTCTCTTTCCTTCCCCATCCAAATGTGATGGGCCGCCAGAGCGGCTCCCAGGGCTCCACCGGCATCGCCCGCGGCGGGCTGGATCCAGAGGTCCTTAAAGAGATTTTCCCTAAGAAGTCTACCGTTGGCAACGCAGTTTAGGGCCACGCCACCCGCCATGGTGAGGAACTCGCACTGCGTGAGTTTCCTGGCTGTTTGCGCCATCCGCATGATCACCTCTTCGGTCACCTGCTGGATGGCGAGAGCCAGGTCCATGTAGGGTTGCGTCATCTCCCCCTCGGGCTCGCGCCTTGGGAGGGCGAACAGCTCAGCCCATTTCTCATCGGCGCACATCTTCAACCCGGTGGCGAAATCGAAAAAGCCCATATTCAGCAGGAGGGAGCCATCGTCCCGGACATCCACAAGCTTTTCCAGGATGGTTTCCCGGTAGCTTCGCACCCGTTGGGAGTTTGGATTGCCGTAGGGTGCAAGCCCCATCAGCTTGTATTCGCCGCTGTTCACCTTGAAACCGCAGTAGTAGGTGAAGGCCGAGTAGAGGAGCCCAAGGGAGTGCGGGAAGTCCATCTGACGCAAGATGGTGATGTCTTTGCCCTTCCCATAGCCAATGGTGGTCGTGGCCCATTCACCGACGCCGTCGATGGTCAGGATGGCTGCTTCCTTGAAGGGCGAGGGGAAGAACGCGCTGGCGGCGTGCGAGAGATGATGCTCCGGAAAGACAAGGCGAGGGTTGCCCGTGCCAAGATGCGACAACTCCTCGCGGAGCATACGTTTCATGAAGAGCTTCTCTTTGATCCAGACCGGCATGGCCGAGCAGAAACTGCTCAGACCCTTGGGAGCAAAGGCGTGGTACGTCTCGAGGAGTCTCTCGAATTTGACGTAGGGCTTGTCATAAAAAGCCACCACGGACACATCGTTCAGGTCCACGGCGACTTCTTCCAGGACAAACCGGGCAGCGTTGGTGGGAAAGGACGCGTCGTATTTCTTGCGGGTGAAGCGTTCTTCCTGTGCCGCCGCAACCAGTTTGCCTTCCACCAGCACGGCGGCGGCGCTGTCGTGGTAGTATGCCGATATTCCCAGAATAATACCAGGCATCCAGTATCCTTGCTAACCCCCATGCCCTGACGGGCACAACGAAGCATGAAATCCCCCCCTGCCCCCCTTTTGGTAAAGGGGGGCAGGGGGGGATTTTCCTTTAAAACAGCGTATAGATGAAGGGAGCAATGGCCGTCCCGCTTGTCAGGACAATAAGCACGCCGAATATCAGCAGCACCAGAATGGCCGGCAGCAGCCAGTATTTCTTTCTTGTTTTGAGATATCCCCACAGATCGATGAGAAAATCCATGTGAGCTCCTTCTACTAGTAAGGCACTTCAAGGTCTTTAGACCCGGCAATGAAATCCCTGGTCTTGAATACGGATTCGTGGCCCTTTTTCCATTTCTTGAGCTGCAACGTGTCATGGCCCAGCAGGCGACGGATCAGGCCGACGGGCGTGACGATTAGAAAGAAAATGAGCGACAACAGCACCTTTGACATCATGTTGCCCAGGACATGTGAAACCCCGAACCATAATCTGCCCGCGGGTTTATAGGCGGCGGGCCATATCATGTTCAGCAGAAGGAAGACCACGGCCGCATACAGGGCACGGTCTTTTCCGGCGTATAAACCAAACACCAGGCAGCAGAGGGTGATGGCCATACCGGTGTCTTTTGCTTGATTCAACGAAACACCACCGCTGAAACCAGGCTTTCGATTTTCACTTGTATCCATGCCATCCTCTCCAGACAATGCGCCACCGTATTGAATTGAATGGTACAGATGACGCCATTCAAGGTTTCAACGCGTGCACTGCAGTTTTCCCCTCCGACTGCGACAACGTCGCCACTGGCGAGGTGGGCGAAATCATTGAGAGGCTTCGGTATGCAAAAAGTGGGTGGAGGGCAGCCCCTTTGCCTGCGAATACTCAAAGGCTTTGCATGGGCTTCACGTCTCACCCTTCCCATTGAATCGTCGGTATCAGAGTCCAGATTGAAGGTGCGACTCGAAGTGTTTCCGCATAGAAGTGTCATTTGGTCAGCGGATATAGCCAACGCTCAATGATGTCGCTGGCAACAGCATTGCCATGACTCGACCAGTGACCGTCGCACTCGAGAAAATAGGGACGAAAGTCGCCATAAGACTTCTCACTGCATCTCTGGCAGGAGGTCTTTAACAGGTATGCCGAGGCTCCGTCCCCAACTCTCCATCACCGGCCCCAAACGGTTGGAGCCTGATGAATGGAAACGCATGAAATCATTGGCGCGAGGAATAAGCAATACCGCAGTTTTTGCGCCGCGTTCCTTGGCAGTGTTCATGATGTCCAGAAGCGCCTTCTTGAGAAGCATGAGATCTGTTTCCGTGTAGTCATTATAGCCGGAATAGGGTTCGTGGAGGTGCCAATACATCCTCGAATAGATGTACTGGCCGACGTGGTATGAGGCGAGGTATGCACGCAGAAAGGCCTCGACACGGTCCCACAATACCTTCTTCGGGTTTGAACTGGCCTTCATAAGTGATGGAGACATCGTCACCGTCAAATGAATAATAGGGGCGGATAGCCGCCACGTGGTGCGTTTTGCCCCAGGAAAGTGACATGTCATGAAAATCGTTGTACGGAAGTATGCCGACGAGGACAATGTCATGGTCAAAAGACGCAGCCATTGTCTTGTAGAGTAAGGCATATTGGAGTGGTCCGAAATCACCGCCCGCGCCGAAATTGAGATGCTCTCGGCCGGTTTTCACCTCGAGGAGGTCGCTCAACCGATTCTCGGCTTGTAGCCCAAAGCCCTCAACAAACGAATCCCCTAATACCACCGTGCGAGGCAGCGAAGAGTGCTGGTCCCTTTTCCCTATCGCGCGCGCCGTAACTATTTGTGTAGTATTCGACGCTGTAGCAGCCGCCCTTGTGCAGGAAGTGGCCGTTAGGGCGGTGCCACACTCCGAATACCGGATTGATATCGGCCCAGAACAAATTGTAGGTGAGTCGATAGCTGGGCCTACTCGAGGGCCAATTCATAAAACTGACGCAAAGCAGGCAGGCGAGTTCGGCCGATATGGCGAAGATGAAAAAATTGATTGCTACCACTCGCATTATCGGGCGCCCAATCCTGAGAAGTGGCGTTTGCCCAGCGGTGATTGTAGCGTGAGCCATATCTTGGTCATTAGGATTTTCTTGTGTTCCTCCAAAAGGAGGGTATCCAGCGATTCCTGGAGCTGAGTAAAGAAACGACTACTCAACCAGTGGCAAGAAGAGAAACTGCAAGCTTCGTTGTCAAAGCCGTTGAGGTGTGCTTGCCACCGGTTTAGCCCAATTATCGAAAACCTCTTACTAGCAGATACGAACGTTGCCCACCAACAAGAAAAGGCCGCTTCCGGGCGAGAAACGGCCTTTTTGATATCTGGTCCCCTTCGCAGACTCATTCTGGAACAACTGACGAATCGTCTAATCTATATAGCGGCATGTATTAATGATGAAGAGTGCACCCTAAGATGAATTCAGAACTTGAGGCAAAAGGCTAGCATCACGCAGGAGCAACTTACAGCGGAGATGAGTTGGCGCAAGATCTCTGGCGACCTCCGGTAACCGCCGTGGCTGCGTACGGGCTCATTTATGGGAAGGAATGCCAGCAGCCCGGATCCTTCTGAAAGGGATCCCGGGTCAGGGCGTAGGCCAAACACCTCAGGCCACCACGGCAGAGGCGGGCATACAGGCAACCCTGGCAGCCGGTGCTGACGCGGCTTCGATCCCGCAGTGCGACCAGGACTTCGTTGTGGTAGAGGTCCGTTAGCGGGGTTTGACGCAGATTGCCGATTCGGATGGGCATGCGCCGACACGGATAGAGGTCGCCGTTGGGCATGACCGTAATGAGGCTATCCCCGGCCGTGCAATGATAGGGAAATCCCCCGCCTGCCAGGAATTGAAGGGCGCGGTGCATGGTGACCGGGGTATCCGTTGGTCGGTCGCTACCGGCTGCATCTCGGGATTGCCGCAGGATTTCGACAAACTCACGGGTGTCTTGCGCGGTGAGGACCTGTTCGCGCAGGTCGGAACCCGTGCCCAGTGGAACCAGGCGGTCGGCCCAAACCCGTGAAACCCTCAATTGCCGCCCCAGTTGTGCCACCTCGGGGAATTCCGCGAAAGTTACCGCGATTGGCGGTAAAAGCGATCAGCGTCCGCACGCCGGCTGCAACCAGGGATTGGATGCCGGCGACGGCGCTGTCATAGCTGCCCGGTCCGCGGATCTGGTCGTGGGTCTCGCGGCTGCCTTCAATACTCACCTGCACAAAACTCACGCCCCACTGCCGGAAAAAACCTGCCGTGGCGATATCGATTAAAGTGCCATTGGTCAGGATCGCAAAGCTTGACCACTCCCGTTGGGCCGCCAGGACTTCCACCAGGTCGAAGAAATCGCTCCGCACCAGCGGTTCGCCGCCGGTCACCGTGATGTGACCGCGCCGGGCCAGACCACCGTGTTCCCCGCAACCCGTCAGCAGAGTCCTGAATTGATCGAGGGGTTTCGAGCCATCGGGGAAGCTGAGTTCCGGTCCGCGGTAGGATTCCTGATAGCAGTGCGCGCACCGCGAGTTGCAGCGGTCGGTGAGGTGCCATTGCAGCAGTAGCCGGTGGGGTTTGTATTCGGTACCCCCCACCCATGGCACCTCGGTCGGCATCAATCCCCGCCACCGCAGCCTCCGCAGCCGCCACCTCCGCCGTCGCTGCCACCACCATCGCACCGCCGCCACCGTCGCTGCTGCTACCGTCAAATCCGGAACTGCCCGACCAGGAAGCGTCCCCACTTGTTCCGGTGAAGGCTGCGAACGCCTCTGGATACTGGTCGAAAGCGGCGACGCCGACCAGAGCACTCATGCCGAAGATGGCCAGGGCCATGACCGGGCTGGTGTCCGGGGGCATCTGGTTGTTCTCCAGGGCATCCTTCATCCATGAGTCTGCTTCTGCAGGGATTGAAGAAATTGCCTGCCGAGCTGTGTAGGCCGGTTGGCTCTGGGTTTCAACACCCGCCACAAGATAAACGGAACAATAGCCATCATCATTATTAAGAAGGTGCTGGGTTTGTTGCGCAACGAGCAACAACTTGGTGCCACCCACCAGCATCACGACCCCGAGGGCCGCGAACAATGCCAGCCAGGCTTTCTTCCGGTCGGCTGCGGTCTGGAACAGGTGTAGTCCTTCCAAACGCTGCTGGATTACGTTCAGAAGGGCCTTCGATCCGGTCCTGGAAAGAGACTGTTGCCTCACCAGCGCAGATAACTTCCTTGGCGTCTGAGTCGCTTGACAGAGCACTTCCTGGATTGTTCCACCCGGGGGTTTCCTTGGCGGGACGACAAACGATCTGGGCTTTCGATTTCTCGCCGGAAATCTCAACCAAGCCACGGTTCCACAGGTCGAAAACCACTGTATGCACGACGGCCATGGGGCCTCCCTGCAAGGCGGCTATGGTGTGAGCGGATCCGGAGCTGGGTGCCGGCAGCGGATACTCGGCGGAAGAGTGTCTCTCCTCCCCCACCATCTGGCAACAATGATACAAACCACGATCAGGCCGGCATAGAACCATAGGAATTGGGGCCCTGGAATCGTCACCAGAGTATCCACCAGACTCACCATGAAAAACCTCCTTGTCGTCGCTGGATGAGTGAGAGTTGGAATCGATGCAGCAATGATGGTCTTGCAAGAATTGGCAAACACCCATTGCAGTCATTAAGGCGGCGGTTGTTCCCGATTCCGGCAAAAGACATCGAGGCAAACGCTTCGCTAACACCGCGTCTCTAAACGGGGGAGCGGCTTCGCCTCGGAATGGACGTCAGTATCGCCGGCAAAATGCTGCAACGAGGTGAGCACCAGTCGAGTGGCTTCCAGCAGAGCCGGCGACACTGCGGGTTGGTCAACTCGCAGGCTGTGAGCGGCGCATGTCAAACGCAAGTCCCGGAGAGTATCCGGTGATGCCTGGCGATCAGCCAGATGGTCCAACAAGACGATGATCTTCTGGAAGATGGTTTGCACCGGGGAACTTTGGGCGTCCGGCGGTCCGCTAGAACCTGAATTCGGTCGCGAATCCAGGACAGGATACAGACTTCGCTATCCAATTCTACCAAGGATTCCGCGGCAAGATCCA
>CAWHGA010000011.1:0-88793 GCA_963828705.1 uncultured delta proteobacterium
ATCCCATAGAAAAGCCAGGGAGAGAGGTTACCTTCTTCCTGGCTTTTTTGCTTCGTGCATCAGCAGCAACACTTGCAAGTAGGGCTAACCGCCTTCTCCCCCTACTTATCACGGCTATTTTCCCATTTGTGTAGCGTTGTATTAAGAAAAGGCCACCCCGCGCGGCACATAGGGGATGAGTCAATTCCGAGTGCCATAGACGCGGTCGGTAATTGCGATATGATCCACTCCGATTGAGTCCGGTAACTGACCATAACAGGGGGCACCAGGAATGAATGTGAGCAAGAACCTGCTGAGGGATTCGCGGTTTTCACCGCTCTTTTGGACTCAGTTCCTTGGTGCTTTCAACGACAACATCTTCAAGAATGCGTTGGTTATCCTTATTACTATGAGGGCATTTTCTTTCGGCAGCGTTTCCAGTGAACAAATGGTGGCTGTTTTGGTGGGGTTTTCATCCTGCCGTTTTTCCTTTTCCTTGTCATCGGCTGGCCAGGTGGCCGACAGTTCTCCAAATCGAGGCTGGTGACCTGGGTTAAGGTTTGGAAATCCTGGAAATGGTCATTGGGCTATGGTTTCGTGACCAATAACGTGATCCTTTGGTTGATCACCCTATTTTTTATGGGGATGCATTCTGCTTTCTTCGGTCCGGTGAAATACAGTATTTTGCCTCAATTGCTCCGCAAGGAGGAGTTGGTGACAGGCAATGCCTATGTGGAGATGGGTACTTTTCTTGCCAGATCTCTCTTGGGAACAATCCTGGGTGGTGCTCTGATTTCGGCTCAATCGAGCCTGGGTTCCTGGCTGGGTAGGTGTCGGTCGTGCTGGGGGTGGCCATCCTGGGTTGGTACTCGAGCCTGCTGATAGTGCCTCTGACCGCGGTGGTCCGGCTCTTAAAATCCAGATCAATCCATTCCCGCCACCTGGGATATGATCAGGCGAATCCGTCGAGTACGCAGCATTTTCCTGTCAATCCTGGGAATTTCCTGGTTCTGGTTCTTTGGGGCCGGTGTGCTCTCGGTCCTACCCGCCTATTGCCGGCAGTGCCTGCATGGCAACGAAGCCCTCATTACGCTGTTTCTCGCACTGTTTTCGGTGGGCATAGGCATAGGCTCTATTCTTTGCGGGCAGCTAAGCGCCCGCAAGCTTGAGCTTGGGTTGGTCCCTTTCGGATCTATTGGAATTTCGCTGTTCTGTTTCTGATCTCTTTTTGTTGGGTGTCCCACGTCCCTGACAATCGGTGTCCGAACCCATCTGACCGTAATGGAGGTGCTGGCGACGGTCGGCGGTTTGCGAATCGCTACCGACCTGCTCTGCTTGGCATTATTCGCTGGATTTTTCATCGTCCCGCTCTATACCCTAATCCAGCAACATTCGGAAGAAGGGGAACGTTCCAGGATTATCGCCGGGAACAACATTCTCAACGCCTTGTTTATGGTTATGGCTGCTGTGTTGTTGGTGGTAATGTTCCGTCTGCAGTTTACCATTCCTCAGATTTTTCTGGTCTTTGGCCTGCTGAACCTGGCTGTCGCAGCATACATCTACACTTTACTGCCCGAGTTCCTATTCCGCTTCCTGTGCTGGGTGATCGCCAATATCATGTATCGTTTGAAGGTGGTTGGGCGCGATCATTTACCCCTTGAAGGACCGGCGCTGTTGGTATGCAATCACTTGAGTTTTGTGGACTGGCTGATCATCGCCAGTGTCAGCCCCCGTCCGGTTCGTTTTGTCATGCACCACAGTTACCTGGGGATTCCGTTGACCAGATGGATCTTTCGCGATGCTAAGGTGATTACTATCGCTGGATCGCGGGAAGATCCAGAAATCCTGGAATCGTCATTTGAACGCATAGCTTCTGAATTGCAGGCAGGGCAGCTTGTTTGCCTCTTTCCCGAAGGTCGAATCACAAACGATGGGACGCTGGGCCAATTCCGTCCCGGCGTTGAAAGGATCCTGCTCGAAACGCCTGTTCCTGTGATTCCCTTGGTGATTGACGGTCTCTGGGGAAGTTTCTTCAGCAAGAGAGACGGCAGGGCCAGGAAAAGGATGTTCCGCAGGATATGGCGTCGAGTATCCATGATCATTGGGCCGGCAGTCCCTCCTGGACAAGCGTCTGCAGCTCGGCTTCAACAGTTGGTGGCCGAGCTGCAGAATGAAGCTCAAGAATGACCCTTAAGCCGTTATCCCGGCTTTCGCATAATCGCTCAAATATTTATACCTATACAGATACATTTAGTAAATAGTAGTCTATCTTAGTTTTTACTTTAATTATTCTCGGTGGGTCGGGCAATATCGTCTGGTGTTCTCCTGGGGCCCGTTCTTATTGTTGATTTGCCCGGGCTTTTTCGCGATCTTGCCAACGCCCGCATGCTGGTATTTGGCTCAGCCCTGATCCTGATGGTGATCTTTCGAGGGGTGGGATTCTTCCAGCCCGGCAGAGCAGGTATGACTTAACGGGTGTGGCGGCCGGACCGGAGCAGGGCAGGGGGTATGAATTGACCGCAAATCCTGTTCCTGTATGAACCGAGCCTAGGGCTGGGGCTGGCGCCGCTCCTGGTTAAAACCATCTTACAGACTTTGCGAAAAATTAACGCAACCAGGGTAGCCATTGTGCTCGTAAAGAAGAATGCGCGCGGCCCAGAAACCGGCCCACCGTGGTTACGTCCTGGAAACCGTTAGGATCGTATTGGAGGATAGCGCCCCGGGACTGTTTGTTAATAACGATGTGCAGAAGGCCCACCTCGGTTGGACTTGACTCGTCCCACGGGTTTTTCGGGCAACCTCGTAAGGCTACGAACGTCATAACATGCGACGTTTCTGCCGCAGCTTGCGGGCGTCACGCTTCCAACCACCCTCCTTGCTACCCTTGCTGGCCACCACTTCCATGCTGCCGGCTGATTGGATCTGGCCGGGAGCAACCAGAAACGACCCGGCCGATGCCAAAGGGACCGCAGTCTTTCGGCTCCTAACCTTCTCCTTCTTCCTGTCTTTGCCCGATTGCTCCTGGTTTCGTTGCGGCAACAACGGGAAAACAAGATACTGCTCAGGCATCGACTCTATCAAGTAAAGGTGTTCTCCGGCACCGCGGAAAGGTATCCTGTCTTGATAGGCTTTGGCAGCCAGGATTTCAATCAGGATTGGTTCCGGCTCTCTTCGCCTTGCTACTGCCTCCGCCAGAATACGCTGTGACGCCAGCGGCAGGTACTTCCTGCGAGATGCTACTAATCCGTAGCGTCGCACCTGCTCGAAGTTGGTACGAGAGCAGCCGTAGAACAGTCGCTGCGGTGGATTGGTCAGGGGGTATCGCGGTCTTATGATGTCTTCTCGGAGCCGCAGCATTCGGTTTTCTAAGACGAATGGCAGACTACATCCAACGTGTTGGAGTTCCAGCAGGGTTGCCTCCCGCACGAAGCGCAAGTCGTTTTCCTGCTGGAGTGCCCAATAGAATTCCTTCCACGGCATAGTGCCATCTTCATCCCAATAGAGCCCGAACTCACCGGGAGCATGATAGCCGATATAGGCGAGGGTTTTTGCAAGTGTTTTGGCGATCAACTGGGTCATGTCAACTCTGACATCAGCGGTAACCGCAAAAGAAAGAATCCGCCCGGAAATACATCCATAAATACATAATGTTACACATTAATTATACTATATATTTTCTTGTAATACCGATATGATTTGTGGTATTAGTACTCTTGCCAAATCGCTCCGTGATCCACCCCCCAGGACGATCGCCAAGCGACCGGCACAGATCTCCACCGACGCTTTGCGGAGGTTCCGTGCAATTTCCAGATATGCTTTGACGCTCAGGCCCAAATCCCCATAATCACCGCTATGAGTGTCGAATCCGAAATACCAGAACATCAAATCCGGTTGGAAGTTGCGAGCTCTTGGGATGAAAGCTCCAGCAACGGCGCTTGCATAAGCGGCGTCGATATCGGTGCCGGTGTTTGAACCTCGAACACGGGGGCCGAGAAAAGGGTAAGGGACATCGATCTTAGTGCCATCGGGCGATTCGTAATCATTGCCACACATGCAAACATGGAGGACCTCCGGGTCATTGATCACCAAATCGCGAGTTCCGTCTCCGTGGTGCGCATCGGTATCGACTATGGCGAAACGCCGCATCCCATGGTTGCTGCGAAGGACTTCCATGGCAATGGCAACATCATTGAAACAACAGTAGCCACCGAAGAAATCCCGGCCGGAATGGTGTCCGCCGGCACCGATAAAGGCAAAGGCATTTTCGATTTCCCCCGTGGCGATGGTTTCGACGGCAAGAACCACACCACCCACTGAATGCCAAGCCGTGGAACAAAGGCGGTCCAGCTTGACCTGCTCGATCAGTTCCGGAGTATGGACCTTAGAATCCATTCGTTAGAAATGGCAGGGGATTCATAGATTCGAAACTGCCCACTGGCTAGAAGTGGTGCCAGCGCCTCCGGGAAGTCCTGCAAGCGACTGCCCTGAGTCAGATAACTGCGCCGGCTGAAACTGGGATGGTAGAAAATGCCGGTAATGCCCACAGGGTTCCTCCGTGGAGACCATGTTGGAAGTGCGGCCATTACGGCTGATTCTCGCCCAAAACAATCCCTAAAGAGGTGCTCATGTACGCAGGAATCCTAGCAGATCCCAGGTCGCATTGAAAGCCTCGGGCACTGCCGACTTTTTAGTTTACATAACATATCTTATCAGACGTTTATAAATGTTTTTCCCTTGACACCCAACCCAATCTGGTCTATCTACAGCGCCATCCAAGCGGGAATAACTCAGTGGTAGAGTGCAACCTTGCCAAGGTTGAAGTCGCGGGTTCAAATCCCGTTTCCCGCTCCAAATTGAATACTCAGGGTGGTCCAGCCACCCTTTTTTATGCTGCCGGATCAACCATCTTGCCAAGCGGTTCCCATGCCTTATTTTATTGATCCATACAGCCTCGCCATATGGTGAGGGCAGATTTTGCAACCGCTACAGAGGCTATCAGGGTATGTTGAAAAACCGAGCCCATGTGAACAGCAAGGGAGCAATCCGCTGGCGGTCACGGGCTGACGCATTGCAGTGCCTCTTTGGGCAATTCAACCACAAGGATCGTGTGCTCATCACCATCGATCCGGACCCTGATTCCATCGGATCTGCCTTTGCGCTCAAACGTTTGCTGTGGCACAAAGTCCAGAACACCGTGGTCGGTGCCATTCGCCCGATAAAGCGGCTCAATAATCGAGCCTTGGTGAGGCTCCTGAAGCTTCCAATGGTCTTTATTGACACCGAAAACCTAAAGGAGTTTACTAAGTTTTTGCTGGTCGACGGACAACCTCATCACAACGAGTTTTTCGCTGGAATACCCTACACCGCGGTTTTCGATCACCATCCGCTGGTAGTGCCGATTGATGCCCCTTTTGTGGACGTCCGCCCGGAGTATGGCGCCACAGCTACCATTTTCACAGAGTATTTGCGGACCGCCAAGATCAAACCCTCCCAGTCCCTGGCCACCGCGTTGCTCTATGGCATCAAGTCCGACACCAGGAGCATGGAACGTCATACCCTCTTGGAAGATGTCAAGGCTTTTCATTACCTGTTCGCGTTGGCTAACCACAATATTTTGCGAAAGGTTGAGATCTCCGATCTTGCGCTCAAGGACCTCCAATACTATACGCGCGCCATCGCCGCCAAACATGTGATCAAGGACCGCATTTTTGCCTTTCTCGACAGGGTTCCGAGCGCAGATATCCTGGTGATTCTGGCTGAGTTCTTCCTGAAGGTGCACGACATTTCATGGAGTGTGGTCTCAGGGGTGGTCGACGAGAATCTGATCATCGTGGTTCGCAATGACGGTTATCGAAAGGATGCTGGTAAGACGTTGACCCGAGCCTTTTCGCAGCTGGGGAGCGCTGGCGGACACAAGGCCATGGCTCGGGCTGAAATCCCACTGAAGAAACTCCGCCCCATTCTGGGGAAGGCCTCGGCACAGGCCATCGAAATTTTCGTGCGACGCCGGCTCTCCCCCTCCATTTGACCCGCAGATCTTGTGAGGAACAGCTCACCTATCATGGAACCACGTTCAAGCCCAAACATGTGGATGTGTTCAGCGACGGTGCCTGTTCCGGCAATCCGGGACCCGGTGGCTGGGGAGCAATCTTGCGCTACCGCGAAGTCGAAAAGGAATTGTCGGGCTATGCACCGGACACGACCAACAATCGGATGGAGATGACGGCTGTGTTGGAAGCCGTCCGGACCCTCAAGGAATCATGCCGCCTGACCATATATACGGATTCACGGTACTTGCGGGACGGCATCACCAAGTGGATCATCGGATGGAAACACAATGGCTGGAAGACGGCCAGCAAAGAACCGGTAAAGAATCGCGATCTTTGGGAGGCTCTCGATGCGGCCACCAAGAACCACGTGGTGGAATGGATCTGGGTCAAGGGCCACAACGATCATCCCGA
Source organism: uncultured delta proteobacterium (assembly GCA_963828705.1). GTDB lineage: Bacteria > Desulfobacterota > Syntrophobacteria > Syntrophobacterales > Syntrophobacteraceae > CAWDJT01. The sequence goes on from CAWHGA010000011.1 coordinate 6,441, forward strand.
AAATGAGCGTTGTGACGCGCTGGCTCGTGCAGCCATTGATAAGCACCGAGAATGTCGGATTCAGGCACAGGATCCATGAAAGCAAAAGGGGGAACCGCATCTGCGATTCCCCTGCCCTACCCTCTGCATTTCGTTGGACCTGCAGCGCCATTTGCCACTCTAGGCGTTGTTAGATCACGCCGCCTTCTCCAGTTTCACCGCGCATACCTTATACTCCGGGATCTTGGCAATGGGATCCAACGCCGTGTTGGTGAGCACATTGGCGGCGTTCTCAGCGAAGTGGAACGGAAGAAATACCACCCCTTTGCCAATACGTTCGGTGAATTGAACCTTCGATAGGATGCTCCCGCGACGGCTTGATACCCGCGCCGTAGCCCCATCCTGAAGATCCAGAATACGAGCGTCGTCTGGGTGTATTTCCATAATTAATTCGGGCATTTCTCGATCAAGATGGGGTGAAACACGGGTCATGGTACCGGTGTGGTAATGAACATACGATCTTCCGGTGGTCAGCCAGAATGGATATTCGCTGTCAGGTTCTTCGGCCGGCGGTCGGTAATCGATCGCATGGAACAGGCCGCGCCCGCGGGAAAACCGGTCCTTGTGCAGATACTGTGTCCCGGGGTGGTCTGCGGTTGGACACGGCCAACAAAGGCCGTCGCCTTCCAGCCGTGGATAAGTGATCCCCGCATACGACGGGGCCACCTGTGCGATCTCGGCGAAGATTTCCTCGGCAGATTGGTAATTCATCGGGTAGTCCATGCGATTGGACAGCTCCTGGAAGATCGCCCAATCCACTCGGGCTTCGCCCGGTGGTGAAATAGCCTTACGCACCCTCTGAACACGGCGTTCCGAGTTGCTGAAGGTGCCATCCTTTTCGGCAAAACAGGCGCCTGGAAAGACCACGTGGGCCAGCTCCGTGGTGGGGGTGGGAAAGATATCAATGGTTACCAGCAACTCGGCTGCTTTCAGGGCGTGCTTGACATGCTGGGTATCCGGGTCACTGACCGCCGGGTTTTCACCCATGATTACCAGGGCTTTAATCTTGCCGTTCTCCAGGCCGTCCACCATTTCCATGATGGTCAGACCCACCAATGGCGACATCTTGGCGTTCCACAAGGCCTCGAATTTCTGCTGGTTGTCGGCCACCGTCACCGCCTGGTAGGCCGGATAGACGTTGGGCAGCCCGCCCATGTCGCAGGCGCCCTGAACGTTGTTCTGACCACGCAGCGGGTTAACACCCGTGGATGGACGACCGATCTGCCCACATAGCATGGCCAGGTTGGCAAGGGTCTTGACGTTGTCCACTCCGGTGGTGTGCTGTGTGATCCCCATACAATAGACGATGGAGCTTGCTGGTGACTTGGCGTAGTAATCTGCCATCTTTACGATGGCGTCGGCAGGAATGCCGGTGATCTCAGCAGCACGTTCCGGTGAGTATCTCTCAATAGTTTCGACGAAAGCTTCAAAACCCTCGGTCCGTTCGTCGACAAACGCCTGATTGTGCCATCCGTTCTTATAGATGACATGCATCATCCCGTTAACCAACGCCACATCGCTTCCCAGTCGTTGCCGCACATAGACATCCGCGAATCGGGCCATTTGGATCTCCCGAGGATCGGCCACGATGATTTTGGCTCCCTTGGCGCGAGCCCGATAGATACGCGTTGCCACCAAGGGATGGGCAACGCTGGTGTTGGAACCGATGATGAAGATGCAGTCGGCATCTTCCAACTCGACGAAGGAGTTGGTCATGGCGCCACTGCCGTAAGCCGCAGCAAGACCTGCCACGGTGGATGAGTGTCAGAGACGGGCGCAATGGTCGACGTTGTTGGTGCCGATGACCGCCCGTGCGAACTTCTGCATCACATAGTTGTCTTCATTGGTGCACTTGGCTGAAGTGAGAAAACCTATGCTGTCGGGGCCGTGGGCTGCTTTGATCCGTTTGAGCTCTGAGGCCGTGTAGTCGAAGGCCGCATCCCAGGAACTCGGCTGCAAGTTGCCGCCGTTTCGCATCAGAGGTGTCGTCAGTCGGTTGGGGTGTTGGACGAATTCATGGATATTCCAACCCTTGATGCAAAGCTTACCCTCGTTGACAGCGGCGGTCTTAGCAGGAAGGGTATTGACGATGCGGTCGTCGATGACTTCGAGATAAAGGCCACAGCCACAACCGCAATAAGTACAGGTGGTCAGGACGGATTGATAATCCATGGATGGTTCCTCCTCATCTCCCTACCGCAGGACCAGCACTGACCCAACCCACAACCAGACCTGGTTCCGGCCTCAATTCTCTACCTACCGAATACTGGGTGTGTTCCCGGGCGGGCCCATTCCTTTGCGCACCGAGATGGTGCGGGATATCATGGGATATTTTCTCACTTGTTTGACTAGCATAAACGCAGCGGCAAATCAAGTTCGACAACTGACAGGCGAAGGCACTTCTCTGGTGACAGTTGCAGGGGAGATGGAAAAAATGAAACCGCATTCACATGAGGGGAACGCGGCGTGGTCATATCTTCTGAATAGTGGGGTGAGTGACCGGACTTGAACCGGCAGCCTCTGGGGCCACAACCCAGTGCTCTAACCTATTGAGCTACACCCACCATCGTATCGTTTGCGGGCTTCCCTTAACACAGCCTATTTGCGCTGCCAAGTGGAATGTCGCGGAAACCCATGGTGTGGGATTTGGCCGAATGCCGTCCGGCTTGGGACAGCGTTGCAGTGACAAAACGGAACCGGCAGCCGAACCAATCATTCAGCCACTCACGTCCCACCAACTGGGCATCCTACAGTTCGCACTGGTCGGGGCGAGAGGATTTGAACCTCCGACCCCCTGCTCCCAAGGCAGGTGCGCTAACCAGTCTGCGCTACGCCCCGCAGTACAGGGTGGTTGACTAGCACAAAGCCAATTGGAAAGCAAGCTGGAAGTACTCTCCCATTTGCCCTGTCAAAACGATCCAGCTAATTAGTCTGCACCTCATCGGAAGATATCTCCACAAAAAAACCTTCCTTCCTATAGAGTCGCATCATCACCCTCTCGAGATCCGTTCTCGTTATTGTTAGTAGCGACGGCAGCCAGTGTAACGCTTTCATGAGAAACACCGCGCAACTTTCCAGGAAAGCTGAAGCGAGACAACTGAACGTGCTGTAGTAGCCACAAGCCTTGAAGAGGAGCAAATACCCTACATCCAACGGGTTCTGCCCCCTCCAAACAAAATCAGTTGACGCGCTCATCATGGAAGACCTTGTTGCTTGCCTTCAGTTCGCCGATGGAATAAGGCCGGTAGAGTCTGATTGTGCCTTGCTGGTAATCCCCAGGATTTCATTGACCCCCCTTGATGACCCTCAAACCCCTCAAGCATCGCAAACGGGGTTACTCACGCAGTCAAAATACCTGGTAGCGACTATGCGGATGACCGATGAGTTCGGCCGCCACAATTCAATTCTTGACTTTCGATCGCTTTGTTGCATACTTGCGATCCGCTGAACCGGTACGGTACAGCGGTGGTATACTAAAAGAATCATGGGGTTGGACCCCTACCAACCCCTTTTGTTTGCCAAATACCCTCGTTTCATTACCATGAGAGTTCTGTGTTTATGAGACCCAGCAAAGTTGTTCTCTTGTGTGTCGGGCTAATTGTTTTGCTTTCTCTGCTGCAACCCCTCCCTGGTGCCGCAGTGACGAAGAAAGCGCCAGCGCCGCGCAAAACTTCTCAGCCACCAGCTGATCCCAACGTGCTCACGGTAGAAGCGAAAGGCGCTGTCCTTGCCGAGGTTTCCACGGGTTCGCGCCTGTTTGAGTACAATCCGGATCAACTTATAGAGCCGGCATCTTTTACCAAGGTACTCACCCTTTTCCTCGTCTTTGAAGCCCTGGGAAAAGGCCAGATCCACCTTCAGGACGAAGTTTACATTAGCGAAGGTGCCTGGCGTACTGGGGGGTCAAAGATGTTCGTTGGGGTTGGCACCAAAGTGCCTTTGGAAGAGCTCATCAAGGGAATAGCCGTGCTTTCGGGTAACGACGCCTGTGTTGCAGTGGCTGAACATATTGCCGGCAGCGTAGGGGCTTTTGTGGCGGACATGAACCGCAAGGCGCAGCAACTGGGAATGAGCCGTAGCGTGTTCTTGAACACTCATGGACTGCCAGCTGAAGGCCAGATTACCACTGCCGGTGATATGGCAACTCTGGCCATCGCATATCTGAAACGGTATCCCCAAGCCCTGCAATATCATTCCATGCTGGAATACACCTACAACGGGATCACTCAGGGCAACCGCAACCATCTGTTACGCAAAGACTCCACCGTGGATGGACTCAAGACCGGTTTCGTCGATGCCGCCGGCTATCATTTGACGGCCACGGCCAACCGCGACGGAATGCGGCTGGTGGCCGTGGTCATGGGCTCTCCGCGCCCCAGTGTCAGAGAGCGGGAAGCCGCCAAGATGCTGGCCTTTGGTTATAGACGCTACACTCTCGTCAACCCCTTCAAACTGGACCAGCCTGTAGCCAACGTCAAGGTGTGGCACGGGATCGTGGATCAGTTGCCGCTGTTCACCGCTGAACCCGCAAATGTTCTGGTCTTGCAGTCCGCAAAGAACACTGTCAAATGGGTGGTGGAGGTGCCCAAGGAAGTATCTGCGCCGATCATGACCCACCAGCCCATTGGCAAGGTCAACTTCACCGTCGGCGATAGCCCATCCCGGTCAGTAGATCTGGTGAGCCATGATCAGGTGGCCGAAGCCGGTTGGTTCAAGAAGATCTGGCAGACGATTCTGGGAATTCACGCCTGGAACTGGAAATACATTGGAATCATCGGCGCTGTAGTGGTTTTGGTTCCCATGATGGTGTTGTTGGTTGTGAGAATTCAGCGTCGCCCCAAGTCGCACAAGCGGCGACGAGTGCGGCGTTTCTGACCGTCAGGACCGATGGCTTGGCTACTTTTCTTCAGGGGAGCCCTTCGGGCTGCTCTTCTTAGCGACATCACCGATGCCGCAGCTTGCCGACATTCATGTGGATATTCCCAGCCGAGGAAGAACCCAGCGATTGAGGACCACCCACACGACCACCACACCCACCACCACTAAAATACTCGTTTCCATCTCATTCCTTTCTTTGCCTCCAACCAGTTGCCCCAGGAGCTCCAAAGCAACACGGCTCTCATGAGGTCGATATCCTACATCTATGGTCCCGGCGAACTGCCGGGGAGCAGATTATGCTCAACTAAAACCCGACGAACGCGGTGCACACGAACTTCCCCCCCGGCCGCCACTGCCGCTTGCCAAAGAAAAACACGATGGCAAGCGTTCGACATCAGCCGCCTGACATCTTGGGCAGCGAATTGACTCAACATCGTCGCGTGACCAGATGAACGTTTCGAAATGACACTCGCAACATTTACATCGATAGTCAAAAATGGGCATTTCAAGTATCCTCCAAATAATCGACCCGGCGCGTTTAGTATCCAGTCCACATATTTGCATCTGATCCAAAGCGGACAGCGACTCCTCGTATCATTCCCCTGGCATTTGGCGATCATTGTTTACATTGTTAATCAGTGCCGCAAGGTATTGCAAGCTTGCTCGGTTCTCCGTCTTATGGATGGCCGTCAAGACAGCATGAGGCCGCTGGACCGGCTCGTCCATTCGGTGATCCCTCCCTGGGAATGGGTTTGGTCGCAGCAACATTTGGATGTCATGGCAACAAGAGGTTTCCTCATCGCGTTGAGTTTGCGGTTGTGATCCTTAGCATCGCCCGCAACACTATGTCAAATAAGCCCCGAAACCTTCCAATGAGTTGACAAAACAACCCATACTCTTTAAGTTTACCAGGGCCTTTACGGAGCCTCGAACTTCTGAAACACTAAATCGAATGGGAGTAATTCGGAATGAGCACCTGCGACCCTAAATCATGTTCAAGTTGCCCGAGCAAGGACAGACAAATCCAAGGACCAGCAGCTTGAGTGTAAGCTGGCCAGGATCAAGCACAAACTGATCGTCATGAGCGGCAAGGGCGGTGTCGGTAAGAGCAGCGTAGCCGTTTATCTGGCATTGGGTCTGGCTCAACAGGGATATCGTGTCGGGCTGATGGATGTCGATCTGCACGGACCAAGTGTTCCCAAGATGCTGGGGCTTAGCGGCATGATGGGAGTCACCAAGGAAGAAGAAATCCTGCCCCATAACTACAGCCCCAATCTCAAAGTGGTTTCCATCGAGTCACTCCTGGAAGACACAGACTCTGCGGTGATCTGGCGCGGGCCCCTGAAGCATGGGGTAATCCAGCAGTTCATCACGCAGTGCAAATGGGATGATTTGGATTTTTTGGTGGTGGATTGTCCTCCTGGCACGGGGGATGAACCCTTGAGCGTCGCTAAGCTGATTCCCGATGCACGCGCGGTCATCGTCACCACTCCCCAGGAAATAGCCCTCTCCGACGTGCGCAAGTCCATCAATTTTTGCCGCAAGGTCAATCTCGAAATCGTTGGGTTGGTGGAAAACATGTCCGGGCTCTGTTGTCCGCACTGTCAGGGGTTTATTCCAATTTTTCGACAGGGCGGTGGCCAAAAGACCGCGGAACGCATGAAAATCAAGCTCCTTGGCACCTTGCCCTTTGATCCCGCAGTCGTTGAAGGTGGTGATCGCGGCCATCCGGTTCTGGAAGATCATCAGGATACCCCCTTTCAGACCGCTCTAGGTGAACTCCTCAAAGCTATCCTGCAGCGACTCCAAGAAATGGCCGCGGATACCAATATCGACCAGCGAGTGGTCCATTAAGCACCTTCTTTGCTCCCGTGCCCTGCGCTCCGACTGGGGTGCGGGAGCCCTCCTTGAACCCCTGTACGCCGGAAAGGTTTCCCGATGTTTTCCATTTCCCTTGAACAGACCTCCTTGACCGAAAGCCAGTTGCAGACTCTCAAGAGCATGTGGTTGCGCTGCATGCGCCGCATCATCGTCAGCACGACGCTGGCGGGCAGCGGTCATCCCGGCGGTTCCATGTCCTCCCTGCACCTGCTGCTGGTTCTTTACAGCACGCTGCGGCACCGTCCGCAGGAACCGTCCTGGGAAGAGCGTGACCGTCTGTTGGTGAGCATGGGACACATCAGCCCCGGTGTTTACAGTGTGCTGGCCGAGTTTGGCTATATCAACGAAGAGGATGTGTTCTTGGAGTTTCGTCAAATGGGGTCCTGCTTCGCTGGGCATGTGGAACATTGTGTGCCAGGCGTGGAATGGAACACGGGAAATCTTGGTCAGGGGCTATCGGCAGGCGTCGGCATGGCGCTGGCCCTTAAGCTCAAGCAGCACCATGCGCGTGTCGCTGTATTGATGGGTGATGGCGAGCAACAAAAGGGACAGATTTCGGAGGCACGGCGTTTTGCCGTCAAGTATGAACTGAACAACCTATTGGGGATCATCGATCGCAATCGTCTGCAGATCGGCGGCGACACCGACCAGGTGATGCCTCAGAAGATCGGTGCGGAATATTTCGCTTCCCAGTGGAATGTCCTGCCATTGGAAGATGGCCACGATTTTGAAGAGGTTTTTCAATCCTTGCGGCGAGTTCGTCGGCAGCGATGTCGGCGATCCCCGTCGGCCGTCGGTGATCCTGGCTCGCACCGTGATGGGCAAAGGCGTTTCCTTCATGGAGAACCAGGCCAAGTATCACGGGTCCACATTGAAGGACACGGAAGCAGCCAAGGCTCTCGATGAACTCGGTCTGGACAATCCCATCCCGATGCTGCGTGAGAAAAGAGACCATCGGCGAATCTTCACCAATGGTTATTGTCCACCCGTCACCTACCCTCAGATCGATGGCGGCGAACCGCGGATTTACCCGGTTGAAGCCGCTGTGGACAACCGTTCCGCCTACGGAAATGCCTTACAGGATTTGGCATCGCTCAACAATCTGGCAGGACAGCCCCCCAAGATCCTTGGTTTTAGTTGTGACCTGGAAGGATCGGTCAAGATGAACGGCTTCCACCGGGTATCGCCCCAGGCCTTCTTCGAAGCAGGGATCCAGGAGCACCATACTGCGACCTGTGCCGGTGCTGCCAGTAAGGAGGCCATGGTGCCCTTCTTCAGCACCTTCGGCGTCTTTGGCGTGAGCGAAACCTACAATCAGCATCGCCTCAACGACATCAATCAAACTCAACTCAAGGTGGTATGCACCCATCTGGGACTGGATGTGGGTGAAGACGGCCAAACGCATCAATGCATCGATTATATTGGGCTCTTACAGAATCTTTTCCATTTCTCCATATTCATGCCCGCAGACCCCAACCAGACTGATCGTATCATTCGCTACATCGCCGCCACACCCGGCAATCACTTCGTTGGAATGGGGCGATCCATCGCTGAAATCATCACCAACGAAGCGGGTGAGGCCTACTTTGCCGGCGATTACCAATTTCAACCCGGGAAGGCGGAATGGATTCGTCAAGGACGGGACGCGGCCCTGCTTTCCCATGGTCCGATACTAGCCCAAGCACTAAACGCTCATGGTGAACTTCGAGAACAACATGGGTTGCAGGTGGCCGTGGTCAATTTCGCCTCCATCAAACCTCTAGATAAACAGGCGATACTGACCGCTGCTGAGACCGGGCTCATCATCACCGCCGAAGACCACCACGTGGATACTGGCCTGGGAGCCCGCGTGGCAGCGGTCCTGGCCGATGCCGGTGTTCCTTGTCGGCTGGTTCGCCTTGGGGCGAGCGAGTACGGCGGGTCCGGGAAACCAATGGAACTCTATGCAGCGGCCGGTATGGATGCGGCCGGCATCGTCAGGGCGACGCTGGCGGCAAAAAAGTAATCGGTTCCTAGGAGGACTGCAGGCGCCGTTTGAAGGTTTCTATAGCATCTGGGATCAGTCGCCGGAGAAAAGCTGCTCGGTCCATGTCATATTCGCGCAAGTATTCTTGGTATCTTGGGTGAGACGGGGACAATGCTGGAGTTTGGTTGTTTGCCGCGAGCGAACTGGGGGAGAAATCGGTGATGAGATCGATCAAGGGGGTGGTCATGGACGAATACCCTTCGATCCATCCCAGACGGCGCATACATTCAAACCGCAGTTGATCCAGCAGAAAAATGGCGATATCCATGACCACCATCTTCTGGGGATTGTCCAAACTCTGAAACTGGATGCCTCTGCCCAGGTTCTTCACCCCCATGATGAGGTCGTGGATGGCGAGCGAAGTCTGCTCTCCGGCTTCAATCAATGATCCAAGATTAGACTCACTCAGATCCAGCAAACAGGTGGAATCATCAAAGACTTCCCCGTAGCGTTGAGTCCAGCCCCGGAACCCTCGTCGCGCATAAAGTTGTCGCCGAGCTTGGTCGAGGCGAATGACTTCAGCCAATCGATCCTCCTAAAACACGTCAGCAGAAAAAATCTGAATTCTAATGTCAGGATCTTTCCAGGCATCTCTGGGTAGACCCGCTTTCTGGCACGTCCACTCCAGGAACTGGGTGCGATTCCAGCCGTGTTCAGCGGCCACCTGGGGCAGCAACAAACCGCTCTGGGCACCTCTGCGGACAAACAGCCCGTGTTTACCCACCTCGATCTCCTCAAGTCCCTGGATGTCCCGGAATGGTGTAAGAACCGAAATTTCCACACCGATGTTGTCTAGCTCCGCGATGCTCAGCGGAGGAAAGCGTGGATCGCAAAACGCGGCCTGGATGGCCATGTCCCCTACGATCCGAAACAGCGGAGCCCGCGGTTCGATACAACCGATACAACCTCTTAGCATATCCCTTATCTTCAGGGTCACGAAGGCCCCATGGTGCTCTTCCAGACGCGCCGAGGGCGGCAGCGTAACCGCCGGTGACTGCTTCAGCAGCCGGTTGCGGATGGCATTGCGAACTATACTGTGCAAGGACGCCTTGTCTTCATCGGAGAGACCAAGATCCACCCCAACCTTGATGGATTCAGGCTTGTGCGTATTCATCCCGCTGCCAGGATTATCGACCACGGCGGCGCTCAGATATCCCACCACACCCCTCTTGTCACCGGTGATATCACCGGAATTAGCGTAGTGCAGGATCTTGACCTTGTTGGCGCCAAGTTCGCGGGCGGCCAGCAGAACTGTCATTATGGGGCCACCACCGCAAGCTTCACACTCGCCTCGTCGCAGTGCGGCATCGAGGCCAGGTGGATCGTAGTCCCCGAGACGGTCCAAAACGATCTGGTCCAACCGTTTAGCCTCTTCGTACGGATGAAAATGGGACAGATCACTGCTGGCCACCAATAACACACGTTTTCCCTGACAGACCTTGCTTATAGCGGACGCCAGGTTCTGAGAGCTTTCCAGCGATTGTTCGCCCATAACGATGGGAGTCAGCTGAAAGTCTCCCAATACCACCTGCAAGAAGGGCAATTGGATTTCCAGGGAATGCTCCTGCGCATCGGCTTGTGGGACATAGCGGATGGTCTCCGGATTGCTGCATAAGTTCATCCACCAGCTCCCGGTCCAAGGCGACTACGCCGAGAGGCGTGCGGTACCCGCCCAAGTGGTAGATGCTGGCACCGAGAAAGTGTGCGCGATGGCTGGGTGCGACCACGACCACCCGATCAAAGGGCTGCTCCTGCAATAGCTTGTAGGCATAGGCTGCGACTGCGCCCGAGTACATGTATCCGGCATGAGGCACAATCAACGCCTTGAGACTCCCCCCTAGTGAAGGAGGTTGGGCCTGTTCCAGGTAGTTCCGGATCTCCTGGGTTAGCTGATGGGGTTTTGCCGGATACCAGCTGCCTGCGATGACCGATTCTCGAATCTTTTCTTGAATCATACCCATCCTTTTCCGAACCGCTGTAATGGGTCTGAAATCCTGTTGGCTGGTGCCAATCCCAGTTCGAGTAAGGCGTGACCTGGCGTCAGTCCCTTGATCTATCCGAAGAAAGGACTATAATGCGTCTGCTTTGGCTGGCCAGCGGCGTTTTGCGCTGAGCACAATTCCCATAGAGGTGGTAGATCTCTCCCAACAATGAAGATGAACCTGGAAAACATCTCGATCATTCTTCACCGGCCTCATTTCCCAGAGAACATCGGTGCCGCCGCGCGCGCAGCGAAAAACATGGGTATCCGACGGCTGGTGGTCGTAGACCCCTTCGATTGTGATCTTACCCGCATTCTCAAGATGGCCACGCACGCTGCTGAAGACGTTGTCGCTGAGATGGAGATCCATGACGAACTCCGCGATGCTCTGGCGCCCTTCCAGTACATTGTGGGTACCACGGCCAGGGTTGGTTCGCAGCGTCAGACCGTGAAAAGCCCGCGGCGGGTCGCTCAAGAGCTTGTGCCGATTAGTCAAGACAATCAGGTGGCACTGCTTTTTGGGACGGAGAGCCGCGGCCTCACCAACCGGGAACTCAAGTACTGTCAGACCTTGGTAACCATCCCCACGGCCGACTTCACCTCACTCAACCTGGCCCAAGCGGTCATGGTCCTTGGGTACGAGGTTTTCCAGGCAACCATCCCGGAATCGGTCGCTCATATTCCGCGACTTGCCAGCAGCCATGAGCTTGAAGGCATGTACGATCACCTCAAGGGAACTCTAGCCAAAATCCATTTCTTCAATCCGGAGAATCCGGATTACTGGATGAACAGCATTCGTCGCTTCAACAGTCGACTGGGATTGCAGGCCCGCGAAGTCAAAATCATCCGCGGCATCTGCCGACAAATCGATTGGTTTTGCAGCACCCATGGGCCATTGCCCGGCCGCTTACAACCAAAACCAGGAACCGTTGCCGCAAGCGCTGATAGTGGATCAGTGGACTCGTTGGGAATGGCTACTGAAACACAAGCCGCAACGGTAGACGTTGGTTGATCTCTATCGGCAACCGCACTACTCCTGCAGTATGATCTTGTGGTCCACCAACGACATTTTCCAGATATGGCCCTTCACTACCTTTTGTTCTCCAAAAATGTTGGCAATCTTGATGTGGTCGCCTTCATTTTCGAGAACATCAACGGCCTCCAAAAGAAGCTCTTCCTTGCCATCCTTCCATAAATAAGCATTGGCTTCGCACATAATGATAGCTCCAGACTATTGTTGCGGCACGTCTCACCAAATCCTACTGTAACGTCGAGCCAGCCAACTGGTGCATCGCGTGGATCGGCTCTCCAAGCTTCAACACCGAGGCACGGTGGATTCCGATACAACCTCGCGGACACGCTGCCGATCCCTCGACCGGCTCGTCCACCAGACCCTCGAGGAGGCGGTCCCAGCCGGGCCCCGACCATCGATCCCCAGAAGAGGACACCTACGACCAAATCGAAGCACGCTGGAACGGCTTGCATAATGTTGTTTACGGCAAACGAGCAACAGAGCCGGGATGAGGTGGCGCTATGCTCCTGGTTTCTCTACCCTCACCCTGACCATCCCCCACAGGGGAGAGACAAATCAAGCGGTTCTGCAACAGCCCCCCGAGTTCGGGTTAAGTTAGTACAAAGCACGCCTTACATCAACTCACAAAACGACCATCAGTCGAAACCTGCAGTTTCCCAGGCATTCCAGAAGTTTTTCCTTGATCGATAATCGGATACTCATTATTGTTCGCCGGACGTGAGAGAGGCGGCAAGTTTCCGGCCAAGGCACACCCAGTCCGGAACTGTGCTGGTACGAGCTCCTGGCGCGTGGACAAGCACTCGGCCGTCCACCTCTCGGCGAGCCGCATGATCCCCTGGTTACTGAACGGATGAATGATGCTATCAACGAAAAGACATATATTTTAAGACACTTGCTGCAACTCTGATGGTTGGATTGAGCCTGGTTCTCGCCGATGTGGCCGGCACGGTTGCCTCTGCTGAAGATGGGTCCACTGGCCAGCCCAATCGTTACCCTGCTGAACAGGGCTACACTGCCCAAGTGCATCGTTACCCTTATAGTTTGCGCGAACCCGTTGCCACGGTGGTTGGATCTCCCGTGTTACACACCCTGCGCGCCCAGGAAACCTTGCTTGATATCGCCAGAGTCCATGGCCTTGGCTTCAACGAGGTGGCTCTGTTCTACCCCAAGCTCGATCCCTGGCTTCCCCCGGTGAGCAGGACCATCCTCATGCCTTCCCAATGGGTGTTGCCGCCGACGCGCCATGAAGAGCTGGTTATCAATGTGGCTGAACTTCGTCTCTACTATTTCGAGAAAACCCAGGGTACGGTGCAGACCTATCCGATTGGGATCGGCGATGAAGGTTGGGAAACGCCTCTGGGGACCTTCTCCATTGTTGAAAAGCGTCCCAACCCTTCCTGGTACATACCCGCATCGCTTCAGGAGAAGTACGGTATGGCCGTCATGCCACCAGGGCCTGAAAACCCGTTGGGGGAGTTCATGATGAAGTTTTCTGCAGGGGCCTACGGTATCCACGGTACTGCCATGCCTTGGGGTGTAGGTCGTCTGGTGAGTCACGGGTGTATTCGCTGTTATCCGGAACACATTCGGATACTCTATCCACAGGTGAAAACTGGAACTCGCCTGGAAATTATCTATGAACCCATCAAATTGGGCATACTCAACAATCAAATATATGTTGAAGTGCATCCTGACGTCTATCAGAAGATGCCGGATTTCCAGCAATATGCCGAAAAGAAGCTGCAGGATTCCGGTTGGGCCGAGCAAGTGGACCGGACGCGGTACTCCATGGCCGTACATATGCAGAATGGCGCTCCTATCAACGTCACCCGAACGGCACCACCGGCCGGGGTCTCTGCTGCAGACCGCAACTAGCCTCTATCCGGAAAGCCTTCTTTCGGGAATTATACCGTGGGGAGGTGTTCTCCCCTCCCAAAAGACATTGAAATCATTTTATATTGCTGGCTGGCCTAGAGCCCGCCGCCACATCTGGAGCAAGAACAGGGCCTATCGGGATGGTCAATGACTAGACCACCGACAACCGGTTCAATTCGCAGGTAGTGCCCTTCCAGATCGCATTAGTTTTGGAATTGGCGCAAAATATCCTTGACTTTGTACGGCGGTGGATATAGCCTGACACCACTTTTTGGCACTTCAAGGGTTGCCTTGTCTGATGTGGGGCGCGTTCGGCAGAGCTGGAACGCGGATGTTGTTATCCTTAACTAATCCGTATTGGTCATTTCTCACAAAACACAACAATCAAAGGACACGCTGCGAAGGGGGTGAAAGGACAAATCATTCTCGTAGAAATGATGGATTGATCTAGGTGGAGAATCGAACTTAGTAATGTAGGTGGTCAATGGAAAGCATAAGGGAGGAATCAAATGAAGAGAGTTATCGCTGTTTTGTTTGTGGTCGCATTCGCTTTCACCATGGTTTCTGGTTGCGCTAGCGTTCAGGAAGTAAAGAAGCTGCAGGCTGACACCCAGGCCGCCCTGGATCGTGCTCAGCGTCTGTTGAACAAAAGTGTGCTGCCGACGCTCAGGCCGCCGCCGCCAGCGCTCGCCGCGCTGAGGACGCCGCCAACAAGGCCGAAGCTATGGCCAACAAGTGCGAATCGATTTTCATGAAGCATATGAAGAAGTAATCATATTCCTCGTGATGAATCAGAAGGCCGGTCACCCCAAGGTGCCGGCCTTTTCTGTTGAGGCATGTTTTCTGCTCCACCCTGCCTACGCCGCCGCTATCACACCCTTTTCTGCACACCTCTAGATCAGCCTCACCATCTCGTTCCCATTTGAGGGCCCCGACAACGTGAACAGCGCCCTCCTGGGGCTCGGCGAGCGGGATTGGATCAGCGTTGACTCCCCGCCTGGCCACCCGCGCCAAGCGACTGACCGAAGGATTGGACGGCGGATCTTTTATTCTGCGGTTGTTGGGATATGCAGCTCCACCCGCGCAAAAAGGGGCACAAGCACCCTGCCGAGCTGCCGGTCCAATGCAAACCATGAAAGCCTGGGTCAAAAGGAACTAAGGACCTATAGGAAATTCATAATTCCTGGATTTCGGCTTCCGTTGGAATGACAAGGATTGGTGAGGCTGCTGCAAAATTCGCATTCAGGCCACAAACGTCATTCCCGCGCAGGCGGGAATCCAGGTTTTTCAATAAGGCACGAGGCAAGAAACAAATATCCGATCCGAATCTTCCACATGTCATTCCGGCATGCTTCTGGCAGGAATCCAGGTGTTCTCAAAGCCCTGGCCCCCCGCCTTCGCGGGGGTGACGGGCTTTAGAGGTTTTGCAACAGCCTCTGGTATTCGATATCTATGAAACCATTAGACTATACCTTACCAAATACAAATTTACCGATGAGCTCTTCAAGATCCAGTGGTGGTTGGGTATCCACGATTTTGCCACCCTTCTGGATGTAAGCATCAGAAGCCCCCGGACTAATGGCAATGTATTTGTCCCCAATGATGCCATTGGTTTTAACACTGGCAATGACATCTTCTTCCAATTTAACATCCTTATTGATTCGCATCATGACAAGTGCTGACCCGCCTTTGAGTTGAATCCTCTCGACCCGGCCGATATTAACCCCGGCCATGGTCACGGAGGCCTTGGCCTTCAAGCCGTTGACCGTGGAAAAGGTGGCTTGAACCAAGTAATCGGAATCCCCCCAAAGCCTAATTTGCCCCAGTTTCAAGGAGAGGTACGCCATGCATACCAGTCCCACCAGCAGAAAAAAACCCACACTGAGTTCGACTCTCCTGTTACCCATCGTGACCTGCCCTCAATTGCAGTCTCTGGAACCAATAAAAAAGTAAGGATGCCTTGGCATTAGATGAGAAGCGAGGTGGCTACGTAATCGGCAACCAGAACCGCCACCGATGACAATACCACCGCATCAGTGGTGGCCGTGCTCACTTCTTCAGGTCCAAAGCTGCCCTCATCCACGCCAGCATAATATCCTTTGTATGTACTGATCCAGATGATCAAGACAGCGAAACACAAGGACTTGACAATCCCCATGTAGACGTCCTGCCATTCAACGCTGCTTTCGATCCCTTGCCAGTAAGCCCCTGCGTTCACCCCCAGCAACTGCACCCCGGTCAGATAGCCACCCATGATCCCGACCACGTCAAATATGGCTGTCAGCAACGGCAGCGCAACCAGAGCCGCCATTAGTTTCGGCACAATCAGGTAGGAATAGGGGTTGATAGCCATACATTCAAGGGCATCGATCTGTTCGTCGATGCGCATAATACCGAGCTCGGCACACATGGCCGAACCGGCCCGGCCCGTGACCATGAGTGCGGCCAAAACGGGGCCAAGCTCGCGAATGAGGCTCAGGGCCACCGCCGAACCCAACAGGCCGTCAGAACCAAATTTGGATAGCGTATAGTATCCCTGGAGGCCCAGAACCATACCAGTAAAAGCGGCGACAAAGGAGATCACAAAAAGCGACTTGCTGCCGATGAATTGAATCTGCTTCAGCACCGGCCGGAATTTCCCCGGCGGGGAGGCAATGGCTGCCAGCATCCGCAGCAAAAACATGCCCATTCGTCCGAGACTGGCGAGTTGGCGCAGACCAATGCAGCCCAACGTCTCGATCCAACCCAACATCAATTCACCTCCCCAGCAGACCAATCCGCTCGGTTGTGGCCGGTCGTGCAGCTGACAGACGATGAGGATGGCGCGCTTGGTCTCAACCAACGGCCAGCACTCAAGCTCTGACGTCGCTGTCCCAGAAGCCGTGCCAGATACTCTTCGGTGTAGCTATGCTGCTGGTCGGCGGTTCTCCTCAAAAACTGCACCACACGTTCATCCCGACTCTGCTGCACTTCCTGCGGGGTCCCTGCGACCAGCAGGTGTCCCCGGTCAAGGACCAGCATCTGATTGGCTATGCGAAACGCGCTCTCCAGTTCATGGGTGACAACAATGATGGTAACACCCAGGGTATCACGGAGAGCTACCAGCAGTTCATCGAGACCCGCTGCCGTGATGGGGTCCAGGCCCGATGATGGTTCGTCCACAAAAAGGATTTCGGGATCCATCGCCAGGGCTCGGGCCAAGCCGGCCCGTTTGCGCATGCCACCACTAAGCTGCGACGGCATGTAATCCCCATACGCCGCCAGTCCCACCAAATGGAGCTTGATCTGACAGATGATCTGAATAGTCTCCTGCGGCAAACGGGAATGGACCCGCAGCGGCACGGCAACATTGTCCGCCACGCTGAGCGAGTTGAACAAGGCGGCACTCTGAAACAAAACCCCGATGCGGCGTCGATAGCTGGTCCAGCCCCCACCATCAAAGTCGGCCATATCGCGGCCTTCCAAAAAAAGCTGCCCTGAATCTGACACCTTGAGGCCGATCAAATGCCTCAGCAGCGTGCTCTTCCCGCAACCGCTCACGCCCATGATCACCGTTACCTGACCACGGGTAATGCCAAACCGGATATCGTGAAGGACCTGGTGATTTCCGTAAAAACTGTTCAGCCCACGTACGTCAATGAGGTCTTGACCGTTCATAATGAACTTTCAACATCTACCGGCAAGATCAATTCCCGAAGGGGGGCTAATCCCCCCGTGCTGACACAATTCCTCTTGAGTCCATGGGCTTACTTCTAAGACCTGATCAAGATGAGTCAGTCCGACCATCCGCCTGACCTGATCGCGGAGACCAGTAAGCTTCAGCTTACCGCCTCGTCCGTGCAGCGCCCGCAGGACCTCCACCAGAACGGCAATACCCGCGGTGTCTATGGTTTGAACCTCGGCCATGTCGATCGCCACAACCTTCGGATTCTTCCTGGTCAACTGCAGCAGTTTGCGACGTGACGACGCAATGGTGGCCATGCGGAATTCACCATGCAGGGTCACAACGGCTTCCTGGCTGTTAGGCCATCGTACGTCCATCATATTGGCTGCCTTGGATTGCATGCTTCAACCTGCCAACTCTGTCGAAAACACAGGGTCGAGATCGCTATCTCAACGCTCCCAGCAACGGTACTGGTTAACCCTTGCTCATGGCTGCGCAACTGCGGCCGCAGAATAGGAACGGCACCAGGGACGTTCAGCGTTCCAGCGCCTGCATCTTGATGTTCAGCAGTGCCGGCAAATCGCCGACAGATGCCGACTGAATGCCGGCCAAGGCCACTGGTTGCGCCGGTGAAGCCGTGAGTTTAAGTATCCCGGGCCGGGTCAGGAACTTCCTCCACTCACCCAAAATCTCCGCCATCAGGGGGACCTGCTCTCTCTTTTCGACATGACCAAAATTCCTGAAAGCTTCCCGGATGACCTCCTCGCGGGTCTTCTTCGAGATCGCCGAAGCATAATTCAATGCGCGGTCACACAAGGCGTAATCGGTGTATTGCAGCTCAGCCCGCTGCAACTTGATCTGGGGGAGACTGAACAGGATTGCCAGGACGTTATCCATCATTGGCAATTCTAAACCGGTCAGCGTCAAGGAGGCTGTCAGTTTGGCCAAGCCAACGCCCTCGATTGCAGCCTCATTGATGGTTAAGGTCTTGTCGTTTCGAGAGTAACGGTAGTCAAAGGAACAATGAACTTCCACTGTGCTGACGCCATCTTGTTCGAGAAAGGGGATGGGAAACCCCAGGGCGCCTCGGGTGATGTCGAGTTTTATACCGCGAATACGCACACTGGCAAAGGACGGGACCTTGTTCTGATAATCGAAGGCTTTGACGATGACTTCAGCGGCAGTCCAAAAGCGCTTACCGGCCTTTTCGGCGATCTTGACGTCCTTGACCCGCAAAGAGTTGGTGAACAGCTCATAGCTTACAGGGGAATGCTGAACGTTAGCGTACGGCGAAATGCGAGCCTCCAGTGCAGCCATCCTGATATCAGCCAGCCGGCCCGCATAATAGTTCAAGCCGATGTAGCCACCAGCCACCAGAAGAACCAGAACCGCGCCTATGACCGGAAAGCTTTTTTTCATGCGAATCTCCACCGAATCTCCATCATTCCGGCATGCTTTCGTCGGGTACGAAGCATTAAAGGATAAATGTCGAGCCCTAACTAAATTGGAGGGCTCCAAACACGGGTCCGTTTTGAATCGACACAAAGATATTGCCACGCATGGCTGGTAGGCCGGCCAAAAACCTGCCGGACTCGATACCAACCCAGTATCCGCGCTTGAATCGCAGCTTGCCTTTGGCCTATACGAATTCATCTGTACTGTCAATTCCGAAACAAGGCAGCACGGAGATTGGACCATCTAATTATCCAAATCTGACCACTCGCAGCTTACTCCCTGTTGAGCCGGCTTGACCGGAGGTGAGTTTCCTTACTATACTGCGCTCGTATTCCAAAGCTGCCGAGTCCACCAGTTCCGGATGCCGGTTGTTCTCGCAGTTTCAGCTCGTTGCCTCATGCGCGAAGCGTTTGTCTGAACCCTTCAAGGAGTCACTATGTCCACCAGCTCTACTACTCCAGAGGTCCTCAAAGCCATTGTTGAACGCCGCAGTATCCGCCATTTCCTTGATGCCCCGGTCCAGCGCGAGCTTCTGCTGGACATCCTGCGTGCCGCCAGTTGGGCGCCTTCTGGGCTGAACAACCAGCCCTGGAGGTTCGCCATTGTCTGGGATGCAGACCTCAAAGAGAAACTGGCGGGTTTGACTCGATATGCCAGCACCTTACGGGCCGCGGCGGTATTGGTGCCGGTGTTTCTGGATCTTGACGGCAGCTATGACCGGCTAAAGGATAGTCAGGCTGTGGGAGCGTCCATCCAAAATTTTCTTTTGGCGGTGCATGCGCATGGATTGGGGGCAGTGTGGATCGGAGAGATCCTCAAAAACGCCGACCAGGTGCGCGCCCTTTTGGGGCTGCCCGAGCGTCTGGAACTGATGGCGGTTGTCGCCGTCGGCCATCCGGCCCATTGCCAGCAGACCTCACATCGGCGTCCGCTCGAAGAACTCATTGTTTTTGAGAAGTGACAAGCGAAATCATCCGCCTCCGCCACTTGGGCCCAATTTGACCCGGAAGGAATCATCCTCATGATCTTGGAACGCTTGGTTGTCGGTATGTTGCAGACCAATTGTTATCTTCTGGCTGATCCTCAAACCCGTCAGGCAGCGGTGATCGATCCTGGCGGCGATGTTGATCGGATCATTGCCCGCCTTCAGCACCACCAGCTGGATGTGGTGAGCATCCTTAACACGCACGGGCACTTCGACCACGTGCTGGACGCTTGGACACTCAGAGCTAAGGTCGGCGGCCTGGTCGCCCTGCATCGCGATGATCAGGCTATTCTCGAGGACCGCGCCGTAGGCCTCATGGCCATGTTCAGCTCGCTGAAGAAATCCGCCAAAGGCACCGTGGATCGCTGGCTTCAAGAAGGCGACCAGGTTCAAGTGGGTGGGCTGCTCCTTGAGGTATTGGAAACCCCTGGACACACACCGGGTCATGTGTCCTTCTACCTGCCGGCAGCCAATCTGATCTTCGTGGGTGATACCCTGTTTGCCGGCTCCATCGGCCGGACTGACTTCCCCGGGGGATCCTATGACCAGTTGATCCGCTCGGTTCAAACCAAGATCTTTCCTTTGGACGAAGGCACCAGGGTCTATCCGGGTCATGGTCCGGAAACCACGGTAGGCGAGGAGAAGCGAATGAATCCCTTTTTTCAGTGAACCCCATGGTTTTGGTCATGGGGTTGGAGACACACTACTGAGCACCAGAACCTTCTTGGAGGAGGAAACGATGCGACACAATGCCGGCAAGAGCATTGGATTTGGGTGGGTCCTGCTGATGATCGTGGCCCTGATCACGGGGGGGATTTGGGGTTGCGCCTCCACGCCGTGGAGTTCGGACAACGAGCCCGCAAGCGACGGCAGCCAGCGGCGCCCCCTGGCCTATGATTTTCCTGATGTGAAGATTCCCAGCGAAGTGGAACTGGTGCCGAAGGCCTCCTATGTCTTTCAGGGCCCCAAGACCAAAGCCGGCTTGCTGGTGTTCAAGGGCCGGGTCGAAGGTCGATCGGTGGTCGATTTCTTTCAGAACGCCATGCCGCGAGAGAATTGGCAATTCAAGGGCGGATTTCGGACCAAACGTTCGGTGCTGGTTTTCGAGAAGCCGGAGAAAATCTGCCTCGTCAATATCTATGAAGACCTCTACTATACCTATGTTGAAATCTACCTCACTCCGGTTGGCGGACCAGTATAGACCCATCCAAGGAACACCGGCATGATCCAGGGCAAGACCATTCTGTTGGGTGTGACTGGCGGAATTGCCGCCTATAAGGCCGCCGAACTGACCAGGCTCTTCGTCAAGGAGCAGGCGACGGTCCAGGCGCTTATGACCGCCAACGCTCAGCGGTTCATCACACCGCTGACGCTCCAGGTGCTGACCGGCCAACCGGTCTGCAGCGATCTCTTTGACCTGCAGTTTGAATCTCAGATCGGACACATTCAGGTGGCCCGCGCCGCTCACCTGGCGGTGGTAGCACCGGCAACCGCCAATGTGTTGGCCAAGCTGGCGGCGGGAATCGCCGACGACTACCTGACCACAGTGTTGTTGGCCACCACGGCTCCCGTCTTGCTCTGCCCGGCAATGAACGTACACATGCTGCAACACCCCGCAACTCGACGCAACCTGGAAACCCTACGTGGACTCGGATATCACATTGTTGAGCCGGCTTCCGGAGCATTGGCCTGCAAGGAAGAAGGTGAAGGCCGGCTGGCGGATCTGCCGGATATTGTCGAAGCGGCGCGCCGACTGTTGACCCCCCCTACCCTGCTGGGCCGACGCATCCTGGTTTCCGCCGGCCCCACATGGGAAGCCCTTGATCCGGTTCGCTTCGTCACTAACCCATCCACCGGCAAGATGGGGTTTGCCATCGCCACGGTGGCCGCACGACGGGGAGCGCAAGTTCATCTGGTTACCGGTCCGTCGGTTCTGTGTGCCCCTCCTGGTGTTGAGGTTTGCCGAGTAGTAAGTGCCGAACAAATGAAGACCGCTATCGACGCTCTTGCTCCCAACATGGATGCGGTCATTATGGCGGCGGCCGTTGGCGATTATCGCCCGCAGGCTGTCGCGGCGCAAAAGATCAAAAAAGATGAAGCTCAACTCCAGGTCACCATGGTCAAAAACCACGATATCCTGGCGCATCTCGGCCAAGTTAAGCCATCTCATCAGGTGCTGGTCGGATTTGCCGCTGAGACCGACAATCTCATCGCCAATGCAACTGAAAAGCTGCGCAACAAGAATCTTGATTTTATCGTCGCCAACGATCTATCCCAACAGGGGTCAGGATTCGCCTGTGACACCAATCAGGTGAAAATCCTCTATCGTGGCGGAGAAATAGATGATTTGCCCTGCCTGCCTAAGGACCGAGTGGCCGGACTGATTCTCGATCGAATAGAGTCTCTCTTTGGGCCGGACCCCCATCGATAGAGGATGGGCTGATTGATAAAACCAACGCTGAGAAGCGAACAGCATTCACTCCACCATGATCTACAGCGGCTCCGCTGGCTATTGACCGGCTACGGCACGGCTGGCTTGCTCCATTGGCCCCGCGGTGCACCGGCAACTGCCGGCGACCAATGCCCTCCTATGCGTGGATCTGCCAGCCGCGAGGCAGGACCTTCGAGCCGATGATTCGGCCCCGCGGCTGGCCGACCTCCGCCAGGAGATCGGCGATTGCCGCCGCTGCCGTCTGCATGAGGGTCGCTCCAAGCTGGTTTTTGGCGACGGGTCGCCGACCGCCCGGCTGGTATTTGTGGGGGAGGCCCCCGGCTTTGAAGAAGATCGGCAGGGCTTGCCGTTTGTGGGGCGAGCGGGGCAACTGTTGGACAAAATGATCCAGGCCATAGGGATGAGCCGTCTGGAAGTGTACATCTGCAATGTGGTGAAGTGCCGGCCGCCGCAAAACCGTAACCCTGACGCGGATGAGGTGGCGGCCTGTTCGCCGTTCCTGCGTCGCCAGATCGAGACCATTAAGCCGAGAGTGCTTTGTCTGTTGGGCAACTACGCTACTCAAACGCTTTTGCAGACAACCCTGAATATCTCTCAATTACGCGGCAAACCGCTGTTCTGGCGCGGTATTCCGGTGGTGGCGACGTTTCATCCCGCCTACCTGTTGCGCAATCCCGGCCACAAGGCCGCCACCTGGTCGGATTTGATTCGGGTAATGGAGTTCCTCAACCAAAGGACCGGGCTCAATAACCATTGAGCCCTGAGCAGACTGGACGCCCATGCATACGATGCATCGTTTCTGGTTGATCGGCCTCATCATAGGTCTGGTAGCAAGCGGTGGCAGCTCTGCGGTCGCTTCGGGCCATATCAATCTGGTTACCATTCAGGATAGCATCAACCCCGGGTCTAAGGATTTTCTCGAACGGGCCATCGAGCGTTCGGCAGAAGATCGCGCGGAATGCCTGGTGATCCTGCTGGATACTCCTGGCGGACTGATGACCACTATGCGCGGCATGGTGCAAGCCATCATGAATGCCCCCTTGCCGGTTGTGGTCTATGTCTCTCCAGGCGGTGCACAGGCGGCATCCGCTGGGGTCCTGGTCACCATCGCCGCCGACATTGCCGCCATGGCACCCGGCACCAACATTGGTGCCGCTCACCCGGTGACGGGTACCGGCGGGGACATCCCCAAGACCATGAACGACAAGGTGATGAACGATTTTCTCGCCTTCAGCCGCAGCGTCGCCACGGAGCGCGGCCGCAACGCCGAATGGGTGGCCATGGCGATTCGCGAGAGCGCTTCCATCACGGCGGATGAAGCGTTTGCCGCCAATGTCATCGACTTGGTCGCCAATGATCTTGACGATCTCATCGCCAACATCGACGGCTACCAGGTCGAACGCAAGGGGTTCAGCAAGACCCTCCACGTCAAAGGGCTGGAGCGGCGCACGGTGTCACCCGAGTGGCGGGATCAGGTGCTTCGCATCATTGCCGACCCGAGCGTGGCTTATCTGCTACTGATGGTTGGCCTGGCCGGGCTTTATTTCGAACTCTCCCACCCCGGGACCGTATTCCCTGGCGTCGTCGGCGGCATTTCCCTGGTGGCCGCCGCCTATGCTTTCCAGAAACTCCCGGTGAACTATGCGGGTTTTCTTTTCATCCTGCTGGCGGTGGTTTTCTTCATTCTGGAGATCAAGGTGGCCTCTTATGGTATGCTAAGCTTTGCGGGCGTCCTCAGCCTGGTGATTGGTTCTCTGATGCTATTCCGAGTGCCTGGTGGGGTCGGCCGCTTGAGTTTGACCGTGCTACTGCCTACCATCGGGGTGATCTCGGCATTCTTTGTGACCCTTGCCACTCTGGCTTTCCGGGCGCAAACGCGCAAACCCACTACCGGAAAGGAGGGCCTCCTGGGGGCAGTCGGGGAAGTGCACAAGGACCTCAGTCCGGACGGAAAGGTGTTTGTGGAAGGTGAACTCTGGAACGCTTGTGCTGACGAGCCGATCCCGCAAGGGACCAAGGTTCGAGTCGTGGAGATCGAGGATTTGAAGTTGAAAGTCCAGAGGATCGATGCTAGATAAACCGATCGCCGGATGGGCGCGGCCGCAGCTCGGCCAAATCCGATCCAGAAAGGAGAGAACTCCATGCCATACGGAATGATAGCCATTGTCGTTCTGGTGGTGCTCTTTTTGGTGAATGCCATCCGTATTCTCAACGAATACGAGAGGGGTGTCATCTTCCGCCTAGGACGAATCATCGCCGCCAAAGGTCCAGGTATCATCATTTTGATTCCCCTGCTGGATCGCATGCAGAAAGTCAGCCTGCGGCTGGTTACCATGGATGTGCCCCCTCAGGACGTCATCACCCGCGACAACGTATCCATCAAGGTCAGCGCTGTGATCTACTTTCGGGTCATGGATCCGGTCAAAGCCATCGTGGCCGTGGAAAACTACCTCTACGCCACAACCCAGCTGGCTCAGACCACCTTGCGCAGTGTCTGTGGCCAGGCCGAATTGGATGAACTCCTGGCCGCCCGGGATAAGATCAACGATGAGCTGCAAAACATCCTGGATCAGCACACCGAACCCTGGGGTATCAAGGTTAGCGTCGTGGAGTTGAAAAACATCGACCTGCCTCAGGAGATGCAGCGAGCCATGGCGCGTCAGGCTGAAGCGGAACGCGATCGCCGGGCCAAGATCATCAATGCCGATGCGGAGTTCCAGGCTTCGGCCCAACTGGCTGAGGCTGCCAAGATTATCCAGGACCATCCGGTGGCCCTTCAGCTGCGATTCCTCCAGACTTTGAATGAAGTGGCGTCAGAGAACAATTCGACCACCATTTTCCCCGTCCCCATTGATCTGTTTAGACCGTTCATCCAATTTGCCGAGCGTTCGGCAAGGCAAACTGAAGGAAAGGAGTAACCAAATGGGAAAGAACAAGGAAAAGGCCGTCAAGGAAAAACCCCTGGAGAAAATGACCGCCAAGGAACTTCGTGAATTGGCCCTCACCCTGCAAGGCATTGTCGGTGTTCACGCCATGAACAAAGATGAACTCGTGGCCGCCATCAAGGACGTGAAGGGCATCGTGACCGAAAAGACCAGGAAAATAGCCGTAGATGTTCGCAGTATTAAGTCCAAAATACAGGAACTGCAGGCCAGGAAAGATCAGGCCAAGGTGGATGGCAATACCAAGATGGTCGATGCCCTGCGCCGCCGAATCAGCAATCTTAAGAAAAGGACGCGCCGGGCCGCATAGCCTGGCGCCCTGGCAGATGTTCGCTGCACGAGTTGGTCTGAAAATGGTTTGATACCTACTCCTACAACGGAGCCTGGAAACTGCTGTTTGTGGGGCGGGCTTGTCAGCCGCCCCTTGCGGACTGCCTGGAATTGGCGGACAGGGATGTCCGCCCTCCACTGGCAAGGTTCTAGGCCTTCTGCTGGTGGACGCGTTGGTTTACACCATAGGTTGAGGTTGTTTCAAACACGCCCGAAACCATCTTCAGCGTTATCAATTGGGTGATCCGATGACACTCCGATCAGCCCGATTCTGATGCTGAGTCCCCATACTACAACGCAAACCGATTCCAACACGATTCGCATCCGCCACCGTGCCCTCCTCCCGGCTTGAATATTATTGACATAGGATCAACCATTTCGCATAATCACAATTTGATTCCGGTTCAGTAATCATTAACTGTAGACGGGCTCTGTGTTTGTAGGGTTCAGCCTCCGACTGCTGGACCCAAGCGTGGCGTGGTGAAATCGGTTCTCGGCGCATGTGGATTATTATTTCTCGCTGATTGGTTGGCATCGATGATGAGGTGTACGCTATGCAGGTGAAAAAAGGTGTCGTTTCCGCCATTGCTGCCGCGGTGCAGATGTACATTGAGACCCAGCAGCAGGTGAGTGCCCCTGCGGAAGAAGCTCGGAGCTATCAACCTCCAGGACCGGCCTATAGCCCATGGTTGGTGGGTGGCCGGCAGGCGGCCATGGATTTGCGCCGCATGTGGCAGATGCGTCTGGCCCGCTAGGGGATATGGTTCCGACAGAGAGCATTGCCACAATTGCTGGATTCGATCTGACTGTTGAAGCTGTGATTCGTGACGGTGACAAAACATCCCCATTGAGCACCCTGGACATCAAGTGAGCGCAACGTTGGACATCGGGAATAAGGAGAATCAGGATGGTTAAGGAGCAACATGGTGCATTGACAGCTGGACTATTTGATGAGCCCGTTACGGTGACAAATCCTGTTAAGGTGCAAGATCTGACGTTTCGTGATGGCCACCAGTCCCTTTTTGCTACCCGTGGGCGGACCGAAGATTTTCTTCCCATTGCCGAAGATATGGACAAGGTCGGCTTTTTCTCGATGGAAGTCTGGGGTGGCGCCACCTTCGACACCATGCATCGGTTTCTGGGCGAAGACCCCTGGGAACGGATCCGCACCCTGAAAAAATACATCAAGAAGACTCCTTTTTCGATGCTTTTACGCGGTCAGAACCTGGTTGGGTACCGCAACTACGCCGATGATGTTTCGGAAGCCTTCGTGGAACGCGCCTGCATCAATGGCATGGATATCTTCCGGGTATTCGACGCCCTCAACGATTTCCGCAACTTTGAAACCGTTGTCAAGATCATCAAGAAGTTCAACAAGCACTTCCAGGGCACCGTTTGTTACTCCCTGACCCAGCGTCGCATGGGTGGTCCGGTGTACAATCTGGATTATTACCTGAAAAAGGCCAAAGAACTGGAAGATATGGGGGCCGATACCATCTGTATCAAGGACATGGCCGGCCTTATCGCCCCCTACGACGCCTATATCCTGGTCAAAGCCCTCAAAGCCCAAACCAAGATCCCGATCCACTTGCACAGCCATTTCACCTCCGGTATGGCCGACATGTCGCTGCTCAAAGCCATCGAAGCCGGTGTCGACATCGTCGATACCTGTCTGTCGCCCTGGGCTTATCGGACCTCGCATCCGGCCATCGAACCCCTGGTAGTGACCCTGCAGGGAACCGATCGCGACACCGGTTTTGATATCAAGCTGCTGGCCAAATGTACCGAATACATGGAGAAGGTTTCCGCCAAGTACCGGCATCTCCTCGATGACCGCATGTCCATCATTGATATCAACGTTCTCCTGCACCAAACCCCGGGTGGGATGCTTTCCAACCTGGTCAATCAGTTGCGGGATATGGACGCTCTGGATAAGATCGATGAAGTGTTCCGCCAACTTCCCATCGTTCGTCGGGAGCTTGGTCAGGTGCCGTTGGTCACGCCCACCAGCCAGATTGTCGGGATCCAGACGGTCAACAACGTCCTGTTCGACACACCCGATGAGCGCTACAAGATGATCACCGCTCAGGTGAAGGACTTGTGCTACGGGCTCTATGGCAAGACGGCGGTACCCATTGATCCCGAAGTCCAGAAGAAGGCTCTGAAAGGCTATGCTCGCGGGGAAACCCCCATCAGTAGCCGTCCTGCCGACGTCCTGGAACCGGAACTGGAGAAAGCCTCCAAGGATATCGAAGGTCTCGCCAAGGACCTTGACGACACCCTGGTCTACGCCCTCTATCCCACCACCGGAAAGCGCTTCCTGAAGTGGAAGTACAACCTTGAAGAGGTTCCCGCCGACGTCTTGCCCAAGACCATCGAAGAGGTCAAGGCTCAGGAGGAACTCATCAAAAAGGCCAAGGCCGGATTGCTGGTGGAAAAACCCACCAAGGAAGCTCCTGCCAAAGGTGCAGCGGCTCGCACTTTCAACGTCTTTGTGGATGGCGAATACTATGCGGTGGATGTCGAAGAAGTGGGCGGAGCTCCGGTGGTGACCAGTATCGCCCCGGTAGCTCGCGCGGCTGCTCCGGTCGCTCCGAAAGCGGCTCAGGTGCCGCCGCCACCGCCCAAACCGGCCGCCGCTCCTCAGGCCGCGCCGGCTGCACCCCGGGCTGCCGCTGCCGCCGCCGATGGAACGGTCATTGAAGCGCCCATGCCAGGGATGATCATCCGCTATGAAGTGAAAGAAGGCGACACGGTCAAGGATGGCGATGTGGTTCTGGTTCTGGAAGCGATGAAAATGGAAAATTCCATCACCTCGCCGGTGAGTGGAACGGTAAAAAAGATCAACTTCAAGGACGGCGAAAGCGTCCAAAAAGGCGACGTGCTGTTGGTGATTGGCTGATGCGGAAGCTGCGAAGCTGCTCTTGACTCTATCGAGAAATGAGGAGTTGGTCCATGTCCATGAAGAGAAAGAAAATCACCGTGGTTGGTGGCGGGTTTGTCGGGGCCACTGCAGCTCATTGGGCTGCCTCTAAGGAATTGGGTGATGTGTGCCTGATCGATATCGTCGAAGGAATGCCGCAGGGCAAGGCACTGGATCTCATGCAGGCATCTCCGGTGGAAGGCTTTGATGCCAATGTGATTGGCACCAACGACTACGCCGACACCGCCAATTCAGACATCGTCATCATCACCGCAGGCCTGCCACGCAAACCGGGCATGAGCCGCGACGACCTGCTGGCTAAGAACACCGCCATTGTCAAGGCGGTCACCGAACAGATCTGTAAATACTCCCCCAACGCCTTCCTGATCATCGTTTCCAATCCCCTGGATGCCATGGTGTATGTGGCCCACAAGGTCAGCGGGTTCCCCACCAATCGCGTCATGGGTATGGCGGGAGTGCTGGATGCTGCCCGCTTCCGCACCTTCATCGCCATGGAACTGAACGTTTCGGTGGAAGATGTAACGGCATTCGTCCTGGGAGGGCATGGCGACAGCATGGTGCCCCTGGCACGATTCAGCATGGTGGCTGGTATTCCCCTGCCGGAATTGCTCCCGGCTGACCGGATCGAGGCCTTGGTGGATCGGACCCGCAAGGGCGGCGGCGAAATTGTCAACCTGCTCAAGACCGGCAGCGCCTTCTTCGCCCCGTCGGCTTCCGCCGTTCAGATGGCTGAATCCATCCTCAAGGACAAGAAACGCATCCTGCCTTGCGCCGCCTACTGTGACAAGGAGTACGGTGTTGGTGGCTACTTTGTGGGTGTTCCGGTGAAACTTGGCGCCAACGGCGTTGAGCAGATCATCGAGATCAAATTGCTGCCTGAAGAAAAAGCGGCTTTTGATCGATCCACCGAAGAAGTCCGCAATTTGGTCAAGAACATTGCCCTTTAGCCGGCAAGCTCCCCAGACCATTTTTCCATCATAGCATGTCCCCACCCTCTTCCGGCCCCTGCCGGGAGAGGGTTTTTTCACGGAGTGGCTACTTTGCCCATTGTTCTTTGAGCGTCCACACCTTCTTCTCCAGTTTTGGATTCGGTTATAATTCCAGCTGAACCATCCAAGCCAACCTTATGAGATAACATATCAACCGAGCAGGTCGGCCCGTTTGCGGGCAAAGATCGAAGGTAGCTAGCTCCGCAGATCCCAACCCCTATCGAATCCAGTTCTGCACAAGCCGGAGTATCAGCGGAATTTGCTGCTCCAAGCTGGCTATTCGTCACAATACGCTCGATTTCCAGGGAGCTCTCTTATTCCCGAGCTTTTTCCAAACAGACTGGATCAGGGCGCAACACAGTTGCTGGATCTAATCCACCAGGAAGGTCAGCATCATGACGGTTACAAAGAAAACATGGCAAAGGCCGACATTAGTGAATCCGGGAGGCGAATTTCCGCATTGCTGTTGCGCGGGTCGGTGATGGTCTCGAAGCGCTCACGGTTGCTCCAATGAGATGTCCGCGCTCAGGTGCTTGCGCACTCCAGTCCTGGGCAGCTTCCGTTCCTTGATTCGTTACTGTCGTTGAAATTATCTCCTTTTCATGTAGACTCAACATGGACGTCACCGATCGGCTTGTACCGGGAAAAGTGAGGGCCAGATGACATTTCGCCAGCGGCGGCGGGGCTCAGATTGGAAGTTGCGATTACGAAAACTCAAATCCCAATATCCCACTCAGAGCCAGTTTTCAGACTCTGCTGGAGTCACTGCATGGCTTTATGAATCTTGCTGGGAAACCAGTGCCACCTTGAACAACACACTGCTCTGGCTGGCAGAGTCTGTCCCAGCTCCGAACGTGGCCAATACCACCGGCGGTCCTGAGCGATCGGATGCCTCTTTCAGCCTTGCAATCTGACCCGAGGGTTTAGAACCAAATGCTCAAGATAAGCTTATGTGGCAAATCCGATACTGGCTTGGTACGTAAAAACAACGAGGACGCATTTTTTGTCGGAGTGGATCTGGGAATTGGCATACTGGCAGACGGTATGGGCGGTGCGGCTGCGGGCGAACTGGCAAGCCATATTTTTGTTCAAACCGCCATAGATGTGTTCACCCCTCCTGCCACGCAGCTCAACCGAGATGCCTTGGATCTCATTCAGAAGTCCTATGAATTGGCCAATCGGAAAATCCTGCAACACATACAGGGAAACCCACACCATGAAGGGATGGGCTGTACCGCTGAAGTGCTGGTGTTGTATGGGAACCGTTATGCTGTGGGCCACGTTGGCGATAGTCGTACCTACCTCTTTAGAAACGGTATGCTGCAGCAATTGACTCGTGACCATTCGTTTGTTCAGGATCTGATGGATCGAGGTGTCATTGCTCCTGCAGAAGCAAGAAATCACCCCATGCGGCACATGATCATGCGAGCAGTAGGGACGAAAGAATTGCTCACGGTCGATTTTGTTACAGACAAAGTTGCCGCTGGCGACCTTTTTCTCATCTGTTCTGATGGCCTTACCGATATGGTCGAAGACGTTTTTATCCGCGACATCCTGGCTTTGCCGCTGAAGATCGAGGAAAAAGCCGAGAGATTGATCGCGGCGGCCAAATCGGAAGGCGGCAAGGATAACATCACGGTAGTTCTGGGCGAGCTGATAAACGGGCCGAACAAAGAGAAGCTCGCTAATGACTGGATCGACCCGGAAGAAGATGCTTCCACTCTACCCATGGTACCGTAGGCTTTGCATGATTCACCAGTTGTATCCGGCTCGCCCCGTGCTTGCGTAAAACCACAGGTGGCCGATCCTCACAGACATCTAAAAGACTCGGCTAACGAATCTAGTTCGTGCAACCCCAAAACGACTTTTCAGCACGTCACGGATCCCATGCTTCAGCCGGATATTAAGAACGCTGTGTCGGTTCCTCTCAGCGGAGCTGCCATAACGACATGGCTGCGTTCGGCCCAACCCACGGCTGGTGGCTGGTACTTCAGTTGATCGATGCAAAGACCAAGAACGTGATTGCTACCCATAAAGTGGTGATTTTTTAGCGGATGAAGAACATGCACCAGCCGAAGTGTTGCCGGACGGCATGAGGTGAATAGATTGCTGCGGGTGTTCGCTCCGTGTGTCCATCCTTGCCGGGTGTAACGAGGGATTTCTTAAAGGAGTCACAGCCATCATGTTCAGTCCAGAGAGCCTCATTGGAAAGCAAATCGATCAGTTCAGGCTGGATCAATACGTCGCCAGAGGTGCCATGGGTATTGTCTATAAGGCATTCGATACGGTGCTGGCACGAACGGTTGCCTTGAAGCTGATCTCCAGGCAGGTTGATGAGGGTTTGTCCACGCAAGAACTTGCCTCGCGAGAAGAGGCCCGCAAACGGCTGATCCAGGAAGCCAAGGCGGCCGGACGTCTATCACATCCGAACATTATCGTCATCCACGCTTATGGGGAGACCGAGGAATTCGATTACATCTGCATGGAGTATGTTGCTGGCAAGACCTTGGCCGAGCTTCTGAACGAAAAGAAAGTGCTGTCCATGGAGGAGGCCTTTCCGATTTTCACCCAGATTTTGCTGGCGCTGGATGCAGCGGCGCAAGAACAGATCGTGCACCGGGACATCAAGCCGTCCAACATTATGATTGCCGAGGACAACCGGGTGAAGGTGATGGACTTTGGGATAGCCAAGCTCCCATCGCTCTCCATGACAACCACTGGTACGGTGTTAGGAACTCCATATTATATGTCCCCCGAACAGATCTCGGGAAAGAAGATCGATACCCGATCTGATATTTTCTCTGTTGGGGCGGTTCTTTATCAGTTGTTGACCGGAGAAAGACCCTTCGAATCAGAGAGCACGGCCACCCTGGTTTATAAGATCATTCAAACCGAGCCGATCCCTGCCAAAGTTCTGAATGTCCATGTCTCCCAGTCCGTCACCAACATCATCAACAAGGCCCTGGCCAAAGATCCTGGCCAGCGTTATCAAACTCCTGGGCAAATGTTGCAAGCTTTGAAAGCTGCTCTGGGCCCTGGCATCAGTGAATCGGCGGTTGACGCCGATGCCACAATCATAGCCGCCGATCAGCAATTCGATGCAACGATGCAGGCTGAAAAGGCCACTTTGGAGACCCCAAGCACAAAGCCTGGCCCTTCACCACGCCAGAGCGCGCCGAGCGAGCCCCCCCCAACGCCGCCCAAGACCGGAGCAGCGGATCAGACAGCGGTGTCTGAGGCGCCACCCAAACCCGCGAAAACGCAACCTGTGGAA
Organism: uncultured delta proteobacterium; assembly: GCA_963828705.1. Taxonomy (GTDB): domain Bacteria; phylum Desulfobacterota; class Syntrophobacteria; order Syntrophobacterales; family Syntrophobacteraceae; genus CAWDJT01. Next base: position 39,189 of record CAWHGA010000011.1, read on the forward strand.
AAGAAAGCCGATCTGGAAGCAGAAAAGGTGCAACCCGGGGCGCCTGCGTCAGAGAAAGCTGAACCTGCTGGCAAGGCCGCGCCGACTCCATCTTCAGCAGTTCGTACCAAGACGCAGACGACACCAAAGACGTCCGAAATAAATGCTAAGGTCCTCGGGTTAGTTGCCGTTGTTCTTGTGATTGTGACTGTGGTTTGTTTGGTGTTGTGGCGCCAGGGGCTATGGCCTTTTGGCTCGACCCCTGTCCCGACAGCTACCTCAACAAGCCTCCCGAATAGTGTCACGCAGCAGCCTCCAACCACGGCCGATCAGGGAAAGGTGACCATTGAATCCCTGCTGGCACAGGCCAAGAATCAAATGGAAAGCGATCCGGCCAATGCCCAGAGGTTGCTGGAGCAGGCCGTCGCGCTGGATTCGAACAGTTTGGATGCGGCCATGCTGCTCGGTCGTCTGTTCAGGAACCGCAAGGATTACCCGGCTGCCATCCGGCAATACCAACGCGCCATAAGAATCAATGATCAGACCACCGACGCCTACTTCAACCTAGGTTACCTCCATTATTCGCAGGGAGAATATGATTCCGCCATAAGGAATTACGAATATTGTCTTGCTTTGGCACCGTCTTACAGGGATGAAGTGCTGACCAATCTGGGCCTCTGTCACCATAAGAAAAACAATCCTTCTCAAGCACAGATCTTCTTCAAACAGGCGCTGGACATAAATCCCTATAACAACGTGGCCCGTAGCTATGTGCCCACCGTAACCGCGGTCGCAAAACCAGAGGTTAGCACAAATGTTCCAGCCCACATTGCGCAGGGTGTACCCATCGTCGATCAGACGAAGGCATCCGTTGAAGCCCTATTAGTACAGGCAAGAGAGCAATGGGACAACGACCCAGCGACTGCCCAGAAGCTGCTGGAACAGGCTGTCGCCCTGGATCCGAACCATTTTGAGGCGGTTATGCAGCTAGGCCGACTGCTCACCATCCGCAAGGATTTCCCGGCTTCCATCCGGCAATATCAAAATGCTCTGCGGATCAACAAGCAGGCCGCCGAAATCTACTTTAACCTAGGCTACATTCACCTAACTCTGGGAAATTATGATTCTGCCATTCAGTATTATGAATCCTGTCTTAACTTGGCACCTTTCTACCGGGATGAAGTGCTTACAAACCTTGGTATTACCTATCTGAAGAAGAATGACCCCGCTCAAGCGCAGTCTTTTCTTAAGCAAGCCCTGGATTTGAACCCCAAGAATGACCTGGCTCGCAATTATCTGAAGGCCGCTGAGGCTAAAATCGCCGCGCTGGCCGGAGGAGCGACTACTGTTTCTCAGAGTACTGCCATCCGCATTGAAGGAAAATACTCTGTGGAAGGGATCAACCCGGACGGGAGCAAGTATCACGGCACCGCGGTCATCAGTCGCAAAGGTAAGGACTATTTTATGAACTGGGATATTGCCAAAAAGAAACACTCCGGCCGCGGCTCCTTTTCCGGCAACATCCTCAGAATGAATTGGAGCAGCGGCAGTGGCGGGGGAGGAGTGGTTACCTACACCCTCACTCCTGGTGGTGTGCTTGAAGGCACCTGGGCTAGCGGACGCGGTGTGGAGAATTTGACTCCATCTCCATAATGCACTCCACCTAGAAAGCTCTCTTTCGTCTCTCTCCAGCTGGAGAACGGGGTCAATGCTGCTGACTTGAGGGATGGATTTTGGCGATTGGTTTTTGGCTTGCGGAAAAGATAGAAACATCAACTTAACTTAAGAGAGTTTGCTGGAGGCTGCAGATGAGGATGACTTGCAGGTTGATCTTGTGGTTGCCATTGGTTGCGTTGGCCGCATTGCTAGGACTCGGCTGTCGAACCACACAACACGATCAGATCATGGATAATGTCGCCATGGCCCCTCCGGTAGTGGAGAGACCCCAATTCATCTTTCATAAGGTGATGGCGGGAGAGACCATGGCAACCATAGCCAGATGGTATTCGGGAAAAGAAAGCAAATGGGAGGAAATTGCCGAGCACAATCCGGATTTGAGTCCGTTCAAGCTCAGGAAAGGTGATATCGTCAAGGTGCCCATCTACATGGCCACCGTCCATACGGAACAGCCAAGTTATTCAACGGCACAAAAGAAAAGGAAGAAAACTCCCAGCAGTCGAGCGCCTGGCTCCCAATCCGACGACAGCGGTCTCCCCGAGGAGGTGTTCGGGCCAAGATAAAGCGGAGGCTAGGGCTGGAGATCATCCGTGCCGATCAGAGGCCCGCTCCCGGCATCCAAACGAGATCAATGTCTTCACCGATCAACCGCAGCAGCATCCGGGCGCTCACCTCCACCGGGAGCAGGCTGCCGTCCTTTCGGCGGATGCGCCGCTCGTTGTTCACAATCCTGCGTTCGTCATTCCGGCGGGAGCCGGAATCCAGGCTTTTCAAAGCTTCCTGGTCCCCGGCTTTCGCCGGGGTGACGGTTCATTTGTTGGTCACTCTACTCTTTGGACATGTGCTTAGCGATGAACGGGTGCCATGAGCAAGCACGGCGACCATCTTGCCGTGATCCTCGCTCCGTCATGATAGGGTGCAGATTATGAACCAACCTGCTTCCACTCCCCCCCTTTCTTTTCTTCAGTGGAGATTATTCTACCATCTTTGCCATAGTAGATATGCCTATAGGCAGTGCCACCACTATCATAAATGACATCTAATCTAGAAATATTCTTCTTCTGCGTGTATGCAGATGTATAATGAAATTCTGTCTTATTCTTCCTTTCGTATGCATCATAGTATTGTTTCGATTTGGCTATCCCTTCTCTATTAGAATACTCTTTCGTATAGTAAAATTCGGCTTCTTTTAACTTACCTCTCTTAAATGAACCGGTAGTATAATATTGTTCGCGTTTCACAACACCATCGATTCTAGCATGCTTTTCCAAATAGTATGATTCAATTTTGATAATTCGTTTATTGATGTCATAAAATTTAATTATTTTGACTATTCCATCGCTGTACTCTTTATCACCGGGACTATATATGTTCTCCTCAGTGACACCTCCATATTCGTTGCGATTATCAATGATTCTATCGGTTTCAGAAAACACCATAGAAACTGAAATTGTAAGCAAAATGACGAGTGAAAAAGACATAATTAATTTCTTCATGATACCCTCCATTCTTTCATATTTACAATTTGCTGATCCTCAGCATACGAATGGTCATAGGCAAGGCAGAATGTCCCTCCGAATCGACGAGAAGTTTGCCGCCATGATCGGCAATGATCTTCTGGGCGAAATTGAGAAACAGACCAAGACTCCAGGGCTTGTTATGCAACGAAGAATCACTAGGTTCACAGAAACACTGTTGGGAAATGCCATCGCCAATAAGGATTTCCAGGAAATTGGCTGAATCCTGGATGACGATCTCCAGTTTGGACCCCTTCGTGGCATTCGCCAGAAGGTCCTTAAACAACATTGCCAGTGCTTCTTTGAAGAGATCGTGATCGAGCGGGATCATCAAATGAGGGGTATTGACGGAGAGGGAGGGATAAATGGAGTGCTTTTCCCATTCACTGCTGAAGCTATCAATAGCTTCTTGAACAGGCTTGTCGATTCGCTCCAGTTTCATGTGTGGCGGAGGCAACCTAACAAACCCATCAACTTCCTTTAGAACCATTTCTACTCTCTCAACAGAACTCATAATAGCCTGAAGACCAGCGCTGCTCATAGCCGATGCGCCAGGCTGGACCATCCTTCTCACCATTCCCCCAATCACCATCAAAGGGTTCCTGATTTCATGGGCCACCGCCTGAGCCAGCCGGGCATAGGCGGCTGTTCGCTCCATTTCAAGCAACCGCGCCTGTGTCTCCTTTAAGGTATCCATGGCTCTGGCATAATGATTTTTTATCTCTGACCACAGTCGTGCATTTTCCACCATAGGAGCTAGAATTGAAGCTATCGTTCTCAAGAATTCGAGATCTTCTTGTCCGTAAGCACCTGGGACATTACGTGCCAGGTAAATGAGCCCGTAGATCTGATTGCGAAAAATGAGCGGTACACATAGAGCGGATCTAATCCTTAATGCTATAATACTTTCCTGTTTCTTGAGGGATTCTTCATCGAGCGCATCACTTAGAATGAAAGACTCTCCGTTCTGAAACAGTCGGTTAATAATAGTTTTGCTCACCGGAACACATGGCACATCAGGATCGGAAAATATGGTCTTAAGCATACCGTCTTCTTGGAATAGACCTATATATCCCTGGTCTTGCTTGAATATGTCTTTGAAGCTGGAAAAAATCCTCTTACCCAAAACCGTCTGGTCCTGATTCTCAGCGAGTTCGACTGCGATTTCGTAGATCAAGTTGAGTCTTTGACGGTCCAACTCCAATCCGCTTTGTGTGCGAACGGTTTGCATGATGACGGTTTGTACCGTTGGGTCCTCTTCCAGTTGAAGCAGTTTGAATTCAACCTGGCCCAAACGCACAAGATCGCCGTATTGCAGGCGGGCTTTTTCATGCACCTTCTGTTCATTGACGAAAACACCATTCAAGCTATCAAGATCTTGAATCCAAATGCGGTCCTCCGCCTCATATAGCAGCGCGTGCCGGTGCGAAATCGTGGCGTCAGGAACTGGCAGGTCAACATCCTTGCCTCGCCCGAAAACACAGGGGAGACCTACCCGGTGGTTCTCTCGAGAACTCAATTCCTGCAAAACGACATATCTGCTCATGATATCAGCCGACTCTTCTATATCTATCAAGCACCTTGCGAGTTGTCATGCGTCGAGCCTCAAGACTCCGTTTTGACGGTCTCGGTCTGACAATGTATACGGGATCCTTGAAAAAGACCCCCGAGTCATCCCCTCGAAGTCCATTCCCGCCAATGGAGGAGTGGGAATCGATTCATTCCGGTAGACTACAGACAACAATCGGCGCGGTGAACGCATACAACGATGGTATTGCTAAAAATTGTCTTCGGATTCACGTGCGAGGATCGTTTCCCACGTTTTCCTGCAACGTGTAGACTTTGGTAGCCACTACCCATCATAGCTTATATCTTCCACAGAACCCAAAAGCAATCACAACCCAGATGGAGGGTTGGTGCGCAGTCCTGGTGTTGCGGTCGCTAAGTCTATCCGTATGATACGGCTCCGATCCAACTGGCATCACAGCAGGGGCACTTTCGCGTGCACCTTCCTCTGGATTTATTCCCCTTCCAGCAGTGGAGCGTCGGTCAAGGGGCGAAAGCAACGCACCCAATGGCGCGCAACGATCTCTTGCCAGGGGGGGACTTCATCGCGGCAGGTGGTTCGGCCTGCGGACAGCGGGGATGGAAATGGCAGCCGGAGGGTGGGTTGATGGCCCCGGGAAGCTCTTCCGGGGTTTCTCGCCGCGCCCGCACGACACGAGGGATTGGGCACCGGAACCGCTTCCAGGAGTTTCTTCGTGTAGGGATGCAAGGGATGGTCGTAGAGTTCGGCCTTGTCGGCCAGTTCCACCAGTCGCCCGAGATACATCACCGCCACCCGATCGCTGATGTGACGCACCACGGAAAGATCGTGAGAAACAAACAGATAGGTCAGGTCATGAGTCTCCTGAAGATCCTGCAGCAGATTGATGACCTGGGCCTGGATGGAAACGTCCAGGGCCGAAACCGGTTCATCGCAGACAATCAGGTCCGGCTGCAGGGCCAGCGCTCGCGCGATGCCGATCCGCTGGCGCTGGCCGCCGCTGAATTCGTGAGGGTACCGGTGGAGGCTGTCGGGCTGCAAGCCCACCACTTCCATCATCTCGCCGCACCCGTTCGCGACGTTCGGCCAGCGTGCCCATGCGGTGGATCGCCAGCCCCTCACCGATGATGCCGCCGACGGTACGCCGCGGGTTCAGCGACGCATACGGGTCCTGAAAAATGATCTGCATCCGTCGCCGCAACTGACGCATTTGAGCCGGCGGCAGTTCCAGCACCGATTGGCCGTCGAAATGGATGGCACCGGCCGTGGGTTCTTCCAACCGCAGGATCAGTCGCCCCAGGGTGGATTTTCCGCAGCCGCTTTCGCCCACCAGGCCAAGGGTTTCACCCCGCAGGATGGTCATGTCCACCCCATCGACGGCCTTGATCAGCCCCTGATTGCGGCGGAACAAGCCACCCCCGACCGGGAAATACTTCTTCACTCCTTCGAGGATCACCAACGGATCGTGTGTTAGCGCATCGTCACGCATCGCCCTGACCCTGCCCTATGGATGGTACAACCAGCAGCGGACCGCATGGCCATCGACCGCCAGAAGATCGGGTTCATTGCCGCAACGGTCGAACACCTGCGGACATCGGTCGCTGAATTTGCAGCCCACTGGCAGCTCGAGGAGACTCGGGACCACCCCGGGGATGGCCTCCAGGCGCCCATGACACCACCTGCCGCCAGCGCCGGGATCGAATGCATAAGTCCCTGGGTGTACGGATGCAGCGGCCGATCAAAGAGATCCACGACCGTGCCGCCTTCCACCACTCGACCGGCATACATCACCAGCACCTGTTGGGCCATTTCGGCAACAACGCCAAGATCGTGGGTGATGAGCAGAATCGACACCTGCGATTCCTCTTGCAGCCGCCGCATCAGATCCAGAACTTGCGCCTGGATGGTCACATCCACCGCCGTGGTGGGTTCGTCGGCAATGATAAGGCTGGGTTCGCAGGCCAGGGCCATGGCGATCATCACCCGCTGCCGCATGCCGCCGCTCATCTGGTGCGGATAGTCGCGCACCCGCAACTCGGGTGAGGGAATGCCGACCCGCTGCAACATATCCACAGCCCGCTCCAGCGCCTGGCGCTGATTCAAATGCCGATGCCGACGCAGGACCTCACCGATCTGATCGCCGATGCGGAACACCGGATTTAGCGAGGTCATGGGTTCCTGGAAGACCATGGCGATGTCATTTCCCCGGACATCCTCCATGGCCGCATCGGGCAGGGCCGTCAGGTCACGGCCCTTGAAGGTGATCCGTCCACCGACAATGCGTCCGGGCGGGTCAGGCACCAGGCGCATGATGGAAAATGCCGTCACGCTCTTGCCGCACCCGGATTCGCCTACAATCCCAACCACTTCACCGTGGCGCACGGCAAAACTTACCCCGTCCACCGCCTTGGCGATCCCGCGATCAGTGAAGAAGTAAGTCCTTAGATCCTCAACCTGGAGGAGGAAATCGTTCATCCGGAAAGTCCTCGAAGCACAATCGTAGCGGCCGGCCACAGCGCCATCGGGTATCAACCCGGGGCCTATGAAAGCAACACCGACAGCCAACATCTACCGGAACCGACAACTGTTGTCAAAACATCGTCGGGCCGGCAATCAATAAAATGCCGAAACTAAGGACCTATCCGCAAATAAGTCGCGGGCCAAGCCCCCCTTTAGCAAAGGGGGATTGTAGGGGGATTTGACCTTAGCGACTACCAAGAAATCCCCCCAGCCCCCTTTAAAAAAGGGGGAATCATACTTTACGGACAAGCCCTAAGTGCCCCTGCCGCTGGTCCAGCCATGACCTTGGCTGTTGTCATGCACCGGTGGTTGTTATATTGTTAAAGGTGAGTGCTATCTGTTGAACTGACCCATTCTGATCGATAAATTAGTCGCAAGCATCTGGTTTTTTTCTGACAGGGGTCCCCTTGCTATTTGCCACTTGACACAAGAGATCGACCTATTGCACTTGTAACACTAAGTGCTATAATATATCATGATAGGGATTAGCGGGGGAAATGTGCGGATATTCAAAACGAAGTGGTTTGCACGCTTTGCACGAAGAGAGGACATCAGCGACAAAAAGCTAATTGACGCCGTGCGAGAGGCAGAAAAAGGCCTGAATGATGGCGACTTGGGCGGAAGCCTCATCAAAAAGCGCGTGGCGCGGTACGGGGAAGGCAAAAGAGGCGGCTACAGAACGATAATCGTCCACCGCGCAGGTGATCGGGCGGTGTTTGTATACGGCTTTCCGAAGAGCGCCAAAGCCAATCTTAATGCGGCGGAACTGGATGCCTATCAAAAGTTGGCTCAAATATACCTGAGCTTTAGTGCTGCGGGTATAGCCAAAACCCTAAGCGAAGGGGAGTTAGAAGAGGTGAATTACAATGGCGAAGAAATATCAAAGTGATGCCATGGAAGCGCTGCACGAAACCGCGCTAGGGCTGCATCGCATTGGAATGATTGACACAAAGACAATGCGCGATTTCGATATATCGTGTCTAACGACTGTGGAAAAACTTTCGGGCAAAGAGATAGCGGAAGTCAGAAAGAGAGAAAGGGTCAGCCAAGCGGTGTTCGCAAAATATCTAAACGTAACAGTCGGCTTAGTGAGCCAATGGGAGCGAGGCGAAAAACAGCCGCGCGGGGCTTCTCTTAAGCTGCTGTCACTGGTGCGAAAGAAGGGCTTGGAGGCTATAGCATAATAAACGAGTTGCGGCGCTTCGCGCACCAAGCCTTTGATCCCTGGTAGTGTCGTTGTTGGGATTACCCCCATCAAAGGAGATTCTCATGGCTGGCAAGTCCGGCGAATCCCCCGATCGCTTTTCCGATTTCATGAATCGTCTCAAGGGAACCGGCAGCGGCGGTTCACCTTCCGGCGGCCCCTCCAAACGCCAGGTGCACTTCTCCCTGGTCTATTTTTTTATTGCCCTGCTGGTCATTTCCTGGTTGCAGAACCGGGTTTTCGAACAACAGGTGCAGAAGCTCCCCTACTCCGAATTCAAACAAATGGTGCGAGACGGCCGGGTCGACAAGCTTATCCTGGAACCCGACCGCATCCGTGGCCAGATCAAGGACGCCAAGGAGAACCAGGGTTTTGTCACGGTTCGCGTTCCCGATGAGGAACTGGTCAAGCTCCTCGATGACAAGAACATTCAATACTCCGGAAGGCTTGAAAGCAAGTGGTTGGAAAGCCTGTTGTCATGGCTGCTCCCCATGGTCTTCCTGTTCGTTTTCTGGAGTTTTCTCGATCCGCCGCATGGGCGGCGGTCCGCAGGGGGTGCTTTCGGTGGGCAAGGCGCGGGTCAAGATCTACGCCGAAAAGGAAGTGGGGGTCACCTTTGATGATGTGGCCGGAATCGATGAAGCCAAGGCCGAGCTGCAGGAGATCGTGGAATTTCTCAAAACTCCGGAGAAGTTCCAGCGACTGGGGGGCAGAATCCCCAAGGGGGTGCTGCTGCTCGGCGCGCCCGGCACCGGCAAGACCCTGCTGGCCCGGGCGGTAGCCGGTGAAGCCGGAGTGCCTTTTTTCAGCATGAGCGGTTCCGAGTTCGTGGAGATGTTTGTCGGCGTCGGCGCCGCCCGGGTGCGCGACCTGTTCGGACAGGCCAAGGAACACGCTCCGTGCATCATTTTCGTGGACGAACTGGACGCCCTGGGCAAAGCACGGGGGCTGAACCCGATCGGCGGCCATGACGAGCGCGAGCAGACCCTGAATCAGCTCCTGGTGGAAATGGACGGCTTCGAACCCAATTCCGGGCGTCATCATCATGGCCGCCACCAACCGGCCGGAGATCCTCGATCCGGCGCTGCTTCGCCCCGGCCGCTTCGACCGCCACGTGGCCATCGACAAACCCGACATCCGCGGTCGCGAAGCGATCCTCAAGATCCACATGCGAGATGTCACGCATCAGCCCCGATGTGGACCTCAAGGACCATCGCCGCCCTGACCCCCGGCTTTGTCGGCGCCGACCTTGCCAATCTGGTCAATGAAGCGGCCCTGCTGGCCGCTCGCCGCAATCTCGAAGCAAGTCACCATGGCCGAATTCCAGGAAGCCATCGACCGCATCATCGGCGGCCTGGAAAAGAAGAACCGCGCCATGAACCCCAAGGAAAAGAAGATCGTCGCCTATCACGAATCCGGGCACGCCCTGGTGGCCATGAGTGTTCCCCATGCCGACCCGGTCAACAAGATCTCCATCATCCCGCGCGGCATCGCCGCCCTGGGCTACACCCAGCAGCTTCCCACCGAAGACCGCTACCTGATGACCCGCGACGAACTGCTCAACCGCCTCTATGTGCTGCTGGGCGGCCGGGTGGCCGAGGAAATCGTGTTTGGCGACGTCTCCACCGGCGCCCAGAATGATCTGCAGCGCGCCACCGACATCGCCCGCAGCATGGTGACCGAATACGGCATGAGCAGCCGTCTGGGCCTGGTGACCTACGGCCGCGATCGCCGCCCCATGTTCCTCGATATCACCGGCAGCGGCCGCGACAAGGAATACAGCGAACGCACCGCTCAGGAAATCGACGAGCGAGATGGCCACCATCATGGAAGAAGCCCATCAGAAGGTGCGCTTCATTTTGACGGAAAAGCGAGACATCCTGGAACGCATCGCCGGTATCCTGCTGGAACAGGAAGTGATCGAAGGTGAAGCCATCAAGCAACTCCTGGCCACAGTGCAACAAAGCCGCACCAGCGCCAGTCGCGCCAAGCAGGATGATCGGTAAAACGCCGTGGGATCCCCACATTGCCCGGATCAGACCCGCTGGCAAGACGCACTTTCCAGCGAAGCTCCAGGCCTCGAGGGCCACAAAGATCCATGGAAGTCGTCATTCCCGCGCAGGCGGGAAACAGAGAATGGTCTGGATACCGGCCTCCACCGGAAATCCACGAGCGCCTTCCACGACCTGATCCTGGTGCTTCTGACCAAAGGTGTAGCCGGCCGAATCCAGGTGGGAATGACTCAAACCCAGCGCCTGAGAGGCGAGGAACACCTCGGCAAAAACCTGCGCTCACCCGTCCTGAACATGTGCCTGGATGGTTTCCAGCCAACGGCTCAAACAGCCGTTCAAGATCATTTCCGCTCGCTGTATATCCAACCGATACGCTTCCGGAATAAAGCTCAGGTCGGCAACATGGATGCCGTCCTGTTGGGCCAGGAAATGGCAGGACTGCAGGACATCCGATGGCAAATGCGCCAACAGACAGTAGACTTGGTTGAGCAGACGCCTGCACCCTTTGATCTTCACCCCCTGCAGGGTGTAGTTGTTGGCAAAGATCTTGATCCCTTCGCGGCAAACCCCATGGGGAAAGGCATCAGCACTAATACCATCGCGCTTGAGAAAGTAAAACGGTGCCACCAGCGAAAGGTTCTGGTCTGCGGCCCGATCTCCCGGCTGAGAAGCCAGGATTTCACTGATCACCGCTGCCAGGTTTTCCTCCCTGGCGTCAAAGTCGCGCAACTGAATCGGTCGGTCCCAGTCGGCCATCCGAGCCGTCACACCGGCCCGCATCTCGGGGCTGATGAGCACCGTAAGTCCCTTGCAACTCTCCCAATACGACGAGTCCAAGATACACGGTTCCAGTTCCTCGACGTTTTTGATCAACAACGCCTGCAGACACGACCGCTGCGCCAGACGTTCGCGGCTGAGTGCCTCAGCAATTCGCATGGCGTGCTCGACGAAACCGGCCTGCAATTGCGCCAGCACCGCATCATCGATGAAGGCAACCCGCGCCGCCTGAACGATGTGGTCAACCGCCACCACCTGCAGGTTATGGCGCTGGTAGTCGAACGGCTGGTGTTCCCCGAGCCATTCTTCGAAGGTCAGGACCTGCAGTTCGTGGCGGAGGGCTTCGGGAAACCGTTCGATGCCCTGATCCCCGTAGAGGTTTTCCCGCGGAATGATCACCGTGCGGCAACCGGCGTTGGCTGCCGTTTCAAGCTTCACCGCCAGGCCCCCAATGGTGGTGATGCGGCCCTTGGTGTCGATTTCGCCGGTCATGGCCACATCGCGGCGGACGGTGCGCCCCGCCAGTAGCGACGCCAGCGCCAGGGCTATGGCCCCACCCGCCGACGGCCCATCCTTGCGGGTAGATCCACCCATGAAATGCAGATGCACCGGATCCTCGATGCGCTCCAGATCGATACTCAGTTGCGCCGCGCAATGAAAGATCCCGGTGGTGGCCACCTTACGGCTCTCGTCCATGACCTTTTCAAGATTTCCCGTGGCATGGACAATGCTCATGTGGCTGCGGCGCGTCCCAGCACCCATTCGCCCCATGGCGATGCGCGTGGCCTGGATGGGGATGATGGCCCCCACGCCCAATTCCACGTCCACGCCCAGCCCCAGCATCTCCCCGATGCGGTCGGCATCGCTGATTTGCCGCGGACGCGTCGGTTCCTTCAGGGTCGCCTTGATCTTTTCACGGGAGATGCGGATTCCACCTGGAACCCGGTCCGCTTGGGTCAAAATGTCTTGGCGCTGGATACGAAGCAACAGCGTCCGGATGATCCGTTCCAGTTCGCGAACACCGGCTTCGTAGGTGTAGGTCTGAACCAAGATAGCGAATCAAGTCCCCTTCCTGCACCGGGTCAAAATAGATGTCCGTCGGTTCAATCTGGTATTTGCTGCGCAGCCGCGGGATCAGAAACTTCCGGGCGATGGATACCTTTTCCTCGACGCTGTAGCGATCCAGCACCACCACTTCGCAGCGGTTGATCACCACCGGCGGGACGGTATCCAGGGTGTTGGCGGTGAGAAAGAAATGGCAATTGGACAGGTCGATATCCACGGTGGTTTCCGTGTACTTGTCGTGAAACAAATGGTTCTGTTCCGGATCGAGGATCTCCAGCAGCGTGGCAATGGCAAACTTCTCGGTCTTATCGGCTTCATCCAGAATGAACATGCCGTTCATGACGCCCATCTTGATCAGTCCCTGGACGATGGCGCCCGGTTTGGAACCTTCGTAGGTGAAGCCGTGACCGCGAATATCGGCTTCATCGCGCATGCCGCCCAAGGGAGATCTTGTGATAAGGAATCCCGAGGTTCTGCGCCACCGAGATGGCCAGTGAGGTCTTACCGACTCCCGGAGGTCCCACCAGCAAAAAGGCACTGCCGTTGCGTTTCCAGGTCGCCGCCGATCCATCGTCGAAACGCTGGTAGCGCCATATGAGGTTGCTGAAGAAATCGCAGAGCAGCTCTTTGGGGCGCTGCAGGCCGTAGTGGCTGCGGTTTAGCCCGTCTTCAAAGGCGCCGGCCGACACTTCGATCTTGTGGATCTTCCCCCAGGGTATAGCCAGAAGTGTTTCGATCAGCTCACCATACTTGGAGCCGCTATGGCCGATGGCGTTGAGTTTGTTCTTGTCGATAACCTCGATCACCCGTCGCGGGGTGCGGGCGTCTTCACGGGCGTCTTCGATACGATCCTTGAGGCTCTTTTCAGGCCGTTCGGCCGGCCGCCGGTCGGCCGCCGGAGGTGGGCTCACCAGGCGCGGCGGCGCAGCCAGTCGGCCTTCTTCGGTGGCGCCCTTGAGAGCCGTCTTGAGCAACGCCAACTGGTTTTCCGCGGTCTGCTCGTGGACGCCGGTCTCCGGCACGTCCAGTTCCTGAAACAGCGCCTCCAGCCCCCAGCGGTCCTTGAACACCTGGAATACTTCGCGGCCTTCCTCTTCCTTATTATCCAGGAGCTCGGCAAACAGCCGCGCAAATCGCTGAAACGAGAACAACCGCTGTATCACTGATGTACCCGAATCGCGGCTGCGGCGGTAGCATTCGGCCAGCAATCGGCTCTTGATGTCGGCATCGAGGTTGGCAAAGAACTCATTGAGCAGCGCTGCCGGAAGTTCGCTCAACCCAACCCCGACCACATTCAGCAGCGGAGTGATTAACGCTTCGAGCGGACGTCCCTGTTCGGCCTCATCCAACAAGGCCAGGTAGCGTTCACCCCGAAGGCCGATCATTTCGTCGGCCAGCGCACCGCGCAGCATGCGGTAATAGGTGGGGTCGCTGCCGCGCCGGTCCATGGCGAAATCGACGTCAGCCGCGACGATTTCGCGTTCGCGATGTTCCGGGTAGAGCACATGATCGATCTCATGGCGCAGCACGAACTCCGCAAACGCAAGCATCTTGCGTTCTTCCACACTCCCCTCGCCGAGACGCATCTCCGAGTCGCTGGGGATGACGAACGCCAGATAATCAAAGATTCGTTCATGGATGAGAATACTCCACCGGTCGGAACGAACATCCACCAGGCTCACAGTGCGCACTCGACTGCTCTCGTCTTCCAGCCGGACCAGGCCAAGACGCTCCCCTACCCGTGCCACCAGCAGCGGATCGGTGCCGCGTTTCGTCTTGAAATACGGGAAAACGCGCCGTGCCAAAATGGCCTTGAGCACCTGCATCACGATCTTCACCTGATCCTCGCCGGGAAATGGCAGGCTGTTCAGGATTTGCCGATCGAACTCCATGGGAAACATGGTCGACCTTTCCGAAAATTATGTATTCGTAATGGGCTTTGATTTCTTGCGAATTCTTCAAAAATAGCATACGGCGGGTCCGTGACCAAGAGCGGATGCTGGCTCTTGCCGTCATCGCGCCCACGAACTAACGCTTCTTCGCAGGTGGTTGTTGCTCATGAGTGGCCAGTTTTTCAGGTTTCTTCTTGCCCTTCGCTCCTGCTTCCCCCACTGGCACTCCTTTCCCCAGGCTCAAGGCCTCTTCCAGGTTCAGGGAATCGAGTTTGTCCCCCATCACCCAGAGAAGCCTGGTTTGAGCCACCAGATATTCGCGCCTGGCCTTGGCGAGATTGGAGCGGGAGGTTCGCAGGTTGAGTTCCGCATCTTCAACATCCAGATGGGTCTTGACGTCATAGCGGTAGCCGGCCTCGGCCATTTCCAGCAGGCGTTTGGCCTGAGCCACGGTGGTTTCCAGTGCCTTGACGATATCCATCGATTCCAGCACCCGATTGCTGGCATCGCGGGCATCCAGGGCGATGTCGTCAAGCAGTTTCTTAAAATCGATGTCCACGGTCCGCAACCGGCTCTTGGCCTGGGTTACCTGCCCCTGGGTGCGAAACCCGTCAAACACTGGAAACGACAGATACAATCCGGCATCCCAGCGTTCACCGGACGGCTCCATGTTGTTGTAGTCGGTGCGGGTGTAACCGACGTTGCCTTTGAAGTCCAACCTGGGTTTGTCCCCGGCTTTGGCCACCGTGACCAGTTCCTTGAAGATCCCGAGACGCTCCCCGTAGTAGGCAATCTCGGGTCGCTGCTGGCGAGCTCGATCCAGCACCTCATCGAGTGAGCGCCGGCCGGTCCAGACCGCAAACAAGCTCTCCATGAATCTTAAAATCCTCCTGAATCCCCAGAAAGTAACGCAGCCGGTCGCTGGTCAGGCGCACGTCGTTTTCGGCGCGGGTGACGTCGGGTTCAGCATTGGCCCAGGCCACTTGCGCCGCCAGGACATCGTATTCCATGGCCACGCCGGCCGGAAACTTGCGCTGTGCTTCGTCCAGGTGGCGGGCCTTCTGTTTGAGGTTGTCGCGGGCCACATCGGCCAGTTCTTCGGCCAGCAGCAGGTTGAAGAAGGCCGTGGCGGTTTCGCGCAGCGCCAGTTGCCGAGCCTGCTCGACGAGAAAGGCGGAGGCTGCCTTGTCATGTTTGGCCGCGCGGATGGCGGAATTGACCTGTCCCCAGGTGAACACAACCTGGGTCAGGTTGAGATTGGCCAGGTAAGCGTTGCTTTCGGCGGGGAGCCCCAACGATGGGGCCGTGAGCATCGTAGCCGTGCAGACACGTGCCCTTCGAGCTTGAGCTGCGGCAGGGCAGCGGCGCGTTCTTCGATGTAGCGTCCTTGCGAGATGTTGATGTTCTCCTCGGCCTTGAGCACGTCCCGGCTGTAGCTCAAGGTCATGGCCAGACACTCATTCAGGGTCAAGACTCGGTCGGCGTAAGCCGCTGCCACCGGGTTCAGCAATCCGCCAGCCGACGCCCAGAAAAAGGACCCACTTTAGGGTTCGCAGCTGTCTCATTCAGTGTCCTTTCCCGAATCCCAAACGACGCCCGACAACCTGAGCCAAATCGTCCAGAAGCGTATAGACCACCGGCACCACCACCAGGGTGAGCAGGGTTGAGGTGACCAGCCCGCCGATGACGGCACGCGCCATCGGCGCCCGCATTTCGGCACCAGGTCCCAGGGCCAGGGCCAGCGGCAGCATCCCGAAGATCATGGCCAGGGTCGTCATGATGATGGGTCGCAGCCGGGTGCGCCCCGCCTCGATCAGGGCGCTGCGCCGATCCATGCCGGCAGCGCGCAGCACCTTGCTGTAGTCCACCAGCAGGATGGCGTTCTTGGTCACCAGGCCCATGAGCATGATCAGGCCGATGAGCGACATGATGTTGAGGGTATCCCCGGTGAAATACAGCACGATCACCACCCCGACCAGCGACAGCGGCAGCGACAGCATGATGGACAACGGGTCGACGAAGCTCTCGAACTGTGCCGCCAGGATCAGGTAGATGAAGATCACCGCCAGAGCCAGGGCTTCGAAGATATAGCGAAAGGTCTCGGCCATGTCCTCGGCTTCCCCGCTAAACGAGATGCCGTAGCCGGGCGGCAGACCGACCGTGGAGGAACTCTTGCGGATCGCCTCGATGGCTTCCCCCAACGCCAAATCGCCGGAGGTGTTGGCCGAAAGCACCACCTGCCGGCGCAGGTCGAGACGCTGGATCTTGGCCGGCGAAATGTCGAGCTGCAGCCGCGCCACATCGGCCAGCGGCACCAGAACCCGCTTGCCGTCGCTTCCCTGGGAAAGGAGGGTGAGTCGTTCGATCCGAGCCGGGTCGCGGCGGTTGATTTCCGCCAGCCGCACCCGCACGTCGTAAGCATCGCCGTCATGGTCTTCGTAGGTGGTCACCACTTTGCCGCCCACCAGGGGCCCGAGGGTGTTGACCACTTGAGCGGTTGACAGCCCGACGTGGACGGCTCGCGCCCGGTCCACTTTGACCCGCAGTTCCGGTTTTTCCTGATCGAGGCTCGAGGACACGTCCACCACCCCGGGGATTGCGGCCATCATCTTCTTGAGGCGTTCGGAATAGGTCTGGAGCACCTCCAGGTCGTCACCGCGCAGGTTCAAATTGATGGGTTTTGCCCCGTGCATACTGTCTGCCATGATGATGCTGGGAATGATCCCGGTGACTCCCTGGACGTCTTGACGGGCGATGGCTTCCAGCTCTGCCTGGGTGTGGCGGCGGTGGCGTTTCTCGGCAAGCTTCACGTAGATCGAGCCTTCCCGCACCGTTCCAGTTTCCCCGGCGCCGATGGTACCGTAGGTCAGATGCCACCCCGGGAATCCCGTGCAGGATCTCCAGGATCGCCTGCCATCCGCCCGCGGCTTTCCTCGATTCCTGCGTCCGGCGCGGCGCTGAAGTTCACCTGGAATTCCGCCCGGTCATAGGTGGGCATGAAGGAACTGCCCAGGTACGGCGCCAGGAGGATGGCCACCACAAACGAACCAAGCCCGGCCGACAGCACCGTCTTGCGATGATCCAGACTCCAACCGATGATCCTGCGATACCGCTCGGCCACCCGATCAAACTGGTGATTGCACCGTTCCAACCAGCGAAATAGCCGATTGCGCCGCCCCCGGCCTTCCATGTCAGGGTCCGCCCAGCGCGATGAGAGCATCGGGTCCAGGGTGAAGGAAACCAGCAGCGAAACCAGCACGGCAAAGGTGACGGTGATTCCGAACTGGTAAAAGAACCGCCCCACGATCCCTTTCATGAAAGCCACGGGGATGAACACAGCGACAATGGTGAAGGTGGTGGCCATGACCGCCAATCCGATTTCATCGGTGCCTTCCAGGGAAGCGCGGACATGGTCTTTACCCTTCTGCACGTGGCGCACGATGTTTTCCCGCACCACGATGGCATCGTCGATCAGAAGCCCGATGGCCAGCGAAAGCCCCATCAGGGTCAGGACGTTCAAGGTAAAATTGAGGGCCTTCATGATGATGAAGGTGCTGATGACGCTGATGGGCAGAGTGAGTCCGGTGATCACCGTGGAACGCCACGAATTGAGAAAGCAAAAGACAATGATAATGGTCAGAAGCCCACCAAGAAGCAGGGTGGTTTCCACGTCCTCGACCGAATCCCGGATGAATTGCGAGGCATCCCGGACCACATCGATTTTCACCTCCGGAGGGATTTCCGCGGCCAGCCTGGTGACCGCCGCCTTGACGCCATCGGCCACAGCCACGGTGTTGGCGCCGGATTGCTTGAGAACATTGAGGGCCACGGCAGGGACCCGGTTGACCACCGCCAGTGACCGTTGTTCCTCGACTCCGTCCTGCACCCGTGCCACTTCCCCGAGACGGATCGGCCGCCCCTCACGCCAGGCCACAACCATGGACGGATAGCCGGACACCTCCAGGGGTTTCCCCGAAACCCGCACCGGGAGTTCCATACCATCACGGTTGAGCCGTCCCAACGGGGTGTTGACGTTTTCCTGATGGAGACCGGCCACGATTTCATCGATGCTCAGCCCCAGGGCTTCGATGCGCACCGGGTCGAGCCACACATTGACCTCACGCTTGGCTTCGCCCACCAGGTCCACTCGGCCCACGCCCGAAACGTTTTCCAGACGCTTTTTGATGCGCTTGTCCACCAGGGTGGTGAGTTCCCTGGCATCCAGAGAGTCGGAACGCACCGCCAGCGAAATGACCGGTGCGGCATTGAAATCCAGCTTCTGGATGACGGAATCGTCGCTATCCTTAGGCAGTTCTCCGCGGATGGCGCTCACCTTGGCGCGCGTTTCCTGGGCGGCGTCGTTGATTCTGGTTTCCAGGGTGAATTCCACAATGATGCTGGAAATGCCCTCCTGGGACGTGGATGAAATATGCTTCACACCCTGGATGGAGTTGATGGATTCTTCGATCTTGCGCGTCACCTCGCGCTCCACCGATTCCGGCGGGGCCCCCTTGTACTGCGTGGTGATGGTCAGGATCGGCATTTCCACATCGGGATACATGTCGATATTGAGGTGCTGATAGGAAAACACCCCCAGGGTCACCAGGGCGAGCATCATCATGGTGGCAAAAACCGGCCGCTTGATGGAAAGATGGGAAAGAAACATCAGCCGTTCCCCCCTTGACCACTCACCTGCACCCGATCGCCATCACGCAGGTTAAAAGCACCGCGAACCACCACCCGATCGCCGGCCTCAACCCCGGAGGTGACCTCCACCAGGTCTTCACTCCCTAGCCCGGTGGTGACGGTTTTCAACACGGCGATACCCTGTTCGGTGACCACGAAAACCCGTGCCGTGCTGCTTCTGCAGGTCCCAGTTGGCCAGCGCCGTTCGCGGCAGTGTCAGCGCCTCAGGTCGTTCTTCGACGGTGACCGTGCCGCGAGCATAGACGCCGCCCTTGAGCACCCCTTCGGGATTGGTCACCTCGGCCAGAATCTTACCCGAGCGATCAGCGCTGCTCACCACCGGATTGACCCGCTTGATCCGGCCTTCGAAAGTGCGGTTGGGAATGCCATCGACACTGAAGTTCAGTCGCTGGCCTTCACTCACCGCCGCCAGATCCGGTGCCGCCACACTGGCGGTGAAATCCAGCAGACTATTGTCCACCACCAAGAAAAGCAGCGACCCCTCTTTGACGTAGTCCCCAACATCGACGCTGCGCTGGCAGACGGCGCCATCGATGGGTGCGGTGATCAGGGCCTTTTCCTGGTGATGGCGGGCTTCCCCCAGCTGGCTTTGGGCCTGGGCAACCTGCGCCTCGGCCAGCCCCACCAGGGCTCGGCTGGCTTCGAGGCCCGACTGGCGATCATCGAGTTCCTTGCCGGTGATGAGACCTTCTTCCTTGAGCCTCTGGGCTCGATTCCATTCACGCTGCGCCTGGGTGAGGTCAACGCGCGCCTTGAGGAGCTGGGCGCGAGCCATATTGAGCCCGGCTTCGGCGCGACCGAGTAACAATCGGGCATTGGTCGGGTCCAATTCCACCAGCAGGTCGTTCGCCTTCACCTGGTCCCAGTCCTTGCAATTGACCCGCACCACCCGTGCCGGGGATTTCATTGCGGACTTCGGTGGATGTTTTAGCCGCCAGCGACCCAAAGACCTCGACTTCACGCCGCAGCGTGGCCGATACCAGGCTTGACCACATCCACCGTGATCACCGGCGCCGTGGTGGCGCGGACCGACGTTTTCTGGCGGTGCGACAGATACACTCCCAGCAGGATGGCCACGACAAAGAGCACAACCAACGTACGCAACTTTCTCTTGGTCATGTATTCCCCTCCTTGGGACGAAGCACCCCTCGGGCACCGTCGAAGACCAGGTCGATCAGACGGCCGATATCCTGAGTGGAAAAAGGCGGCCGGATCGGTTCCATCACCAGCATGCAACTCATGGAATCCAGCATGCCCAACAGCATAAACAGAGCCTCCTCGAGGTTTTCACCGCGCAGTTCGCCGGCCTCGACCCCTCTTAACAGGATTTCCCGTACCACCTGGTCGACGTAGATATGCGTGCTGTGGAAATCATAGGCCGGCGCAGCCCCCTGGCGGTCCGTAGAACACCGAATAGACCAGTCGGACCAGATCAAGCTGCTCGCGAAACAGCGCGTAAGTACTGTCGAAGAGTGCCAGGAGGCGCTCGCGCACGCTGCCTGGGCCACTCAAGGTGGTATCCACCAGACCTGCGGAAACTCGCGGTAATGTGATCCAGCAGCACGAACGTACAGATCTTCCTTGTTTTTAAAGTAATAATAGAGGGTTGGTTTGGTGACTCCGGCGGCTGCAACGATCTCGCGCACCGCCGTGCCAGCATATCCCTTATTGGCGAATAGGCTGGCCGCCGCCAACAGAATCCGCCCACGGGTTTCCTGGTCTCGATCCGTATCGCTCCACCAAATTCTGTTGAAAAGGCCTTCATGTGCCGCCGGCACATCACTACGCTCGGCACCCGCCATCACCACCCCCTCCGCCTGTCAAACCCCAACCATCCACTCTCCCGGCCCCCTACCCTTGACAGCTGGTAGGTCTAGCCACACCTATACCGACCGGTAGGTATATACGGCCACGTGCCAGCTGTCAACGCCAGACCCTTTGAGCCTCTTGAAAACCCCACTCTTGCAAGAGGCTCATAAGTCAGCACTATTGTCCTTATCCCCCGACTTGTCGAGTCTCCATTTGTCCGATATTGTGGTTCTTCTTGTGGGTTTCCCGAACTCTAAGGTAAGGTGGGGTCAGGTTGGGTTTTGTATGGGTGATCGGACAAATCCACCCGCGACCAGGAGGCGTTTCATGGTATGGAAGACCCCTTTCTACTTAAACATCCGCCAGAAGATCATGGTGGGGTTGACTATCTGCCTGCTGATCATCGGCTTCGTTGGCGGCATTTCTTATCGGCATCTCAGTGAAATCGAACGCAAACAGCATGTGATGGAAATCGTTGACGACCTTAGCAATACCATCTTGGAGGTGCGGCGCTATGAAAAGAACTTCCTGCTCTACGGGCTGAACGCTGATCTGGTGGAAAACGACCGCTATCTGCAGGAAGGGCTGGCGGTGTTGGCCAAAATCGCCCCCGAAATGCGGTATCTCAAGGGGGCTCCGCAACTCAGTCAATTGGAGCAGGGTTTTCGGGTCTATCGTCAAAGCATGCAGGATATGGCGGAATGCGTGCGCCAGGGATCCCATAGCTGCAATCAGCGGGTCGAAGACCAGCTCCGCGAACACGGCAAGCTGTTGGTGGATCTTTCGCTGCGGCTGGCCACCTTCGAACGTGAACGGATCATCAAAATCATCGCCGCCTTGAAAGCCCAGCTGCTGTCTTCATTGCTGATCTTCCTGGCCCTCGGCGGCTTCCTCATTCCCATCGTGGCGCGCAAGATCATCCTGCCCCTGCGGGTCATCGAAAAAACCACGCTGAGGATTGCTCAAGGCGACTTCAATCCGGTCCCGGTTCGTGACACCCGCGATGAAACCCAGCGGGTGGTGGAAGCCTTCAATCGGATGATTACCGAATTGCACCGGCGCCAGGATCAGTTAGTGCAGGCCAAAAAACTCTCCTCCCTGGGCATTCTGACCTCGGGCATTGCCCACCAGCTCAACAATCCGCTCAACAACATCTCGACCTCGTGCCAGATCCTGTTGGAGGAATCCGGCCAGGTTGAACCCGCGTTCTCTCATAAGATGCTCACCAACATCGAACAGGAAGTCCATCGAGCCCGGGACATCGTGCGGGGGTTGCTGGAATTCTCGAGGGTCAAGGAATTCGCCCTCATACCGACGTCTCTCTGGGAGGTGGTGGAGCGCACCGTTGGGCTGGTTTCGAGCCACGTGCCGCCGGGGATCGATCTGATGCGGGAAATCCCCAGGGGCCTGACTCTTTACCTGGATGCCCAGCGGATGCAGCAGGTGTTCCTAAACTTGATCATGAATGCCGTCCAGGCCATTGAAACCCCGCCCGGGGTCATTCGCCTCAGCGCCACTATCGATGAGGCGAACCAGCAGGTGGTTATCACTGTGGAAGACAGCGGCGTAGGGATCGAAGAAAAGGACCTGGCGCGGATTTTCGATCCCTTTTTCACCACAAAGGAAGTGGGAGCTGGAACCGGCCTGGGGCTTTCCATTGCCTACGGAATTTTGCAGAGACACCAGGGGACGATCTCCGTGGAAAGCCGAAAGAACGAAGGCACGCGCTTTTTCATTCGCTTGCCTTTGCATCCCAGCTCCGACCCGGCATGTACCTGCGTGGCAGTTGAGTGACAAGGACCGGTTCGACGATCTAACTTGGTTGCCTGTCGAGGGATGGTGTTCCCCAGCCATGCCAAGGCCACGCTGATAGACGCGAAGTATCTTGACCGATTCGGAGGAAGTTGTGGAGAGACGGGCGCGTATCCTGATTGTTGATGATGAAGCCATCGCCCGCGAAAATCTGGAGCACGTCCTGCGCAAGGAAGGCTACGAGACTGTGTCCGTGGGAGGGGGTGCGCAGGCCATTGGCGAACTGGAACGTGCCGAATTCGACCTGGTGATGACTG
This sequence comes from uncultured delta proteobacterium, assembly GCA_963828705.1. GTDB lineage: Bacteria > Desulfobacterota > Syntrophobacteria > Syntrophobacterales > Syntrophobacteraceae > CAWDJT01. The sequence goes on from CAWHGA010000011.1 coordinate 61,963, forward strand.
ACCTTCGCATGCAACACGTGGATGGCCTGCAGGTGCTGGAGCGCGCCAAGGAGCTCTACCCCAACACCGAAGTGGTCATGATCACCGGTTATGCCACCGTGACATCGGCGGTGGAAGCTATGCAGAAGGGTGCCTACCACTATCTGCCCAAACCCTACAAGATCGAGGAAGTACGCGTCCTTGTGCGGCAGGCCCTGGAAAAGCGCTGGCTGAGGCAGGAGGTCACGGAACTGCGGCGGCAGGTGCAGGGCCAGCAGAGGATTCCGTTACTGATCGGCACCTGCCCGCAGATGGAAGCCCTGAAAAAGACCATCGCCCAGATTGCCCCCACCGACTGTACCGTGCTTATCCTCGGCGAAACCGGGACCGGCAAGGAACTGGTGGCCAAGACCGTCCACCAACTCAGCAACCGTGCCGAAAAGCGCTTCCTGGCCATCAATTGTGGGGCGTTCAGCGAGGAACTTCTGGCCAACGAACTGTTTGGCCATGAACGAGAAGCCTTTACCGGTGCGCGCGGGATCAAGCGTGGTCTGCTGGAGGCGGCGTCGGGTGGGACCGTGCTGCTGGATGAAATCGGCGATATGCCGGTCTCCATGCAGGTCAAACTGTTGCGGGTGCTGCAGGAGAGATGCCTGATTCGGGTCGGAGGAACCGACGAAATCCCGGTGGACATTCGGGTCCTGGCCGCCACCAACAAGGATCTGCGCGATGAAGTCGAACGAGGCACCTTCCGCCAAGATCTCTACTACCGGCTCAACGTGATCGCCCTGCAGGTGCCGACTCTGGCCGAACGGCGCGACGACATCCCGCTTCTTTGCCAGCACTTTCTGCAGAAGTTCTCCAAGGCCCAGGGAAAGATCATCAGCTCCATTGCCGGCGAAGTTATGAGTATTCTGCTCGCCTACGAATTCCCCGGCAACATCCGTGAACTGGAAAACATCATGGAACGGGCCGTGGCTTTGGCCGAAGGCAGCAGCATCGAACTGCATCATCTGCCGCTGGACCTCCAGCAGTTGACGCTGCGCTTTGAATGCAGCCGACCGCGGCCGTTCCAAACCCTCGAAGAAAACGAACGGGAATACATCAGCTGGGTGTTGGAGCAGGTAAAGGACAACAAAACCAAGGCGGCGGAAATCCTGGGGATTGATCGCGTCTCCCTGTGGCGCAAACTACGACGCTATCACATGGATTGATCCGGGTCGAATCCCGGTCCTCCATCTTCCCAACTATGAAGTTGGGAGAGCCCCGGGCCGTTAGTTCGAGCCGGGCCGATTCCCAAGCCTCACGCCATCAGCACCTGCTCCACTACTCCGGCCACTTCGCTGCCCAGTACGATTTCACAGCCTTCCTTGACGTCTGGTTCCAGACTGATGAGGTCGACCTCATTGCCCTTGGGAAAGATCACCCTGGTTATGCCCGCCCGCTGAGCGGCCAGAAGCTTTTCACGGACGCCGCTGATGGGGAGGATCAGCCCGCTTAGGGTCACTTCCCCGGACAGGGCCACATCGCGACGTGCTGGCCGCCCGGTGAGCAGAGAAATGAGCGCCATGGCGATGGTCACGCCGGCTGATGGGCCATCTTTAGGGATGGCGCCGGAAGGGATGTGGATGTGCACGTCACTGTCGCGGAAAAAGTCGGGGTCGATCTGGAATTCCGTGGCGTGGCTGCGAATATAGCTCAATGCTGTTTGGGCCGATTCGCGCAGGACGCTGCCCAGGGACCCGGTGAGGATGAGCTGCTGGCTGCCCTTCATGCGAGTGGCCTCCACGAAGATGATCTCGCCGCCAAATTCGGTCCACACCAGCCCGGTAGTCACCCCCACCCGATGGCCGGCGTTCGCCACTTCGTGAGTGAACTTGCGGGGCCCCAGGAGGGCTTCCACCAAGGCATCATCCACCTTGGGAGGAGCTTCCGTCGTCCTGGTGTTGCAGGTGCAGGCGCACCAGTTTGCGACAAACCGTGGCGATTTCTCGTTCCAGATTGCGCAAACCGGCTTCAAGAGTGTGCTCACGGATGATTTTGAGGATTGCGTCAGTCGGTAAATTCCGGTCCAGGAAGGGCCAGACCGTGTTCCCTGATTTGCCTTGGAATCAAGTAATTGTGTGCAATCTGGAACTTGTCCTTTTCGGTGTAACCCGGAAACTGGATGACTTCCAGACGGTCCAGCAAGGGGTCCGGGAGGCGTTCCACCACATTGGCGGTGGCTATGAACATTACGGCGGAAAGGTCAAAGGGCACATCGAGGTAGTGGTCCACGAAATGGCTGTTCTGCTCCGGATCCAGCACCTCCAACAATACGCGACGCCGGATCGCCCCGGAAGTCCTGCCCGATCTTGTCGATCTCATCCAGCATAAAAACCGGGTTCTTAACGCCCAGCCGTTTGATTTCGTTGATGATGCGGCCGGCCATGGCGCCCACGTAAGTCCGCCGGTGGCCGCGCAGGTCCGCTTCGTCCCGCAGTCCGGCCACCGAAAGGCGTACGAACTTGCGTTCCAGGGCTTCGGCGATGGCGCGTCCGATGCTGGTTTTTCCAGTACCGGGGGGGCCGGCAAAACACAGCACCGGGCTGCGAGTGATCTGCATGTGGCGTTTGCGTGCCAGGATTTCGCGCACCGTGGCGCGGAGTTCATCGATATTGATGGGCTTGGGAAGAAAATGGGCGGCGCCCTTTTTGAGGGCCGTCACCGCTGAAGTCACCGTGGCGAAGCCGGTTATCATGACGATTTCAGTGTGCGGTGCTAGTTCCTTGACCGACTCCAGGAGCTGCAGACCGTCCATCTTTTCCATCTTGAGGTCGGTCAGGATCAGGTCGAACTCGCGCAGCCGCGCCTTCTCCAGGGCTTCCAGACCGTTGGCCGCAGTGTCTACCTCGTAGCCTTCCTTGCGCAAAATGTATTCCAGATTGGTGCGGGCGATTTCCTCGTCATCCACCACCAGCACCTGAAAAGTCCGCAGGCTGCAGAGAGTGCGGACCGCCAGATACTCCAGGATCCGCTCCTTGACATGCTTGAGTCCGTGGTGCTGGGCTTCCAGAATGCGCTCAGCACGTTGCAGATCGAGATTGTCGGAGGTAAAATGATTCCAGGGGAGAGCGGCAAGATATTCCAGGTAATTGACCAGGATGGAATAGTCGGGGGTTCCTGGCTCCGTTTTCTCCAGGCGTTCCAGTTCCTTAAGAGCTACCGCGCTCACCGGCTCGGGCAATTGTGCGCGGTCAACGGCGGCTCGCAGGTCCTCGACATCGTGGCCAAAACGCGAGTTCTCTTCTTCTTCGGTCTTTTCTGCCTTGCGAAAGAACTTCATGGTAACTCCTCTCGGTATCCAAAGGTTGCCCCCATCTTAAAGGAGGAACGGACGAAGAGCAACCACAGCCTGGCCCGCAAGCACCCGGGCGGTCTCAGAGACTGCCTCTTGCGGCGATGGCCGAAATCACTGCAATACGCAATTTCTCAGTAAGTCAGAGTCAGATGAACACTTCCAAAATCTTTCTCGATTCCCGCGCAGGTGGACATTCAGTGCTTTTGGCCTCAGCTTCTATTGAGATGTTACTGCATCGCTTGCAAACATCTTGTGCTATTTTAGCCTTTCCCCTGAATTCGGGACAGTTCGAACGACTAAGGAAACAGCATGGCACTTTACGGAAGGATACTGATCGCAGTAGATGGTTCTGAGCCCAGTTTGAACGCCCTGCGCCAAGGCTGCCGGCTGGGTCGCGGCGAAAGAGCGCGGCTGATGGCGGTGACGGTCGCCCCGAGCTACGAAGGAGATCTCAGCCTGGTGGGGGTCCACAACCTGGACGGCATCATGAATGAGCCCTGCGCAACGGCCTTCCGAGCGACAAAAGTAGTCGCTCAGGAAGAAGGCGTTGTCCTGGAGCACATCAGCACTTCAGGTGAAATCGCCGTGAGGATTGCCGAGGTGGCCAAAGACCAGCGCGCCGATCTGATCGTTTTGGGTTACGGCCGGCGTCCGATCCTCGGGCGACTGCTTCTGGGTTCGGCCATTCCAGCAATCATTGCCGCGGGTTCCTGTGATGTGCTGGTGATTCCGCGCGACTCTGAGTTTGCCTGGCAAAGGGTTCTGCTGGCCGTCAATGAACCTCGAACCGCTGCCCGCAGCGCGCGACGCGCTCTGGATTTTGCCCGGTCCTACGGCGCTCAGTTGTTGATCGCCTCCTCCCCGGCGGTGACTGGATCGAAGCCTAATGGGCAGGCGTTTTCACCCATCCAGGATCTCTCCGAGTGGGAACAAACCAGGTTCTTCCAGGAACTGGAGCAACGGGCCGAAGCCGTCAATCTGCGAACTCAGTTTGCCGCCGTGCCAGGACGGATGTTGCCTGCTGTGATCAGGCTAGTTCGTCGGGAAGCGGTGAGTCTGACCATGCTTCCTCGGGATCTGCTGATGTCTCACTGGGGCATTTGTGGGCGAACGAGGTGCGGCCTTAGCCCTTCAGCGGTTCCCCAATCCGGTGCTGGTGGTCCCTGAATGAACTGGACCAGGAAGCATGTGCGAGCTTGGGGACTTGGGATTGTGACAGTCAGACCCGCATGTTTTGCCAATTCTCCAATTTTCAACGACATGATAGCTGCCTCCTTACTGGGCTGACGATAAACCCTAACGTAACGGCAGGATCAAGCAGAATCTAATGTCATTTGTCGGTGTGTCTTCCTGAAGCCTTGACGTCCTTGCTTGTGCCCAAAATCACCCCCGTAACACCTTGATTTTACACGCAACACCATCAACACCTCCGATCGTTGCATTTTGCAATGGCTGCCTCATGGTGTTGCAATAGCCGCTATCCTATTGATTTTACATTATATTTCCAGAATATGCTCCGGAACCCGTTGCATTATGCAACATCGTGACAATCGGCACAAAGACCTGCCAATATCCAATTTTATTATTGAATTCAAATTGTTATCGACAAATGATCGATCATGGCATGGTCCTTGTAAGTGAGGATCAAGCAACGGCATCATCGAGACCGGATGCCAGCCGGGAAGAGCAAAAGGGGGGTAGAAATGGACATGAAGATGCGGCTGAAGCAATGGGTTGCAGGAAAATCCGAGGAAAAGCGGTTACCCCAGGTGGAGATCAGGGACCGTTTTACGGCGGATGCTCTATCGAGGGAATCCGCAGCTTCCTGTGGTTGCCAGGCGCTACCTCCAAGAGAGGGGTCGATGCTGGTGACCGGAACCGAACGCCCCAAGATTTTGGTTGCCTTGACGCAACCCGATGTACCCGATTGTGTTGCTGAATATACGGTCCATTTGGCCGAGCGCCTTCATTACGACATTCTTGCCATGCATGTGGGCAACCCTGACCAAGGCCACCGCTCCATTGTCCCAACCACTGAGGTTCCAAGATCAATACCGAAAACGCACCATCAAAGCCGCCCAAGCGCTCTGTCGCAAGGCCGGTGAGTGCGGCATTCATTGTGAGCATCTGGTGAAGTTTGGCGACTTGGGTAGTACTGTCGGAGCGCTTCACCATGAAGTCAAGCGGATCGAATTTGTCATCACCGATTCGGAAGTCAATAAAGAGGATATTTTCGCTGAAGTAACCATTCCCGTTTTTAGTGTCACCCCGACCTACTGGTGGTCGGAACAAGGAGGAAAAACCATGGCAAGCGAACTAGCAGCAAAGAAGAGTAAACCGGTGGCCAAGACCATCATGTACGGGATTGCGGCAGCAGCTCTGTATGCAGGGGTATTTGCCTATTCCGATACGGTGATGAAGTATTTCACCCGCGGCAGCTGGTACGCTGCTTTGCCGATCGCCACCGTGTTTCCTGTTTTCCTTCGTCCACGGGACATTCGCCAGCAACCTCTGGTCCCTTCTGGGCATTGAAGCGAAGAAGAAAGATGCCCTGCAGAAGACCGTGGAACAAGTGGTGCAGCCCAAAAAGCAGCCGCGCAAGAAACCTCGTGCTCACGCCTATGTGAATCCCTGGCACAGAATCTAGTTCGGGTTCTCATTGGGTATGGACATGACCAGATTGATCATCGATTCGCTTCACAAGAAGGAGTAACAACATGGAAGACGCGGCAAAAGACGTAATTCAATTCATCGACCTCAACATGATTAACATCAGCTTCCTTTTTGTTATCGGTTTCATTGGGGGGCTGGTCAGCGGTTTCATCGGTTCCGGCGGCGCCTTCGTGTTAACCCCTGGGATGATGAGCCTCGGGGTCCCGGGGACGGTGGCGGTGGCGAGCAATATGTGCCACAAGTTCCCCAAGGCCCTGGTGGGGGCGATCAAACGCTTCAAGTACGGCCAGGTGGACATCAAATTGGGACTGGTGATGGCAGCATCGGCAGGTGTCGGCGTCCAGGTAGGGATCAAGCTGCAGCAATGGATCCTGCAGAAGTGGGGGTCGGCCGGCTCAGATCTCTATGTGAGCGTATCCTTTGTCGTGGTGCTGATAGTGGTCGGCGGCTACGTCTTCTATGATGCCTGGAAGACTTCCAAAGGCGGTGGCGTCGAGCAGGTGGGATCTCTTGCCAAGAGGCTGCAAGCCATCAACCTGTGGCCGATGATGACCTTCAAGACGGCCAATGTTCGCATCTCCGTGTGGTTTACCTTGCCGGTTGGATTCGCCACCGGAATGTTGGCGGCCACCATCGCGGTGGGTGGTTTTATCGGCGTGCCGGGAATGATCTATGTGATGGGAGCATCTGGTTTGGTGGCATCGGCAACCGAACTGGTAATCGCTTTCGCCATGGGGCTGGGCGGGACCATCAACTGGGCCATGCACGGCATGGTTGACATTCGTCTCACCCTGATCATCCTTGCCGGGTCCCTCCTGGGAGTACAACTGGGCGCTATCGGCACCACCATCGTCAAGGAACACATGATCAAGATCGTCATGGGAACCATCATGCTGATCGTGGCCGTAAGCCGCGCCCTGGCCATGCCAAAGTACCTCCATCAGCTCGGCCTGGTCTCCCTGCAAAACTCCACGGTCAGCATACTCACCATGGTCAGCTTCGTCACCATGTGCATTGCCTTAGCCGTAGGGGCTCTCATTATCCTGGGGAGCATGTGGAAGGCATCCCGTGCCGACCGCGCACTCACCGAAAGCTTCGCCAAGGCCTGATCATCACGCTGAGTTTCGCTTAGCGCAACATCGCGGTCCCTTCTCCCTCAACCGCAGTGACTGGGGGGGTAGGGACCGCTGTTTTTGAGCCCGGCGCTACGGCTTGAGCCAGTACCACATCACACCTCGCTTTTATCCCGGTACACCAGCACCGGCCGAGTCGTCCAGCGGACCAGATTGAGAGCCTCATCACTGATGACTTTCAAGTACTTGGGCCGCTTGTGACCGTAGGCACCCAAAACGATCAGGTCGTAGCGTTCGACCACCACGTCCTTGAGGATCTCATCAACGAAGTCCCCCTTAGCCATCTTGGTGATCGGTCTGTGCCCCAATTGCTTCAGCGTGTCATCGCCTTGTAACAGGCAAGTCGTGGCAAATTCCTCGGTCTCACCTCGTTCCGTTTCCTGAACGTGCAGGATGGTAATCTCCGAGTTCCGATTTTCCAACATCGGCGCCACGAATTTGAGGGCTCCCTGGTCGCATTGGGAACCACGGTAGGCAATGAGCACCCGCTGGATCGGGCGGAAATCGCGGACAATCAGAACTGGCTGGCGGGCGTGGTGCAAGATCTTGGCATGCACGGTCCCCAACAGGAAACCTCGAAGCGATGAACGGCCGTGCGATCCCAGAACAATCAGGTCATAGTCACCGGTCTCAGCGGCATGGAGGATCTCATCGGCCGGGTCGCCAACCGCCATGATCGGTTCGCACTCCATCTTGCCGGATACCAATTCATTGCACACGCTGCGAATCTTCTGCCCCACCTGGACCGCTTCGGCTTCGATGGTTCTTTCCAGCCCTGCCGCGGAATGGAACGGTGCATAGGCGCTTTCCGCAGCCATCTCCACCACATCCGGCTTGACATAGAGCGCATCCAGGTCCGCCTCCTGGTTTTCCAAAAGATGACACGCGTAGCGCAGCGCCATTTGGGATTCCGGACCTTTGTCAACAGGTACTAAGACTTTCATAGCCATCACCTCCTGGGCAATCCGTGTGATTATTGCTGACAATGGCAGATCGATCCTGCCAACAGGGCGACCAACCGCACCCATCAGCAACAGTCAGTCAGTGTCTTTTGGAACGAAATTGGGTATTCGCCAGCATCGTCTGCTTACCCCCTGGAGCGCAAACGATTTGACCATGTTTCCGTATCATCGCAGCACCAGAACCGATGTCGGACTGGAGCTGATGAACTTCTCCACCCAGTCCCGCGGGAAGAAGTGCTCCAGCAGGGATTTCTTCCCCATCCACAACGCCAGGAGGTCCTTTTCGGTCTCCTGCGCGAGGGAGTCGGCAAGCTCGGGCATTGCAACCAGCTTGGTCGTCACCGGGATCTGGCGCTCACTGTAATAGTCACCCAGTTCGATCAAGCGGGTGTAGGCGTCGGTTTTCATCCCACCTTCCTTGGTCAGGCCAACGAGCTGCAGCTGGGCCTTATGGATGGTGGCCATCTGGTTGATCATCTCCAACGATTCCTGGCTGATGCTGGCTTGGTCGAGGCAGGCCAGAATGCGCGTGGTCGGCTTATCTTCTTTCACCAGCAGCACCGAACAGCCGGCATCATTGGCCACCTTCTGCGGCACCGCAAGCCCACCTTGCCAGAGACAGCGCTCGCCCTTGGTGCAGCCGATGACAATGAGGTCGATGCCTTCTTCGCGCGCTTCAGCAAGGATTTCAGTGGCAATGTCTCCGCCCCGCAAACGAATGCGGAGGTCCTTTCTGGCCCCACGGCTGACCCTGAGCTGCTCCCACAAGCCGCTCTTGAGTGGAATCCATTCGAATTGCCAGTCCTTGACAGCGTAGGGGGACCCCTCATCACCCCAGGCGTTGAGGAAAGAATCTCGATAGCTGCCGAGGGCCTTCACCAAAGGCTGCCGCGGCGTTGCTCCCCCACCTCCGGCTCCGGCCTCCCGACCAAGACCCTCCGGGGCGACACCCAGAAGCGTCACATCGGCCCAGGTATTCATGGCCAACCGCACCACTTCCTCCAGGGCATACTGGCTGTAATGCCGTTCATCTCCTGCGAATAGAACCCTCATTTCCAACCCCCTTTCCCCCGGCACCATCGCGCCAGGATGTTCCGCCAGCATCATCACAGAGAGCGCAGAGGACGCGGAGAAGACGCCAGAGAAACACACTCCTGAAAATAGCAGCGATTTCTCTGCGGTCTCAGCGTTTTCCGCGGTGAGCTTCCGGTCCTTTGTCCAGTACGCTGAACGGTTGCAGGATTACCTCCAGCAGAAGAGGGTGGGCAAGGACAGCTGCCCAAGGATTTCCACCAGAGGGTTCCGGGCTTTTATCGGCCTGTCCATGGCGACGACCATCAGGCCGTAGTTCTTCATGGCGCCCACGAGAGATTCCGCCTGCCCGTGGAAATCCCGCGTGCTGCGGATAGTCCAGCCATATTCTGCCGCCATCTTGCGGGCGGTGTCTTCTTGGAAAGAAGCGGCATCTTGTGGTCGCAAGCTGGAAAGCGAAATATCCACCTGCAACCCGGTCGTCGGGAAAAGCCGTTGGAGACTGCTGAAAACACGACGACAACCGGCATCGTCACGGATGATGCACAAGACATCGCTCAATGGCAGCAGATTTGGAACCAGGAGCACCGGGCAGGATGCTTGCTGATAAATTCGTGATTCGACTCGCTTGGCAAGCGTTTTGGGAGTAAACAAGGCCGACCCTCCCTCGACATAGAGATCGTACTGACCGCGTTCAAGCTCCTTAAGGATTTCTTTGTCATGGTCACCGGCCAACACCAACGGTTCTTTCAGCACCGGGCAAAAGCTGCTTTCAGCTACCAGCAGTGATGAAATCTCCTTCTTGCCCTCCTCCACCATTTCCTTTTCCCAGGTGCGCCGTGCCCAGCCGGAACCCATAGCCAGCCCCGTGGCACTCGCTTCCTGGATGTGGATCGTCTGAATATCCACTTCAGTGGTCTTAGCCAGCTGGCAGGTGTAGCGCAGAGCAATGCTGGATGCGAGGTCCGCATCAATCGATACGAGCGTTTTGATCATGGTTGTTTCCTCCACTGTTACCTGGCCTTTTGCCGCTTTTCTTCAGCCCTTTTCACGACATCCTGGATTTCTCCAAGCTTGAAAGGCTTAGCCACGAAATCGAAGACACCTTTTTGATACGATTCCTTAGCCGTTTCCATCGTGGCAAAACCGGTGATGACGATGACTTCCGTGGTCGGGGACCGCTCCTTCACCGTGGTGAGAAAGGTCATGCCATCGACCCCTTCCATCTTCAGATCGGTGATGACGATGTCGAACTCCTTCACTTTGACCCGTTCCATGGCTTCCGAACTATTGATGAAGGTTTCCACATCGTAGCCGGCCTTTTCCAGCGCTGGGTGAAGCCGTTTGCAGACGATGGGCTCGTCATCCAAAATCAAGATCTGGGTTTTGCGATCCGTATTCATGGGACCTCCTCCGAGGGTTCCGTTCCCTCTCTTGGCCTGGCTGTTCGTTGAACAAAATCGTCCACATACTGATCCAGGTGTTGTTCGCTGTGCATGCGTACGTCAAGTTGGCGCGTGTAGCCCACCAGACAACCCAGCAGCCACATCTTTTCTTCCATTTGCTCTTGATCCAGTTTCTTGATCCGCCCGACCACCAAATCCCCGCGAATTTCGACGCGGAAATTGAATCGCTCCAGGACTTCGGCAATGAACTTAGCTCGACGCGACCGGCGAATCGGGTCAGTAACTCCCCCCAGAAAGCGGAAGTAGGCATAGTTGTCGTTGGGGTTTTCACTGATGTAGGCGTCAATGATATTGAAATGATATCCCAGTCGCAGACTCAAGTCGAAGTACTGGCGGGAAATGACCGCCAGGTTTTGCCCCACCTGCTCAGGACTGGCAAGCTGCGACGAGAAGGTGCGGGTGAGGCTCGACATGAAGCTGCCGAAATCCACCGCCATCGGGTCGGTATTCCACATGCCGCGTTCCATCAGACCACGCAAAAAGGCCCGCATCGGTACCGAGGTGATCTGCTCCGGGGTCAATTCTCGCTGGTTGGGTCCCGGTTCGGTCCCACCGCCGATATCGAGGACGATCAATCCCAGAGGGATATCAAAGGCCAGGCGCCTGGCCTTGATGTTCCACGTCGCGGCGGCGCGAGCGCCCCAGCTGAATCAGTTCCTCAACGGCCTTTTCGTGCACGAAGCGGATGATATCATGCATGGTCTTGCAGCCTGCCGGGGTGAAGTTGGGATCGTGCGGGTCCAGCAGGTTGAGTGGACTGATCCGCTTGAGGATGCGGCTGAGCAGCCGATATTCGTAGGATTCCTCAAACACCTCCTCTTCGGTGAATTCATAATAGCAGAGCTCGGTCACGATGCCGGCATAGACCGTGTTCTGGGTGGCATCCAGGGTAATTTCGGCGTCCAGGTTTCAGTACCTGGGTGGCGATACCGGTGTTGACCACGGTCGGCACCCGGAATTCACGAGCGATGGTCGCCATATGACCGGTGGCGGAGCCCGACATCGGTGATGATGCCGTGGGCCTTGCGCATCACCCGCGCCAGTCGCGGCGAGGTTTGCTTGGCCACCAGGATCGCACCGTGGGGGAAATCTTTGAGATCATCATCAGCGCCCACCACGAAAACCTTACCGGTAGCGATCCCGCGCTGGACCACCGCACCTAGCCCCTGAAGAAGGACCGGGTAATTTTGAGTGGTCGCGGCGATATCGCTGACCATCGCCCGGGTTTGCGGTTTGATGTTGAGCGGGCGGGCTTGCAGCACCACAAACCGGTCCTCGTCATCCAGCACCCATTCGATATCCTGGGGACGCTTGAAGTAGCGTTCGATGAGCAGAGCCAATTTCAGCCAGGGTCCGCAGCTGATCTTGACTCAAACAGGGCCGGTATTGCCGATCTTCCTCCACCTCACGCCATTCGGTTCCGCCCCGGGGATCAGGGGCAGCAAGCCGGGTTTTGGGGACGATTTTCAGTGACCTGATGGTATGGGGCGGCGTACGCTCCAAGGCAAACTGGTCTGCCTGGACTATCCCCTCCACAATCGGTGCCCCCAACCCCCACACGGCTGAGATCAACATGGTGGCCTTTTCCGGCACTGCCGGATCCAGAGTGTAGATCACCCCGCTGGCGGTGGCATCCACCATGACCTGACAACCGACCGCCATGGCGATTTCCTCCAGACGCCCTTCCCCCAGTCGCCGATACTCCAGAGCCGAAGCCGAGTAGGCGCCGGCCAGGACCTTTTTGTAGGCTCGATGACAGCTCCGCCGGCGGAACATTGAGAACACTCTGATACTGACCGGCATAACTGCGCTCGGCGTCTTCCGCCCAGGCGCTGCTGCGCACCGCCAGGTAGAGGTCCTCGCCCCTGAGCCCGGCGTTGCAGCTGTTCCAGGGACTGCATCACCTGTTGCTTCACCTCCGGCGGCAACTTGCCCTGCATGATTAGGTCCTGAATGGCTTGTGACACTTGCTCAGTGTCTTGGCCATTGCTGTCCTCCCAGGCCTGGAGCCGCTCGGCGATGGCAGCCTGGAGTCCGTTCCATTCCAGGAAGGTCTGGAAGGCTTTGGTGGTGATGGCAAATCCGTCCGGCGTCGGCAGTTCCAGCACATTGCGGATTTCCGCCAGCTTGGCATTCTTGTTGCCCACTTCGTCGCTGGAATCCTGATTCAAGGAATCGTAGGACATGGTGTATTCGCTTTCCGGAACCACCCATTTACCTTCCAATTCCTGCTGGATCTGCATGTTGATCCGATCAAAAACCGTCAGGAGGTCAAAATATTTCCTCGGCGCCAGGATATTCAGATCGTGGATCAATTTGTACACCAGTTCACTGATTTGCTGAGTGATAGTAATCAAGTATTGGCGGTCAAAGACATAGTCCCCACCCAGCTTGTCACCCATGTCGGCAATCCGTTCCAGGGCCTGGTTGTTTTTTTCCAGGATGCTCTGGAACTTGCCGAACAGCGTGGCAAAGGGATACTGATCCGTGCTGCACTCCACCGGTGGAGATGATGTCTTTGATCCACCTAATCCAGCTCATAGACTTGTTCCGACTCCGTTAAAGGTGCATATTCCTTGATGGAACGCTCGCGGCTCCCCGCCGCATCAATGGCTGCCACCTTTGCTGCCACTAAAGACCACCCCGATGATCAACCCGCTCACGATGGCAACCACCACCGCAAACAGACCGTAAAGAGCGCCATTGTTGAAGGCAAACCGCGCCAGCAAACCTGGGAAACCCACCATTTTCACTTCCAGCGGCAGCTTGGTCTGTGCCACCACTTCCCCTCCCCGCACCGCATAGACCTCAACCTGATAATGTTCCGGGGGGAAATCGCGCCGGAAATGCGATCTTGATTTCAAAGGACTTCTGGGTACCGCTGGCTCACTGGATAGCGCAACAATCCCTGACTGGTACCATAAAGTCCTTCACTTTGTTTCAACTTCAGAAATTCCTTAAATAAAGCAGCATGCTCGGCAGATTCTGGAATGATCTTAGTCTGTTCCTGGAGAAAAGCCATCCCCAGCTTCCGCACTCCACTCAATTCCGGATGAGGCCCCAGCAATTCGCCAAATTCTTTGGCACAAAAGATCATAAAGACTGCGGGAACGTTTTGAACGGTGATGGTATCCAGATTCATCCACAGGATACCGCCGACCTTCCCCTTCTTCTTCAGGTGCAGATCGCTGCGTTCCCCCATTATGCGCACAACGGCTTCGCAATCAGAGGGCAGTTGACCGCTCACCTGCAGTTCGCCACCGTTATAGACAGCATCGATGCCAATCGTTTGGGGCTGGATAGTGGCCTGAAGCACATCTTGCGCTGCTGCTGGAGAACCGGCGATCAACAGTCCAAGAGCCAAAACCCACAGTAAATGGCGCCATCCCTTCATGTCAGTGCCCTCCTATGTGAGCCAACAACGTGTCCGGCGTCAGCAAGAGATCCAGGAGCATCTTGACCATCACCACCAGCACCAGGGAGGCGAGGAGGATCTTCAGTTGGTCGCCTTTCAGGTGTCTTGCTGATTTTGGCTCCCACCTGGGCGCCCAGAGTCGATCCCAGCAGCAGGATCAACGCCAGGATAAAGTCCACATTGTGGTTGGTGTGAGCCTGCATGATGGTCACATTGACGCAGGTGAAGAGAATCTGAAAGAGGCTGGTGCCCACCACCACATGCATGGGCATGCGCAGCAGATAGACCATCACCGGCACCATGATGAAACCACCGCCGACCCCCATGATGGCTGCCAGAATCCCGACAAATACCCCAAGCACCAGCGGCATCAGGACGGAAAGCCGGACCCCGGATTTGACAAAATCCATCTGCCACGGGAGCTTCTGGACCAACTGGTTGTAGCGGGACTCCTTGGTGGATGTGGCTGCAGTCACCCTCTTTCTTGCGAAGTGCCTGCAGGCTCTCCTGGAACATGTAGATGCCTATGAAACCCAGCATCAGCACGTAGGTGACCTTGATGAGAAAATCCGCGTTGCCCAGGCGTTCAAGATCTTGATGATCTGGACCCCGACCGTCCCGCCGACGACTCCGCCAACCAGGAGCAAGAAGCCCCATTTTGAAGTCCACGTTGCCCAGGCGGAAGTGGGCCAGGGTGCCGGAGGTGGAGGCGCCGACGATCTGGTTGGAATCGGAGGCCGCCGCCACGGTGGAAGGGATGCCGATCATGATGAGCAAGCGGAGTCATTAAGAAACCCGCCGCCCACGCCAAAGATCCCCGAGAGCAGGCCGACAATCCCGCCCATACCAAAGACCAGCAAAATATTTACGCTGTTACCCGCAATGGGTAGATACAAATGCCAAGGAATGCCCATCTCGTTCAACCTCCCCGGATGATACCGTTTAGATTCATGCCCCTGCCGGCTCCTTCTGCAACTTCGCGTGTTCATAGCTCCTCGATCCATCGTTCACACGCCCCTTCTCCTGCACCAGTTCAATCCGGCAACTTATCCGGTGTCGAATCCCGGCAAGCCATTCATGAAATTCATCGGCGGATTGCTGCCCTACCCTGGGAAGGCCAAACACAACCAGTGAAATCTGATTGTGCTGAGTAAACCGGATGACCTCCTCTCGATAGTCTCCTTGAGCCACGTAGAAATTCACCTCCACCCCATCGGCGCGGCCCATCTCCATGAGCAGTTCCAGTCGTTTCCGGACTGAATCCTGCAACTCCTGAAAGATGTCCTGGTGGGTGCGACGGGTCATTCTGGTCTGACACCGAGCAGGATAGTGACCGTGGCATCGATCCTCGAGGCCAATTGGATCGCCCGGTGCACCCCTTCCAGATTGGACTGCCTCACATCCATACCCACAAGAATTCGTTCCATCCGCCTCTCTCCCGTACCGGTATCAAGGCAAATCCAGTGCCAGGGCACGTCAACCGGTCTCGCGAGTGATTTCGGATCAAATGCGGGGGATGCTCTTCGACTATGAAGTGTTGAACTACAATGGATTGTGGCTTTGGGAGGGAAATGGGACGGGAAAATTATGCTGACGGGATAGCCGGGCCAGAGAGAGGATTGTCATGATTTCCAGCCCGAAATGCGGTGATCCGTTTCAGAATGAAATAGGGTTGCTCGGGCCTCGTCAAGCGGTGCCGCAGAACACCGAGAAAGAAACGGAGTTACGAGGACCAGAATGGCCCAAAACAACTGGCCATTCGCCTGGCAGTCGTTTCATGCATTCAACACGACCTACCGAGGTTGCTTGAATGCAATGAAACAGCTGCGATCAATTCGAAGGCCCTCACTGCAGACGATACTTGATCAGTTTGCGCCAGAAGGTGGTGCGCGGCAGATCCAGGATCTTGGCAGCAAGGCCCTTGTTGTAGTTGACCTTCTCAAGGACGCGGCGAATGTGCTGTTTCTCCATTTCTTCCAGGCTCTCCAGCTTTTCTCCTTGAAAGGTCTTGAATTCCAGGGTCTGGAGATCAGGCGGGCAGGTCCGCCACCTGGATGCGTGTACTTTCGCTCAGCGCCACCGCCCGTTCGATGATGTTTTTCAGCTCCCGGATGTTTCCCGGGAAGTCGTAATGCATCAGGATATCCAGGGCGGTCGGAATCGATGCCTTTGACCGGTTTCCCGAAGGCCTTGCGATACTGCTCAATGAAATGCGTCACCAGCAGCGGCACATCATCGCGTCTTTCCGCCAGCGGCGGAAGATGCATGTTGACGACGTTGAGCCGATAGTAAAGGTCCTCGCGGAATTGGCCGCGTTCCACCTCTTCCTTGAGGTCCCGGTTGGTGGCGGCAATGATGCGGATATCGAGCTCGATGGGTTTGATGCCACCCACCCGCAGTACTCTTCTTCTCCTGGATGACATGCAGCAGCTTGACTTGCATGGAAAGCGGCATTTCACCGATCTCATCCAGGAATACGGTGCCGCGCGAAGCTGTTTCCAGAAGCCCGATCTTGGTGGCGGTGGCCCCGGTGAACGCCCCCTTCTCGTGGCCGAACAGTTCGTTGGTGATCAGCTCTTCGGTAAAGCCACCGCAATTGAACGACACAAAGGGATGGTCCTTGCGTGGGCTCAGGTTGTGCAGCGCTCGGGCAATGAGCTCCTTGCCGGTGCCGCTTTTCCCCTGCAGAAGCACGTTGCAGTCCACGCCGGCCACCTTCCGTACCAGGGCGAAGACCTCCTGCATGGCACGACTGTTGCCCACGATCTCCGCCAGCGACCCCTTTCTCCGCCAGCGCCGCCCGCAACTGGCGGTTTTCCAGGCGCAGGCGCACCTTCTCCAGCGCGCCCCGGGCCAGCAGGCGGATCTCTTCGAGCTTCAACGGCTTGGTCGCGTAGTGGTAGGCCCCGGCCTTGATGGCTTCCACCGCGGTATCAACCGAACCGTACCCGGTGATGACCACCACCTCGGTGTCTTCACTGCGCTTTCTGACTCCGTCCAGCACCGCCAGTCCGTCGCCGTCGGGCAGGCGCAGATCGGTAAAGACCAGATGAAACGGTTCCTGAGACCATCCGTTCCCAGAAGGGCTGAGCCGCCAGAAAGGTCTCCACCTCATAGCCTTCGCGCCCGAGGGCACGCTTGCAGTCGTTTGCAGACGGTCGACTTCGTCATCAAGATCGCTACGCGCATTTTCATGGGATTTGTGCTCTTCCGCCGCTGGGATCGGCAGGTAAACCGAAAAAGTCGTACCCACGCCCACTTCGCTGGCGACTTCGATGGTGCCGCCATGCCGCTTGACCAAAGCATAGGTCACTGCCAACCCCAACCCGGTCCCTCTTCCCACCCCTTTGGTGGTAAAAAACGGTTCAAAGATATGTTGTAGGTGTTCGGATTCAATGCCTTTGCCGGTATCGCGCACATCCACGCGGAGATGGTCGGTCCCATGTCGCTGCACCTGCACCTGGATGGTGCCACCTCCGGTCATGGCTTGAACGGCATTGATGAACAGGTTCAAAAAAATCTGTTCGAGGTTCCGTGAATTACCGTGAATGCTGGGGGTTTCCAGCGGAATGTCCACCACCACACGGATTCCCGCCAGCATGATTTGGTTCTTCACCAGCTTCATGGTCCTTTCGATGACGTCTTTGATATTCAGAGAAGTGAAAGACGGTGTCGCGCTGCGGGAAAAATCCAACAAGTTGCGCACAATTTCGCCAGCCCTTTCGGCCTGGTTGAGCACATCCAGAACCAACTCCTTGCCTTCGGGCGGGGACAGATCTTCGTAATCCTCCAACAGCGTTTCAGCCGTCAGGTAGATGTTGTTGATGGGGTTGTTCAATTCGTGCGCAATGCCCGCAGTGAATGTGCCGATGGCGGCGATCTTCCGCGATTGCACCAGTTGGTCCTGACGCGATTCCAGTTCACCGGCCATGCGGTTGAACGCCGCCAGGAGCTGTGAGATCTCGTCTTCGCCATGATCCTCATAGCTGATGGGGCTGAAATCGCCGGCGGCGATCTTACCGGTGGTTTGCCTCATCAGCGCCAGCGGCTTGAGCACCTTGACGGAAACCAGGTGAGTGACAACCAGAAGGAGCAACACAACCACCCCTAGGAACCCAAAGGGAAGGCTCAGGGTCACAGTGAGGGCATCATGAATGCGTTTGCGCTTGTACAGCAGCAGATCGTGAGTGAAGTCCACCACCGCTTTGCCGAGCCGGCGAACTTCTTCGGCCTTTTCTGCCGGCGAGGCCCGGTTGCCCGGTTGCACAAAACCCGCCATCACCTCAATGTAACTCTTAAGACTGCCATCAAAATAGTCGAAAGCCTTCTTGCCGAACAGCTTGGTGATATCCTGTGACAACTGCTGCGTGAGCTCCGCCACCTGGTTGAGATGGTGGATGTTTTCGTTAAGGCTCTCGTAGTCACGGTAGAATAGGAAATTCTTCTCGTATCTCCGAGCTTCCAGAATGTTGTTGAGCAGGTCCTCGAACTGCTCGCTGACACGGAGCTTATCGCGGATCGACACAACACTCCACCAATACAAAGCCGAAAGTGCGCAGATCAAGGTCAAACAGACCAGGAAGATGGCTATGATCCGCCCTCTAATGGTTTGCACCATACTCACTTCCTCCTTTTGGACCGCCATACCTAACCGCTCCGAACTCGGAGCGGCGATTTCGCTGGTCACAGGTACCTGAATACGTCAGCCGCTACTTCAGGAAAAACCGCTCATAACATCTCGACCGACTGCGGCCAGCATAGCTTCGAGAGAGCCTGGTTGGCAAGCACGATCAGAGGCATGAAAGCTCAAAATGAAACACTCTGTCACATAGAAGATGAAATACATGTGATTACAATGCCATACAATAAGGCTCAAGCGCAGATGTCTATTCAAAATGAAACACAAGTACATTCGAACCAAAGACCCTATTTCCGTGGAAAGATAGTTTGGGGCTGCGGGGGTGCCGGAGGCAAGAGGCTAACACATGGAAACCGCGGAGATATACTCAATGCACCCCCTCACCCTTCGGGCACAGGCAATGAGTCGTCTGTGTGACCCAAGCCTAGTCGATTGAACGGGGTCATGATTCATGCCGGAATGCACAAGGCCGCAGTTCATCGCAACAATTCACAGGACTCTTGCGCAAATTCGCGCTCAAAGGTAATCTGCATCACCCTTGAGCGAACCCCAGGCGCTAACATGCCTTCAGCCAGGAACAGGCCCTTGGGTGTAACCGCCTGACACTGCCATCGGAAGCGGCGGATCCATCGAGTATGATACTTGCAACTTAGCCACAATGCTGTTCACTTAAGCCCTTCTGAGCCTAGCGTGGGAGCCCCCCCGATCGTGTCCGGGGCAGGCTCTGTTCGATAGGGGTAGGGACAGGTGAATTTACCTAAGTCAACGGTATTGAACTTAGCTAGGCCCCGTGTTTCCCGAGCACCAGGCCCTGTTAGCAGACTTAGGAACTGTCAAAAATATCCATTGCAGACGTCGCGTTTCATTGCATTCAACGCAACCTACGGTAGGTCGTGTTGAATGCAATGAAACGCGACACAAAAATCACGGCGAAATAGCACACTTATTTTTGGGGGTGGCTCCTTACAGGACCTGTTCCATGACCGCCATTGATCCCAAGAGCAGACTGGTTTCATTAGATGCCTTTCGTGGAGCCACGATTGCCGCCATGATCCTGGTCAACAACCCGGGGTCCATGGTGGAGATCTTCGATCCGCTCGAACATTCGATTTGGCATGGCTGGAGCTTTACCGACTGTATCTTCCCGGCCTTTCTTTGGATGGTCGGGGTCGCCATGGTGTTTTCTTCGGCCAAGCGCATGGAACAAGGAGCGAACTGTCGCCCGTTGGTCATCCACGTGCTGAAACGATCCGCCATTATTTTTGCCCTGGGCATCTTTATTACCGATTTTCCCTTCGGGTTGTTTCTGGATCCTCACTTTTCTCTTGCCAACATGCGCATTCCCGGCGTTTTGCAGCGCATCGCCGTTTGTTATCTGCTCTGTGGCCTTATCTTTTTTTCCACCGGGATTCGAGGCCAGATTATCTGGACCCTGGGGCTGCTCATCGGCTACTGGGGGCTTCTTAAATGGGCACATGTTCCGGGTTACGGAGCAGGGGTGCTGGAACCCGAAGGTAATCTCTGCTGGTATGTGGATTCCCTGGTGCTTGGAGATCACACCTATGGAAGCGCTATCGTCAAAGGATTCGATCCGGAAGGAATCGTGAGTACCCTCGGCGCCCTTGCCACCACCCTGTTTGGAGTATTGGCCGGACACTGGCTGCTCTCCGCCACTTCGAAAGACACCAAAACCGCCGGCATGTTGCTGGCCGCTGCGGCCTTAATCGGCATCGGTTTGGTCATGAATATTTGGCTCCCCATCAACAAGAACCTGTGGACCAGTTCCTTTGCGATCTTCATGGCCGGGATCTCGATGGCATGTATTGGTCTTTTGTGCTGGCTCATTGATATCAAGGGCTACCGGCGTTGGGCAACTCCCTTCACCATCTTGGGGATGAACGCGCTGGCGATCTATGTGCTGTCTTGTCTCATTGCCAGGTTCTTGTATCTCCTCGGCTGGCCCCAGCCGGATGGCTCCTTCCTTGAGCTTCGAGAGTTTCTGTCATTGACCCTTTTTGAATCCTGGGCCGGGGCCATAACCGGTTCTCTACTCTACGCCATCACTTACGTTTTAATGATGTACGGCGTCGCTTGGGCGATGTGGAGAAGACGCATTTTTATCAAGATATGAATCGGTGTCGGGCCTCATCCTGGCGCTATCCGCTCTGGCTCGCCAGAGGCTCAACGGTCCAGCTTGTAGCGCAGGGTACCGCGGGGGATGCCGAGCAGCTTGGCTGCCTGGGAGACGTTGCCCGCAGTGATTTGCATGGCCTTGTCGAGCAAGTGATGGGTGAATTGTTCCACTACCTCGTCCAGATTGATTCCTTCGGCAGGAATGGTGTAATCGAAAGCCGCCATGGGACGGCTGGTGGCAACAGGGTCCAGATCCTGAGTGAGTTCCTTTGGCAGGTGCAGTACTTGCAACACCTCAGCATCATGCAGGATACAGATCCGTGCCAGGATATGACGTAACTCCCGCACATTTCCCGGCCACCGATAGGCCAACAGAATCTTCCGAGCTTCCGGCTGGATGTCCTGGAACCTGCGCTTGTACTTCCGAGCAAATTCCAACAAGAAACACTTGGTGAGGGCGATCACGTCTTCGGGACGCTCACGCAGTGGTGGCAGGTGTATCGGGACAATGTGCAGCCGGTAGTAGAGGTCTTCACGAAAACGCTTCTCCTTTACCGCTTCTTTCAGATCCTGGTTGGTGGCGGCAACGATCCGCAGATTCACCTCTTGAAATCGATTCCCCCCAACACGGCGGATCTTCTTGTCTTCCAACACGCGCAATAATTTGGCCTGGAGCCCGAGCTGCATCTCCCCGATTTCATCGAGAAACACGGTACCGCCGTGGGTCGCTTCGAATAGGCCGATCTTTCTCCCTTTAGCGTCGGTGAACGCACCAGCTTCATGGCCAAACAATTCACTCTCGAGCAGGTTTTCGGGAAGGGCGGCACAGTTGATTTCGAGAAAGGGGCGCTGGGATCGGGGCCCCAGGTTGTGGATGGCATGGGCTACGACTTCCTTGCCGGTGCCGCTTTCCCCGGTGATCAACACCGTGGTGTCCTCGTGTTTGGCTACCTCGCGAACCTGATTCAAAACTTCCAGGAAGGCGGGACTCTCGGCGATGATGGTCAAATCGGACGCCACCCCATCGTGTTGCTTTTTGAGGTAGTGGACCTCCCTTTTCAGGCTTTGGGTTTCCAGGGCAAGTTTGACGATGAGTTTGATAACATCGGCTTTGAACGGTTTCTTGATGTAGTCATAGGCTCCCAGCTTGAGCGCTTCCACCGCGGATTCAACCGAGGCGTAGCCGGTAATGACAATGACCAGGAGCTCTGGGTCCAATTCTTTGATTTGTTTGAGTACCTCCAGTCCGGAGATATCGGGCAGATTCAAATCCAGAAACACCAGGTCAATGGCTTCCTCGAGGAGGCATTCCATGGCCCTTTTCCCCGCCTGCGCCACGACGGTGTGGTAGCCTTCCTCCTCCAGGATGCGTTTGAGGTTCTCGCAGATAAAGGGCTCGTCATCGACGATCAGGATCTTTTCCATATTGTTTCCTCAGTACAGCTCCACGCAATTAAGGGCTTATCCATAAATAGAGTTCCCCCTTTTTTTCAATGGGGACTTCACCCGCCTGCCTATTTACGGATAAGCCCGACGTATCAGAAATGCTACGTTCGTGATTCCGGCGGAAGCCGGTGACGCCGCAGAAACTTGGCCGTAGCCGACAGGGGAAAATCACTACTGGCAACATGCTGCGGGCTGCCCCAGGCGGTCAGTGCTCCACCGTTGGGTCCGCTGCCAGGGCCAAGGTCAATAAGGTAGTCGCAAGCCCAGATAAAATCCAGGTTGTGCTCGATGACCAACACCGTGTGCCCATTGCCTACCAGGGCGCGCAGCACTTGCAGCAGCCGTTCGATGTCGGCGCGGTGCAGCCCGGTGGTGGGTTCATCAAGGATGTAGAGCGTCTTCAGCCGCGTCGATCCCAGTTCGCTGGCCAGCTTTATCCGCTGCGCTTCTCCGCCGGACAGGGTCGGGCTGGGTTGACCCAGGGTGAGGTAACCCACCCCCAGATCTTCCAGGACCTTGAGCGGCCGGGCGATGCGCGGAAACGCAGCAAACAAGGCCCCGGCCTGTTCGATGGTCATAGCCAGGATGTCAGCGACGGTTTGATTTCGATAGCGCACCTTGAGGGTCTCGCCGTTGAAACGTGCACCGCAGCATGTTTCGCACGGGACATAGACATCCGGCAGAAAATTCATTTCGACCCGCACCTCACCCTGTCCCTGGCAGGTTTCACAACGTCCGCCGCGGACATTGAAAGAAAACCTCCCAGCCGCAAATCCGCGGGCCCGCGCTTCCGGAAGTGCAGCCAGCACTCGGCGGATCTCATCCCAAATACCCACGTAGGTCGCAGGCGTCGAACGCGGGGTTCGACCGATGGGGTTGTGATCCACTTCCACCACTCGCTGCAGCGCCTCATGGCCGCTGATGGCCCGGCACCCGTTGCCGCCGTTTCCGGGCAGGCGCCCCAACCGTTCCAGCAGGCCCTGATAGATGACTTCCCGCACCAGAGTGCTCTTGCCCGACCCGGACACCCCGGTGATACAGCTAAGAGTTCCCAGCGGCAGGCGCACATCGATGTCTTTGAGGTTGCGAGCGCAAGCACCGGCGACGCTGAGCCAGTGGTCGGTGGACTCCAGCGTAGCAGCTTCGCCGGCCGCCGGGGCGGCAAAATCCTTCTCGGCTCGAAACCATTGACCGGTCAGGGTGTGATGATCCCGGCACAGATCCTGGTACGACCCCTGGGCGATGAGCCGGCCACCCTGGCGGCCTGCCCCAGGACCCAGTTCAATAAGGTTGTCGGCTCGGCGCATGGTGTCCAGGTCGTGTTCCACCACCACGACGGTATTACCGCGCGCCTTGAGAATATCGAGCATATCCAGGAGGCGCTCGTTGTCAACCGGGTGCAGGCCGATGGTGGGTTCATCGAGGATGTAACAAATACCTCGAAGGTTGGAACCGAGCTGGGATGCCAGCCGGATGCGCTGGGTCTCGCCCCCGGAAAGGGTTTCCCCGGCGCGGTTCAATTCCAGATAGCCCAACCCCACCTGGCGCAAGAACCCCAACCGGTCGCGGATTTCCTTGAAGATCGGGGTGGCAATCGGCAATTCGCCTGGCTCGAATTGGAAGCCTTCCAGGGCGTCCTGAAATTGGTCGATGGCCAGCCGCGTCAAATCTCCCAGCGTCCAGCCCTGGACCCGCACCGCGCGCGCCTGCGCGTTGATGCGGTCACCGCCGCACTGAGGACAGGCGACGTCTTCCAAAAATGTTGCCAGCCACCTGCCCTGGCTGGCACCGTTGTTTTGCCGCAGCTTGTCGATGAGCGGCACCAGTCCGGGAAATGCGCCACGGCGGCCATGGAGCACGGCCTGTTGCTGAGCTTCGGTGAGTTCCGAGAACGATTGCTGCGGATCGATTCCCAACCCTTCGAGAAGCTGACGCTGCAGCCGCTTGCCGAGCGCTCCCCGCCAGGGTCCCTGTTGGAGGACTCGAAGCACCCCGTCCCGGATCGGGCCAGCCACCGCCCCCACCAGTCGCTGCGAATTGACCTGTGCCACCGCGCCCAGTCCATCGCAATGCGGACAGGCGCCATGACCGCTGTTGAAGGAAAACAGCCGCGGATCGAGAGGGGCCAGCCCGCGGTGACATCCGGCACAATACAAATGCTGGCTGTAGATCTTTTCGCGGCCGCTGCCCGCTTCTGCCGATTTGGATTTAGCTGCGGATTTGGCGGATTTCACTGATGGCACAGCCACCACCGCGCACAGGAGTGTCCCGCCCCCCAAGGTCAGCGCCTGGCGCACGGCGTCCGCCAGGGATCGCCCGCCGCCCTGCCCTTCCCGGCTGTCGTATACCAGCACCTCGATGTCGTGTTCCTTGTGGCGGGCCAGGGCCGGCACTTGATCGACCGCCATCCAGACGCCGTCGACACGCACCTGCTTGAACCCCATCCGTCCCAGCCGCTGCAACAGATCACGATAAATGCCCTTGCGCCCGCGCACCAATGGCGCCAGTAGTTGGACCGGCGAACGTCGGGCATCAGTCTCCACCAGCGAGAGGATCGCATCCAACGACAGAGCTTCCAGCTCCCGTCCACAATCTGGACAGTGCTGCCGGCCCAGCTTGGCGTAGAACAACCGCAGGAAATGGTAGATCTCGGTGATGGTGGCCACGGTGGAACGCCGTCCCAACCGGCTGCTGCGCTGTTCAATGGCCACTGTCGGTGGTAGGCCCAGAACCTGGTCCACATCGGGCTTTTCCAGGATTCTGAAGTACTGGCGGACATAGGTGGAAAGGCACTCCAGATAGCGCCTTTGGCCCTCTGCAAACAGCACATCGAAAGCCAAAGTCGACTTGCCGGAACCACTCAGACCGGTGAGCACGCTCATTTGCCCCAGCGGCAGACGGATTTCATCGATCTGCAGGTTGTGTTCGCGCGCCCCACGAACAATGATCTCCCGGCTGGCCGCCACCGGCCGCACCGTTTCCGGTTCAATTGACCCGGTGCGCGGGCGCCGTTTCTTTCGCCGATCGGCCCGCTCCGCCAGTTTGACTTTCAGATGCCGGCCGGTGTGGCTGTCCGGATGCGCGGCCACCTGTTCCGGCGGACCCGCCGACACCACCCGACCGCCGCCGACCCCGCCTTCCGGTCCGAGATCGATGAGCCAGTCGCAGGCCGCCAGCAGGTCGAGGTTGTGTTCCACCACCAGCACCGTATGCCCCCGGTCAACCAAAGTCTGAAGCACTTCGATGAGCTTGCTCAGGTCATGGGGGTGCAATCCGGTGGTCGGTTCATCCAGTAGAAACAGCTTGCTGCCACTGCCACCGCGGGATTCGAGATGGCGAAGCAGTTTCAGACGCTGGGCTTCGCCTCCGGACAAGGTACTGAGCGGCTGGCCGAGACGCACATAGTCCAGCCCGATCCGGCCGATGGCGGCTACAATCCGGGTCACCGCCGCTTCGTCGGGAAAGTGATGGCCCAATTCGGTAGCGGTGCATTCCAGCAGGTCGGCTATGGAAAGGCCGCGCAGCCGCACTTCGATGACCTCGTCCCGAAAGCGGCGACCGTTGCATAGCGGGCAGCGCACGTAGACATCGGCCAGGAACTGCATTTCGACACGTTCAAAACCTTCCCCTTTGCAGCGTTCGCAGCGGCCTCCCGGAACGTTGAAGGAAAAATGCCCGGGGCCGTAGCCGCGGGCCTGAGCGGTGGGCGTCCGGGCAAAGAGTCGGCGCAGGGGATCCAGTAATTTCGTGTAGGTTAGCAGGTTGGCGCGGGGCGAACGGCCGATGGGTTGCTGATCGACCAGAACCAGGTCATCGACGGCAGTAGCATGGTCGAGTCCGTCGCAGCGGCCCGGGGTATCGGTAGCCCGGCCCATGGCGCGCAGCCACTGGGCATGGAGAGTAGTTTCCACCAGGGTGCTCTTGCCCGATCCGGAAACACCGCTCACCCCCACCAACAGCCCGAGTGGAAACGCCACGGTGAGGTTCTGCAGGTTGTTTTCGACCGCGCCTCGCACGGTAATGGCCCGGTTCCAGTCGGGCTGGCGCCGCCGGTCCGGGGCCGGCATCGTCAGCCGGCCGCTGAGGTAGCCACCGGTGAGACTTGCAGCACAGCGCCCCAGGCCGTCCGGCGGCCCCTGGTAGACGATATCTCCGCCGTCTTCACCGGCGTGCGGGCCCATGTCGATGGCATGGTCGCAGCAACGGACCATCTCCGGGTCGTGTTCCACCATCACCACGGTGTTACCGAGATCCACCAGGCGCCGCAACTGGGTCATGAGCCGGTTTTGATCGCGGGCATGGAGTCCCACGCTGGGTTCGTCGAGAACGTACAGCACGTTGACCAGGGCCGACCCGAGGGCGCGGGTCAAATGCACCCGTTGGACTTCCCCGCCGGAGAGGGTGCGTGACTGACGGTCCAGACTGAGGTAATCGAGCCCCACGGCACTCAGGAATTCCAGGCGCTGACGGATTTCAGCGGCGAGCAGGGCGGCGGCCGGGTCGCGCTCCAGTTGCGGCCAGCGGTCGTTGAAAAAATCGAGACATTGGGCAATAGACCATGAACACAGGGCATCGATGCTCGCGCCCCGAAGCTGATAACGGCGTGCCGCCGG
>CAWHGA010000012.1:0-18718 GCA_963828705.1 uncultured delta proteobacterium
CGACGCATTCGGCCGGAACTGCTCGATCGCCGGTCGTTTCTGCTGCAAACGGTTGACTTGGTTCTCAACATCCTTTTCCTTGAACCCCAGAGTCGTGCCGGCTTGATCTGGATAGATCACCGCCGGATTGCCGCTGTGGCCCACCTGGGCCTGGTGACAGACGAAATCGGCCATCTGCACCACCATGGCGAGCATGTGGTAGGGTTGCGGGCAAGCATTGGGCTGGTGGTGATAGAGGGAAGGCAACATAAGGGTTTCGGGAAAATTCCAGCGTTGCATGATCAACCCCGCCATCTGTGCATGGTTGATCCCGAGCAGTTCGTTTTCCTTCTGGTCCAGGGGTTTCTGCTGCTTGATGGCTTCACCCAGCACCAGGCGATAGGGTTCAGCGAAATAGATGATGAACAGCACCTTGCCGATGTCATGGAGCAGCCCGCTGAGGAAAATCTCATCGCCCTTGGGTTTCTTTATGGGTGCGCTGTTGTTGTTGGACTTGAGGGTGGCCGGCAAGGTCGCCAGGATCTCCTTGGCGGCAAAGGAACAGCCGATGGAATGCAACCACAAATCGTTCATGTTGAGGAGGCAGTCCCGGCGGGTGACGTTCAAAGCCTTATAAACCCCCATGCCGACAGCGACGCTGACGATCTCATTGAAGCCGATGACCGAGATGGCACGGTGAATGGAATCCACCTTGCGGGCCAGCCCGTAATAGGCCGAATTGGCCAGGCGCAGCACTTTATTGGCCATGGCCTGGTCCTTGCCGATGAAGGCGGCCAGATCGGCGGCCGATGCGTTTTCGTCGCTGGCGACCTTAAGGATATTGGTCAGGATAACGGGTAGAGTGGGGAGTTGCGTGCGTTTGTCGCGCACCAGATCGATGATTCTTTCTCTGATTCCCATAAGCACCCTGTCCGGCAACGGATGGCCAGGCGGTGTCAAGTTTCTCTATCCAGCAGTTCCAGAACGAGGTTTGCCGAAGGACAAAAGCGCTGTGGACGATGGTCCTCAGACTTGTGTGCGATTGGGCAAACTTTCCAGTTAAACTATCCTATCACGATACCACAGAAAAGAGGAAAAGCACCGCCGTTGGCGAAATGATCACGGCGAGACAAAACCAGCCGAAATCCGCGGCTTCCCGGTGATGTCCGCAGCGTGCCTGGGGCAAATTGCGTCTGCGGCGGCTTCGACTTGCATTCATCTATCAGCATGTGAGCTGAAGTTTCATTTCAGGAAAAGTATTGCCGGGCCGATTGCGAAAAGTTGCGGTCCAGCGATAGGGCCATGAACGCCCCCAAGCAAAATGTTCTTTCATAGGAACTCATCTCAGGATAGATTTACAGATAGGATGAGGTCTTTAGAACGGCGGGTGGTTTTGCCACAGAGACCGTCGGTTGCAAGAGTGCTCCACAGCATTTGAGGTCGATCCTATGCGTTGGGCCTTCTCACTGGTTTTGTCTTGGTCGCTTGTCCTGGCGGTAAATTTCGGCTTGGTGGCGGCCCAAGACCCCATTCGGGTGGCAGCGGTTCTTGCCCTGACTGGTATTGCCGCGGACCACAATGCCCCTCTGATTCCCATGCTTGAGCTTGCGGTCGAAGAGGTCAACCATAACGGTGGACTGCTTGGTCGCACCGTCCAGTTGTTCATGCTGGATAACGAAAGCACTGCCATCGGTTCGAAAAAAGCTGCCGAAGGCGCCATCCATTTGGGTGTAACCGCCGTCGTTGGGGCTGCCTGGAGTTCTCACTCCCTGGCCATTGCGCCGATTCTGCAGAAGGCGGGGATTCCCATGATCAGTCCGGGATCCACTAATCCGGCGGTTACCCGAGTCGGGGATTACATTTTCCGTGCCTGTTTCCTGGATTCCTTCCAGGGAAGGGCCATGGCCCGGTTCGTCTATCGGGATTTGGGGGTGCGGAAAGCGGCGGTTATGAAGAACATCGACGAGGTCTACAGCCTGGCCTTGGGTGAGTTCTTCATGAGTGCTTTTCGGCAGGACGGCGGCAAAGTGGTCTTGGACGCTGACTACCGAGGGAAGGCGGTGGATTTTGCCGAGATCCTGACGCAGGTGAAGCAACTGAATCCTGAAGTGCTGTATATTCCAGGCTACACTAGAGACAGTGGCCTGCTGATTCGCCAGGCCAGGGCTCTCGGTATCCAGGCGGTCTTTCTTGGAGGGGACGCCTGGGACGAAATCCAACAGATCGCGGGCGATGCGCTGGACGGCAGCTTCCAGTCCTCGCACTGGCACCCGCAGGTACCATTCCCTGGGAGCGCACACCTCCAGGATCTCTACCGCCGGAAATATGGGACCGCAATCACCAGCTTCACGCTCCCACGGCCTATGATGCTTTTATGCTTCTTGCTGAAGCCATTCGCAAGGCCGGTACCGTGGAGCGGTCCAAGATACGCGATGCTCTGGCCAATATCAAGGGGGTTCCAGGGGGCTACCGGAGACATCAGTTTTGATGAGAGCCGCGATCCGCAGAACAAGGAAGTCGTTATTTTGAAGTGGCAGAAAGGCGTTCCCATCTTTATCCAGACCATAAAATCGGGACCATAACAGCTGTTCCAAAACCGCAACAGTTATTGATCAATGGATGGAGGAAGTCGGAAGGCTGGTAATTTCGATGCTGTTTTCACCAACGAAGGGGAGAAAAGATGATAGGCGTTGTGTCCATCTTCGTAGGGATGATCGCGATTGTTCTGGGCTGGCCTGCCTATGGTGCCGACACCGTTAAGGTTGCTGCCATCTATGCCCTTACCGGCGAAGCGGCGGAAGCCAATGCCCCGTCGATCCAGGGTTTGCGCCTTGCGGTGGATGAGATCAATCAGCTGGGCGGGATTCTGGAAGCACAGGTGGAACTGAAGGTGTTAGACAATCAGAGTACGCCGATCGGTTCCCATATCGCCGCCCAACAGGCTGCCGACTGGGGCGCGGTCGCCATCGTCGGCGCCTCCTGGAGTTCTCATTCTCTGCCGATCGCCGAAGTGGCACAAGCACAGCGCATGCCGATGATATCAAGCTTTTCGACCCACCCCGGTGTGACCAAAGTCGGTGATTTCATTTTCCGTGTCTGCTTCACGGACAACTTTCAGGGTGCCGTACTGGCCCGGTTCGCTCGTGAAGATCTCGGGGCGAAGACAGCAACGCTTTTTGTCAATCTGACCAGCGAATATAGCCTTGAGCTGTCGCGGATCTTTCGTGAGGATTTCGAGCGTCTTGGGGGCAAGATAGTGTGCGAGGTCGACTACAAATTCAAACAGAAGGAATTTGATGAGCAGATCAAGGCCGCTCAGGCGGCCCAGGCCGACATCCTGCTGCTGTCAGGCCATGACGAAAGCGGCCTGATCGCCAGACTGGCGCAGGAAGCCGGGGTCAAATCCATCCCCGTCGGTGGCGATGGCTGGGCGGAGTCAAGCTTCTTGATCAAGGGAGGAGATCAGCTGAAGCGCGGTTACTACTGTTCGCACTGGTCGGAACTTGTCGATTCGGCCCCATCCCGCGCCTTTGTGGGCAAGTACAAGGATGTTCCGGGTTTTGGTGTGGGTATGGCGCTGGCTTACGACGCTGGGATGGTGCTGGCCGAAGCCATAGCGCGGGCGGGCTCTACCGACCGAGTCAGAATTCGCGATGCCTTGGCGCAGACCAAGGATTTCCAAGGTGTGACCGGGAACATTTCCTTCGACGCGCAACGTAACCCGGTCAAGAGCGCGGTGATCATCGAAATCAAAGACGGCAAACCGCGCTATCTGAAGACGCTAAGCCCGTAGTCGCTGGCATCTTCCTGGGTAGTTCCGCTTCGCACCCTTTCCCGGAAGGGCCTGCGAAAACCTTCTCTCTGGTCGTTGTTCGGTTGGGATGTGTTGATGGGAATCAGAAGTCTGCGGTTTAAGATCAATGCCGCCATTTTTGTCACTTCGGTGGTGGTCGCCGTCCTTTATAGTGCGGTTCTCTATCCCTTTGAGCGCCAACGTTATAACTCCTACGTGAAGCGTGTCTACCTCCTCCTGGATACTGTCTATCGTCAGCGCAAGGACGACCTGGCCAATGAGCTGTTCGCCAAACAGAAAAAGGCTCTCGAAGCATCGCTGCGGGAGTTGCTGAAGGTCGAGGGGATCGTGGCGGTCGCCATCTATTCATTGGATGGCAACCTGTTTGTCACCACCGATGGCGCGCTTGCCATTCCTATCAGCGAAGCGGAGCGACGAGAGCTCTCACAGTCCAGCGCGTTCTCTGTGTCTCAGCATCAACACCCGAGGGACCGGTCGCTGGGGGTTTACACCCGGGAATTTGGGGTGATTGGCATGTCTGTGGGGTTCATCAGGTTTTATTATGACTTCGGCGAATTGAATAGGGAGATGCGGTCGTCAGTGATCATCTCCATAGTACTTCTGGTCTGGACCCTCCTTCTCCTGTCTGTGCTCCTCAATCTGTTGCTTTCGCGTCTTGTCATCAGGCCGATCTTTGTGCTCCGCAACGCTATCCACAGGCTTCAGGCTGGCCATTTGGGGGAGAAAGTTCAGATCAGCGCCGGAGACGAAATCGGCGATGTTGGGCTTGCCTTCAACGACATGTCGACGGAACTCGGGAACAGCCAGGTGGCTTTGCAGCGGGCTGAAGAGAAGTATCGCGGCATCTTTGAAAACGCCATTGAAGGGATCTATCAGAGTACTCCCGGCAAAGGCCGGTACCTGACGGTCAATCCTTCCATGGTCCAAATGCTGGGCTACCAGTCTCAGGAGGAGTTGATTGCCGACATCACTGACATCGGTAGCCAGTTGTTGTGAAGCCCGAGGACCATGAGGAATTCGAGCGTGAACTGCTCGAAAAGGGTCGTGTCGTCTGGTTTCGAAACTCAGTATCGACGAAAGGATGGCAGTGCCATTTGGGTCTCTGTTTCAGCTCGAGGTGTGCTTGACGAGTCGGGGGCGGTGCAGTGCTATGATGGTTCTTTCGTCGACGTTACCGAACGTCGGTCCAAGGAACAGGCGGAACGGGCACGGGAAGCTGCAGAAGCCGCCAGCAAAGCCAAAAGCGAATTCCTGACCCACATCAGCCATGAAATCCGAACGCCCATGAATGCCATCCTGGGCTTAGCAGACCTGCTCGATTCTCTGGTCAAGGACCCGCAACAGAAGGACTATCTTGAGGCCATTCAAACCAGCGGTAAGAATCTGATGGCCCTGATCAATGACATTCTCGATCTGTCCAAGGTCGAAGCCGGCAAGATGGAAATCCGCCGTGAACCGGTCTGTCTGCGGTCCCTGTTCAAAGAAATCGAAAGTATTTTTTCGCTCAGCATCCAGCAGAAAGGGTTGAGACTTGTCACGGCCATCGGTGCTGAGGTTCCGGATAGTTTGCTTCTCGATGAGGCCCGGCTGCGCCAAGTGATACTGAACCTTATCGGCAATGCGATGAAATTCACCGACGTCGGCTGGATCAAGCTGGAAGCCAGTAAGATAGAAGCCATGGGGAGCGATGGCTTCCACCTGCTGCTGGTGGTCGAGGATACCGGCATGGGCATCCAGCCGGGAGCCGAGAAGGAAATCTTCGAAACCTTCATCCAGCAATCGGGGCAGGATGCGGAGATTTATGGGGGTACCGGCCTTGGTCTGGCCATTACCAAGAGTCTCGTAGAAATGATGGGAGGCACCATCGCCGTGTCCAGCACCGTTGGCAAGGGCAGCGTTTTTGAAATCCGGTTGCCGAATGTGGCGGTCCTCGAACCGGCTGCTGATATTGCTGCGATGGGACCTGTGGAGGCCGGCGAGAGGCCTTTTCGGAACACCACCATCAGAATCCGGTGAGCAAGGGATCTTGGACGGGGTTCAGGGAGTCGATTTCCCGTTTCC
This sequence comes from uncultured delta proteobacterium, assembly GCA_963828705.1. Classification (GTDB taxonomy): domain Bacteria; phylum Desulfobacterota; class Syntrophobacteria; order Syntrophobacterales; family Syntrophobacteraceae; genus CAWDJT01. The sequence continues at coordinate 5,855 of CAWHGA010000012.1, forward strand.
ACTGAGCCAGGAGAAAGAAGGCGGAGGTCCTGAGCCTGCTGGAAGGTGAGATGATGTGACGTTGGGAATCAGTCTGCCACAGGCGCCGGATCGCTGAAATCGAGGATTTTGGCCAACGGATTAAGGATCTAGGGCAGAACTACGACGCCGAGCCTCTGCTGGTTTTTGCCAAGACCCTCCTTTTTCACGTCAGCAGTTTTGACATTGAAAATATCCAGAAGAAGTTGGATGCTTATTTGGATCTGGTGCAACAGATCCGGGAGATATGACCGTGCCAGCTTCCGGCAGACCAGCGAAGGCCTTGCCATGACCGATGACAACAACGCCTTATTCAGTATCCTTATTGTGGATGATATTCCCAAGAATATCCAGGTGCTGGGGAGCATTCTTCGGCAGGAGGGCTATTCCGTATCCTTCGCCACCAGTGGCCAGCAGGCGTTGGCAGCGGTTCTGGGAGACAGGTTCGACCTTATTCTCCTGGATGTTATGATGCCGGAGATGGACGGTTTCGAGGTCTGCCGGAAGCTCAAGACAGGGGCGGTTACCCATGGAATCCCAGTGATTTTTCTCACCGCCAAAACGGATCGGTGAGGATATCGTCAAGGGGTTTGATGCCGGAGGGGTGGACTATGTGAGTAAGCCATTCAATCCGTCGGAACTTCTGGCTCGAGTACGCACGCATCTTCAATTGAAACGAGCCGATGACACCATTCGCCAGTGGAACCGCGAACTACTTGAGAAAAGTGAGGAACTTCAGCGGCTCAACGACCAACTCCAAACGGCACTGAAGGAAATCAAGACCCTGCAGGGTTTTCTGCCAGTTTGTGCGAGCTGCAAGAAAATCCGCAAAGATGGCGCACCCCCGGAAAAACAGGAATCCTGGCTCTCAATGGAAGCCTACATTATGACGCACACCGACGCCAAGCTCACCCATACTGTATGCCCTCAGTGCTGCCGTAAGCTCTATCCCGAATTCTATAAACCTAAATGAATCCCTAAAGTTTGCGTAAGAATCCGGCTGTTATACCGGCGAAGGCCGGAAGTGAGGCTGTTTTCTACATCCCGGCTTCCGCCCATTGGCGTCAACTTGACAGTCATGATCGTTGATCGTTCACCCCCACGGATGAAATCCCTCGGCCGCCTTTGGCAAAGGGAGAAAGGGAATCCCCGCCCGAAGAGTCCGCGGCCGGTGCGCCGTTACGGGCGGGCATAAAGCCCGCCCCTTCGGAAGATGGATAATCAGATGTGTTTCAGGATGGAAACTATACTCGTTAAGGATTGAATACTTCATCTCTCATCATGTTTCTGGATGCCCGCGTGCACGGGCATGACGAGCTAGAACTTCCAATTCGGTCGTCATTCTTGCGAAGGCAGGAATCCAGGAAGGTCTGTGACTTAGGCAGCCCCAGGAGAAAAACGCAACATCTCATCCTTAACGGGTATAACTTCTGAGTAACTTCCCGAAAGGTACTCTCGGATAGTGGGCCGCCGCAGGCGGTCTGAGACGCTAACGAGGAATGAATATGTCAAAAGGATTGGTATTCTCAACGGAGAAAAAAAGACACCATCAACTCTGGTGCTGGCATTCCGGGCAAATTCCAAAGAAATCGAGACGATGACTGATAATATTGTATCCTGTGCCGGAAACCAGTTCCTGAGTCAGGTGCGAAAAGCTGCCCAAATTAGCGTCTATGATCTTCTTACATTCCACACAAATAAGATGAGGGTGGGGGTAAGGATTGTTGCCATCATACCGGTTTTGACCGTTGCTGAATTCGAGTTCCAGGACTTCACCCAGCTCCTTGACCACCGTAATGGTTTTGTAGACGGTGGCCAGGCTGGTGGTGGGGAAGTTGACCTTGATTTTCTCGAAAATATCATCAACGCTTGGATGGTCAAGACTCACCGCCAGTGTTCGAACTATGGCAAGCCGCTGGGGCGTGATCCGATACCCTTTATCCTTGAGTTTATCGTGTATCACAGCGGTGCGGTCTTGACTTCCGCCCATTACATAAGACTCCATCTAGTCTGCAATTATCTGGTTCGTTATTTTGGTGAGGATTATTATCTAACAATAGGGATCATTTCAAGAAAAATCGACAACCTGCATGAAGTCCCGCATGAAGGATTTCATTATCGTCAGTCACCCGACCACTTGATTTGCATTCCAACAATCGCACCGTTTGGCCATTCGCCACTATAGACCTGGCACGAGTTCCGATGTGCAATGAGGACAACGGCTCGCCTTGATCGCGATGGTTGACATGCAGTATGGTCACTCACAATCTGCAGTGGTTACAGTTGTCCTAAATATCTTCACTGTGCCCCTTCGGTTGCCGGTAATGAGCCTTCAGACTGTGGCCGGAAGTGCGGTCAGCCGTTTGATATTATCCCGGGCGAAATCAATGTCCGGGTCCATTTCCAGGGCGATCCGATAAAGCTCGATGGCTTCTTCGATATGGCCCAGTTCCCGCAAGTTGGAGCCGATGTTGGCGTAGTCGATGCCGGAGCCTGGGTCCAGTTCGATGGCCTGTTCGAAAGCTTCAATGGCCAGATGGTGCTCTTTGAGCTGATAGTGGCAAAAGCCGCGGAGATTATAGATTTCCTTGAGTTCACGGTTATGCTGTTCGGCTTCCGCCAAGGCTTCAAGAGCCTGGTGCGTAGTCGCCGAGGTCCTTCAAGCAGGACGCCATATGGATGTAGATGCTGGCAATTTCCTGTGGTGCGGGGTGTTCGCCTAGGGCCTGATGATAGAACTCGAGGGCCGCCTGCGGCTGTTCCTGAAGTTCCAGGCTGTGGGCCAGGAAAAAGGTCAAGTCGTAGCGGGGCCCAAAGGTGTCGTGGAGTCGTCGCATTTCACCGTGTAGCGCCTCGGCAGGCAGACCGCGCACCAAGGTGCGGGCTACGTGCTGGGCGAAAATCGGTGTCGCGGGTGTGATCCAGAAAGTGGGCCCCGGGAATGATGGTGTAGACCGTCGGTACCCCCAGGTCCGGGTGGGTGACATCGATCACCAGGACCTCCAGGCCGATGCCGGCGAGAGCCGCCACACAGCGTTCGATTTCCACCTTGAGGTTGTCGTCGGCCAGGTTGGGGAGCTCTGGATGGACACGGCATGCCCGGAACCGTCCATCAGGTAGCGGGCTTCTTCGAGGGTGGCGTACTTGGGCAGGGTAGGGCGATAGGTTGTACGGTTCTCGAAATCCCCGGCCAGTTGGGCGATTTCGGTGAGGGTCCGGCACAGAGATTTTTCCGGATCGGAAGTGGTCCCGGCGGTGAATACGATTTCACTGCTTTCCGGAAAGGTGCCGGGGTCATAGGCCAGCGCCCCGACCGTAGGGAATGCCGGTATCCAGGGAAAAATCTCGGAGAAACAGTTGAATGCCCTGCGCCTGGAATTTGTGCACCAGTTCCACGGCGGCCGGGTCCTGAAGCGATGCCGGATCGATCAGCGGGGTGGCGCGTCTGCTCGTGGCTAGATGACCGATCCGACGTGACGTTCCACCACTTCGCACAGGCTCTGCAGAGATGGCTTCTTCCAGGGTATTTCCGGCTGCCGGTCCGTTGTATTCATTGATCAGGTAGAACCAGTCGATGGGGACCCATTGCGGTCGGCCGTGGGTCAGGTTGAAGGCCGGCGCCCAGCGTAGCGGACAGTCTTGCAGGAACATCTGCACCAGGGCCGGATCGGTCGATTATCGTAGACGGACACGGCCGAGCAGGTCCGGCGAAACGGCCTGGCCGGCCACTTCGCGGTAAGGGCCGCAGAGGAAACGGCGCCTGATGGATAAAGGAAAAGAAGCTGAAACGTTCCATCAGTTCCATCACGGCGCTGGCTTCGGATTGCGCCGGAGTGGCGCCCTTTGCCCATCTGTTTCTTGGTGCCGGTGAGACGCGTGGCGTCATCGCCGCACAGGCTGATGAAGACCGGAATTCCCAAACGACCGGTGTCAATGCGCACGGTTTCGGTGAGAATGTTCAACCTCTGGGTCTGAAGCCGTTCCTTGACCCACTGCAGGGTCTCTTCGGGGTTGCGGACTTTGTCCTGATCGTGGCGAAAAGTTTTATAGCAGTCTTTAAGCACTAGGGGTTTAAGTTGCATCAACGGTCTTCTCCCGAAGGGGTGTGGTATGCTCCCATAGCAGTTCCCGGCCCTGAATGAGGTCATGGTCGGAGATACCGGGAGGGTCGCCAGGCTGTGCGGTCCAGCCGCTCGTAGCGCCTGTTGCAGAACCGTCAGCAGTTCCGCGGCGAGGCGACCGTTACGGTAGGGGCGCGGCAGGCCGCCGGTCTTTTGCAGTTCTTCAAGGTTTGTCGGGCGATGATTGGCCAGGCGCAGCAGGACCTCATTGGACATGACCCGGAAGGGAGCGCGGTCGAGTTCGCGAGCACGGCGGTCACGGTAGAGATAGACCGCTTCCAGGACCAGTTTGCTGATGCGGTTCAAATTGCGAAACCCGTGGATTCGACGATAGCCCTGGAGGTCGAAGCTCCTTTCGGGAATTTCCTGGGTGCACGCCTTGGCAAAGACATCCTGGGCCTGTTCCCAAAGGGAGCGATCTTGCAGGTCTTTGACCAGTAGATGCCGCAGGGTGATGAGAAAATGCGTGTCCATCCGGGCGTATTCCAGTTGCTCCGGCGGAGAGCGGGCGCAATCCCCAGTCGCAGCGCTGCCATTTCTTGTTGAGCACAACCCCGAAGTGTTCGTTGATGATGCGAGACAGGCCCAGCTGTTCGCCGCCCAGCAACTTGCAGGCGAGCGCCGTGTCGAACAGGTTGTTGACCTGAAAATGGAAATCGCGTTTGAACCCGGCGATGTCATTGGAGGCCGCATGCATGATTTTTTCGATGGCGGGGTCGGCCAGCAACGTTCCCAACCCACTCAAATTGCCAACTCCGAGGGGGTCCACGATGTAGTCCTGGGCTGCGGTGGAAATCTGGATCAGGCAGATGTGTTCGTGATAGGCGTAGTAGCCGTTGGATTCGGTGTCGATGGCTAGATACTGCTGGCTGGCCAGTTCGGGAACAAGCGCCTGAAAAGGAGCGGGTGTATCGATCACGATGAGCGGTTTCATGAGAAGATTCCCCGAATATTAACTCGTGTGTTAGAATGAGTGAAAGCCAGGGAGAAACCATGCCGCCAAGGAAAAAGACATCTGGTCATACGATTCTCCGCATTTCACCGAAGAAATCATCCCCCAGCGGCTTCTATACCCCTTTTCACAATTTGAAACAACGGCTGATGCAAACCGATCGGGAGAAACCGCCTTCCTGGGCGGTGAAGCCCGACGCTTCGGCGATCCCGGTCAAAACCGCGACTTTGGACGATGATCCGGGGCTGTTTGAGCAAGCCATGGCAGATGTCGTACCGCTGGACCGGACCAGGCGCCGCCGAATGCCAATCCGGAGTGCCGGTGCGGACGCGGTCGCGGGTGGCGGTTAGTGATGACGACGAGGTCCGGTCCCATCTGTTGGAACTGATTCAGGGCACCGCAGATTTTGAGATCTCTTGTTCGGATGAGTACATCGATGGCGCCGCGGTTGGTGTTTCCCCAGGAATTCTGGCGAAATTGCGTCGTGGCGAATTCAGCTACCAGGCTTATGTGGACCTCCACGGTTATGATCGGGTTCAAGCACGCCAAGTGGTGGTCGACTTCCTGCGCGGGAGTTTCGCTCGCAACCAGCGCTGTGTCCTGATAATCTCCGGGCGCGGCCACAATTCTGCGAATAGGCAGCCGGTACTGAAAGAACACCTGGTTACCTGGCTGACCAGGAGCCCGCTTAATCGGGTGGTACTGGCCTTTGCCACGGCGCGTTCCTATGATGGCGGGACCGGGGCTTTTTATGTGCTGCTCCGGCGCTCGTCCGCCAAGGCCCCCTTGGTCAGTCCCACGGGTTGGTGACCTTTGTGGTTTCGATCGGTTGCTTCAGGAAATCGGTATGCTGCGCGAAATCGTTGAGGAAGTGCCAGCGGCGATTACCTAATTTTGTTGTCATCCCTCAATTGTTTGAAGCAGGGAACACCTGTGATGCCAGTTAGTCCAGATAGTGATGGAAGAAAGGAAAGCGCATATGACTGACGACCACGAGCGGAATCCGATATCGGCGAGCACGAGGCCGGACCAGCAAGTGGCAAAGGATAGCCAGGCATGGGCCGACTACCGCGACGACTGTTGAGCGGGTTTCCTGGACGTGAGTTTGCGTCTTCGTTTTTTGCGGCCTGGGGAATGCTTCAGGGTTATCTGTAGTCGTGGTCAGCTTGACCGAATGGAACAGGTCATCCGTCACAACCAGGGGGAACTTCGTGGTTGTGACTATCGCGATAACGGTGTCTATTTGACCATTGGCAAAGCTGCGCCAGCTGATTCCGTAATGGTCGATTGAGCGACGGTCAGGGTGATGGTCCGGCATCCATGTTGTCCTCAAAACGCTTTTGGCTGTGTTCAGCAATGGCTGCCATGCCCTGACGGGCGTCACCAAAGACGAACCCCCGCTCGGGCTGAGGCGTCGAAACATGGACGGGGGGTTCGCCCTTCGACACCTTGCTCCGGGCGAATGACCATTTTCATCTAAACTGCCCAGGAAAACTGCTTGACACGGAAAAGCGGATCTTGTTAGCCTCTTAGCCACAATCGAATCGAGATAGCGATCAGGTGTTGTAGCCAAGAGGGAATCCCGTGAAAACCGGGAGCGGTCCCGCCGCTGTGAACGGGGACGAAATCCACGAAAGCCACTGGCTAAAAGCCGGGAAGGTGTGGAGAGTAGGACGATCCGTGAGCCAGAAGACCTGCCTGATCGAAAAGGGTTGAAGGCACGAGGTGATGCCTGCAGACCCACACTAAGGATCAAGTGAACCAGGGTGCAATCCTTAGGGCCGTTCGGCTCTAAGGATTTTTTTTTGGGGTGGGGAGTGCCCACCCCCACCCCGCACCACGTACCCCTCCTCATCGCTAACCCTTCAGCCGTTTGGGGACCCTGTGCCCGCAGGGTTCCCAAATACCCCGCCGTTGCTGTGACACCGCGTGCGGTGGAATGGGGCGAGGACGGTGCAAAAGGCTCCCGCTGCCGCAGTGGAACTGCGGGGCTCAAAGGCGGGAAGCTCCACGAACAGAGGATACCCCGAAGATAACCTGTTCGGTGAGCTCACAAGGGCAGCGGCCAATGTGCGCCGCCAGATCTGCACAGAATTGGCTTGGCAAATTGGGCTAAACCGGTGATAAGGGTGGCCGGTGATGAAGAGGTTGTTGTAGCTGATGATGGCATTGTTGGGTGAGGTTGCGGTCAAAGCCGGCGATGCCCGCAGAGAAGCAAGGGACAGTACCCGGATGAGAAAAGAAGCGATTCTGCTGGTTGCCTTCGGCAGCACAGCCGTGGAAACGCAACGGGTGTTTGACCACATCGAAGCCCAGATCAAACGGATCTGGGTCGATATCCCGACCCGTTGGGCCTATACCTCGCGGGTTGTCCGCGGCAAACTGGCCAAGGCCGGCAAGGTGGTGGATTCTCCTGAAATGGCATTGGCTCGGCTGATGGAAGACGGTTTCACCCATGTGGTGGTTCTGTCGCTGCACACCATTCCAGGTATTGAATTCCATGAACTGCAACGCAATGCCCGGCTGTTTGAGCAGATGGTCGGGGGGCTGCGCCGGGTGGTCGTTGCTCTGCCGCTGCTTGCTTCCCATCTGGACCTCAAGCGGGCGGCCGAGGGCATGATCCGGCAGGTTCCCAAGGAACGGCTGCCTGAGGACGCGGTGTTGCTGGTAGGGCATGGGTCAAAGAAACATGCGGCCGACGCTATCTATACCGCCATGAGCGCCATCGTCCAGGAACTCGATCCGCGCGTTTTCCTGGCTTCAGTGCAGGGCTATCCGGCCCTTGAGGACATCCTTCCCAAGCTGCAACGGCTGGGAGCCAAGAGGGTTTTCCTGATGCCTTTCATGTCGGTGGCCGGCGAGCATGCCCGCAAGGACATGGCCGGTGAGGGGCCGGAGAGTTGGAAATCGGTCCTGACGCGGAGTGGCTATGAGAGTGTACCGGTCCTTCAGGGAACGGCGGAATGTCCGGAGATCCTTGACATCTGGTTGGATCATTTGCGAGTGGCGATCACGCAGCTGCGGGAAGAAGGCTTAGGATATTAGCATGTTCAAAAGGGTTGTGGTCATCAGATGCATAGCGGCGACGCTGCTGGCGGGGCTGCTGCTGGCAGGCGGAGTTGGGGCCGAGGAATCATGGCGGGTGGGGGTATTGGGGCAACGCGTCGGATCCAATCCCGCCCTGGGGCGGGCCTACGAAGAAGCCATTGCGCTGGGGTTACAAACCATTAATGAAGAGCAGGGTGGGGTGTTGGGAAAGAAACTGGAGGTTGTGCTGGAAGACGCCGGAGCGTCTCCGGAAAGGGCCGCCGCCGCCCTGCAGAAACTGATCACGGTCGAGGGTGTGGTCCTGAGCGTGGGGGAAACCCAATCCCAAAACGCTCTGATGGAGGCCGAGATAGCCGAGCGCTTCCACCACCCGCTGATCATTGCCGAAGCGCTGGCCGATGATGTGACCGCCAGGAATGGTCGTTATGTGTTTCGGGCCGGCCCATGCAACAGCGGCATCATTCACGACACTCTGATGGGGTTCGTCAGCGAAAACGGTTTCCAGCGCATCGTCATGATCGTGGAAGACACGAACTTTGGGCAAAATGCTGCGTCTCTGATCGAAGCGGGACTGAAAGAGCTGGGACTGGGGGTGCTGGCTGTACCGACGTCACGAGGAACTGCTGACCTGGCCGGGATCGTTCGGGCGTTCAAGGAGTTCGCTCCGGACTTCATCGTGGTTCTGCACCAGGGGTTGGATTTAACCGCATTGGAGAATCAGATCCGGGCAGCGGGTCTCGCCGAGCCCCTGCCACTGTGTGTTTACGGGCCCAGCCTGGCGGGGTTGTGGGCCGATGGCGGGGCAAGCGGCCCCGGCGGCCACCTCATGTTGCGCGGAGCGCGCCTTCATCCGGCGGTGGACGTTACTGAGGAATCCCGGAAACTTCGCCGGATCTACCGGGATCAGTTCAAGAAAGAACTCAGCGATTATCGGGTCCGATCCATCTATGATGCGCTTCTGATCGCGGCGGATGCCTTGCGGCGAGCTGGCAGCAGCGATTGTGAACAGCTGGTGGCGGCCCTGGAACAAACACATCTGGCGGTGGCCGGCGGTGTTGTCGGATTTGGCGGCGACCTCGGCAGCTACCGGTACCACCACTGGCAACCGCCGGTTTTGATCGTGCAGAAGCAAGACCAGCAGACTGCGGTGGTCTATCCCCGGTCTCTGGCCACCAGTGCCCTGCAGCGCTGATCCCGGGGCACCTCTGCGCCAGCCACTGTCTCCACGCACCTGTTCTTGGGGAACAGCAGCATCGCCTGAGCGAGCCGCCGGTGGCTGGATCAGCCACTCCGCCGTGACCTTGTTGCACCGGTCGCGGGAGAAGAAAGGGCTTTTGTTTCTTAACCGGAATGGCTACTATCCAAATCATCCAACCATAGGAAATCGTTTTGAAATCCATTTGATCACAGGTCTGCTGAAGGTTCGTTCATGAATAAGAGGGAGGACGTGATGAGCAAGCTGCTGTGGCAACCATCCGAAGAACGCGTCAAGAGCACCAACATGTATCAGTTCATGCAGTATGTCAACGAGCGCTATGGGAGAACCTTTCAGGATTATCCCGACCTCTACCAGTGGTCGGTTTCGGAGATCCCCATGTTTTGGGGTGCGATCTGGGACTACGGCGAAGTGATCCATAGCAAGTCCTATCATCAGGTGGTTGATGACCACACCAAGCTGCCCGGGGCGCGCTGGTTTGCCGGGGCGGAGCTTAATTTCGCCGAAAACCTGCTGCGCTATCGCGATGACCAGGTTGCGCTCTGCTTCAAGGGTGAAGGGCGCGAAACGGTGAGCATCACCTACGCGCAGCTCTATGACCAGGTGGCGCGGCTGTCGAAATCGCTTCGGGCCATGGGAATCAAACCAGGCGACCGGGTCGCCGGCTTCATGCCCAATATGAATCGAGACCGTGGTCGCCATGCTGGCGGCTACCAGTGTGGGGGCGATCTGGTCGTCGTGCTCTCCGGATTTTGGCCTCAAGGGTGTGTTGGATCGCTTTGGCCAGATCGAACCGCGCGTGCTTTTTACCGCCAACGGCTACCGATACAGCGGCAGGACCTTCGATTCCCTGGATCGAATTGCCGAAATCCTCCAACAGTTGCCTTCCATTGAGAAGGTGGTGATTGTTCCTTATACCGAGGACAATCCTGATCCGTCGCGAGTTGCCAATGGCGTGCTGTTTGGCGACTTTCTGGCCAAAGAGGACGGCCTGGAAGTGGAGTTCGAGCAGCTTCGCGCCAACCATCCCCTGTATATCATGTATTCATCCGGGACCACCGGTGTTCCCAAATGCATTGTCCATGGGGCGGTGGGCACCTTGGTTCAACATATCAAGGAACTTCGGCTGCATACCGATCTCAAACGCAATGATACCATTTTCTACTACACCACCTGTGGCTGGATGATGTGGAACTGGTTGGTGAGTTCCCTGACCGTCGGGGCCAAGCTTGCTGCTATTTGACGGCAGCCCCTTCCACCCGAACCCGGGGACCCTCTGGGAGATGGCTCAGGACGAAAAGGTGACCATCTTCGGCACCAGCGCCAAGTATCTGGCCGCCGTTGAAAAGGTCGGGGTCAAACCCCGGGAGACCTACGATCTGTCACCTCTCAAGGCGGTCCTTGTCCACCGGTTCACCGCTTTCCATCGAAAGTTTCGAGTACGTCTATCGCGACATCAAGGACGACCTGGTGTTGTCGTCGATTTCCGGCGGCACCGACATCATTTCCTGCTTTGCCCTGGGCAATCCGATGGGGCCTGTCTATGCCGGGGAACTGCAGTGCCGCGGCCTGGGAATGAAGGTCGAAGCCTGCGACGAAGACGGCAAGACCGGTCTACGGCAAGAAAGGCGAACTGGTGTGCACCGCGTCGGCGCCGTCCATGCCGATCTATTTCTGGAACGATCCCGACGGCAAGAAGTATCGCGGTGCCTATTTCGACATCTACCCCAACGTATGGCACCACGGCGACTACATCGAAATCACCAGCACCGGCGGCGTGATCATCTACGGCCGTTCGGACGCCACCCTCAATCCCGGCGGGGTGCGCATCGGGACTGCGGAAATCTATCGGCAGGTGGAAAACATCCCGGAGATGCTCGACAGCCTGGTGGTGGGTCAGGATTGGGACAACGACGTGCGCGTCATTCTGTTTGTGAAGCTGAAGGAAGGCGTCGAATTGAGCGATGAACTGCAGAAGCGGATCAAGGATGCCATCCGCACCAACACCACGCCGCGCCACGTGCCGGCCAAGATCATCGCCATCGCCGACATTCCCTACACCATCAGCGGCAAGAAAGTGGAACTGGCGGTGCGCAAGGTGATTCACGACCAGGAAGTCAAGAACCGGGATGCCCTCGCCAATCCCGATGCCCTGGACCTGTATCGGAACCTGCCGGAGTTGCAGTCATAGAGCACTCAGGGCTGGGTCCGCGGCGGAGAATCAAGACGGTCGGGGATGGTCGCTGGGTTTTTCAAGGAATGAAAATATCCATTGCAGCCGTTGCGTTTCATTGCATTCAACGAAACCTACGGTAGGTCGTGTTGAATGCAATGAAACGCGACAGAAAATCACGGCGAAATGGACACTTATTTTTGGGCGGCTCCTAAGCCTGCCGCGAGGGGAGAAAAGAGGTTGGTGAACCCCTACTTTTTGTGTGGCATCCTGAGGATAGCCAGGAAGAACGCTCCCAGGATGGTTTGAAACCCTAAAGCTGTGAACATTGCTCCTGGTACTACGCGCCGCATGGTGAAGCGATAATCGAGTTCACCGAAATGGAGGCTGTGCCAGTGGCCGATGGCGTAGGCGAGCAACCCGATGCCCGCCACCAGGAAGGCCGCACCCACCAGTAAGCTCCGCTCAAGGTTCATAACCGCAAGGAATTTTGTCACCCGATCATCCTCCGGCAGGATTCCCTGACTGACTGCAAATGTTTTGGTGAAGAGCGCAAACAGAAGCGCCTGGTGACCACAGAGAATGGCCAGGGTGCCGAACAGGAGAGTATGTTCGGCGAACCCGATGCCGGCCAGGCGTACTCCGGGTAGTCCCAGGAGGTAACAGAGCAGACCGAGAACGATCAAAAACCCGCCAGGCCCCAAATAGAGCCATCTGGGACAACACATCAGATAAAAACGTAGGTGCCGCCAGCCATCTTGAAAGGTCTTCAGGTGGGCCGGGCGAGATTGGCGGCCATCCGGATGGAGAACGATGGGGACTTCGCCAATGCTTACCCGATGCAGACTGGCCTTGATCACCATCTCGCTGGCAAATTCCATGCCCGAACAGCGCAGATCCAGGCGTTGGAAAAGTTCCCTGGTGAAGCCGCGCAGCCCGCAATGGACGTCATGAATCGGAGCATGAAACCACCAGCGAACGAGCAGCGAAAAGATCGGGTTTCCGACCCAACGATGCAGGAAGGGCATGGCTCCAGGCCGCACCTCACCACCTCCAGACGGAAGACGGCAGCCCATGACCAGGTCATGGCCCTGGCGAAGCTTTTCCAGAAATCGCGGGGCTTCACGGAAGTCGTAGCTGTCATCGGAATCACCCATTATCACATATTTTCCTCGGGCAGCAGCGACCCCGCCCATCAGGGCGTTGCCGTAGCCCCTACGAGCCACATGGACCACCCGCGCTCCCATACTTGCAGCAATCTTGGGTGATTGGTCCGAGCTGCCGTTATCCGCGATGACGACCTCGCCGTCGATGTGGTGCTCGCGCAAGGTTGCCT
>CAWHGA010000013.1:0-102236 GCA_963828705.1 uncultured delta proteobacterium
CGATCATTTCCCTTACTGGGTGGATCTGGACTGGGCATAGAGCGGAGTTGAGCATGAAAGACAACATCCGGGTTGCCATGGTGCAGCCCAAACCCTACCCTCAATTTCACGATCCCAGGAATGGGTCGGCCAGCCTTGGGCGCTTGTGAAAATGCCGCGGAGAAGTTCTGGATGTATCTGTTTGCCGAGTTTTCCTTTTAAGGGGAGCGGGAACTGGGCGACGCAGCCCGCGATCTCAACGCCTATATCATTGCCGGATTGGTGGAGCAGGAAGGGGATCGGTTGTTCAATACCGCCACTGTCTTTGATCGCGCCGGACACATCCTTGGTCGGCAGCGCAAGCGCAATGTCGGCGCGATGGAACGAAATCAGCTGGGGATTGTCGCCGGTGACGGAGTGTTTCGTGCCTTCAAAACCGATTTCGGCAAGATCGGCGTGCCCGTCTGCATCGATTTCTGGGGGCAGCCGGAAGCCGCCAAACAGCTGGTCGATCAAGGTGCCGACATCATCTTCAATATTGGGATCTTCCCCGTTCTTCGCGGTCATTGGAAGATGGGGGCCATGGTGCGTGCCTTCGACAACTTCGTGCCGGTGGTGGGGGTCAACACCGCTGACTACAACTCCGTGGCTCAGGACAAACGAATCCATCAGCACGGTGGGCACAGCCTTGTGATCCAGCCGCCCAAAATGCTGGATAATGAAGATTTTCGTCGCTGGTTCCGGAGTCTCGACACTATCGAGGACTGGGTCAAGATGGAACTCGACGAACTGGAACAGATTAGCATGGCGGAGGTTAATCTCAGTATGGCTCGCCGTTTTCGGCGAGAGTTCTGGAATCGATTTGGCTTCCAGAGGGTGCAGTGATGCTGCGGTGACCGCCTGCTGGTGACAATTTGCAACAGGTCGACTCAGGCGAAGCCGCTTTCCTCGGGACACAAACGCACCCAGTCATAATGTAAGATTAGGGTTTTTGGCGTCTTGGTGTCCTGGCAGCCTGATGAGAGAAGCAGGGACATTTCTAGTCGTTACAACGGTTCGGGAGAAATCATGAGGCGATCCGAGCGGAACGTATACTTGCACATGAAGACCCTTGATGAGGCCCAGGCGATTTGGGCGCAAACTACCCAGGCGCTACGCACTGCCGTGGAGAGTATCCCAAGCCATCAGGCGCTCCATCGGGTGACGGCGGAGCCGGTTTTGGCATTGCGTTCCGTGCCTCATTACCATGGCGCCGCCATGGATGGCATTGCCGTCAAGGCTCAGGAAACCTTCGGGGCGAGCGACGCCCAGCCGCTGCGGCTGCTGCTGGGGTCCAAGACTATTGCCGTCGATACCGGCGATCCGATGCCGGCCAACACCGATGCAGTCATCATGATCGAGCAGGTGGAAACCATCGACGACCGGCAGGTGGAAATTCGAGCACCGGCCTATCCCTGGCAGCATGTGCGAAAGGTTGGGGAAGACATCGTTGCCGGGGAACTGCTGTTGCCGCAGCAGCACCGCTTGCGCCCGGCCGATCTGGGGGCCTTGCTGGCAGCGGGGGTCACCTCGCTGACGGTGTTCAAGCGCCCGCGGGTGTGGATCCAGCCGACCGGAACCGAACTGCTGCCGGCTGAGGCTACGGGTGAACCACCACCCGGAAAGATCATCGAGTTCAACGGCACCGTGCTGGCCGCCATGGCGCAGGAAACCGGGGCGGAACCCTGGCTGCAGGGGATCGTGGCTGACGATTATGACAGCATCAAAAGGGCCGTGGAAGAAGCCGTAGCCAGTCCGGCTGAGGTGGTCCTGATCAATGCGGGTTCGTCCGCCGGCACCGAAGATTACACCCGGGCACTCATCGAGGAACTAGGCCAGGTGCTGGTCCACGGCGTGACCATGATGCCGGGTAAACCCACCATCCTGGGGTTGGTGAGGGGCAAACCGGTCCTGGGTATTCCTGGTTATCCGGTATCGGCCATTCTTGCCTTCGAACAATTTGTGCGACCGCTCCTGTTTGGCCTGCAGGGCCTGGCCAGCCCATGTTTTCCGGGGGTGACCGCGACCCTGGCCCGCAAGCTGCCGTCGCGCCTGGGCCTCGAGGAGTTCGTCCGGGTCATCCTCGGGCGGGTCCAGGGTAATTTAATCGCCATGCCGCTGCAACGGGGTGCCGGAGTGATCACTTCGCTTACCCGCGCCGATGGCATCCTCCAGATTCCTCAGGAACTGGAGGGCCTTGAGTTGGGCGAAGAAGTCCGGGTCCGCCTGCTGCAGCCCGAAGAACAGCTGGACCATACCATCATCATGATTGGCAGCCATGACAACACCATCGATGTCCTGGCCAATGAATTGAAGAAAAGGGACAGCCGCCTGCATCTGTCATCGAGCAATGTCGGCAGTATGGGCGGGCTGATGGCGATCCGCCGTGGTCAGACCCATCTGGCCGGCTCTCATCTGCTGGATACGGAAAGTGGGGATTACAATTTTTCCTACGTGGAACGCTACCTGCGTGATGTGCCGTTGCGTCTGGTCCAGTTGGCGAGACGGGCTCAGGGGTTGCTGGTGCGTCCCGGCAATCCCAAGAGCATCCAGGGGGTGGCTGATCTCCTTCGGTCTGATGTGGTGTTCATCAACCGTCAGGGAGGATCAGGCACGCGGATTCTGCTGGATTACCAGTTGGCGAAGCTGGGTATCGAAGCTGGGCGGATTCAGGGCTACGACCAAGACGAATTTACCCACATGGCGGTGGCGGTCAACGTGCTGAGTGGCCGCGCCGACGCGGGTATGGCCATATACTCTGCAGCGAGGGCTCTGCACCTGGATTTCATTCCGGTGGCGGAGGAACGTTACGACTTGATTATTCCCGAGGCCTGCTGGGAAGACTTTAAGATCCAGCAATTGTTGGACATCATTGGGTCCGCTTCGTTCCGGCAGATGGTGGAGGCTATGGGCGGCTATGATGTGCGCGAGACGGGGATGATTATGGGACGTTGGGATGGGGAAAGGTGGTTGTAAACTGGTGGAACCGATCGTGTGCCAACCCAGAGGAATCAATCATTCGCCCCTTCAGGTATCCGGTGGGGATGGCCATTCAACCGTTGGGGGCACTCGGGGTCCCCGGCAGAGTGCAGCTATACCCAGCCATTTATCAATGTGGACCGGTATGAAGGGACCGCAATGGGTGTGATGGGCAAGTCGATGACTGTCGTTAGCCGCTTCTGCGGCACCGCGGGAGCACTGCTGGTGATTCTGGTGTTGTCAGGGGGCGGGTGTGCGGCCAGACGCCCCGTTTACATACCCGAAGAATGGCGTGTTGCGCCGACTAAGCCGGCATTTGTGCCCAGGCCAGAATGGACGGCGCCACCAGAAGACGGCCCGGCCGCACCTACCCTGCAGCCACTACCCAGCATACAGGAAGAAGACCTCAGTGCTATTCCTGAGAAGGATACCGGCGGTGGAGTCATTCCTGGCGAAGGGGCGGTGACCGATGTGACCAAACGGACCGATCCAACGGCCCAGAACCCACAATACCTGGCTTCCATGCATTTGGTGAACACTGCCAAATCCTCCCTCCAGCAGGGGAATGCCGAACAGGCCATCGCCCAATTGGAACAGGCCATCCAGGTTGACGCCTACAATGCCGAAGCCTTTCTGGTTTTGGCCCAGGCCTGGCAGAACAAAGGGGACTTGAAGCGAGCGCTGGAATTCGCCCGAAAAGCGGAAATCCTCTATCAGGATGAACCCAAGGCTTTAAAGCGGGTCTATCTGTTGGAAGCCGACCTTCTAAAACAAAGCGGCCAGGTGCGTGAAGCCGAGGACTTTCGCCAGAAAGCCGCCCGCCTGGGGATGTGACGCTCCGGCAGCGCGCATCGCCACGCACAGATGTGGGACAGGCTTTCCGGCCTCCCGAATTCTCAGGCAAACATTTTCGATGCCGAGGTGACGAATCCATGAATGAACCCTCTGAAAACCTTACACCGTGCCAGAATCCAACGGACAAACGCCACCGTCCATTTCTTCTGGTGGTGGTGTTCTTTTCCCTGTACCTGACCTATTTGATCCTGCGTCCCTTTGCTCACACCATCATCTTCGCCATCATCCTGGCATCGATGTTCCACCCGCTGCACTCCTGGCTGGTTCGCCGCTGCGGTGGGCGCAGCAGCCTGGCGGCGTTACTTGGTATCATGGTCATCACCTTCGTCATCATTCTACCGCTGCTGGTGTTTTTCTCGGCCTTAACCAGCCAGGCGGTGCACTCCATCAATCAGGTCAACGACTGGATCCGCGCCGGGAACCTGCAGCGACTGATGGAAGATGGCCGAATGGCGGCCTACAGCGTCTGGCTGGAAGAGCACGCATCTTTCATCGATCTAAAAAAGCTCGACATTCAGGGGAATATTCTGCAGTTCAGCAAGAATTTTGGTCAGTTTTTGCTGGCCCAGGGTGCCAATCTCCTTGGAGATGCCCTCGGGATTGTGTCACGGTTTTTTATCATGATGTTTATCATCTTTTACCTGCTCCGCGACGGCGCCGAGATGATCCAGCGGATCAAGTACCTGGCGCCGCTCAGGGAGGACCAGGAGGACCGCATCATTGACCGCATTCGGTCGGTGGCACGGTCGGCCCTAATGGGAAGTTTTGTGGTGGCAGTGTGCCAGGGGGTTACCGGAGGGATCGGCCTATCGATTGTGGGTATCCCCGGCTTGTTCTGGGGGGCGATGATGGGTTTTACCTCGCTGATACCTCTGATCGGTACCGGCCTGATCTGGTTGCCCGCGGTCGCTTACCTGGCTCTGCTGGGTAAATGGAAAGCCATGGGCTTTCTCATTGCCTGGTGCGTGCTGGTGGTGGGGTCTTTCGAGTACTTTCTGCGACCTTATCTTATGAAGGGCCAGGCCGGGATGTCGCCATTCTATATCTTTCTGGCCATCATTGGCGGTGTCCAGTATTTCGGGCTCGCCGGTATCATCTATGGACCACTGATTCTGGCCTTCGCCATGGTCATGCTATACATCTACCAGATTGAGTATCGGGATTTGCTGTTGGGACTCAGGGGGGATGAATCGGAACCGTTGCTGCAGGACCAAGCAGTCAAAGGAACGTGATAGGGTCGGCCACCCGCTTTGGTTGACTTGGTGGCCGTAAGAAGTTATTAGTGCTGGCGGGATACCAGCCGACGATGGAAGCAGCCGGGATCGAAGGCGGCAAACACACTCTGGCGGGCAAAGACGAATGGGTGCACATGGAACGCAAACGGATTGAGATAAGATGGCATGGACGTGGTGGACAGGGTGCCGTGACCGCCGCCATGGTCCTGGCTGAAGCGGCCTACTACGATGGCTACAAAGGGGTGACTTCGGCCCCCTTCTTCGGCGCTGAACGTCGTGGGGCTCCGGTAATCGCCACCACGCGGTATGGTCGGCAACCCATTCGGACTTTTTCTCTGGTGGAATACCCCGATGTGGTGGTGGTCCTGGACGAATCGCTGCTCAGAGTAGTTGACGTCACTGCCGGGATACGTCCTGATGGCCTGGTCCTCATCAACACGCCGAAAGCACCGGAGAGTGTTCGTCTCAACGCGCCGGTCAATGTGGCCACCACCAACGCCACCCATTGGGCGAGAGAAGCCGAACTGATCGTGGCCGGATCGGTGTTGTTCAATACCTCCATTCTCGGTGGTTTTGCCCGGGCTACCGGGATGATCACCATGGCCAGCATCGAAAAGGCTCTAGGCCTGCATTTCAAGCGAGATGCTCTGGACAGAAACATCCACGGGGCACGCCTGGCCTATGAAGGGACAGTGCTGGCGACGGAATGCAAACTGGTCTGTGTCTGAAACCCCCTGCGGACTGTTGCGACCAAGGTGGACGGTTGTTGAGAAAACCACATGAAAGGTTAGTTCGTGAACGCGAGAGAAGACAAATTTACCTATGCCCATAGTACCCTGGCCACCGGAGAAGCCGGTCACACCGGCGATTGGCGCCAGATGCGCCCGGAGATCGACCATAGCCGCTGTACCCCCGCCAAGAACAAACGGCCTTCCTGTTTCATCTGCTGGTTGTACTGCCCGGAAGGGATCGTCAAGCGTTCCATTCCGGTGGAGATCGATCTGGACTACTGCAAAGGTTGCGGTATTTGCGCTGAAGAATGCCCCACCAAAGCCATCAAGATGGTGGAAGACGAAAAGGAATAGCGGGAGGTCTGTGGGCGTCTTCGTGCCTTGGCGCGAGCCGTTGATCGGGGGATCAATCCTATTGGGTGGTCGTGTCTATATCCGGGGTGGGCCTGGTGAACGCTGGTCATGCCAGGAGGTTCTCGGCCTTTCGAGAAGACACCAGGGTACGATACAACATATCCTCATGTTCCTGCCGATTCACTATGATGTCATCAAAGCCCGCCCGGCTAAGCAGTGCCCGCATTTCATCTAAAGTTAACGCCCCGCTTATGCACCACGCCCAGGCATCCGCTTCTGCAGCAAAGTGGTCGGGAAGTGACCCATGGCTGCACAGATCGGCAAGGAGGAGCTGGCCGCGCGGTTTGAGCACCCGCTGACACTCTCCCAGGAGCCATTCCTTGTCAGGGAAAAGGTTGAACACGCCATTCAGGATCGCAGCATCGAAGTGCTGCGACTGAAAGGGCAAGGCGGCGGCATCTCCACATACCCAAAAGAGTCCCTTTGATTGCAGAGGTCCGGTATCGGCCCAGCGGTGCGCCTGATGCAGCACCGGCCAGACCACATCGAGCCCCACTACATGGATGCCGGGATGCTGGGCAACCATGGCGAAGTTATCGATCCCGGCTCCGCAGCCCAGGTTGAGCAGCCACTGGTTTTCCGGGCCGCGAAGATGAGGCAAGGGGTTGCCGCAGGGCGCAAATAGATCCCATAGGTGGTCAGGAATGAGGTCGAAGAGGGCCGATGGGTAGCCCAGTTCAGTGGCGAGCTCACGGCCCGACAAGATTGGCAGCGTCGTGGGTACCGTCCGTCCCCGGGCGAATAGTTCAGCATAGTACCTTTTGACGTGCCTTTTGATCTCTTCGGTGTCCATGGGGATCAGTCCGTATGGGATGTACGTGCCAAGCGTCTCGGTTTCCCGCTTCGACCAGCAGAAAAAGCTCCAGACCGACTGGCACCAACAACGGAAATGTTGGGACCACTGCCGAGAACCACAATCATCCTCCCGCCTTATGCTTTCACGCTCTCAAGTAGAAGCCCTGAACCTGCATTGACATGCGGCTCCCAAGGGGGTTACCATTAACCAGAAAATTCAGGGAATTAACGACTTTGCACCGGAACCTTCGCTGATCGATGGTGCTTGCTTGGGCCGCACCCGGTGTGGGTTGTAACTGGCAAACCTTAACACTTTATCTTCGTTCCGGCTGGCCATTGCGGTCAACCATTTTTAGCAAAGGAGGCAGCCATGGCGATTCGAACATTGATTGAGCGGGAAATTAAGGCAGGCAGTGAAATCAAGCTGCACCAACTGCTCCTGCAGTTGCGAGCCAAGGCGATGCAGGCCAAGGGATATATCTCCGGAGAGACGCTGCGCGCTTTGGACAATCCCAACAAGTTCCTGGTTATCAGCACCTGGAACAGCTTGGCAGAATGGGAAGCCTGGGACAAAGATCCCACTCGAATGGGAGTCCAAGAGGAAGTCGACAGACTTCTTCGCTATCCATGCAAAACCACTATCTACATCTACGGGTAGGCTTTTCGGCTGACTATTTCCAACCAGGTAATGCCTATGGGTGCGGAAGGTTAATCAGGAGGTCCAGCACCGTAGCTATGACCAAACTTCAAGTCGGGCACGAACGGAACGACTATGGCGGCTACCAGAATGACCTGGATACCCATCAAGATCGGCAAGGTATCCAGGTTGCGCTCACCGGTGTGGGATTGAACAGCAAGAATGCCAACAGTAGTGTGACCACAAACAGGTGTTTGAAAAGATCCTGGCATGATTCGAAATCGTGTTCATAAGCAACCTGTCCGCTGTTTACCAAATCTGCTCGGATTTTACAACAAGTCCGGTGACTCCTACTCAGAGCGATCCTGACCGCTTTCCGGATGAACCGTTGCAAGTCCCTTCACAAGAACCTTCGCATGGGTCGATATAACCCTGGTAACGGTTATCAATCTCGCTGATGGCTTCGCCATTTCCAGATAGATATACAGCCGGACTTGGAGTAGACTCCGCCGCGAAATGAGTTGGTGTTCGATTTTAAGGGATAACGGCCAGGGGTTGTCGGGAGGCTGATCGACCTGTGATATCACAACGCGAAGCGCAATGCCGGCGTGGGGCATCCGCTATTTTTTTGTTCTGGCCGTGGCGCTTTTTGGTTGGCCTCCTGCTGGTTTTTTGCGGTACCAGTCAGGGTTACGGTCAGGTCGCCTCTGGGTATACCTTCCATTTCAACTTCCTGGGTTCACCGGCTGCCGCCGTTGAGACGATCGCTTTGGTGGAACAAGCGGCGGGTCGAATGGTCAGCCTGGTACCCCCGGCCCATATCTGGGAAGACAACACCGCCAGAACCACCCTGGATGCCGCCATCGCGGCCATCAAACATCATCGACTGCGTTTTGTCTTCTCCCGGATGGATGCCAATCAAAGCACCGGTCTGGCCTGGCTATACCAGCATGCGCTGGCCCAGCCAGGGCGCCTTCCCAGTGGTTCTCCCTCCAATGACTGGTTCCGAGCCACCGTCGGCAACCACCGCTTCGAACAGTGGCAGAATCGCGAAACTCTTTACTACGCCAAGCGTTACGGACGTGTGGCGCAATTGATGGGATTCGCCGTGGGTGGCATGGTGGAACCCTTCGTCAGCCAGCGCGGAAGCCTGATGCAGTGGGATCAAACCAGTGGCAATTACGAGATTGTACAATACACCGAGGAATGCCGGGCCGAATGGCATCGCTGGCTCCGCAAGCACTTCGGTGGACCGCAGGCCATCAACCGCGCTTACCGCACTCGATTTCTCAGCATAGCCGATGTCCCTATGCCGCTCCATGGAAAAGATTCCCGCTTCGGCAGGCCACGCGAGGCTTATTTCGACTTTGTGCGCAGCATCAACGATTGGTTCCTTTGCCAGTATCAGACCAACCGTCGGCTCTGGCACCAGTACAGCGGCAAACCCTTCCTGCTCCAATTGAGCGGTTTTGAATCGGAAAAAATCGCTCGAGGACGCCCTGAATTCGCTGCTTTCGATCTACCAGCCTGGATTGCACAAGCCGATGCCGTCGGCATCTCGCTCTATACTCATGCCGGCTACCCGGGCTGGGGACATGCGGCCAACGAAGCCACGATGCGGCTGCTTGCAACGGCCAGAGATTATGGCAAGTCTACATTCATCATGGAAAGTGGCTGTGAAGCGCCGCGGGTCACCATCAGACCTCACGAACTAAGCTTCGCCACCCATATGGGCTTGATGATCGATCCCCTCGGCTACATCTACGAATACTTCCGCTATGAACGCGACGGTAAGGTGGACCCCGGCATGATGGTAAACCCTGACGGCGGCAGGCATCAGCCTGGTTTTGCCCGCGTCGCAGAACAGATGCGGTCCGCTGCCGCTACCCGAAAAGCGGTCGAGCTTCCCTGTTTCGTCTATCTGTCAGCCCCGCTCACAGCCCGCAGTAACGAAGTTGCCGGATTCGTCAATCGGGCGGTTTATCAGCTTGCTGGTTATCTCCCCTGTCGCCTGCTCCCTTGGCAGCGTTTCGAACGCATTCCTGCTGGGAGCGTCGTCCTTCTTCCGCCTGGACTCCACCGGGTGGCGGCCACAAGCGAGCTCAGGGTGCTCTTGAACACTTCCAGAACTCGAGGCTGGCAGCTGGTCAGCGATGGTTCTACCTGCCAGGCGCTCCTTGAATTAAACCCCCATTGCGCGGTTCAGACCTTGCATCTGGACCGTTTGTTGGGGCGAAACTGCGTCGAAGAAGAAGCATTGGCCTTGCATGAAGAACTTTCCACAGTAGCAGCTTTTCAACAGAAGCTGGATCAACAGCCTGTGGAACCTCGACCGGAAGCATCCTGGCTGGAGACGGGCTCCGATCTGGCCGTATGGCTGGAAGATCGCAAACCGGTCCGATTGCGCGCGGAAACCTTACAACAACACCACATCCAGCGTGTGTGGGGCAGCAGCAGGAACGGGCACCCCATTAAGATAATAGTGTCAATGGCGGGGGGACAGCAAGTAAATCGAACCTTGCCGTGTCGAGAATGGGTGGATCTGAAGGAACTGCTGACCGCAGAGCCCAACGAAAGCTTGCGAGTGCAGACTGGAAGCTCGGAACCGGGCGAAGTCTCCACCCAGGCCATGCTTAGCCCACGATCCGCTTTTTAGGTGGAAAAACGAGCGATCAACACACGCTGGTATCCCCCTGGGTTGCAGAGTGAGCCTTAAAGACTCCCTTTTGAAACAGAAAATCGATCACCCGGTCGACACCTTCATCCAGGGTCAACTCATTGGTGGGGATGACCAGCTCGCAAGTCTGAGGTTCTTCGTAGGGCGCTGAAATCCCTGTCATATTGTCGATCAATCCGAGCCGAGCCTTCCGGTATAGCCCTCGCGTGTCGCGTGACTCGCAGATCTCCAGAGGGCATTTCACATAGCATTCGTAATACCCCCAATCCTGCAGCAAACTCCGAATGAATTGACGGCTTTCTCGATAGGGCGCAATGAAGGCAGCCAACACCAGCACTCCCGCGTCCGCCAGCAGTCTTGCCACCTCTGCGATACGGCGGATGTTCTCCTTGCGATCTTCGGGTGAATACCCCAAATCCTTGTTGAGACCACACCGCATAATATCCCCGTCCAGGACATAACAGGGAATGGCCATTTCGGCTAAACGGACTTTCACCCCATTAGCCAAAGAAGTCTTGCCGCTTTTGGGCAAGCCCGTGAACAATAGCAGGGCGCCGCGCCCTCCAGGAACAGTGCAAGTCTTCGCACGGTACCAATCCGCTTTGGGTGGATGAACGTTCACGTTTTGCCCCCTCCCATTGGGGCCCTCGTTGGCCCTGTGACCACGGCAGCAGGGATTGAGAAACATGGGAAACCCTGTCAAATTAGACCAAAGTATGGCAGGGACTTAGGTCTTCTTAGTAGTGAAACGGATCGTTTTGACCCAGACCCGCTTTTCCTTCAGGATCACATCCAGGTAGAAGGCCTTCGCCACCACCACAATCCACAACTGGCAATAGGTGAAGTACATCAAGGCCATGTACCAGATCGCCTTGGGGGAGTCCTCACGATCATAGGACAGCGCCAGCAGAATTTCTCCAAAGAACAGCACGACCGCCAGAGCCCACACTACGTTGTATGGGCCCGGCAGAGGTATGGACACCAGCCGGGTGACCGTCAGCAGGAAAATAAAATCGGAAATCAGAATCGCGACAAAAAAAATGTAGTACATGGAGAAAAGGTACAGGATTTCCAGTCGCAACCGTTTGCTCTTGATGTCTTTGCGCAGACCGAAGAATTTCTTGGCCACATAGTTGTTCCCCCGAACCCAGCGGGTGCGCTGCCGCAGCCACACATCCCAACGCTCCGGTTCCTGCTCATAAGTCACCGCGTAGGGAATAAACTTTATCCGCCAATGGTTCATATACATCCGGATGCTCAGCTCTGAATCCTCGGTGATAGCCTCCTCATCCCAACCCCCCAGTTGATCCAGGACTTCTCTGCGGATGACGAAATTGGTGCCGGGAAGGGTCGCGATCCGGAACAACCGCCAGCGCCCCGCCTGCAGCATGGATTGAAAACTCAGGGTTTCGATGTTGATGAAGCGCGTCAGCAGATTCCGGTCCTTGTTGATAGTCCGGAATTTCCCCAACACCGCGCCCAGTTCCGGATGCAACAACAGCTGCGCCACCAAATATTTCAGCGCGTCGGGCGCAGGGGTGTTGTCGGCATCATAGATGGCGATAAACGGCGACCTGGCAATGCTCAGCGCCAGGTTGAGGGCACGCGACTTGCCCTTGCCGCCCTCCCCTTTGGGGACGTTGTGGAGCACCACCCGGTCATCTTGTTGGGCGTAGCGTGCCACAATTTCGCCAGTGGCATCGGTAGAACCGTCGTTGATAACGATGATTTCCATCCGGTCGCGCGGATAGTCGAGCGCCAGCATGGCATCCAGGGTGGCTGCCATGACGATTTCTTCATTGTGAGCCGGAATCAGAATGGAAACCGAGGGATAATCGAAGTGCATGCCGTCAACTTCAGCACGTTCTTTGAGTGACCGCATGTGATGAAAGAAGCCGGCAATGGTTAGCACCAACTGATAGGCGATCATAAACCAGATGAGGATAACTGCGATCAGAAAGAAAATGCTAAGGGTCAGTTGAACAAAAGATTCCATAACTATTAGGCGATGCTTTCCAGGTACAATATTGGGTCAGGATGAGTCAGCCGTCAGCCATTGCCGCGCGGCCCATCAAATAGGCCATTATCGGCATGTCCTGCCGCCAACCCTTACGAACATGTAAAAAACCAGCAGCAAGCCCATGGCGGCCAACCCGAACACCACAATCAGCGATGACGACCACAGGCTGGTGAGGTCCACGCCATAGGAGACTTTGCTCAGCGTCATAATCTGCACGTCATGTTTGCCGGACGGCAGCATCACGGTGTAACGGCTGCTGCCTTTGAGCACCTGCAGCGGCACGCTCTGCCCATCCACCAGCAGGGTCACCGGGGGCCTGGTCAGGGTCACCAGGCATCGCGACCGGGCGTTGTAGCCGAAATCCACACCGCGTTCCTGCTCCCGTGCATAGAGCAGATTGCCGGTGATGGAGACCAGACTTGCATGGAATGGCTGCAGAGAAAACAGATTGGTATCGGCACCAACGCTTTTAACCACGTGGGTGCCTGCTGGAATCAGGAACTGGCCAGGGCTCACAGCGGTCCTTGGTTCGCCGTCCACCATCGCCACCCGCCCGCTGGTCAGCATATCGAGAGTCACAGCATAGGGCGAAGTAACCCGATAACCACCGTCCGCGAGGTGCTCCAACCGGGCTCCACTGGCCGCCGCACAGGCCATGAGCGGCAGGTCCTGCGGGTTGACGCTCGACTCGGCATAGACCACCACCCGTTCCGCCTGCTGGTACGCAACCGATACCAGCGCCAGCGACTCCGTACCCGTCTGGATAAGAGTCGGAAACATGGTGGGCTGTTGCCGGGTGCGAAATGACAGGATGTTGAGGTCGAGCATCAAGTCATCACCCAACAATGGTCGATAATTCTCGGCAATATCGCGATAGCGGCGGGGATCATCCGACCAGGCCGACTGCGGATCTTCCACATTCAACGAAAAAGCGAAGTTCTTTTTCAAATCGATGATACGGCCAATATCGACGCCCTGAGTACGGCGCAGCTCCGGATTCCCGATGCTGTCAAGGGCGGTCACGATGACGTCGAACCCGGGACGGACCTGGCGCACGGTGTCGGCGAACTGCAGCAGCCGTTCATGGATTTGAACCATCTTTTCAATCCGATAGTCCTCATACTTGTTCCAGGCAGCCGCGTGGGTCTTCCAGAACTGTGGCGATCCAGTCTGCACCAGAGCCGCCGGGTCGAAACCATGCAACTGCTTGAACTCGGTCCGCGCCGAAACATGCATGGGGGTGAGCTTTGTCGGTTCGGCTGGCCCATCCAAACCCGATTCGAAATAGATTTCGGCAAAATTGACACCGTCAAAGTCGTGTCCAAGGAGCAGCACCCGATACTCGGCCAGCATCGCCTCGAAGCAGGCCGGATCGGTCAGTGCCATGGGATAGCGCCAGGAAGCCCGGACATCCTCCCCATCGGAGTTCTTTTCGCGCCATTGAGGATGATCCAGCCAGAACTTGTGGGTCACCTGCGGTGGTTCCAGCCAGGCATACACCAGAATGCCATTGGCATGGCACAAGTTGATGAGCCGGTCGTAATCATAGGAATATTTGGGATATTGATGCCAGCCAGCGGCGTGGATCACCCGCACCCCGTTTTTGGCCCAATGTTTCACCAGATCCTCGATGCTCATGTTGTGGCGGTAACCCGGATCGAAGTAGAACTCCAGCGCTTCGCGTCGAACCACGGGCGTCAACCCCAGATAGCGCCGTACATACTCGATGGCATAGGGAAACCGACTGTAACCGGCGTCGCTTTCCGGATCGAACCGCGCGCCAAAATAGATGAACTTGCCTTCCCCAAATTCCCTCCCAATGACAATGGGAGCTTCGGTTTCCTCATCGACCGCAAAGATCTGGTCGGCCTCTTCCACTTCAAAACGGAAACATGACTCCGGTGTCCGCCAGCCGATGGATTCCTCCACAAACAGCTTGTCGCGCAATCGACTAACGCTGATGGAGCTATCCCGGTGCTGGATCTCCAGTTCACGGGTGAACTCGGTCCGACCATCGGTGATGCAATTGCCGCCAGCCCGCACCCATTCCACGATACGGCTCAGCTCCGCATCGCTGAGACGCTCCACGGTGCTATAGGGGACCACCACCAGATTGTAGAGTCCCAACGACGACAACATGCCCACCGACAGCGTATCTACAGGTATCCCCACAAACTCAAACAGGCTACGGAAGCTCTCCTGGTCGTTGGCCGCACCATTGCTCAGGTCCGGGTCCCAGACGATGGCAACGCGCGCCGCCACCTGCGCATCCTTGTTCCGCAGAAAGCCGGACAACAGCGCCTGAGCCGTGCGTCCCAGACGCTGCTGCATGCGATCCCAGCGGCTTAGCTGATACCTGCGGAATTCTGTCGGCGACGCCACGTACATCTGACCGTTCTGCAGTTGGAATTCGCGGGTGATGGAACCCTTGATGCGCTCAGGAAGGATCTTGTCCTGGACCACTTCGCCCTCTTCATCCAGGATCACCTCACGCAGATACTGGTCCGAAAGGTTCAAAGTCACGGCACCTTTGCCAGTGCCGATAGCCTTGTCAGGCAGGGTCACCACATTGTTTCCATCGCGCACGTCCATGTAGGTGTAACCCAGAGCCTTGACCCCCTCGACCAGGCGCTCCAGGTTTTCAAGGGGAATAAACGAGTGGTAGAAACAGGAAGCGAAACCGTCTCGCACATATAGGCTCTTTTCTGCTCGTTTGAGCATGGCTTGCACTTCGCGGGCAGGTAGGCCTGGGTCATCGGGATCCTGAGGGACAAAACCGATGTTTTCGGGATAGATCTTCTGCCCGTGCAAGTCGTTCTCAATGATGTAGGGGAAGAACTGCGAGTAATCGGCGTGGTTGATGGCCAACCGTTGTTCCATGGCTGAAGAGAACACCTTGGCGACGGTGTCGTAGGTGAGCTGAGAGCCGGCGTAGTGCGGCGTTTCCCACACCACCGGATAGATGCCGTTGCGAAGGCACTCATTCAATCCCATGGTGACCTTGCGCAGTATGTATTCAGCCGAATCATCCTTGATGGGCTGGGCCGTACCTTCATCCCAGAACTCGAAATCGGCCGCTGTCACCCCTTTGTATTGATGAGTTCCGCCATGCATCACCACGGTCCCGCCATGGCGTACCATGTAATGGATGGCGTCAACCATGTCGGGTTTGTCCGAGAGGCTCACCCGAATTCCTCGCGCCGGATCCACGTAAAACGGCAACCAGGGCAATCAGGAAGGGGACGTCCCGGGCATACAGAATGTCAGCAATCTCCCGAAGGCGTGCCGGGTTTTCCAAGGGGTGGATATCTTCGATTCGGATGAGAGCGCGATGGGAGGTTGGATGATCTTCCTTGAGAATGTCGTGGAGCAGATCGGCAAACAGCAGATAGCGATCCTCTTCCGAGGCATAAGCAAAAGGGGAATCGGCCACATACCAGAATTCGCCGCTACGCACAATGTACGGCACACTACCCTGCTTGGCAGATGCTGTGGCGACCACCGTGCACTTGCTGGGATCGGTAACCCTTAGCATGGTGATATTGGGTTCTTCTTTGGTAAAGGTGGCGGATCCATGCTGCACCACATTATAATCACCGGACGTGTTCATCCAGAGTGGTTCGAAACCATAGCGAGGTGCGGTCGGAAACATGCTGTTGAAAGCCAGCATCCCACTGTGCAGCCAAACAAAGGTCCCCTCGCGGGCACTGACCTCCTCCATCATCTCGCGAGATGGCCAACACCACAACGTATAGCCCACAAAGAAAACCGCGTCGTAGCTTTGCATCTGGCCCACCTGGTAGTCAGCCAGGCTTTTAATGGTCACCGTGGTGTGGAAATGTCCCAGCAGCGCCCCAAGTTGCCTCGCATCTCCCTGTACCAGATTCGCTGGGTCTTCTTTTCCCTCGTAGATCACCAGGACCGACTTGGTCGGGGAAGTCTGTGCGTACCCCAGCGCTGCACAGCAGCCAAGCCACAACGCCAACATGGAAGTAATAGCCAACTTCATCAATATTCAACCTCAAAGGCGCCTGTCATCCATGGACGGACCCTTTTCAAAGTCGTTCCAACCAAATAGCAGCGATGCGTTCACAGGCCTTGCCGTCCCCGTAGGGATTGACTGCTCGAGCCATCTGTCGGTACGCATGCTGATCTTCGACCAATCGAGCGGCCTCAGCAACGATCACGGCTGTGTCGGTACCGACCAGCCGCGCCGTACCAGCATCGATCCCCTCCTGCCGTTCGGTTACATCACGCATCACCAGCACCGGCTTGCCCAGGGATGGAGCCTCCTCCTGGATACCCCCGGAATCCGTCAGGATAAAATGACGACCGATTCATGAGCCAAATGAGCTGCGCGTAGCTGAGCGGCCTCACCAGATGAACACGGTCGCACCGCCCCAAAATCCGTCTGGCAGGCTCCTGCACATTGGGATTCAAATGGACCGGATAGACAAATTCGAGATGACTATATTTCTCTGCTAACTCACGGATGGCAATAAGAATGTTCTCCAGTGGTTCGCCGAAACTTTCCCGGCGATGGCAGGTAATCAAAACAATCTTCCTCCTAAAATCAATATAGTCGAAATGTTCTATAAAAGCTTCACCTTGAGTTGCCTCAATGATGTCAAGCCCAAGAAAAAGTGCATCCACGACTGTATTGCCAACCACCCATACATTGTCACCAATACCTTCCCGCAGTAAGTTCTGTGATGCCAGGTCTGTAGGAGCAAAATGATAGTCAGTCAGATGACCAGCAAGAATTCGATTCATTTCCTCAGGATATGGAGAATATTTGTTCCCACTACGAAGCCCGGCTTCAATGTGGGAAACCTTGATCTTATTGTAGAAACCTGCCAATGCACCAACAAATGCCGTAGTGGTATCCCCTTGAACAACAATATTGTCCGGCTGGTAAGCTTCTAACACACCTTTAATACCTTGCAGGCCATTTATGGTAACATCGAATAGAGTTTGGTTTGGTTTCATCAGGTTCAAGTCAAAGTTGGGCCTGATAGCAAAGAACTCCAGGACATCATCCAGCATCTCTCGATGTTGGGCCGTCACGCAGACCCGCACATGAAACTGATCAGGCTGGTTTTCACAGCAGCGGATGAGAGGGGCCAGTTTGATGGCTTCTGGGCGAGTACCAAAAATGAAAAGCAGTCTCATCATGGTCTATGCATACACCTGCCGAAGGACCAAGGAAGGGTTTGGAACCAATGCGAGCAAACATCCAAGCTGTGGGGCAGGCTTTCCAGTCTGCCAAAGAGAGGCAATGCGGGGTTTGCCGCGTGGCAAACGATAAAACCTTCCCCACAGCGATGCCGGAAGCGATCGGCTTGCGGCATGGCAACATTCAAGTGGTGGCACTCTGAGCCCCTGCGACCAGAAATGAAACGCTCCTGTACCGGCAAACGGCGACACCATGGCCAGAGGTGAGAAATACATGAGGGATAACAATGGGGGCCGGTGGCAGATTCAGATCCGAAACCATGATCCCGGACGCTGAACGCGGGGGCAGCGCAGTGCTTCATGGCAGGCAACGACTCGACCATATAAAAAATAGGTTAGCGCAAAAGGCTAACCCATGGTTCGTCAGATGGCGTCCCCAACCGGATTTGAACCGGTGTCGCCGGCGTGAAAGGCCGGTGTCCTGGACCGGGCTAGACGATGGGGACCCTGTGTCCGCAAGAACCTAGAAGGGGGTTCTCGATCGCCGGCAAAGCAGGTTCCATTGGTGGGCCGTGTTGGACTCGAACCAACGACTCTCTGCTTAAAAGGCAGATACTCTACCTTCTGAGTTAACGGCCCAGCGCTACTATGCCAAACAAGACGATTTTGCTAACACGCCTCCCTAAGGGTGTCAAGGAATAAATCTCGACCGCGAATTCGTCGGGCCGGTTGTGGTTAAACGCTCCTCCGCAAGAAAAGTATCGATAAAACCGTCCACGTTCGGGCGTTTTTTGGTTTTAGCCGCTTGTCCTGCCATATGCAAACAGCTCATTGCGCCAGCGCGCCGCTTCCTCTGCCGCAGGGAGCGGCAACTCCAGACCATCAACCGATTGCACCGGCATGATTCCCATCAAGGAATTGACCACCCACGCAGTTTGGGCTCTGGCAAGGTCTTCGGGGGCGGCGTTGCGAAACTCCACCGCATGGCCACGCTCATCGAAGCGTTTTCGCAGGAGCGCAATGGTGATCCCAGGAAGCTGATAAGGACTCTGTGGGGTCCACCAGGCCCCATTGCTGCAAATCAGTAGTGACCCCGCGGCGGTTTCCGCGATGCGACCGTGCGCATCCAGGATCACCCCTTCATCAGCCCCGGCATCGATCGCTTGCTGGCGGGCCACCAGGTAGAAGAGGTAATTGAGCGTTTTGTGGCCAGCCAGAGGCGGGGCATAGCCCGAGCGGCAGATGCGCAGCCGCCAACCTCGGCGGTACTGGTCGGGACTGGGGGGCTGATAAGGTCGCGCCTGGACGAAAACGGTCGGTTGGACCCCTTGCGGCAAACCCAGGGGCGAAGCGATTCCACGGGTGACCAGGATTTTTAGCGCGGCAAGGCCGCTCTGCAAACCATTACGCTGCAGAAGCTCATCAAGTGCCTGCGGCCAGTCCATGCCCTGTAACGGTTCCCATCCAATCCGTAGTTCCTTCAGGGAACGCGTCAACCGGTTGAGATGCTCGGCCAGATACAGCGGGCGCCCCGATTCCACGCGCACCGTGGTGAAAAGGCCGTCGCCATACTGGAACCCCCGGTCCAAAGGGGAAATCCGGGCTTCGTTAAGCGGCATGATACGCCCATTGAGAAAAACCCATTGCTCCGCTGCATTGTCACTATCCATTCTATCCATCACGGTTCTTCTCCAGCCGTTCCATCAGGTCGAACAGCGTGCGGGCCTTGTGGAGCGTCTCCTGGTACTCGTCTTCTTCATCGCTGTCATGCACGATGCCACCCCCCACGGAGAAAAAACAATTGCCTTTATGCACCAGGGCGGTGCGGATGGCGATGTTGAGATCGGCATTGTCGTGCCAGCCCAAATAACCGATAGCCCCGGTGTAGACATGACGAACGTGGGGTTCCAGTTCGTCGATGATTTCCATGGCCCGCACCTTGGGACAGCCGGTGATGGAGCCACCGGGAAAAGTGCCCCGAAGCATCTCCCCATGGGTGATCCCATCGCGAAGCTCGCCGATCACAATGGAAATCAGATGGTGCACGTTCTGATAGCTTTCCAGGCGTTTGTGTTCGGCCACCCGCACGGTGCGCCCCCGGCAGATGCGGCCCAGGTCGTTTCTGAGCAAATCCACGATCATCGAAAGCTCCGCGTCATCTTTGGGACTGTTGCACAAGTCCCGGCGCAGCTCTTGGTCCTCTGCAGGCGTCTTACCGCGTTTCCGGGTGCCTTTGATGGGCCGGGTTTCGATGGTGGAACCCTGACGAAACAGGAACCGTTCCATGGATGTTGACAGGATCTGGTGGTCACCGGCCTGGATGAAAGCATAGAAAGGGGCCGGATTCAATGCGTAGAGATGTTCCCACAGGGTGAATGGGTTTCCTTCAAAGGGAAAGCGGAAAGCGCTGCGACAGGTTCACCTGGTAGACATCGCCGGCCCGAATGTATTGGCGAACACGGCTGACGGCTTCGATATAGGCGTCATGGGTGAAATTGCTGGTAAGCGGCCCCAAGCGCAGGGCTGTGGCTGGTGTCGGTGTCCGGATGGGGCTTCCCTGTCCGCCCTTCAGCACCAGATGGTGCAGGGTTCCGTTCACGCGGTCGTGCCTGAGCATCTGGCTTGGGAAAAACAAAAAGATATCAGGAAGATCGCGATCATCAACGACGGTTTGCGGCAAGCGCTCGATACAGTTTTTCAGGTCATAGGAGAAATAGCCCATAGCCCCGCCACAAAAGGGCGGCAGAGTGAAGGGATAGGATGGTTGCAGCGCTGCAAAAACCGTGTCCAGATGAGCGAGAGGGTCACCCTGAAATTCCCAGTTCCCATGGCCGGTCTGGAGGTGAATGGCATGTCCCTTACTCCGGAAGATCAACAGAGGGTCCCAGGCCGCCAGCGAATATCGACTACAATCCAGTTGCCCGCCACTCAGCAGCACGGCACTGCAGGGTTCCTCAGCCAATCCTCGAACCTGACGCAAGAACGCCTCATCACTGATATCCGAGGCCACCAGCTCGGCGTGAGCTACGTCAACTGATCCTCGCAACGATTCAGGAAGGGACACGATCATTCAGGGGCACCCGTGGGATTGATTCAGCCAGGCTCGCTGGAAGAGAGGCGCCAGGACGTTCAGGCCAGCCCATGCGAGGGAAGCGATCATGGTGGGGAGGCGCCGGTGGTCGGCAATCTCGCCAGCGCGGCTGCAGCGCCAGGAAATTGGCCACCAGTTCCCAACCGTATTCCGTCATGAAAGATTCTGGGTGGAACTGCACCCCGCACAGGGGCCAGCAGCGATGCTGCAACCCCATGACCACGCCGTCCTCGGCATGGGCTTAATGGGACGAGGTCCTTGGAGCGGCGGATGACTTGCAGCGAATGATAGCGAGCCACCGTAAAAGGAGACGGAATTCCGGCAAAAAGCCCCTGGCCCTGGTGAAACACTTGGGACCGTTTCCCGTGTCGAGGTTCCGGTGCCAGGTCGGTGATCCCACCATAGACCTCATTGATGGCCTGCATCCCCAGGCAGACCCCGAGGATCGGCACAGTGGGGCGCGAAGTGTGCGATCACCGCCTTGCTGATTCCGGCGTGGGCGGGGTCCCTGGGCCCCGGGGAAATGCAGATCCAATCGGGACGGCGCGCTTCGATGCCTTCCAGACTGATCTGGTCGTGACGGTAGACCTCCACATCCAGATCGAATTCGTAGAAAAGCTGCGCCAGGTTGTAGGTAAACGAATCGTAATTGTCGATCATGATCAGCCGCATGGTCTTCCCCCAATAAAAAAAGCCACCCCGACCTCGCGAGTCGGGATGGCTTGCGCCTGACATAACTCGATTGCTTCTGCTTTCTGCCAGAAGCCCACGTTCCTGTCAAGGCAAATGAGGGAAAGCGCACTGGGTCGCTGGATCTGCAAAAGAAATCCCCCTGCTGAACAGGGGGAGGAAAGGGGTTTGAGGCGATGTTGACTCGAACCATTTCCCCTATCAACCAATGGGGGAGGGGGTTGAGTGCCCCCCTCGCCCGATTCCTCGCCCCAGGGAAAGGAGCAAGGAAGACCGCAGTGCAGGGCCCAAGAGAACAGCCTGCAGGCGGGTTTACGCGGCCTCTTGCGAAACTGCGGATTGCGGCCACGGACACCAGCTTTCATATTCGATGCAAAGCCATCACGGGTTCACCGACGTTCTCTTCTTCGGCTTGCACGCGAAGTTCCGGTTTGAGGGTCAAGAACTGGAGCGAAATGGCCATCACCGGAAGCGCGGCGAGGATTCCGATCACGGGAAGAAACGTGCTCCCCAGCACGATGAGCATCAGCCCAATGACCAGGAGCACCATTGCTACCACCACTCCTGCTGCCCTATCCACCATGCTGTATCGATTCTCCATGACCATCCCTCCTATGTCAGGCCCTCGGTGAGGGCGTGTTGTGCCTAGTATTCGCCCTATTGAATGAGCAAACACCATACCAAGAAGGCCAGGGATCAGAATGAAAACCGATATCTATTTGATATTAAAACAGATTATTTGGTTTACCCATCACTAAAGGACTTATTTCATACCGCGAAAAGAATGACCAACTGTCCCATAATCGGACATCTCGACAGCAAAGTCGTTTCTTCCCATGTATGCCAAGCCCTTGAGGCGTCCCAAAACGAGACAGTCTTCCTGATTTGGGACATCGAGAATCCGGGGAAGGGTTACGGAAGGAGTTTGTACTGTTCCAGTTTGCGATAAAGGGTGCTGCGGCTGATCTTAAGCCGTCTGGCGGCTTCGATCTTGTTGCCTTGATATTGCTTGAGCACCCGCTGCAGGTGCTCCTTTTCCAGATGGGCCAGGGTTTCTCCGCCATAAGGGTGCACGGCGCTTTCTTCTCGCAGATAGGCGGGCAAGTCATCCACGTCGATGTGCTCCCCTCTGGCCAGGATGACGGCGTGTTCCATCGCATTTTCGAGTTCCCGAATGTTACCTGGCCAGGGGTGGTTCATGAAGATCCTCATCACCTCAGGCTTGATCCCGGCGACCTTCTTGCCGGAATGGTCACCGAATCGCTGCAGGAAATGACCGGCCAACAGTGGCAGATCCGACATCCGTTCCCGGAGAGGCGGCATCATGACCGGAACGACATGTAGGCGATAGTAAAGATCTTCCCGAAAACCGCCCTGTTCCATTTCCTGACGCAGGTTCTTGGAGGTGGCGGCCAGTACGCGCACATCCACCTTCATGGTGGTTTCACTCCCGATCCTGTAGAATTCCTTAAACTGCAACACCCGCAACAGCTTCACCTGGGACGCCAGGGGAATCTCCCCGATTTCATCCAGGAAGATGGTTCCGCCATGGGCCAGTTCAAAACTCCCCTTTCGAGCATGAATGGCACCAGTGAACGCTCCCTTTTCGTGGCCGAACAACTCGCTTTCTAAAAGCGTTTGGGGATAAGCGGCGCAGTTGATGACAACAAACGGTCCGTTGCGTCGCCTGCTCAGTTCATGAATGCGCCGCGCCGCCAACTCCTTGCCGGTGCCGCTTTCCCCCTGGATCAAAACGGTGGCGTCGGAATCGGCGATGCGGCCGATGAGATCGTAGATCCGAAGCATTTTCGGATGCTTGCCGAGAAAACCACCGAACTGCTCGCGCACCTCAACGATCTGGCGCAGGGCCTGAACCTCTTCGTCATGGCTTACCGCCCGCCGGATGGCACCAGCCGCCTGGGCCACCAATAGGGAAACCACACGGAGCTCATCGGCATGTTCGCTCAGAGAAGCCTCAAGCACCACCGCACCGACCGGTGGTTCCCCCGGTCGCATGATGGGAACCACCACCAGCGACCCAGTGTAGCCTCCAGCCTGCTTGAGTCGTAGCTTTCGGCATTCCGCTTGGGTCAGCGGGCGCGGCTGATCCAGTTCCGCCAGGCCGGCAATAAGGTCCTCGCTCACATCTAAGACTTCACTGGGATGACGGTCATCGATCAGGGTCTTTCTCCGCGTGTCGAACACCATCAGAACTTGGCACCGCACCCCGGTGATGGCTTCGATACGGTCCCTGAGCAACCCCGCAACTTCAGCCCAAGAAGCTTTGTCACCTACTGCCTGGCTGATTTCATAGAGCGTCTCGATCTGGTGACAGGATTTGGCCAGGTCCGCCGTGGCCGCCTCAACCCTGGCTTCCAGATTGACGGTGTAATCCGCCACCTGCTTTCTCAACCCAATCTTTTCCTGGGCGCGCCGCAGGGCCACCTCCAGGGCCTGCTTCTGGATGGGCTTGTTGATGAAATCGGAAGCATCCGACTGCAGAGCACGGATGGCCAACTCGATGTCCCCGTGCCCGGTGATGACGACCACTTCCACATCGGCATCGGCCTGTTTCAGCCGCTTGAGCACTTCCAAGCCGTCCATGCCCGGCATGCGGATGTCGGTCAGGACGATGGCGGGGCCTTCCTGGCGGAAGATCTCCAGGCCCTTTTCCCCGCTATCGGCGGTCAACACCGTGTAGCCGAAGGCCCCGAGGAGCAGCCGCAGCATGTTCAAGGTGCTGGGCTCGTCATCGATCACCAGGATCTTTTCTGCTTTGGTTGCTTCAACCATGGACATCCTCTTGCGGCGCCATCGGAAAGCTCAATTTGAAGGTGGTCCCGACCCCTTCGGCAGTCTCGAAATCAATAGTGCCGTCATAGTCCCTGACAATGCCATAACTGATGGAAAGCCCCAGACCGGTCCCTTTGCCGACCTCCTTGGTGGTGAAGAAGGGCTCGAAGACCCGGTCTTGGACCTTGGGTCGGAATCCCCACGCCGGTGTCGGCCACCGTGACCACCACCCGGTCGCTCTCCATAAATGACCGGATCGTCAAGACACCGGGACTATCCTCCATCCCCCCTTCCCGTCTGGCTTCCACCGCGTCTCGAGCGTTGTTTACCAGGTTCACCAGCACCTGTTCGATGCGATTCTCGTCTGCCAATATGGGGGGCAGCGTATCATCGAGATCGGTGATCACCTCGATTCCATGGACCTTGAGCTGCTGGCCCAGAATGGTGAACACGCCTCGGACGGCTCGGTTGACATCGATCTTCTGCTTGCTGACCATGCTCTTACGGCCAAATTCGCGCAGATGGTCGATGATGGCAGAGGCTCGATCGACCGCTTTGCTGATTTCCGCGGCCACCTCTTGAAAATGCGTTTCCGGGATGGCGCGCCCCTGTTCCGCCATGGTGAGCAGAAACTCGCTTCCCAGCTTGATGGCATTGAGCGGCTGGTTCAGTTCATGGGCCACCCCCGTGGACATCTCGCCCAGAGTGGCCATTTTGCCGGCCTGGATCAGTTTGGTTTCGGTTTCGACGATGTCCGAGATATCCGTCGTGGTCACTATGACACCGGCCTTTCCGAGATAGTCCCAGCTGCAAAAGTAGATGTTCACCCAGAACGGTTCGCCATCCCGGCGCCGGTGGCAGACCCGGGGGATCAATGAACATGGTGCGGGATGCTGGCACAAGCCCTCAAAAGCCGCCATGACTCGCTGTGAATCTTGAGGCAAGCCCAGCTCCGAGAACTTCATACTCAGCAGCATATCCCTCGAATAGCCATAGTTCTCAGC
Source organism: uncultured delta proteobacterium (assembly GCA_963828705.1). Classification (GTDB taxonomy): domain Bacteria; phylum Desulfobacterota; class Syntrophobacteria; order Syntrophobacterales; family Syntrophobacteraceae; genus CAWDJT01. The sequence continues at coordinate 25,115 of CAWHGA010000013.1, forward strand.
AGCTCGGTCGTTGACATCAAGAATGGCAGAAGAATCCAGAGCCACCACGAAAACCGGGTTGGGGTCAAGATTGAACAACAGCCGGTATCTCTGTTCGCTACGCCGGAGTTCCTGTTCCGATACATTCAAACGCTGCGACATGTGGTTGAAGGCATCGGCAAGTTGCACGATTTCATCGCCCGACCTGGCTCTTGTAGACCACACAGTTCCGACATACCGCCAGTTTGTCCGGAAATCGAAGGAGCTCCATCGGTCACACAGTGGGTATCATCCACAAACCAGCACCGCATCGCCTCCTTGCCGTAGGCAGGGCATTCGGTCTTGCCGCATTGGCGGACATGCCAGCATGGTTCCCGATCCCCTAGGCGGATGGAGGTGTCCAGGTTACCCAAGCTGATTTCCCCCGCAACCCTGGTGAGCAACGTGATCGGCCTGGTAACCACCCGGGACAGGTACCATCGCGAACACCAGGCTCACCACGGTAATGAACGCCATGAATCCCAGGTGATAAAGGTTTAACTGGCGGATGACAGCGTGAACGTGCCGTTTGTCGATGCCCACACGAATCGTGCCGATCTGATACAACCCTTCATACACCGGCGCAACCATATCGCTGATCTCCCCCGCCGACGCATGGGCGACGGCAGCGAGGCCATGTCGCATTTGACCATTGGCAACCTGAAAAACCCGAGCATCGATATCAGGGACCTGACCGACAAAGGTGTGGGCCAACAATCGGTCCTCATCGTCACCCACCACGATGTAGGCAATGCTTTTCTCCAGCTGTTTCTCATCGAAAAGCGAAGCAGTGAGACCGGTGATATCGCGAGAGAGGATAAAGGTTCTGGTGCTTTCCACCAAGCGACGAACCACGGCCTCACCGCGGTTTTCCATCTCCAGGGTGAGATGCGGCAGGATGATGAAGCGGATGAGAAGCCCCATGGTCCCCCCAACAAAGACGACCATGGCCATCATGAAGATGAGCAGTTTGTTTTGGTAACTCAAACGGTTGTACAGACGCAAAGGGATTCCCTTCGACCAGGCACTTCGCAGGAGCCACCCTGTAGACGTCCACCTTGATGCCAGTGTCGAGATCGAGCGGGGAAAGTCCATCTTGCCCTAGGCTCCAATCTTGTTTCTCCGGATGGTGAGGCGGTGAAGTCCCGTGGGACGCAACCCACCATCCCAAGGCGTGGGTTGCGCTACGCTCACCCACCCTACGCAGCATCAACCCAGCACAACGATACAGTCACTGGTCCCACTGACCGCCTGCGATTGGCTTTGTGACCGGCAGGGATCGACCTCAGCCCAGTCGCTGATCAAAATCAGTTTGCCACCCTTCACCAGGGTCGGGTAGACCTGATCCAGCCCCTGGTGGTCGTCCTTGCTGAAATTGATGTTGGCTCCGATTCCAGGGGAATAGAAATCCATTTGTTCGAATGCCTCAATGAGCTTTTCCCGGTTCACATCCCGACCAACCCGCCGCAATGCCTGCACCAGCACCTTGGCGTTGACGAATCCTTCAAAACCCACAAAGTTCGGCTGCTCATCGGGGAAATACCGCCTCAGCAGGCTGGTGTATTCCTCCGCCGCGGGAAGCAGAGCGGTTTCCCAAGGGGGCGGCACCACCTGGGTGATGATCACGTCCTCAGCCTCCGCCCCGAGTCTTTTCACCAGCTCTTCCGGCCCCACGAAGGAAACGTTGTGGAACACCGTGCAGGGCTGGCGCTTCCTGGCCAGCTGGATAAACTTCGCGCAGGGCCCGTAGGTGCCGATCATGACAATGGCCTGGGGAGTGACTTCGAAGATGCTTTCAATGGCCGCTTCAACATCCATACTGCCGCGCTGGTAGGCTCCCGTGGCCACGGGTTCCATGCCATATTTGCGCAAGGCCAAGCGAGTCCCTTCCAGGCCGTCGTGACCATACTCGTCGTCTTGATAGAACACCGCGATTTTTGTGAATTTTCGGTCCGTTACCAGGTGTTCCACGACCTTTTCGATTTCCTGATGGTAGGAGGCCCTGATGTTGATGATGTAGCGTTGAAAGGGTTCACGCAGGATGCTGGCACCGGTGAGCAGCCCAATGACGGGAATCCGCGCTTCCCGCACCATGGGAATGATCCGTGACGCCGTGGGGGTACCGACCAGACCGGTGAGGGCAAATACCTTGTCTTCGTAGACTAGTTTCCGCGTGTTCGCCTCACAGCGCGGCGGATCGTAATCGTCATCGTAGACGATGAGTTTGATGCGGCGCCCGTGCACCCCTCCCTTCTCGTTGATGTGATTGAGGTAGGCCAGGGTTCCGTGGATGGTCTGGATACCCAGAAATGACGCATGCCCACTTAGAGGAGAAGAAGAGCCCAGCACAATTTCAGTGGGTGTGACTCCGGGGACGGAACGTTCCCGTTTGATTTGTTCCCAGTTGGTGAGAAGCACAAAGCGGCCATCGCGCACCTGAGTGAAGTAGACATGCTGCAGACCCTGATGATTGGTCGGGCTGTAGTCCAGGGCACTGGCAATGCCGAGAGCGAATTGGTGGATGCCTTCGATGGCATCGATGAGTTTCTCGCGCGTCAAGTCTCGACCGGCGCGTTTCAAACCTTCCACCAGCACCATCGCGTTGATGAACCCTTCAAAGCCGACGAAATTGGGGTGGTCATCAGGAAAGTAGCGCGCCAGCAAACGATTGTATTGCTCAGCGGCGGGAAGCAGTGCCGTTTCCCAGGGCGGCGGCACCACCTGGGTGACGATCACCCCTTCGGCATCGGCACCCAGCCTCTCCACCAGTTCTTCGGCACCGACAAAGGAAACGTTGTGGAATACCAACCCGTGCTTGCGTTCCTTGACCATTTTGATGAATTTGGCACACGGCCCGTAGGTGCCGACCATGATGACGGCCTCGGCATCGGAAGCCGAGATCCACTCGACCGCGTCTTCCACGTCGAGGGTGCCGCGCACATAGCTGGCCTGAGCCACAGGCCGCAGATCGTACTTTTTCAGCGCCAATTCGGCACCGGTCAAGCCATCGAAGCCGAACTCGTCGTACTGATAGAAGACCGCGACTTTGGTAATCCCGAGGTCTTCCACGAAGTGTCGCACCAGTTCACCGGTTTCTTCATAGTAGGAGGCACGGATGTTGATGATGTAACGCTGGAAGGGTTTGCGAAAGGCACTGGCGCCGGTGAACAGGCCGATGAGAGGGATCTTGGCTTCCTGGACCAGCGGGATGATCTTGACTGCGGTGGGGGTACCCACGTAGGAGGTAAGGGCAAAAACCTTGTCTTCGTTGACCAGTTTTTGCGTGTTGGCCACGCAGCGGCCGGGATCATAGGCGTCATCGTAGACGACCAGCCTGATGCGGCGGCCGTTGACGCCCCCCTGCTCATTGATGTGATTGATGTAGGCTCGGGCCCCATGGTAGGTCTGGGTGCCCAGAAACGACGCATGTCCACTCAGAGCACAGGACGAACCAATGATGATGTGCTCGTCGGTGACACCCACAACCTGGCTCTCGCCGGGACCTTGACCGGGCTTGTCTCGGCAGCCGGCGGTGTACACCAGCAAAGCCAGGGCCAGGAAGGCAAACAGGAACCGTCGGACTTTGGAAGACCCAGGAGTGTTCACCCTTTTCTCCCTTCATCAAGACAATACGTTGGCTGCCTCTCTTGGAAAGCACACTTGGCACGCAATCGTGATGTCGTGATCACTTATGGAAGATCAAATGAAGGGATAAAAGTCAAGGATCTCCTTGCTTCACATCGAAATGACGGCCGTGATGGAACCAACTCCATGCATTCGTTTGCTTGGCTCGCACTGCCCATAGGACTTGTGACGTAGGCAAGCGGCTAAACGGACGATCACAGCGCCTTAGGCCACCTTTGCCCGGAAAGCATCGGTGACCGCCATGTTTTGCCTGAGTCCGACGGCATCAGGGCTCAAACCCATGGCCAGACCCATCAATTGCGGCAGGTAGAGCACGGAGGTGGTCAGGACTTCCCCGCGCTGTTGTGAAGCCTGCTTCTGGAAGCTGTCCAGGTTCATCTGACACATGGGGCAGACGGTGACGATGGCATCAGCCCCTTGAGCCGCGGCCAGGAGATCAACCACGGCCTTGAGCGCCACCTTTTTCTTGGTGGTCATGAGTCCGGCAGCGCAGCATTTGGCCCCCATGGACCAGGGAAAGACCTCGGCCCCAAGCGCCTGGATCAGCGCTTCCATGGACCGAGGCTGCTCGGGATCGTCATAGCTGCCGTACGGCCGAAGCGCCTGGCAGCCATAGTAGGGCGCGATGCGCAGGCCACTCAGCGGCCTAGTGACTTTGCCTCGCAACTCTTCGGCATCAATGTCGTTGGCCAAAACATCGAGGAGATGTCGTGCTTTCAATCCTCCCTGGTAGCTCAGGCCTTCTTCGCCGAGAACACGGTTGATGCGGTCAGCCAAGCCGTCATCCCGCTGCACATGGTCTTCTACTTTGCGCAGATTCAGGTAACAGGCACTGCAGGGGATGACGAAATCGGCTTCACCGTCCATCTGCCGGGCCAGAGCCAGATTGCGCGCCGGCAGAACCATGGAGAGCAAATAGCTGATGGGCTCGGCAGCGCTCGCTCCGCAGCAAGTCCAGTCTTTCACCTCCAGGAGTTCGGCCCCCAGCGCCGCCATCACCGCCCGAGTGGCCTGGTCATATTCCATGGCGGTGCCTTCCAGCGAGCAACCCGGATAGTAGAAGTATTTCATGGGTTGGCCTCCACTTCCCGCACCTTGCGAAACAGGGCATCCAGCCGGCCGGCCCCGAAGAACTGCGGCATCTGCGGATGGAGCTTGCCTTTCAACAAGAGTTTCATCCCCAGAGGTGTGAACTGCAGCGGTTTGACAGGACTCTTTAGGGCTATGAAATACCGGGCCATCATCTCGGTTTCCCGTACCCGGCCGTAGCGCCGTATGCTATCCAGAAACGACTGATAGAATTTGATGCTGGCGGATTCATCAAGATAGCCTTCGGCCACCGCGGTGCGTTTCAATGCCCCGATGGTCTCGGTCAGAGGCAGTCCGCGCGGACAGCGGAGTGTGCAGTAATAACAGGTGGAACACAACCAGAAGGTCTTGCTGCCGAAAAGTTCCGCCTTGTCATCCAGCTGCACCAGGCGCCACATTTGCCTGGGGGTGTAGTTCATAGCATGGGCATTCACACACGAACCGGTACAGGTCCCGCACTGCATGCAGGCCTGCATGGTATCCCGGACGGTCTGCCAGGAACTGCCGAGCCTCGCCGGCTGGTTCGTGGAGCCAGCGGGTGTGTTGAGCTGGTCATGAGTATGCCTCCCGCCTTCTCCGGTTCAACCCACCGCCAGAGCGGCATCGATCGCTTCCATCACCTGCTGGCCGCGATATCCCCGCAATTGCGAAGCACTGTTGCGACAAACGGTGGCGCACGATCCACAGCCCTGGCACATGAGCTCATCCACCATTACCTGCTCGCTTTCCTCATCCACCCAGCGAGCCCCATAGGGACAGGCATCGACGCATCGGTAGCAGAGGGTACAGAGCGCGTGGTGCACTTCGGCCGTGGTATAGCTGGCCGCCAATCTCCTTGTTGCTGATGATGGTCAGCGCCCGCTGGGCCGCAGCTTCGGCCATGGCGATGGATTCATCAATCGATCGCGGCGAATGGGCGATGCCGCAGGCAAACACCCCTTCCTTGAGGAAATCCACCGGGCGCCATTTGGATTCTGCTTCCTGGAAGAAGCCATCGTGGTTGAGTTCCACCCCGAACATCTCGAGCCAGATTCTGTTGGTTGCCAGGCACGATGCCGGTGCTGAGCACCAGAAGATCCGGCCGGAACTGTAAATCGCGCCCCAGGATGGGATCGGCGGCGGTAAGGCTCGGCCGGCCCATCGTCCACCATCACTTGCGGCTTGGCGTCTCCGGTGAGTACTGGATAAAGATCACTCCCGCCTGCCGGGCGCGGGTGTATTCGCTTTCCAGAAAGCCGTAGGCCATCAGGTCGCGGTAGAAGATGTAGACATCGATTTCGGGGTTCTGTTCCTTGAGGTAGAGCGCATTTTTGAGGGCCGTCATGCAGCAGATCCGGCTGCAGTAGTTGCGCGGCTCCTCGCGGGAACCCACACACTGGATCATGGCCACCACCCCCAGCTCGGCCGGTTTCACCGTCCCCTGGTGCAGCCTGGTCTCCAGTTCATGCTGAGTCAGGATGACATCGCTGTGGCCGTAGCCATATGTCGCTGGGCTGGGCTTCCCGACCGCCGGTGGCAAGGACCGTCACCCCGTGTTCCAGGGTTTCCCCCATTCCGTCCGCAGTTTTCGATGGTGGTCATGAACCGGCCCACGCGGCCGATGCTGTCCAACACTCGAGCGTTCTTGAAGACCCGGACTTGCGGATGCTTTTCGACGCGGGCGATGGTCTTTTCCAGAAGCTCCTGCGGCGAATCGCCCGCCAGGGTGCGGTAGATGTTGCGACAGGTTGCCGCCCAGTTCGCCGCCTTGCTCCACCAGGTCCACCTCGTAGCCGTGATCGGCAATGGCCAGGGCCGCCGTCATGCCGGCGATGCCGCCGCCAACCACCAGGGCTCTCTGGATGATGGGGCACGGACGCCGGCAGCGCCGGTTCCATCCCTCGCAGCCGACCGACGGCCATGGCCAGCCGGGCGCCGACATCGCGCTGCCGCTGCTCGCTGGCTCGAGCCTTCGCACCGGCAAGAGCAGCGAGCGGATGTCCACCACGTCCATCAGGGCCGGATTCAGTTCGAGAGCTTCTCCCAGTTCCCGGAGTTTCCTCCCATAGAGGTAGGGCACGCAGGCACCGATGAGCACTCGGTTGGCGCCGCTGCCCCGCACGGCCTGGGTCAGCTGTTCCCAGCCTTCCCGGGTGCAGATCCGATCCACGATAGACGCACCTGGCGGGCACCTCCCCAGAATTTCAGACTCCGCCGTCAGCTGTCTTGATCCAGCGCCTCGGTCAGCGCCCCGCCGCACTGGCAAAGCGCCACCGCCACATTGGCCGGTTCGCGGGAAACATCGCGGTAAACCGCCGCCGGCAGCTTCCTCGCGGCCCGGCACCTGCGCCAGTCCGCCGCCTTTGGCATGGATCAGGCGGGACGCGGATAGCGCTGCGGAACTGGCCTGAATGACCGATTCCGAAATGTCGCGGAGCCCGGTAAAGGAACCGCCCGCCAGGATTCCTTCCTGGCTGGTGTGACACTGGGAAAACCCCTGCGCCTGACAAAAGCCCCAGGGGTTGAGCGCCACCCCGGTCATTTCCGCCAGCGCCGCGGTCCCTTCGGGCGGCCGCTGGCCGGTGGCCAGCACCACCAGATCAAACAACTCGTCCCGCATGCGCCCCGCTGATGTCGGTGTAGCCGATGCGCAGCGCACCGTCGGCGTCGCCCGGTTCCACCGAATGCACCCGGCTTCGCACGAAACGGATGCCGTGTTCCTGTTCAGCCCGGTCCCGGTAGCGCTGGAAGTCCTTTCCAAAGGTGCGCATGTCCATGTAGAAGATGGTGGCCTCCACCGCCCCGCCGGTGCGTTCCTTGGCCAGGATGGCTTCCTTGATGGCGAACATGCAGCAGACGGAAGAGCAGTAGTCGGCATCGAGTCTTCAGATTGCGCGAGCCGACACACTGAAGCCAGGCGATGCGGCGGATCTCCCGGCCGTCACCGGGGCGCAGCAGCTTCCCCTGGGTGGGCCCGCTGCCGCTTACCAGCCGTTCGAATTCGGTGCTGGTCACCACGTTGGGATAGCTCCCGGTACCCGGTGGTATCGCTCAGTCCGAGCCGGATCAAAGGAGGAAAATCCAGCGCTGAGGATGATGGCGCCCACTTCCAGCCGTCGTTCGCCGATGCGTTCGAGTTGTTCGTAGATCTGCGCCACCATTGGCACCATGGCTTCGGGGTCGAAGGGTTTCAAGCAGGTAGTCGTGGGCACCGATCTTCATGGCTTCCACGGCGGTCTCCACGGTGGCGTAGGCGGTCATCATCACCACCTGGATCTCCGGACGCATTTCCTTGGCGCGTTTGAGCACCTCCACGCCGTCCATGCCCGGCATCTTGATGTCCAGGAGCATCAGCGGATAGGCCTGAGCCGTCAGCAATTCCAGGGCCTGCTGACCCGGATTCCGCCATGTCCACGCTGAAGCCTTCCACTTCCAGCCATTCCTTGAGGGAATTGCGCACGATCAGTTCATCGTCCACCACCAGGATGCGAAAGGAGCGGCGGCGCTCGGTCCCGAAATCGATGGCCTCGGGTCGGGCAAACCGGCACACAGGCGCCGCAACGCGTGCAGGCCGCCAGATCTACCACATAGTGGTTGGGCAGGTTGTGCGGCGTCGGCAGATAGATCGCCTTGCGCATGCGAGAGCCCGGCGTTGAATTCGTCCGGGACCTCGACCGGACAAACGCGGGCGCACTCCCCGCAGCCGATGCAGCGTTCCGCGTTTACCACCTGGGGTTGCTGACGTAGGCGTGACCTGGAACTTGCCAGGCTCCCCCTCGACACCGACCAGCTCCGTGCCGAGCAGGATGTCGATGTTCTCATGGAAGAGACCGCGGCGCAGACAATACTGGGAAGAGGCATCCCGCTCCACCAGCGGCAGCATCTTGCACATGCCGCAGTGATCGCTGGGAAACTGGTAGTCGAGCTGCGCCAGGGTGCCGCCAATACGCTGTGCCCGGTCGATGAGGGTCACGCCGTAGCCCATCTCGGCCAGGTCCAGGGCCGAGCGGATGCCGCTGATCCCCGCTCCCACCACCAAAGCCGCACCAATCTTCTTCTGCATGGCATCAACCTCTAGTCCTTACCGCCGGTGAGTTCTGCAAATTCCCCTTCGCGAAACACCGACAGCGGCGGTTCATCTTCCACGCTGCGACCGGGTTCATATTGGAAAGCTTGCTGAGTATGGCTGGCGATGGTGCGGAACAACTCCATCACCGGCACGTTGTTGGGGCAGGCGTTGGAACATTGCCCGCACCCCACGCAGGCGGTGCTCATGTGGACCATGCGAGTGACATGAAAAAACACCGTGTCGGTGGGCATCTTCACCAGCCCCTTGCGCTTGGCCCAGCGCAGGTACTGGTCCGGCTCGTGTTCAAAGACGTTGGTCAGGAACACGCACTCCTTGCAGTAACACACCGGACAGGCCACTCGACAGTTGTAACAGTTGACGCAGTTGGCCAGATAGCTGTTGAGCTTTTCCAGGTTGGAAGTGGCTTCGCTGGTCTCGGCAAACATCTGATCCCGATAGCTGATGCGTTCGGCTAGCAGCCGGGCCACGGCTTGCTGTCGTTCGCCCGGTTCGGTGGCCTCGGGCAGATTCATCTGAGCCAACAACCCTTCTCCGCGAGCCGTGTTGGCCTTAAGCAGCAGTTGCTGCTTGATGTCAACCCCCAGCAGCCCGATCTGGATATCGGCGTTGTCGGGAACGAAATGGTCACAGGCTTTGCAGGCCGGTGCCAGGTCGAAACCGTCGCCGGCCGCACCCTTACCCGCCAGCATGTCTTGCTGAAAACGCATGGTTGCTTCAGCACCATTTCCCGGTCCACGTCAGGAAGCGTGGATAGTCCACGTTGCGGTAGGCCCCCAGGCAATCCGTGCCGATCAAGCAGCAATTCGTCGGTGCTTCCCTGCTTGAGCTTGACCAGTTCGATGAATGCCCGAATTTCGCAGGGTCGCAACACCACCGCCACAGTTCCACCGAACGGTTTGCGCGTCAGCTTGGAAACCATGCGCGCAGCATTCAGAGGAAATACCGGTGCCAAGGGATCGACACCATTCAACTTCTCCGGATCCGTCACCAAGGTGGGCATCACCGCGTTCTTCATGGGCAGGTGCTGGGGTACCAGCAAAGCATTGATCTGGCCTGAACGGAGCAGCGTCGCAAAAAAACCCTGCAGTGCAGCGAGCAGGTTGTCCTCCCTGACTTCGATTTTCACCATCCGAGCCATTGCTTCCCTCCAACCTCACACATTCCTGTCATTGGCATGATCGCTACAGCACCATTTGCCTTCGTGCCTCGCTCGGTCCCAGGGCTCTGACCTCGGTCACCATCTCCCGGATGGTTCGTGCAAACTCATTGCCCTCACTAGCCCCAATCCAGGTGAGACGGACTCGACTGTCATCAAAACCAAAGCGGGGAAGGATTTCCTTGAGGAGCTTCACACGGCGGCGCGCCTTGAGGTTGCCATTGATGTAATGGCAATCCCCGGGATGGCAGCCGCTGATAAGGACCGCATCGGCGCCTTCCAGGAGCGCTTTGATGACGTATTTCGGGTCCACCATCCCGGTGCACATCATCCGGATGAGGCGCACGTTGTGGGGATAGCTCAGCCGCGACGTCCCGGCCAGGTCCGCCGCCGTGTAGGTACACCAGTTGCACACGAACGCGATGATCGTGGGCTCATAGCCTTCCATGCCTGTCCTCCATAGCTCGGCAGGCTAGAAAGCCTGCCCCACATAAGTGCTCAAAAAACGATCAACTGTTGTTTGGTGGAAATGCCATAACTTCTAAAAACTGGGGCGCACGGCTCGATCGTCATTCCCACATGCTCCTGGCGGGATCCAGTGCCACCCCGGCGGGATTGGCACCCCTGGACCCCCGCCAGATTAAAGATTCTTGTGTCGCGTTTCATTGCATTCAACACGACCTACCGTAGGTTGCGTTGAATGCAATGAAACGCAACGTCTCCAATGGATATTATTGGTCAGTTCCTAACCTGGGTCCAAAGTCTCCAGTCTTTATTCTGAGTCTTTCGCCTTGTGTCACACCACTTCTTCCAGAATCCCCTCCAACTCGGCGAATACCTGCCTGGCACCGAAATGCCGGATGCCGGCAGCACCACTGGGGCAGAACCCGGCGCAACTTCCACAGCCTTTACAGAGCGCTTCGTTGACCACAGAGACCCGACGGCGTGGGTCGAACTCGATGGCTGAATAGGCGCAAAGCCCGATGCAGGTCTGGCAACCGGCGCACACATCGGGATCGATCCACGAAATGGTCGGCGAGATTTCCACTCGGCCGCGGGTCGCAAGGGCCAACGCTTGACAGGCAGCGCCGGCGGCATGCGAGACTGTGTCGGGAATGTCTTTCGGTCCCTGGCAGGTACCCGCCAGGTACACCCCGTCGGTAGCTGTGGACATAGGCCCCAGCTTGGGGTGTTCTTCCAGGAAGAAACCGTCGCTTCCCTGATTGATACCAAAGATCCGTGACACATCGATCGCGTCCTTGCGAGCTTCCATGGCGGTGCACAGAACCGCCATGTCCACCGGAATGCGGATGGGTCTGCCCAGCAGGGTATCCTCGCTGACAATGATGAGTTTCCCCTGCTCCTCGGGTTTCATGGCCTGGTCGGTGATCTCCGCCGGTCGGCCGCGAAAGAAGGTGATCCCTTCCTCCTGGAGCCGGCGGTAAAATTCCTCGTAACCTTTGCCGAAGCAGCGCATATCGATGTAGAAATTGTAGATTTTGGTATCATGGCCGACCTTCTCGCGGATCAGATGGCCGTATTTCAAGGCGTACATGCAACACACCCGGGAACAATACTCGTGGTAGTTGACATCGCGGCTACCGACGCAGTGGATGATGCCCACGCTGCCCGGCGGCTCGCCGTTACGGCACAGGATCTGTCCACCGGTGGGACCGACGGCGTTGTTCATGCGTTCGAATTCAAGCCCCGTGTAGACATCCGGGAATCGGCCATAGCCGTACTGTTTGAGCGGGCTGGGATCGAGGATGTCAAACCCGGTGGCCAGGATGATGTTGCCCACCTTGACCTGGATCTCCTCATCCACCATGCTGTGGTCGACAGCCTGCCGCTCGCAGACCCGGACACATTCCTGACATTCGGAACAGACCCCACAGTTGAGACACCGAGCCGCTTCCCGCAGGCCGTCTTGCTCGGCAAACCCCAATGCCACCTCATCAAAGGAAGACCGCACTTCCGACGCGGCCCGGTGGATGAGATGGGCACGTTTTTCAGGGCTGATCCCTGCCGGGATTTCCTGCCAGTTGTCCCCAGGCGGCGCCATCTCGGCCAGCTCTTGGGCATAGACCTGGAGGTCTTCGCCGTTTAGGAACCGATGGATGGCTTGCGCAGCCTTGTGAGCTGTCGCCACCGCTTCAATCACTGTAGCCGGACCGCTCACCGCATCTCCCCCGGCAAACACCTGGGGCAGGTTGGTTTGCAGGGTGTGGGGATTGACCGTGAAGGTCCCCATACGCCCAACCTGAAGCCCGACGGCCGGCGCCCAATCGGCTTCGGTTTGCTGCCCGATGGCGGGAATGACCACATCACAGGGGATGATGAACTCCGACCCGGCAACCGGCATTGGGCGACGACGCCCACTCTCATCGGCAGCCCCGAGTTCGGTCCGAATGCATTCAAAGCCCGAGACCCGGCCATCGCTTGCCACCACCCGCGTGGGAGCGGTGAGGTAATGAATGGCGATCCCTTCCGCCAAAGCGCCTTCGATTTCTTCGGGATAGGCAGGCATTTCCTCTCGACTGCGGCGGTAGACCACGCTGACCTGTTCACAGCCCAGTCGCAGAGCCGTTCGCGCCGCATCAATGGCCACATTGCCGCCGCCAACGATGACCACCTGTCGGCCCGGAACTTCCTGTTGGCCCAGATTCACCCGTCGTAGGAATTCCACCGCGTCGACCACCCCGGCAACCTCGTCGGATCCGGCGACACCAAGCTTCATCCCGCGGTGCGCGCCAAGTGCCAGGAACACCGCCTGGAATCCCTCGCGCGTCAGGTCGTCCAGAGTAAAATCCGTCCCAAGCCGTTGGCCGGTGCGGGTTTCGATACCCAGACGCAGAATGTTGTTGATCTCCTCATCGAGCACCGCGGGAGGCAGCCGGTAATCCGGGATTCCCACCCGCAGCATGCCGCCCAATACCGGTAGGGCTTCAAAGATTGTCACTTGATAGCCCATCAGGCGCAGATCGTAGGCCACGGTTAGGCCCGCGGGTCCGGAACCGATCACCGCGACCTTTTGGGAGCGCTCCTCGATGGTGGGCAACGGCAGCTCGGCCAGATCCACCCGATCGGCGGCAAATCGCTTGAGATCGCGAATAGCCAGAGCATCGTCGACCTCAGCTCGGCGGCAGCGAGTCTCACAGGGGTGGGGGCAGACTCTCCCCAGCACTCCGGGAAGGGGCAGACGTTCCATGATCAGCTGGATGGCTTCAAGATACTTCTGCTGGCCGATAAGCTGCACATAACCCTGGACATTGATTCCGGCCGGGCATGTGGTCACACACGGGGCCCGGTCCTTCTTGTCGATGGCAAAGGTAATGGGGACCGCCTGGGGGAAAGACCGGTAAATGGCCTTGCGCAATCCCAGGTTTTCATCGAATTCGCTAGGCACTGCCACCGGACAGACCTCGGCACACAGGCCGCAACCGGTGCAACGGTCCTCTCGCACATAGCGCGCCCGACGGCGAATGGTGGCAGTGTAGTTGCCCACAAAGCCACTCACGTCCGCCACCTCGCTGTAGGTGTACAGTTTGATGTTGGGTTCCTGACTGACGGCAACAGTTTTGGGCGTGGAAATACAGGCGGCACAGTCCAGAGTGGGAAAAGTCTTGTCGAACTGGACCATGTGACCGCCGATGGAAGGCTGTTTCTCGACCAGATAGACCTGATGGCCTGCCCTGGAAATGTCCAGGGCAGCCTGGATGCCGGCAATACCGGCACCAACCACCAGGACATCGGGATGCACACCCACTTCGCGGGCGCTCAACCGCTGATGGTAGTTGACCCGCTGAATGGCCGCAGCAGCCAGGGTCTTGGCCTTGTGGGTAGCATCCTCGACGTTTTCGGTCACCCAGGAACAGTGCTCGCGAACACAGGCCATCTGGAATAGGAAGGGGTTGAGCCCGGCTCGCTGGCAGGCGGACTGAAAGGTCTTTTCGTGCAGCCGCGGCGAACAGGAGGCCACCACCACGCGGTTCAGCCCGAGTTCCCGGATATCCTTTTGAATCATCTCCTGACCTGGGTCGGAACACATGAACTTGTAGTCACGGGCGACCACCACATGTCTCAGGCCCTGAGCGAACCGCACAACCTCGTCGGTTCGGACCTTGCCCGCGATATTGGTCCCGCAGTGGCAAATGTAGAAACCAATCTTCTTGGACATACGGGAACCTCACAGCAATGGGGTTGGCAAATCATTGGGACATGCCCCATGACAGCGCCGGTGGGGGGAGTACCGACTCATGCAGCAATGGGAAAACTTAAGCTACTTCTAGATCACGCAGGGTGCCGGCATCTAGAACTCAGCGTAAACGACCAACACAGCGTCGATTAACGCTTACACTCTATTCTATTCCATCAAACATGGTCGATGCAAGCTTCAAGTTTGCTTAACACCTACGAGTCAGCATAGTTGACTAAACACAAGGGTGTCACCCGATATCCCCCGGCGGTATTATCCTGCTGCGACCCGGCGGAGGTTCACGGTATCCTACACTACTTATGATTCCAGAAACGCGTAGAGGGGAGCCCGAATGCCTGCCTCTTCAGGGCTCCGGGGCTTTCAACGATCATGCCACAATGCCTAACTGGTTGAACTCATAAATTTTAATCGTGCCATGAACCAAATGGTATGTCATCGCAGCGATGCTACCCGTAGAAACGGGAACAAGATGAATCCTCCATGGTCGTTGGTGGAAACCGAATGCACCCACATTTCGGCTCCTGCAGAACCAATGGTTGCCGCTCGGCAGCCGACACCTTCATGGGGCGCCGAGTATCACCGGAAAAGATCGAGGATACCGGATGCTGGTCTGTTTCTTGAATTATGAGGGCATCGACGAGGAAATCCTTACGAGCTTGAGGCAGAAAAAACCCTAGCTTTTCTGCCTGCACAGGCTGGTACTGATCGTTCCTTATTGATTTGGCTAGGCCCAATTTTTGGAAACAGGCTTTCCTCCAGACTCGTTCGCCACCATCAATCTGCTGCAAGCCTTCTAAGGTGAGAATGATGATACTGCAGAAGATCCCGTATCTACGACAAAGCCTGACCTTGCAGCTCATTGCCTGGGTCGGGTCCATACTCCTAGGGACCATCTCGATCTGGGCCTTCGCCAATATCAAGTACCATGAACGAAATGAGATCGGTCACATGATTGAGGAAACCGACAGGCTGGGCACCACCATCAGGTTGGGGCTACACTATGCCATGATGATCAACTCCAGGGATGACATCAACCAAATTATCAACAACATCGGGCGGCAGCAGGAGATCAGAAACATCCGCGTCTTCAATAAAGCTGGAGAAATCAAATTCTCCAGTGTTTTGGAAGAGGTCGAAAAGACCACGGATATCAGAGCGGAGGCATGCATCATCTGCCATAGGGCAGATCCGCCATTGGAAACCGTCCCCATGATGACGCGAACCCGCATGGTTAATACTCAGCAGCACGACCGACAGCTCGGGATCATCAGTCCGATTTACAATGAGCCGGGCTGTTCCGAGGCCTCTTGTCATTACCATCCTCGCGACAAGAAGGTCTTGGGAGCCCTTGATGTGGTGGTATCTTTGAACAAAATGGACATAGAAATTGTTTCTCACGAGAAAGAGATGATCGCACTAGCCTTTTTCATTTTTATCGTGATTGCAGCCATCATAAGTGCCTTCTTCTTCAACTTTGTAAATCGACCGATAAAAAACTTGATAACAGCCACACGCCATATTGGTCAAGGTAACTATCGACATATGATAGACGTTAATCGGGATGATGAAATTGGACAGTTGGCTAATGCTGTGCATCATATGGGTGAAGAAATAAAGAAAAATCACGAAGAACTCAACAGACAAAAGTATGAATATCAAAATCTGTTTGAACAGGTCCCGTGTTATATAACGGTTCAGGACAGAGATCTGAAGATCATAACATACAACCAGGAAACCGCACGGCAATTCAGGCCAAAACCGGGAGACTACTGTTATAGCGCCTACAAGGGTCGAACCGAACGATGCGAAGTGTGTCCCGTCGCCCAGACTTTTGCAGATGGTAGCTGTCACGGTGGGCGAAGAGCGGGTTATCAACCACGACGGGACGGAAACCCATTTGTTTGTCCGAACCACACCCGTCAGGCAATCTTCTCAAGAGATTACGGCGGTTATGGAGATCAGTCTGGACATCACCGAATCGAAAAGACTCGAAAAGGAGATCAGAAAGTCGGAACAGAAGTACCAGACGATCTTTAATAACATCCCCAATGCAGTATTCGTCGTCGATGCTCACACCATGGAAATCCTCGACTGCAACGAGAGCGCATCGACAGTGTATGGATTCGACAAAGCGGAACTCATCGCCCACCCATTTTCGAGTCTCTTTGAAGCAAGCCAACGAGACAATTATTCCAGGCGGCTAAGGACAGCAGCAACATTGACCCAGGTGAGGCAGCTGACCAAAGCCGGGCAGACCATCTTTGTTAACATGCATACCTCTCCATCGGAATATCTCGGTCGAGAAGCTTACCTGGTGGTGGCAAGCGATATCACCCAAAGGCTCTCGGCCGAACAGCAATTGATTCAGGCCAGCAAAATGGCAACGCTGGGAGAGATGTCCGCCGGGGTTGCGCATGAACTCAATCAGCCGCTGGCGGTCATCAAAACCGCCAGCACTTACCTGCTGAAGAAAGCCAGGAAACGAGAACCCATTGATGACGGCATCCTCCAGACCATGGCCGAAGAAATCGACAGCCACGTCAACCGGGCCGCAAAGATCATCAACCATTTGAGGGAATTCGGACGGAAGTCGGATGTTCGCAAGGAACCAGTGCAAGTCAACGACGCCATGTTCAAGGCATCCGATATGTTCCATCAGCAATTGAAGCTGAAGCAGATCAATGTAGTCATGGAGCTGCAAGAGGATTTACCTCTGGTCCTAGCCGATGTGAACCGCCTGGAACAGGTCTTCATCAACCTGCTCATCAATGCCAGAGATGCCATTGAAGAGAAGCAGGAACAAAGCGCTGACAAAGCTATGAAGAAAGAGATCCAACTAAGAAGCTACACTGACGGAGATAGGGTTACGGTGGAAATCGTGGATTCGGGGATAGGTATTCGTGATCACATCAGAGACAGGATCTTTGAGCCCTTCTTCACGACCAAGAAAATCGGTCAGGGCACAGGACTTGGCCTTTCCATCAGCTATGGAATCGTGCAGGACTATGACGGGATCATTAAGGTGGTAAGCGGCGACAATGAGGGTTCAAAATTCACCATTCAGTTCCCGGCTGTTGCCGGCGCGTGACTGGAGAGGGGATGCATAGAGAAGCTTCCGGACTGGCCATACCCGTGTTTCGCTCCCGAGTAGCACCGGTGCTCAATTGGTGTTCCAAGATGCTCATCTTGGGAGAAAGCGCTGCGACCTGTGCGGCTCGGCCAGGAAATGCTACTATTGAACATGAGCGCCTTCGACCGGCTGCGCATCCTTAGAGACGAAGGGATCTGCACACTGATCTGCGGGGCTTTGAGTCCCGACTTACTAAGCTATGGCGAACATCTTGGTTTACGCATCATCTGCGGGGTAGCGGGTGACGTTGACGAAGTGCTGCGGGCCTACCACACACAGCAATTGGATCAGCCGCGCTTCTGGCTGCCCGGTTGTACCGGGCAACGCAACTACCGTAGAAACTGTCTGCGAGCCGTTGATGATGGCTTCACCCATGGTATGAAATCGGCCAAGACGGGTGGCGAGGGCCACATCCAAGTGGGCACCGAAGGGGTGCCATCCCAGAAACCGGGACCGGGCGCCGAAAAAAGCCGCACGGGGCGCATACGGGGCGGTCTCGGTGGTTTCTGCATCTGTCCTCAATGCGGCATGAAAATTCGTCATGAACGAGGCATTCCCTGTGCACAAATCTACTGCCCCCAGTGTGACCTGCCTATGGCCAGGCCATAACAGTGCTTGCAATGTCTTCCGGCAGCCTCAAGGAACAGATTGAATCCCAAGGGGACACCCCTCCGGGTGCAGATTGTTCCCTTCCATAGTCAGCCGGTCATCGGCTGCAGCTTCCCGATCTCCCGCTACGATGGCCATTGCTGCCAGTCTTCCCGCCGATCAAAAAGCCTGCGCCGATTTCGGCCATCCCGATTCGCTGCCCACCAATCTCCCCAACCAGCACCACTCGTGAGGGTGCATCCAAGTTCCCCTGCACCCATGCCAGATCCCGTTAACGCTACCGTCGTAGTCATTGAGAAGTGTTTGTCCGCAGGTCAAAAGCGGAATCGAAGCCAACCTGGTACGACCTTTGCTGTCTTAACGGGCACAAAACAGGATTCTTTCGTTGTCAACAGCTGGAAAAGGGAGAGTGCTCATGCAAAGACGAGTTGGGATGCTGGACAGAGTTGCCGGTTTGCTGGTTGGTTTCGCCTTCATAATCATCGGGATGTTGTTGTTACTGTTAGGCCTCACCTTTCTTCCAGTCCTCGGTATCATCATGGCTCTGCCGGTGATGCGGATGTCAGTTTTTTTCCTAATCCCTGAAGCGTCCTCGGATGCGGCCGAAGAGTGCGTTTACCGTCTGCCTTACATGGCCAAGGCCGCATAGGTGGACGTGTACTAAGGGGAAGTGAATGCCATGAGTGATTCCATGCAACATTCAAAATGGGTCGGAATGACCGGAGGTGCATCATGCCAGACACAAGAGGACAGGGAAGCGGTGGCCAGAAGGGAAAAGGCAGAGGTGGAAAAGCGGGCGGAAGCGGCAGCGCTGCCGGGATAGGTGGTCGTCGGGGTGGTCCCGGCGGTTCATGCGTCTGTCCCTCATGCGGCCAGAAGGAACCTCACCTGCGCGGCACCCCATGCATAGACATGCACTGCTCCAAGTGCGGTCAAGCCATGGTGCGAGAAGCAACCTCAGGCCAGTAGTCAGGTACAGGTTGGCGGATTGTTGCCAGTGATCATCGCCATTGCCAGCGGCAAAGGAGGGGCGGGAAGGACCACCTTTGCCGTCAACTTTGCCACCGCGCTGAACAAACCTCTTTGATCCTGGATTGCACCGTCGAAGAATCGTAACCGTTTCGAAATTGCTTAATCCTAAAGCAGGAATCCAAGAGCCTCTCGAAAACTATGTCGGTTTATGATTCGACACCTCACCACGAACGGAAATACAGTCACGGTGCGGATGCAGCAGTGCTGTTTGGCCTGAGCATCGAGGGGTGTCAAAGGAATTCCGCCGAGGCCCCGAAGATAACTGTATTTCCTTTGTTAACTTGCGTTGTAATAATCAGAGCTACGGTTGGCACGGTATGAAAGATCAGGGAAGAATAGAGAGTTCATCCGTGGGTATCGGTGGCCATTGAACGGTTAGGCTGTGGTAACCGGGCCCTGCATTCCCAAGCCTTTCAAGTTCTTTCCGTGGCCGCCATCACGGTGTATCGTAACCAAAGCGCCTGCGGTGCGCGAAGCCCTGAAGCAGAATCCATACCAGCCGGCTGGTCCCGACCAAATCTGCCAAATTGGAAGGACACTGGATATGAACCAAGCAAACCAATCATGCGCCTGTAGCCAAGTCAACCCTGAGGATAGGGACCTGGCCGAGGTGGTCCGCTTCCATGGGCACATGTGCCCGGGGTTGGCCATCGGTTACCGGGCTGCCAGGATCGTCATGGAACGGCTTGGATCCGTGCGGGCCGAAGATGAGGAACTGGTCGCCATCGTCGAAAACGATTCTTGCTCCGTGGATGCGGTGCAGTGGGTCACGGGCTGTACCTTCGGCAAGGGGAATTTCCTTTTCCAGGATCACGGCAAACAGGTCTTTACCGTGGCGCTGCGGCCCAGCGGGAGGGCGGTGCGGGTGGCGCTCAAGCGCCGGGAACTGCGCCAAGGAGAACCACCCCATCAGGACCGGGATGCCAGGACCCGATGGTTACTCACCGCTCCTGAGGAAGCGCTGTTCCACGTCGAGGAGACCACCCTGATCCTGCCGGACCTGGCCCAGATTAGAGACTCCGTAGTCTGCGACCGATGCGGCGAAGAGGCTATGGTCACCCGCACGGCGCATCTCGGGTCGCGGACGCTCTGTATCCCCTGTTCGAAAGTGGCGGAAAAGTAAGATCCCACTGAAGTTGATCAGGGTTATCCTGCTGTCAGCGCTTTCCACCTTTAGAATCGAAGGAACCATCCATGTGCCTTGGCCGATCGTGGGATCGGAAAAGACCGTTATCTCTGATGGTATTCGTCAATTTCTTGTATGGGAGGGCCAAAGACCATGACCGAATCGAGAGTCACCAATCAGCAGCCGTCGTTGGAAATCCCCATTACCATTCGTTTTGGGGATACCGACCCCTATGGGGTGGTCTACTTCGCCTCTTATTTTCGTTACTGCCATCATGGCATTGAGGAATTCCTTCGACATCTCGGGCTTCCACCGGCCACCATGTTCCGCAACCAAGAACAGGGTTTTGGTCTCCCCATCGTGGGCGCGACCTGTGATTTCCATCGGCCAGTAAAGTATGGTGAGGAGATCCTTCTATCAGTATCAATCCTCAAAATGGGCAACAAGTCCTTGACCTTCGGGTTTCGGTTCCGCCGTCCGGGTACCGATGAGGTAGTCGCACAAGGGCAAGCGAGCCTGGTGTCAATCGGACCCGACTGGCGCTCACAGGCTCTTCCTGATCGGCTGCGTGAGGCAATAAGTCCTTTTCTCGTGACAACGGCTTGATTCGTAGTGGAATATGGGATACTGATAGGATCATCAACTGAAAATCTGATCCGGGGAACCAATCGATCCGGCTTCCGGGAAATATAGTCCCCGTGACCCGGTTGGTCGAGATTGAGGGAGCCTGCTCGGCACCTGAAGTGAATGCCCTTTTCGAGAGCCTTGCGGAAAACCTAAGATCCTGTCTCCCCGGTGGTTCTTAGGCAACGTGCGCACGCATCAGGAGCCTCAACCAAGGGAGCCGTTGAAGAGAGACGAAACCCAGACCCCCATGGTACAGCAGCCGGATCTTTCCCCACAGACCGAGATCATCTTGAACAGCATTGCTGATGGGGTGTTCACCGTAGATCAGGAGTGGCGGATTACGTCCTTCAATCGTGCCGCCGAGGAGATAATCGGCATTTCGGCCGCCGAAGCTATTGGACGTCCCTGCTGCGAGGTCTTCCGCGCCAATATCTGTGAAACGACCTGCGTCCTCAAGTATACGCTCAAGAACCGGAAAACGGGTGGTAGACAAACCTATCGCCATCCTCAGGGCTGACGGCAAAGAGATCCCCATCAGCGTCAGCACTGCCCTCCTCAAAGATGAATCGGGTGAAATCATTGGGGGGGTGGAAACGTTTCGAGACCTCAGCCTGGTTGCTACGCTCCGCAAGGAAATCGATCGACAATACCGGTTCGGGGACATTATTTCCAAATCTCCCACCATGCAGAAACTGCTTTCCATTCTTCCCGACGTTGCCCAAAGCGAAAGCACGGTGCTGGTCCAGGGGGAGAGTGGAACCGGCAAAGAACTCTTCAGCCGTGCGATTCATGCTCTGAGCCCAAGAGCCAAGGGCCCGTTTGTGGCACTCAATTGCGGCGCCCTTCCCGATACGCTGCTCGAATCGGAGCTGTTCGGCCACGTGGCCGGAGCTTTCACCGATGCCAAACGAAACCGTTTGGGTCGTTTTGCCATGGCGGAAGGCGGCACGCTCTTTTTGGACGAAATCGGAGACATTTCTCCAGCCTTGCAGGTTCGTCTTTTGAGAGTCCTCGAAGAGCGCTGCTACGAACCCCTGGGATCCTCGCAGACCATCAAGGCCGATGTCAGGATTGTCGCAGCGAGCAATAAGGACCTGGCGCTACTGGTCCTGGAAGGTTCCTTCAGAAAGGACCTTTACTATCGCATAAATGTGGTCAAACTGGAGTTGCCAAGACTTGCGGAGAGGAAGGAGGACATTCCGCTGCTTGCTGAACACTTCATAGACCGACTCAACAAGCTGCGGAACAAGAGCATTCTGGGATTGAGTCACGAATCTCTGGGTGTGTTCATGCGCCACGATTGGCCCGGCAACATCCGTGAATTGGAAAACGTCATCGAATACGCCTTCATTCTCTGCCGGGATGGATTGATTCAACCGAGTTGCCTTCCTGAACACCTCCAGGTCCACGCCTGCAAAATCACTGATTTCCAGGGCTTGAATCTTAAGGATATTGAACGGCGCGCAATCTGGGAAGCTCTTGAGCGCAACCATTGGCGTCGGATGGCCACCGCCAGAGAACTGGGAATCGACAAGAACACCCTCCGCAGAAAGATGCAACGCCTCCAAATGGAGGTACCGAGAACGCCTGAGTAGCAATTTCCTGGTAACTTCTCAATAACTGGTGGCACGCAACACTGATCGTCATTCCCGCATGCTCTTAGCGGGAATCCAGTCATGCCTTTTGCGGGACTTAAGACCCCTGGACCCCCGCCAAAAGCATGCGGGGGTGACGGGCTGGTGACTTTCATATAAGAGCCGGAAGCTACAAGCTCTGTAGACGGCTGTTCTGCCCACACTTATTGAGAAGTTACTGGAAATAACCCAAAGCACCGCCGGCAGTTGGCCACCGCCCTCCCCTTGCCGAGGCGATCTGGGGAGGGCGTTCGGGACATGGTTTACTTGCAGGCTTCGACGTCACTTGTTCATATCGATCAGGATGAGAGCACTTTATTGAGGGCCTCCAGGAGTTCATCGGCCTCCGGCGGCTTCTCGATGTAGGCTGCCGGCTCCGGGATGCTTTCTTGCTGGTGCAAGTCCAGCAGTTTGTGAGAATGCAGGAAGGTTTTCCGGGCCAAACCGGATACGATGATTACCGGGATGTTCTTGAGCTCACTGTCTTTTTTCAATTCCCGGTACATGGCAAAGCCACTTTCTTTGGGCATCATGACATCCAGAATGATGGCAGCGGGTCTCTTCTGGCGAGCCAGCTCCAAACCCTGCTTGCCGTCTTCTGCCGTAATCGGCTTGAAACCGCTGGTTTCCAGCAAGGTGGTCATGAATATCCTCATGTGCTGTTCATCATCCACAACTAGAATCTTCTTAGCCATTCTCTATCCCTCCGACAAAAAGGTTGAGCTTAGTACATGCTTCCGGGCAGCGTGAACTGTTTGGCCGGGTTTCTGATCGCCATCACATGACAGTGGGCATAACGGGAGACATTGGCCACGGTGCTGCCGTGGACCAGGCGGTCCTGGTCGGATTTTCCTAAGGCTCCCATGACAATGAGGTCCACACTGTGTTTCTTGGCATAGTGAATGATTTCCACATCGGGAGCGCCACTCTTGACCACAAAAACACAATCCTGGACACCGCCGAGACGCTTCTCGTAGGCGTCCTTCAGTACCGCAATAGCCCTTTTTTCCAGATCTTCGTCAAAGAATGTCTGCTCAGTGGTGGCCCCTTGAGGGGAGGTATTCATCCACAATCTGCCGCTGATATCGATAGGAAGAATGGGCAACGTGGAAGATGTGCAGCTTGGCACTATGCTTTCTGGCCAGATCAGCCGCATGCAAGAAAGCAATTTCGGCATCATCGGAGAAATCAGTACAAAACAGGATGTTCTTGTATTCTACCATGGCCCTTTCCCTCTCCTAGTCAGTTGATTCTTTGGTTTGGAAGTTATCGCCAACATCTCCATAAACCGCTCAAATGAGGACTCAGTGTGGCCTGTGGCCGCAACCAATTCCGTTCAACCGTTCACCACGGAGATCACATAGCCCACAGACAGTCCTCTGGAAACCATTTCTGTTGGGACCATTGAAATCTACCAGCTGTCATCAAACAGCATTCTCTTAGTTGCTCCACTTGCTCAGTATCGATCTGTCAGGCTCTTTGCACCCGCGGCAAACGAATGCTGAACCTGGTCCCGCGCCCCAGTGCAGAATCCACCTCGATGGTGCCCCCATGTTCGTTTACGATCTTCCTGGTGATCATTAACCCCAAGCCGGTCCCCTTGGTTCCCTTGGTGCTGAAAAAACGCTGAAAAAGCTTGCCTTGGGTTTCTCCATCCATGCCACAGCCGTTGTCTTCCACCTGGTATTCGACGGCCCAACCGGCAGCCTGGCAAGATCGCACCGTCACTTTACCCATCCCGGCGGCGGCGGGCCTTTCCCCGCAGGCATCGATGGCGTTAGTGACCAGGTTGAGCAGGCAACGATGGATTCCTTCCCGATCCATCCAGCACGGAGCCAGATCGGGTTCGAACTCGCGTTTCAGGACCACCCCGTGCTCCTGACAGCGGGAAACCATCAGGTCGCATACTTGCTGCGCTGGCTGGTTGGGATCGCACCGCTCATAGTCCGGTTCCCGTTCCTTGCTGTAGTTGAGGAGATCCAGGGCCATGTTGGCAATCTTTTCCACGTTGCTCTTGACCATTTCCCAACCCTGCGTCAAGTACTGGCGGTTGTCCAGCTCGAAACCCTTTTCCACGACAAACACACCGCCCTTGAGGCCTCCGGTGATGTTTTTGATGGCGTGGGCCAGGTCGGCCACAGTCTGCCCGACCGCGGCCAGCCGTTCCGCTTCCAGGAGCTTCCGGGTCTTGTCCTGCACCAATTGTTCGAGGTTATCGGTATGCTGCCGCAGGGCAAACCGCATCGAGATGCGTTCCTGGGCACGCTTCAGGGCGATTTCCAGAACTTCGTCGTGGATCGGTTTGGTGATAAAATCGGTCGCTTCATGTTTGAGGCTGCGAATCGCCAGGTCCATTTCGCCATGGCCGGTGATCATGATCACTTCGGTATCCGAGTCTTGCTCCTTGATCCTCTGCAGCAACTCGATACCATCCATGCCCGGCATCTTGATGTCGGTCAGCACGATCTGCGGCCGGATTTCCTGAAACAGCCTGAGGGCTTCTTCACCGTTCTGGGCAGTCCACACCTGGTAGCCGCTGTCCGCCAGGGATATGCCCAAGACCTTGCGAATCCCTTCCTCATCGTCTACCAGCAGAATTTTGTCGGCCATCAGTTTTCACTCGCAATGGGAAACTGCACAATGAAATTGGTCCCTTCCCCTTCCCTGGTCTCTACTTTGATGATCCCATGGTAATCCTGAACAATACCATAACTGATGGAAAGACCCAAACCAGTACCCTGCCCCACTTTCTT
Source organism: uncultured delta proteobacterium (assembly GCA_963828705.1). GTDB lineage: Bacteria > Desulfobacterota > Syntrophobacteria > Syntrophobacterales > Syntrophobacteraceae > CAWDJT01. The sequence continues at coordinate 50,219 of CAWHGA010000013.1, forward strand.
GGTGGTGAAGAAGGGTTCAAAAACCTTGTCCAGGATTGCCTCAGGGATCCCCGTCCCGGTGTCCCTGACCTCCACAACAACCGAGGTCCCCTGACAACTGGTCTTCAGGTGAATTTCCTTAGTGATCTTCGCGCGATCTTTCCGTTCACATTTTTCCTCGATGGCATCGCGCGCATTGATGAGCAGGTTGATGAAGACCTGTTCGAGACGGTTGGCATCCGCCAGGATACTCGGTAGATTTGGGGCGAACTCTCGGATGACCTCAATTTCGCGCAGTTTCAGTTGTTGCCGGAAGATCTCCAAAGCCCTGGCCATCGCATCGTTGACCTGCACCCGTTCCTTTTTCACTTCCGCCTTGCGTCCGAATTCCCGCAGGTGATTGATGATGTTGGAAGCCCGATCCACATGACTGTCAATTTCTTCCGCCATGGTCATGAGGATTTGGTCATCGACGGCTTCCTTCTTCCGGGCTTTCTTCAGCAAATAATTGCTGGCCGTCTTGATCACCGAGAGGGGTTGATTGAGTTCGTGGGCCACACCTGCCGACATCTCGCCGAGGGTAGCCATCTTGCTGGCCTGGATCAACTGCTGTTCGGCCATAAGCCGTTTGGTGATGTCGCTTGTGGTCACCAGCAGAGCGGCACGACCAAGGTACTCGGACGGTGACACGTGGACATTGACATAGATGGTCTTGCCGCCTCCTGTGATCTGCCGCACCTGGTTCAGAATGTTGGAGGTCCTAAGCTGAGTCCGGTAATGGTCGCGTTCCATCGGTTCGAAGAAATCCAGGAAACACCGGCTAAGCACCTCCCGGCGGTGCAAGCCGTAAACCGAACTCACACTATCATTGCAGTCGAGGATCTCCATGGTCTCTTCGTCAAGCACAAAGACGGGATTGGGGATGTTGTTGAAAATGGTATGGTACTTCTCTTCGGAACGGCGAATCTCCTTTTCCAAATGTTTGAGTTGCGTGATGTCGAGGCTCATCTCCATCACTGCGGTGATCTCCCGTGTGGAGTTACGAATGGGAGCGGTACGCACCAACAACCACGATTCGACCCCATCTTTGCTCACCACAAGCTCTTCGCTTTCGTGTGTCACACCAGTCTCAAAGGTTTTTGCCACCGGGCAGATCTCACAGGGTTCATCGCGCTTCTTGTAGGCGCGATAACAAAAATCTCCCGGGTGTGGATCAAAGTTCCTGGTGATTTCCCGGTTATGCTTCAGTACCCGCAGGTTCCGATCCTGAACCGTAATATAACAGGGCACCCTTTCAAACAGGCCCTGGTATTCATCTCGTTGCTTATTAAGCTCGTCCTGTTTTTCGGCAATCTGCCTCCCCATCTGGTTGATGGCGCTGGCCAGCTGGCCAATCTCGTCCTGACGACTCACTTCCACCTGATGGTCATAACGGCCCTCACCGATCAGAGCGGTCCCGACAATGAGTTGTTTGATCGGGCGGTTGACGAAAATCATCAGGAAGAACCCGATGATGGTCGAAGTCCCCACAAAACTCACTACCGCCATGGCGATGAGGCCCTGCTTGTACGCCAGGATCTGCAGGTCCGTCTTTTCCAGTGAGACCACCACGTCCAGAGCACCCAACACCTTCTTATCGGTCGGGTGATAATGACACTCATCGGCGGAACAACTGGGTTCATTATAGATCGGGCTGATGATTCCTAGAAGTCGATAACCTTTGTCTGAATCGAAGATACGGGTACGTTCCCCTATTGACACGATTTCCAGAGGTGGTTCACGGCGATGACAAATATCACAGGCATCCGCTTTAATATTGGTTATTTGATCCACTTCCTCGGCCACATTGGAAAACTTGATCTGGCCCTGCTTGTTGTAGATTCTAATATTATTTACTTCTTCCTGTCTGCTGATATTATTGATTATCTGATTGATATCATCCTTAGCATTGAGCATCATAGCATAATGAGTACCTAGTTTTATAGTGTTACCAAATCGATCAATTTCAGCAACAATATTATAAACCGTATTATCTTTCTGATATTGGATATTGAAATATGCCCATGTAGATATTGTAATGAGCAATACTAATCCAACTAGAAAGATCAAATGAAATATTAGGCTTTTGTGTAAATACGGAATGCCTTGCATAATTCTGCACGCGGACCTGCTTGTTCAGATGGTTAATCTATGTAAACTCTCTAGGTAAACGTGATGAATAGTAGAAGTGCCGAAAGTCATATGCCACACCATCAACTAACGGGAAGCTTCAAAGTGAAGACACTCCCCTTGCCTGGTTCACTCTCCACGTCAATGCTGCCCTTGTGCCGTTCCATGATGCCATAGACGGTTGACAATCCCAAACCAATTCCCTTCCCTTCCTTCTTCGTGGTGAAAAAGGGGTCGAAAATATAGGGCAGGTCTTCCTTACTGATGCCACAGCCATTATCCTGTACGCTGATTTCCACATGCTTGGATGCGGCATTAAAAGCGCTTTGCAGCGTCAGTGTGCCACCATTGGGCATGGCATCGATGGCGTTAAAGATGAGGTTAATGACACATTGCTGGATCTGGTTGTGATCTCCCATGACCAGAGGCATGTTCGCATCGAAAGATGTTTTCACTGTGATGTTTTGCAGAGCAAGCTTGTGTGCGCTGAGCATAAGGCACTTGTGGAGCAAATCGTCCAGGTTGGTTTCGGCAAAATCCAGTCGCGACTGTCGGGCAAAGGCCAGCAGGTTGCTGACGATCTGCGAACAGCGGCTGGTTTCGCTTTCCATCAAACCCAGGAATTCTTTGAATTTCTGTTGGTGATCCGCACTCAGCGGCCCACGCCCCATGATCTTGATCATCAGGCGGATGTAATTGAGGATACCCGACAGCGGGTTGTTTATTTCATGGACGACGCTGGCAGCCAACTTCCCCAAAGCGATCATCTTGTCCTGCTGAAGCAGTCTGGTCTGATCGGCAAACTGCTGCTCAAGTCGACGGATCTCGCGAAGGTCCCGAAAGAAACCCACGATGCCGATCTCACGTTGGTCCTCAAAAAGAACCGTGGCCGAAAGCTGCACCGGAAGCTTGCGGCCATCCTTGGCAATCAGAGTCGTCTCAAACAGTGACAGGCGATTCCTACCGCCGTATTCACCGGAACGAAGCTTTTCGTTGAACCTTTCCGCTTCGCCCATGGGGAGGAAGTCAAACAGGGTCAACCGGCCGATCACTTCGTCCTTGCCATAGCTCAGCATCTGTTCCAGGGCTCGATTGAAGGTGATCACCCGGGACTCCTGGTCACAAGCCAGGATACCATCCATGGAACTTTCAATCAGGTTCTTTTGAAAGTTGTAGGTCTGGGCCAGCTTTTCGCTGGTCTCCATCCATTTTTCTTCGATAAGTGCCGTATAATCCCGGAGTTCCCGACGGTTGGAATAACGCTCCTTAGCCCGTTTCAGCGCCACTTCCAGCGCTTCATCCTGAATCGGTTTGGTGATAAAATCCGAGGCGTCCAGTTGCAGTGCGCGAATGGCGGTTTCCATCTCGCCAAAAGCGGTCACCACGATCACTTCCCGATCAGGATCCCGTTCCTTGAGCCGGCGCAGCACCTCCAGGCCATCGATTCCGGGCATGCGGATGTCGGTGATCACAATCTGGGGAGCGTGCTCCTGGCAGAGCCGAAGGCCGGTTTCGCCGTCGGCCGCGGTCAGCACTTCATAGCCGGCATCCGCAAGGCTAATGGCCATGACCTTGCGAATCCCCTCCTCGTCATCTATAAACAGTACTCTCCAGATTTTTTGCCCCTCTCCGATGGTCGATCCAGCCTTTACCCCTGGCTATCTGTGCGGACAACAAAGCCTCCAGGCCTCTCGACCATTGTTCCGCAAGCCGCTCTGGCAACTCGAATCGCAACAACCCCAGGAGCCTTCCGCAAAGGATTCCTGTGAAGGATCACCGCGCACGTTGTTTTGGCAGTTCATTTACCCTGATTTTACCATAATGAGTTTCCCACTGTTGAGATAATTTACAGATTTCTTTAAGATCACGGAACGACATCGGGGAATTGCCGTCACCTCGGCAGGGCGCTCGTCATGGCGCCAATAAGTGGCGGCGAGGCAATATTCGAGCAGCCTCTGAGCGGCTGGCTAGGATCCCCGCTACCGGTGTTGTGGCAGTGGGGCGGCGTGAGGGCGCCACAGCTAAAGGTTTAACGCCCTCAAACTGGCGCGCCTTCACTTCTCGGGCATTTCCATACTGAGCGGTCACCGTCCAAGAAGTGGTGAAAGGATTCGGGCAAACATGGGAGATCTCGATTTCTGGCAGAAGCACTCGTTGACGTTCCTGGAAATGGCGCTGCGGGCAGATAAGCGGGAGAAGCTCACACCGGCAAATGGATACGGTACCGCGCAAGGGACCTGCGGTGATACCGTGGAAATCTTCTTACAGATCCAGGATGACCGCATCCGGGGGGCTTCGTTTGAGACCAATGGCTGCCTGTACATCGTAGCCTGTGCGAACACCGTGGTGCACCTGGCTGAAGGCAAACCCCTACAGGACGCCAGGCACCTTGACCCGGACAGCGTCTTCGGTTTTCTTGAAACCCTTCCCCAGGAAGAATTCCACTGCGCCGAACTGGCGGTGGAAGCCCTGCGGATGGCTCTGGCCAGCGCCTTGCCGATCCCGGCCGCGCCGGCCTCAGCGAGGTAACCGCCAACTCACTGCTGGCTTCAAGACCGTCCCCCAGCCCAACCCACCCGGAAGGAAGCGACTATGAAGAAACACTTGTTGTTGACCGTCGGTGATGACTTGAATTCCCTCTACGGAGTGCGCTTCATCGCCTCCTTTTTCCGGAATAAAACCGACACCAGACTGACGCTTTTCTACGTGGCCCCGCGATTCGACGCCATGGATTCCCGTGAAGCCGCCCTGCAGCACCAAATGGATCGCAAAATGGCCGAACTTTATCGGGCCAAGGGGCAGAATGCTCTGGACACGAGCCTCCGCTTCCTTTGTGATCATGTCTGTGTGCGCGAGAACCTCACGACCAGACTCATCTTCAAACGGCACGGAACGGTCAAGGATATCATCATGGAAGGCCGCGAGGGACTCTACGATGCCGTGGTGCTGGGCCGAAGAGGCTACACACTTGTTTGAAGGCGCATTTTCCAACAGCGTGAGTCGCGAAATGCTCGACCGGGATGTTGATTTCCCGCTGTGGATCTGCCGGCGCCCCGAAATGGGGCGCAAGAACGTGCTGCTGTGTGTGGACGAAACCGAACCCAGCCTGCGCATCGCCGACCACGTAGGTTTCATCCTGAACGGCGAAGAAGACCATAACGTGACCCTGTTTCACGTCGACAGCGGCGAGGGCAAAAACGTTGATGTCATTCTCCAACAAGCCCACACCCAACTGACGGAAAACGCCCTTCCCCCGGAACGCATCAAGATCCTGGTGAAACGCAGCAATAAAGTGGTCAAAACCATTCTGGAAGAGGTCGAGCGGGGAGCCTACGCCGCGGTGGCGGTCGGTCGCGGCGGCGCTAAACCCAAGGGCATGTTCAAGAAGTGGATGATTGGTTCTCGCAGCACCAACCTTCTGGAAATCCTCGAAAAGGCCGCGCTGTGGGTAAGCCGGTAGGGTTTAAGGATATGTGCCTACTGGTACCTTGGCGTCTTTGCGGGACATGAAGGCTACTCGGAACACCTTCTAGCAGCAGCCCAGTCCGCTCGTGTTGCCGCCACCCTGACGCGATGCGGCCGCGGAGTCCGCCGGGGATGATTCGATAACACAACAGCATGAGGAACTCTGCCGCCCTAACATGGAGTTGATCACCGCCTGGGCACAGCCGACTCCGACCTGGACCTGAATGGCTTCCGCCGGACAGTTCCGGACACAGGCGCCACATTCCATGCACGCATCGCGGTTGACAACGGCCATTCGACCGTTGGACCTCGCCAGCACAGCATGCGGGCAGACGATCAGGCACTGGCCGCACCCGGTGCACCTCTCTTCATGCAACTGCAGCGTCACCACATCTTTAAGATAGATCAAATATGTCATCAGAAACCCCTGCCTTTGCTAATCTCTTATAGTGACCACCAGTTCTTGACCCTTGTCATCAACAGCCACCACGAACGACCTAGAAAACCGGCCGTGTAGGCTGTCTCCCGGACCACACCGGGAACCCGTCGTCAAGCCAGGAAACGCGAAGTCAGCCACAGACCCAAACCCACCACCACACTGCCAATTTGCAGTGGAATAGCCCACCTCATCTCCCTCTTGACTCCGGAAAGCGATGTGTAGGTGGATGCCCCGGTGAAATTCATGGCGAGAAATGCCGCCACGGCCGGGATCAGGAGAAGCCAGGCGAGGGCGTCCAGACGGCTGCTCCAGAAACTCAGTTCCAAACCCTGCCACCAGCTGAAAAGAAAAGCTGCCACCAACCCCACCGTGAGTCCCTTCAGGGAGAACGCTCGCCCCGGTAGCCAGGGTAGCAACAGGGGGGTCAGCACCGCTCCGGCCAAAATGGCTATGAGCAAAGCCGCTGCAGCATGGCCACCGAAATGAAGAGCATTATGCCAATACCCTTGGGAACCGCCAAGTCCACCCAACAGGACGAGAATTGGCATAATGATGGCGGCAGCCCTAAGCGCCCCCACCAACTCCACGGGTATAAGCACGGTGCGTTCGCCGAGGTCAAAGGTCTTGCGGCGCATGGCAGGGACCGCCTGGAAGCCGGCGTCGAGAAATGCAGGCAAGTCATCAGCGCGGATGGGACCAAACAAAGCCTTGAACCCGGAAAGCTTCTTCACAAGATGGGCGGCCACCCCCGGTCCGGCCAACTGCGGCAAAATCACCTGACGATGCGCTACCACCTGCTCCAATCCGCTGCTCCCGATTCGTGCCACCAATTCATCAGTGCCAAAGGTGCCCTTACCGGCGGCGCACCAAACATTAACTCCCTGAGTATCAAGCACCAGCAGCCAGGCGTCGCGCCCTGGAAGAGCCTGACGCAAAGCGTCGAAGCTCAACTTGTAATTGGCGGTAACCAACACCGGCGACTGGCTGTCGGGCTCACCCAGGGCGTACAAACCCGGATCGACGAGGTAGTGCATGCGTCCCACTCCCCAGCGGGCCTTGACCGTTCCCCACCGATCCACCCCAGCAAGAAAAGATGATACGCGGGGCACCTGACCAGCCGGGGTGGTTACCGCACCCGTCACGAAGGATTGACGAAGGCTTGGCAGGCTCACCTGAGCCGATTGCCTGGGCGGTCAGCAAGACATCCTTGGCTTGCCCTTGAGAGACGAATGCACAGATACGGCTGAACCTGACAATTCATCTTCGTTCTTATTGGGCAAGCGGCTTAACAAGTTCTTCATGGTCCAAACTCCTCGGTCTCTTCATCCGTTTCCAATGTCCAAGGGCGTCAACGCTTCCCCTGAACCTGGAGAATATATCGTGATCAGAAGACACCCTAGCAATAAGCTGGAGGATTCATTGATTCAACCACCTGGGAGGTGTTTCATCCACACTCTACGTCTCCGGCTCTGTTCTGAACGATCACTCCCCATTCTTATTTGGTAATCTTCCAACTCTCCAAGGTCAATGCGACTGTCGGCATGTTCGTCAGCCTTGTGAAGACAATCTCGCGATCACACTGTACCAATAAAAAAAACGTTGGAACACCACCCCACCCACATTTTTCATTGCGTTACCCCCGCGTTCCTCAGTATATAGGAATTCACTTCTTGCTCCCCCACTTGCGCTGGCCTGGGACGGAGTTCCAGACCCATCCGAACCGGTAGATGACCGTTATCAGACCATTCATGCTGCTGTATTGATACTGGAACACCCCCACGCGGGGTTTGCCATATTCCGGGCTCCATGTAAGACCCTATTGGCAGGGAAACCAAACGGCTTAGCCAAGGCATTTGGCGAAAGGCATGCAACTTCGGTGTGGCGAACTTATCGAAGCGGTATGGTTGTTGGGGAAGGATGCGGGGCGTTTGCGCCGATTTGCATTGCTTCAGGCTAGTGCACGACCACACGACCACCCACGGATTGAACCTTCGTTCGTGTGGACAGGGTGTTCGACACCCTGCCAATTCCTGAACTGGTCGCTCTTTCGTTGGGCGGGAGCGGCTCATCGGCACCTATCCGTAAACCACAAGGAGGAGGATCAAAGGGATGGCATTCGGCAAAACACAGTTGGTAGACCAGGTGGCAGCAAGCATCAAGGTCCCGAAGAAGACGGCGGCGGCCGCGATTGATGCGGTTTTTGCCAGCATGATGAGCGCGCTGGAAGCCGAAGGCGCCGCCAGCATCATCGGGTTCGGCAGTTTCAAAGTGGTTGAGCGGGCAGAACGCAGCGGCCGGAACCCCGGTACCGGCGCTGCGATCACCATTGCGGCCCACAAGGCCGTACGCTTCACCGCTGGCAAGAAACTGAAGGATGCGGTCAATCAAGGAGGCAAGAAGAAGGGCCCCGCCAAGAAAGCCAAGCCGGCGGCGAAGAAGAAGTAGCGTATACCGGCAGAGAGGGGGTCGCAGCCCCCTCTCTGTGACTTCATATCCTGTTTCACCAGACACCCACCCAAGATACCGTCTGCTCAAGCGTGTCCCCTCAATCCGCTTTGCCTCCTGTTAAGACGCCAAGAATGACTCGTCCTCCTGGCATCTGTCCGAATTTGCCTGAAAAACAGACTCACCTTGCGCCCTGGACACTTGGTGAGAGCAGAAGAGCTATTATCCAGCTCGATCTGAGCCCCTCACTGCCAGCGTTTAGCGGCAAAGCCTGAGGATTTCCGCGATGACTTCTTTGGTGCAGGTTTTGAGCCGCCATTTGCCGGCCAGCATGGTGGCATTGGCGGCGATACGATCGATATCACCCGGCGGGAATGTTAACGGCTCGCCAGGCTGGTGGGGCTGCCGATCTTACTCAAACCATTATCGTAACGCTACTGAGCTCCTGTCGTGAAGGAATCCAAGGATCGATCAGCCCACCTGCGTTCCTGTCCGTGCGGTTTGACTCACTCAATGTGCCAGAAAAGCCGCGACAAAACAATTGACAAGGAAATCGGTTTGATTCATTGATTTTAGTGAATGCTTACTAAATTGCTCCTCAACCCATTGGGCACACTCCAACCATTGGCCTCGGACCACAGGCAGGAAGGACCCACCATGGCGGCGAAACAGAAACGGCTGACAGGAGAAGAGCGACGCAAGGAAATCATCCGCGCAGCCATGGAGGTGTTTTCCGGAAACGGTTTCAGCGGCTCCACCACCCGCAAGATCGCGGAACGCGCCGGCATCAGTGAAGCCATGATCTACAGCCATTTTCAGAACAAGGAAGACCTCTACGCCGCCATCATCGATGAGAAGCTTAAGAAGACCGCATCGCTGTTTTTCCCGGTGGAGGCGATGCGCAACAAGGACGATCGCCAGGTGTTTGCCACCATTATCCGGAGCTTCCTCCAACATCACAGTGGCGACACCACCTTTATGCGGCTGCTCCTGTTCAGCGCACTGGAAGGTCATGATCTGGCACGGATGTTCATGGCGGGTCCCATGACCAAGTTCTTTGAATTTTTGGCAGACTACCTGCAAGAACGCTGTGACGACGGCGTTCTGCGTCCGATCGATCCGGCCATTGCGGCACGTTGTCTGGTCGGGATGGTCTTCTATTTTGTCCTGCTTCGTGAAATCTATGGGGACCAGGCTCTGCAGTCTTTGACTCCAGATGAAACCATCGATGCCGTTGTCACCATTTTCCACAAAGGGATGCAAAACCAGGGCAGCCCCTTGCCGGAGTTGGGAAGCACCCCCCAGGGCTAAACGACTACGTCGTTTCTAGCGCCTGCGGCGTCAATCCTGCTGACTTCACCACCGTTACACGGAGGTCTTCATGATCGAAGCGAATCTCTAACGCAGAGCTGAACTTCCGCGAAGCGTCACCTCCCTCCTGTCACCTGGCCCGCTGGTTGTTGTGGGCTGTGCTTTGCAGCACTTTGTGGACACCCGCCTGTAGCGAGAAGAAGGCAGAACAATCGAAGACACCACCAGCTATCCCAGTCACGGTGGCGGCCGCAGTGCAAAGGACGGTCCCCATTCAAATACGCACCATCGGCACCGTAGAAGCATATGCCACGGTGGGCATCAAGCCGCGCATCATGGGTGAGTTGTTCGAGGTGCACTTCAGGGAGGGCGACGAAGTGAAACGCGGTGATCTGCTCTTCACCTTCGATCCCCGGCCCTACCAGACGGCCCTGACCGAAGCCCAGGCCAAGCTGGCTCGCAACACCGTTCTGGCCAGGAATGCGGAGATGGATGCCAAACGCTATGCGGAACTGGTCCAGAAGAATTATGTGAGCCAGGAGAAATACAACGAGGTGCGGTCCAACGCCGAGGCCCTCAGGGCCACCCTAAACGCCGATCAGGCTGCGGTGGAAAGCGCTCGCCTGCAGCTCAGCTACTGCACCATCTACGCCCCGATCTCAGGTCGCACGGGCAATCTACTGGCGGATGCGGGCAATACCATCAAAGCCAACCCGGACGACCCCATGGTCTACATCCGCCAGATCCAACCCATTCAGGCCAGTTTCGCCGTGCCCGAAAAGCACTTGGCCGAAATCCAACGCTATGCCGCTGCCGGGACGCTCAAGGTGGGTGCCAGCATTCCCGGCAACAACGCGCAACCCATCGAGGGCCAGCTCACTTTCATCGACAATTCGGTCAACACGACCACCGGCACCATCCGGCTCAAGGCCACCTATGAAAACACCGACCGCCGGTTGTGGCCGGGCCAGTTCGTTGATGTGGCTTTGACCCTCGCCGAACGGCCCAATGCCCTGACCATCCCTGCGGCAGCGATTCAGTCGGGTCAACAGGGGATTTATGTGTTTGTGGTCAAACCCGATGCAACCGTGGAAATACGTCCCATAACGATAGGCTTCTACATTGATCAGGATGCGGTGGTGGACAAGGGGCTGCAAGCTGGGGAAAATGTGGTGATCGATGGGCAGCTGCGGCTGGTTCCAGGAGCGCGGGCCGATATCAAGAACCCTGCCAAATCGCCGGATAGCCCGTCATGAACATTGCCGAACCTTTCATCCGCCGTCCCGTCACCACCACGCTGATCATGCTGGCCATCCTGGTCTTTGGCATCATGGGTTACCGCCGTCTCCCCGTCAGCGATTTGCCGAACGTGGATTACCCCAACATCCTGGTCACCGCTCAGCTGCCTGGGGCGAACCCCAATACCATGGCTTCGGCGGTGGCGACCCCACTGGAAAAGGAATTCTCCACCATTGCCGGGCTGGATTCCATGAGTTCCACCAACCTGCAAGGCACCACCCAGGTCACCCTGCAATTCAATCTGAGCCGCAATCTGGACGCGGCCGCTCAGGATGTTCAGGCCGCCATTGCCCGCGCCCAAACCCAGCTGCCAAGGGACATGCCCAGTCCCCCTTCCTACAAGAAGGTTAATCCGGCAGATCAACCCATCCTCTATTTGACGCTGACTTCCCCGACACTGCCCCTGTACAGTTTGGATGAATACGGGCAAACGCTTATGGCCCAGCGCATTTCCACCATCAGCGGGGTGGCGCAGGTGCTGGTGTTCGGGACACAAAAATATGCGGTCCGGGTCCAGCTCAATCCCAGAGCCCTGTTCTACCGCGGCATCGGCATCAATGAGGTGGCCCGGGCGGTCCAGGGCGCCAATGTCAACCTGCCGACCGGAACCCTGGATGGAACCCACCGCGCCTTCACCGTGCAAGCGAGCGGCCAGCTCACCGATGCCGCCGCCTACCGACCGATCATTGTGGCCTACCGGGAGGGGCAGCCGGTTCGACTTCAGGACCTGGGTCAGGTCATCGACAGCGTCGAAAACAGCAAGACGGCCGCCTGGTATATCGACCAACGCGCTATCATTTTGGCCATCCAGCGCCAGCCGGGCACTAACACCGTGGAAGTGGCCAATTCCATCAAGAACCTGCTGCCCACCTTTCGCAGCCAACTGCCGGCTTCGGTGTCACTCCATGTCCTCTACGACCGCTCGCTTTCCATCCGAGATTCCGTTAACGATGTCAAATTCACCCTGCTATTCACCTTGTTACTTGTCGTCCTGGTGATTTTCCTGTTCCTGAGAAACCTGGTCGCCACCATCATTCCCAGTATGGCCATGCCCATGTCCATCGTCGGGACCTTTGCCGTGATGTACCTGCTGGGCTTCAGCCTCAACAACCTGTCGCTCATGGCCCTGATTCTTTCGGTTGGATTTGTGGTGGACGACGCCATCGTCATGCTGGAAAACATCGTCCGGCACCGGGAGATGGGCGAAGATATGCTGGAAGCATCACTCAACGGCTCCCGGGAAATCGGCTTCACCATCGTGTCCATGACGCTTTCCCTGGCGGCCGTGTTCATCCCGGTGTTGTTCATGGGAGGCATTTTGGGGCGTCTGTTTCATGAATTCGCCGTGACCATTGGCGTGGCGGTACTCATCTCCGGCTTCATCTCGCTGACTCTCACCCCTATGCTCTGCAGCCGATTCTTGCGACATCAAGAAAACCTTAATAGGGGCTGGTTGTACACCTGGTCGGAACGGGCTTTTGACGGCATGCTCCGCATTTATGAAGTGGGGCTGCGCTGGGTCCTCAAGCATCGGCACATTACCATGATTTTTTCGGCGGTGATTCTGATCGCCACCATCTATCCTGTTTCGGCAGATCCCCAAAGGATTTATCCCCAGCGAGGACACTGGCCAGATCTTTGGCCTGACCGAAGCGGCAGAAGGCATCTCCTTCAATGCCATGGTCCAACACCAGCGGGCTGTCGCCGCCGTGGTCCAAGCCGATCCCAACGTTTTGTCCTTTATGTCCGCGGCTGGAGCGCGCGGTGGGACAGCGGCCACCATCAATTCCGGCACCATTTTTATCCGCCTTAAACCCAGAAAAGAACGCAAGTACTCCGCAGACCAGATCATCGCACAATTGCGGCCAAAACTTGCACAAGTACCAGGTATCAGGGTTTTTATGCAGAACCCGCCGCCTATCCGCATTGGTGGCCAGCTCACCAAAAGCCAGTACCAGTATACGCTCCAGAGTCCGGACCCGTCCGACCTCTATCGGTTTGGCCCGCAACTGGCCGAAAGGATGCGGGGCTTGCCGGGTTTTCTGGACGTGACCACCGATCTTCAGATCACCAATCCGCAGGTGGATGTGGAAATCGATCGAGACAAAGCCGCAACCCTCGGTGTCACCGCCGAACAGATTGAAGACGCCCTGTACACGGCCTACAGTTCGCGTCAGATTTCCACCATCTACGCACCCAACAACCAGTACCGGGTCATCATGGAGCTGGAACCTCAGTACCAATTGGACCCGGAAGCGCTTTCCCTGCTCTATGTGCGATCATCCAGCGGGTCGTTGGTACCGCTGCACACCGTGGCGAAACTCACGCGCACCGTGGGGCCGCTCACCGTCAATCACCTGGGACAACTCCCGGCAGTGACCATTTCCTTCAACCTGCAACCGGGGTATGCGATCGGGCCGGCGGTAGACGCGGTTGACAAAATGGCCCGAACGCTGCTGCCGGCCTCCATCACCACCAGTTTTCAGGGGACCGCTCAGGCGTTTCAAACCTCCATGCAAGGCTTGGGACTGCTGCTCATCATGGCCATTCTGGTCATCTACCTGGTGCTGGGAATTCTCTACGAAAGTTTCATCCACCCCTTGACCATCCTGTCAGCGCTGCCCTTTGCAGGATTCGGAGCCCTGGTGACGCTGATGATCTTCAGGATGGACCTAAATATCTACGCGTTTGTGGGGGTCATAATGCTGGTGGGGTTGGTCAAGAAAAACGGCATCATGATGATCGACTTCGCCATTGAAGCCCGCAAGAATGACGGCAAGAACGCCGTGGACGCCATTTATGAAGCCTGTGTGGTGCGTTTTCGTCCCATTATGATGACAACCATGGCGGCCCTTATGGGCACTATCCCCATCGCCCTGGGCTACGGAGCCGGCGGCGAATCGCGCCAGCCCATGGGCCTTGCCGTCATCGGCGGACTGCTTTTCTCGCAGCTCTTGACGCTATATGTAACGCCGGTGTTCTACGTCTATATGGAATCCATCCAAAGCTGGCTGGCCGGACGGCGGCGCCGACCAAAGGTCAGTGACCTTGCAGACCTGCCATCTGAGTAAGCGACCGTTTTGAGCCTGTCTGGAAGCTTCCAGGCTTGACCACCGAGCTGAGCACTCAGCACAACCCTTGGTGCTTTGCTGCTCAAGGGGGGAGACCACCACCCCTGCTGGTTTGAGCTAGCCGCCCTTTCGCCACCAAGATATTCCCGCAAAGACCTTACCCTTACCGAAACGGGGCAGGATGCACGGGAAAATGTGCATGGTGCTCGATCCTTTTATCACTGAGCCTCAGCCGATTTCTGCACACTCATGGTTCCAATGACTGCCCATGATTCTGTGCAAACTCTATGGGTAAACCACGCTCGATGTCCTTACATCCTCTCAAGTCGCTGATATCCAAGCCTTATTCTAATATCCTTATGAGTCTCTCATCCGGCACCAAAGTTGCGTCATTCTAGTTGTATGTGGTTTCATCCTGAAACTTCCTCTTGCTGAGGGAGTGGGGTGGGGTGAGGGGTGAGTTGCCAAATTCACAAACCCTCACCCGCCCTTTCTCTTCTTCTGAGTAACTTATTGAAATCACCGTAACCGTTCACCGGAGCCAGGCGAATCAGTGCAGCAGAGGAGCTATTGGGGCAACTCCATGGCGAGATTAGCCTATGATTCGGCAAAGGTAACCGCCATCAGCGACATAGCGAACAGTCTCAGCCGAACAATGTCTCCTTGGCGCATTTCCTCGACTTCCGGTGGGATCAGAGCGTAGGCCGGGGAAGCCTGAAGCTGAGCGAACAGGGACAGCCCTTTGGAGCGGTCCGGCAGGAAAGTCCAGGTTCCTTCACGATTTTCCACCAGGCCTCGGACCGTGAGGTGCAGCCCGGAACGGTTTTGTAAAGGGCTTGCCAGGCGCCCAGTCAGGGCCGGCGGCTCCGGGCGGATATATCCCTGCCAACGGCGCAGCATCGGCGCAACGATTTCTGTGAACACCACTTGGGCGGCCCAGGGGTTGCCCGGCAGGGCACAGAAAAGGCGGCGACCGCTACAGCCTAAAGCGCTGTGACGGCCCGGCGAAAGTTTGATTTTGCGAAAAAGAGTGGCCACACTCAGATTTTTCCAGACCTGCAGCACAAAGTCTCGGTCACCGTGACCAATGCCGCCGGTGGTGATAACCAGATCCGCATCCGCGGCGGCCAGTCTGGAGGCAATTACCTCCGGATCATCTCTGGCTACTCCCAGGTGCACGGGAATTCCGCCTTGCAGCCGCACCATCCAGCCCAATAGATAGCGGTTGTTGCAGTAGGCATGCGGCCCGGGACGGGTTTCACCCAGCTCCATGAGTTCGTCGCCGGTGGCCAGCAGGGCCACGAGCGGCTGTCGATGGACCTTGAGGCCAGCATAACCCAGGGCAGCTGCCAGGGCCAGCGTGGTCGGGGTGAGTATGGTGCCCATCTCAAGCACCAGTTCCCCGACTCGCACATCAGCTCCCGGCGGGACCACCCACTGGCCGGCGGTCACGGCGCGCTTCACAATCACCATGTTGGCCCGCACATCCACGTCTTCTTGGGCCACTACCGCATCAGCCGAGACGGGAAGAGGTGCCCCAGTAAGGATCCGCAAGCATTCCCCGGTCGCCAGCGGCTGTTGATTGGCATGCCCGGCAGCGGCGCAACCGGCCGCCAGCCGCAATGTTGACCAGTCCGCAGCCATCCCTGACAAATCGCTGCTTCGCAGCGCATAGCCATCCATGCGTGAGCGAGATTCCGGGGGGAGGTCCCGGCAGGCCGTGAGCGGCTCCGCCAGCACGCGGCCCAACGCCTGATCCAGCGTCACCCATTCGGTGCCTTTGGGAACCACCTGGCTGCAAGCCAGCTCCCGAGCAGTTTGCAGATCCATTGAGGCTACTCCGTTTCTGAAATACCCTTCGGCTCTCGCCAAGCCCCCAGGCCGGGGAGACACTTACCCTTCGTGGCTTGCGTGCGGCAAGAGATTGTATCACGGCAACTGACATTCACCCGCCAGAGCGCTCGGTTCATTAGATGATCTTCACAACCACCAGGGTGATGTCATCGAGTTGGGGGGCTGTCTGACGAAAGTTCTGGATGGCATCGATGATGGCCTGCAGAATGTCGGCGGCAGAACCGTCGCGATGGCTACGAATGAGGGCCCGCAGTCGGTCCTTGCCGAACATCACGCCATCGGCGTTTTCCGTTTCCCAGATGCCGTCGGTTCCGATTAGGATGACCCGCCCCGGGTTCCATCCGTCGAGTTGATTCTCCTGGAACAACTGGCATTGGTCCACACCCATGGCCATGCCTTCCCCCACGCAATCGCTGAATGCATCGGTGCACGGATCATAAACCGTGGCGGGGTCGTGTCCAGCACGAATCCAGCTTGCCTGCCGCCGGCCGGCATCCAATTGCAGCAAGAATAGTGTCATGAAGTTGCCGCTGTGAGCGGTATCCATACACAACAGGCGGTTGGCATCGGCCACGACCTGGGAGAGGCTTCCGGGTTGAATCAAGCGCGCACGCAGCAGGGCACGGGCGGTAGTCATAAGCAGCGCCGCGCCAATACCATGCCCAGCGACATCCCCAACAGCTATTACGACTCGCCCCGCCCCCCACTCCGCAAATTGCAGGAAATCGTAGTAATCACCGCCGGTTTCATCGCAATAGAGGCTCCGGCCCGCAATGTCGAGCCCGCTCACCCGTGGCGGCACTGTCGGCAGAAGGCTCTGTTGCACTTCCATGGCCAGATCTAGTGCCTGTCGCATGCGCATGCCAGCTTCCAGCTGCTGCACCATCTGGTTAAAACTGCTGACTAGCTGCCCCACCTCGTCCGCCCGGCAGCTTTCCAGGACAATGGCGTAATCGCCGTGGGCAACACGTTGGGCTGCGCCCGCCACATCCCGGATGGCCGCGGCGGTTCCTCCGGTGACCCAACGAATCAACAGCAACACCAACACGATGACCCCGCTGCCGATGGCGAAGTAGTAATTGCGAAGATGAATGACGGGCGCCAAGATCTCCCGCCCCGGGGCAAACACCACCAGACTCCAGGGGGCTTCTTCGAGCCGATAGAACCCACTCACTTCCTCTGGCGGATGGCCAGGTCCGAGGATGGTCCCGCTCGACTCCTTCTGCAAGGCATTGACTGTAGCCGCTTGCAACGGGTCGTTAGCTTCACCGAGGCGGCACAGCTCTCGCCGAGTGGTGCAGGTCAGAATCGTACCGTTCTGGTCCACCAGGTAGGCCTGATAGCCTTGCCACCAATTAGAAGACACCACGTTTTCCATCAAGGAATCGAAATGGACCGCCACCTCCAGTCGCCCAACACTCCCTCCATTGGAATCGGCAAGATCAGCGGTGAGGGAAACAGTTTCGTGGGCCAGGATAGAATCGAACCGCGGCGAGCCCACTTCGATGACTTGGCGACGCTGATGGACTCCGTCGCCTCGCCGCCCCCCACCATGCCCATCATGGTGGCCGGAATCACGCTCCACGCTGTCGCCCCCGGTGGCTGGCCGCTGGTGGTCCCCGCGCACCGTGCTGAGACGAACTCCCGCCACCCCCTCGGTCGCTCTGAGTTTCTCCGTGATCCAGCGCTGGACAAGAACTGGATACCCCTGTTCGACGGCGTCTCCATAGATCTGCAGCCAGCCTTTGTAACGACCCAGGCGCATGTCCACCTGGTGAGCGGCCCGCTGCAACTTGAGGATGGTTGCCTCACGCCACTCTGCCAACAACAGTGCCCGCGCGTAGAAGAATCCGGCCAAGCCGATACTCAGCAGCAGGACGGCAACGGGCACGAACAAATAGAACACCAGCCGTTGCCGGAGGCTTTTGGGTCGAAACATGGCGGCATCTCCGGCAAATCTTTACCGAATTACGGTCCGGCGACCCTGGATATCGCGGTGCCTTATCCGGTAACCTTTACAGAACAAATGGGGACTGCTACCGATCCGGACTATTCCATACGCTCATCTTTCTTCAGTTTCTTCAGCCGCCGTTCCTCCTTCCTTCTGAGTTCGCGCGTAGAAGGTGATTCGTTGGTTTTGAAAGGTCGGCTACCGTCAAGGCCTTTCATTACTCTTCCTTTTCCGTCTATCCCTTTTGGTAGTGCCATTTCTTCTCCCTGTTCTGTCAAGATTTGCCTGATGCAGAAAGCTGAAATATGGAGCCCGTTGATCAAGGCACTGAAAGCCATTCCGTCTGACAACGGAACTCAGAATCTGCGCGACGGAATCAATCCGGCATTCGATGCAGTTCGCCGATCCAGACGGCAAACACTTGCCGAACGAGGCACGGCGGCACCATTTGACATCCCAGCCAGGTCGCGCGACATTTACCAACAGCTTGCAAAACGATAACATGTTTGAAGCGCCGATTGCGATTAAATCTCTGAATGTCCATCAGAATCAGGGCTTTTGACATCGTCAGGGCTCTTCAGATCGGCTGGAATCCCGAGCACACCGCTCTGATGGCGATCATATTTGTTTGGCAAACGATGAGAATACCTGGAACTGGACTCGCATCCTTCATGTTCAACCCAGCGTTCGCGGCGAAGCTCGCAGCGGACAGAAGCATCCCATGGGCAAAAAGCGTTGCAGCCAGTGCAATTATTGTAACCGCCCGGAGTGCACGAAACCTTGGGTTCATTGAAAAAGCCCAAGGTATAAGCGCTCGCAAGCATGGCATGGGTTATGCTTAAAGACACATTGAGCAGTTGGTACCAAACGTTGGATACGACGAAATTGACAGCTCTCAGAGATATCAGGAGGTAATGGCCATGAAAATGGTTCGAAAGGCTAGAATACTCTCATTGGTGGCGGCGGTCTTCGCCGTGCTCATGCTGGCCGCTCCCGGGTATTCATGGACCGGGCAGCACAATCGCGGTCATGGCGGTTATTCCAACCACGGTTACTACAACAACCACAACTACAGCCATCGACAGTATGGCCACAGATACCACCAGGGGTATCGGCCTTACGGTCACGGTTATTGGAGCGGCTACTATCGGGCTTCCCATCGGCCACACTTCTACCCCGTCCCATTTTCTCTCGTTCTGCCGGGATTCTCATTCTACATCGGACCCTAGCGAACCGTGACCCGAAACTGGCAGTTCAGTCTAACCAGAGCGAGGCAGAGTCAGACCGACTCTGCCTTTTCTATTCTCGGCGAGGCAGATGTGATAAATCCAGATTCACCCAACCGATCCGAGCAGGCAGGTTTCAAACAGGGATTGCGCTTATTCTGGGAGCATTCGACCTGGAAGGAACGCGGCTGGAGGACGTGGAGACCCCCGATAGTCTGCAATCGTTTGGTATTGACACCGTATTGGGCGAGCAAGTTTTCAACAGCTTCGTAGGTAAACATCCATTTCAGTGTTACCCTGTATGCTAGGCCGCTCAAAACCGCCCCACGCTGATGCTTTTTATACCCATGAAGGATGACTGGTTGCGTTACTTCTCTTGGGGCTGCTTAGGTCTTAGAGCTTCTTGAATTCCTGCCTGCGCCGGAATAACGACCAAATCGGAAGCTCAAGCTACGTGATGCCCGCGAGGGCGCGTATTCAGGAATGTGCTGAAAAACGCAAGGATTCGATCCTGAATGGGTATAGCCCAGCTCAAACCTATCAAGGGGAGATCACATGGATGGACGGCAACGCAACGATGTTCGACCTGGTATGCGGGTCGAAATCATCTTGAAAAAGGATCAACGCACTGGCAAGCGGACCTTCGGGGTGGTCAAGGACATCCTGACATCTGCTGCCTATCATCCGCGCGGGATCAAAGTCCGGATGGATGATGGCCAAATCGGGCGAGTACAGGGAGCTTTTGGCGACGAGCAGTAGGGCATGATAGGGCATGGACTGTGCTGACACGATTCGAGTCCGACATATGACACAGGCCGATTGCGATCAAGCTTTGACATAGGGCAGAACAGTCAAACGCTGCATTCACCCGCAGTCCAAGCACGAGCTTGATGGCCTGCGGAGTTTACGGGCGCACCAGCTACTCTGAAAAGGGGGCGTACCAGAAGGTAACATGCGAGAGGAAATCCTTGAGGGGAGTGTGCGAGAGCCGATCGTCCATCCGGATGAGACGCTGGACCGCCTTACTCGCACGCTTCGGATCATTCAAAAAAAGTTTGGGCACCGAGCAGCATCCGATGATGTATTCCTCTCCTGGGTTGCCGCTCGTGTGTGCCCCGGGGCAGGCAGGGTGCTCGATTTGGGCAGTGGCAAAGGCACGGTGGCCATGCTTTTGCTCCGCCGCCTTCAACGATGCAGGGTGATCGGCATTGAGGCTCTGGAAGTGAACCATGATCTTGCGCTGCGCAATGCCATCCTGAACGGTTTTGAGAACCGCTACGAACCAAGGCTCGGGGATCTTCGCGATCCATCCGTTCTCATCGGCGAGCCCCCTTTTGATCTCATTACCGGTGCCCCTCCATTCAAGGCGGTGGGAAGCGGCACCCTACCCCGTAACGCACAACGTGCAGCCAGTCGATTTGAACTGAGGGGAGGTGTCCGGGAATACGCCCAGGCGGCAGCAACGTATCTGGCACCGAATGGGAAGGTAGTGCTTTTGATGGACGGTCTTGAGCAATCACGAGTGAGAGTGGAAGAAGCCTTTGCTTCAGCGGGCCTCGTTCCGCACCTGATTGTCGCCGTAAGGCCCCGTCCGGGCCGCCCTCCTGTGTACTGGATCCTGGCGGCAGACCGTGAAGCTGGAGGTACAGTTGAAGAGTCGCTGTGCATGCGAGCTGACTATGGCGACAGTTGGTCGCAGGAGTACGACGCCGTTCGAAAGGAAATGGACCTTCCCGCATAATTGCTCCACACCGAGACAGGTTGTGGACCGTTTTGGTTGTTTTTCAGCATTTGTGTTCACTGTCTGCCGGCAATACCTGAGAACTCGCCCAGTGGTCACAAATGGTCCTTGACAGGCACATGGAAATGCGAAAAGAACATGCTCGACAAGACCAGCGGGAAACGCCGGCACCTGGTTCGATCGGCGCCCCTCCCGCAACACCAGTGCGCTGGTTCTTGCTGACCGGCGTTGAGTTCAGCTCCGATACTCATCTGTCCAAGGGAGGAAAACATGGGAAAGAATCACTGCGTATCGCACGGCTGGCTGGCGGTTCTGGTGGGAATGCTGACTTTGATCGTGGCGGCTGAAGGTTTTGCTAAAGATTTCAGCGGGGTGCAATTCGCCGACGAAGTCACCATCGGGCAGCAACCCTGCAAGTTGGTGGGTGTGGGCATGCGCAAGAAGCTGGTGGTGGATGTCTATTGTGGAGCGCTCTACATGCAGCAACCCACCCAGGACCCGCAGCAGGTTATCAGCGCCGAACAACCCAAACGGGTTCTCCTCCACGTGGTTTACAAACAGGTGGAACCCCATCAATGGGTGGAAGGCTGGCAGGAAGGGTTCAACAAGAACTCGCCCAACCCCGACCCGGCCCTGAAGGAGAAGATCAATCAGTTTTCGAAGTGCTTTACGGAAACCGTCAAGAGAGGCCAGGAAGTACAAATCACCTATATTCCCGACATGGGCACTGAGGTGATGATCAACCAGCAGGTCAAGGCGACCATTCCCGGTGGCGATTTCATGAAGGCTCTTTGGAGCATCTGGTTTGGGAAATATCCGGCATCGGAAGGGCTCATGAAAGGCATGCTGGGCAAGTGATGTGGGATTCTGTGGCCGGGCGCAGGCGCCGATCACTCGAACCACAGTTCGAACAGACTGGCGCCTGCTGGCTCGGGCGAGAGCGGCTTCCGGAGGAACTGACCGTTCCCGCCGGCGGGCGGCAGCCCTTGTGCCGACAGGTGGGGAAACGACACGGCGGGCAGGGTTGGTTCGACCAGGGGACCTGCTATCAGATGTCACCAAAATCGTCAGCGAGTACCTGGTAAGCATCATTGCCCGACCAGTAGATGAAGCGCTGGCATGTGGGGCAGTTCATGACCACTTCGTCGCGCTGCAGCTCAATGTATTTTTGCGGCGGCAGGTTGAGGTGGCAGAGCTGACAGGTACCTTCCTGCACGGCAGCAATCGCACTGCCATTGCGTTTCTCCAGCAGAAAATCGTAGCGTTTGGCAATGGCCGGGTCCATCTTCCTACGCACCCCCTCTTCGTAGGCTTCCAGGATGCTGATGCGGGCCTCGACCAGATCGCTCTCGCGGCGGAGCTTCTCTTTGTCCGCTTCCAACTCCTTACGCCGCGCCTCCAAATCCTGACCGGCAGATTTGACAATCTTGTCCAACCGTTCAATGGTCTCCATGCATTCCAGGATCAGGTCTTCCTTGGTGCGAATTTCCCCCTTGAGATCCTCGATCTCCTTCAACAATGCCTGGTACTCCCGGTTATTCTTGATCTCATGGGTCCGGCTTTTGCTGCGGGCCATCTTGTTTTCCAGGTCTTTCACCTCTTGTTCCAACGAACGCCGCATCTTCAGCGCATTGTCGTATTCCGCTTTCTTCTGATGGTAATCGCTTTCAAACTCAGCGAACTGTCTATCCAGTTCGCCGATAGATCGCGGGGTTTCCTCGCGAGATCGGGTCAATTCACCTTTCTTGTCCACTAGGAACTGCAGATCAACCATATATTTGAGTTGTTCCAACAAGGCTTACCTCCCTTCCGGAATGTAGAGTTTCCAAGAACTAAGACACAGGGCACAAGACCCAAGACAACAAGGTGTCATTCCATCCCAGCATGGGCTCAGACGCGGCCATCGCCGAAACCGGCACCCCGGTATTGGCTGGAACAGGCAGCCGTCACCGGGGCACGGTCCGAAAAGGGTCGTTTTCGTTTCGAGCCGTCAGGACTTCCACTTGACACGCCGCCGAGGCAGCCGCCGTACGCATGACTTGGGCCAGCGGTTCCACAATCAATCGCTCCGAGGCGAAGTGGCCCAGGTCCACCAGCGCCAGACCGGCTTCTTCGCCCCGACGCGCTTCGTGGTACTTGAAATCACCACTCACGAAGGCATCGCAACCGTCGGCAATGACCTTTTCCAGATAGCCGGCACCACTGCCAGTGCAAAGCGCAATGCGTCGCAACACCCGTTCGCCATCCCCGACCACGCGCAGGGACGCCGCAGGAAACAGCCGTTGAAGGCCAGCGACAAACCGTTCCAGCGTTATGGCTTTGGGCAGATCGCCCACAGTCCCCATCCCGGCGTAACGTTCCTCACCTTGCCAGCGCGGGTCACGTTTCCAGGGGGTGGCAGTGTTCCAGGCCCAACATCCGGACCAACTGCTGGTTGGTACCATCACGAGCCGCATCCAGATTGGTGTGAGCCGCAATGAGGTGGATTCCGTTCTTGATGGCGCGGATGATGGACGCCGCGGGAGACTGATCGAAACGCAGCGTCTTGAGGGGCTGGAACAGCAGTGGGTGATGGGTCACCAGACATTGACACCGGTTCGTTTCAGCTTCTCTGAGGGTTGGGGAGTCACGTCCAGCGCCACCAGGATGCAAGTCACTTCGGCGCCGCGGATCGCCGACCTGAAGGCCACAGTTGTCCCAGTCGGCAGCGTAGCGAAAGGGCGCATGCGCATCCAGCCATGTCATCACATCAGCGACTCGCGGCTACCATTAGCCATCACCCCAAAAAAAGTGGGGGGTGCTCCCTAAGGAACACCCCCCGTGGTTATGCTTGGCGGTTACGGTCAGCACCCCGTTGGCGGGCTCGGACATCACCGCTGGCATCGGTTTGTCGCCTGCCATGGGTTTTGACCACCACTTCGATTCATAAGTCTGTTCCCTACTTGACCTGGTATCTTCAGGTCAAAATGAGTGGGCCCACCTGGCCTCGAACCAGGGACCTACCGGTTATGAGCCGGTGGCTCTTCCAACTGAGCTATGGGCCCGCCTGCCATAAGCTTGTAGCTGAGACCTCAAAAGGGTGTCAAGGGATAATCCCGCCCTCAGCGCTCGCGAACGCTCTCACGGCCATTCGGAGCCCCTCAGCTTTCGATAAAGCTCTTGAGCTTTCGCCGCCGGCTCGGGTGGCGCAGTTTGCGCAGGGCCTTGGCTTCGATCTGGCGGATGCGTTCACGCGTCACGGCGAAATCCTGACCGACTTCTTCCAGGGTGTGATCGGCCTTCTCGCCAATGCCGAAACGCATGCGCAGGACCTTTCTCTTCGCGCGGCGTCAGGGTCGCCAGCACCTTGCGGGTCTGCTCGCTCAGGTTCAGATTGATCACCGCGTCCACCGGCGAGGTGACCCGCTTGTCTTCGATAAAATCGCCCAGGTGGCTGTCTTCCTCCTCGCCGATCGGGGTTTCCAGGCTGATGGGTTCCTTGGCGATCTTGAGGACCTTGCGCACCTTGTCCAGCGGAAACTCCATCTTTTCGGCGATTTCCTCCGGCATCGGTTCGCGCCCCAGTTCCTGAACCAGATAGCGCGAGGTGCGGATGAGCTTGTTGATGGTCTCGATCATGTGCACCGGGATGCGGATGGTGCGCGCCTGGTCGGCGATGGCCCGGGTGATCGCCTGGCGAATCCACCAGGTGGCATAGGTGCTGAACTTGTAGCCGCGCTGATACTCGAACTTGTCCACCGCCTTCATCAGGCCGATGTTGCCTTCCTGAATGAGATCCAGGAACTGCAAGCCGCGGTTGGTGTACTTCTTGGCGATGCTCACCACCAGGCGCAGATTGGCTTCGATGAGCTCGCTCTTGGCCAGTTTGGCCCGCACCATGCCGTCTTCCACACGGCGCAGGATCTGACGAAGCGAACGGGAATCCATCTTGGCTTCCATTTCGATCGCCGTAATGCGTTCCCGGGCTCACCATGGCTCTATGGATCAAGGCCATGAACTCTTCAACGGTGAGACTCAATTCCTTGGCGTAACGGGCCAGTTTCCCGTTGTCCTTCTGCCCTTTATCGATAGAGCCGCTGCAGTTCCTGCAAAGGTTTCCCGCTGGTCAACAGGCAGTGTTCCAGGTCTTTTTCGGCCTGTTCGATCTTGTCCAGGTCGGAGCGCAGCCGATCAATGATGCGGTCGATCTGGCGGCGGTCCAGTTGCAGGCCCTTGAGCAGGCTGACGATGCGTTCCTTGTTTTCCTGGAGCCGGTCTTTCACGGCGCTTTCTTCAGTCGCCTGCAGCTCCTGGCCCAGCAACTTCTCCTGAATCGATCTTGTTGTCTTCATCCAGCCGCTGGACTTCATCCAGCATGCCGACGGTGCGCGTCGTGTGGACTTCTTCCTCTTCTGGCGTCATTTCTTCATCGGGGTCGCGCAGGATCTCGCGAATACGGCTGGTTCCCCTTTCGAGTTTGTCCTTGAGCCCCAGGATCTCCTTGACCCCAATGGAAGATTCCATGATGGCATTGAATGCTTCCCGCTCGCCGGCTTCGATGCGCTTGGCGATTTCCACTTCGCCCTCGCGGGTGAGCAAAGACACCTGACCCATTTCACGCAGGTACATCTTCACCGGATCGGCCACCCGGCTGCTCGCATCGGCTTCCATCTGCAGGTCATCTTCCTCATCATCGCCACCTTCATCTGCATCCGCAGACGCTGATTCCCGCACCACCTTGATCTGCTGATCCGAATCGACGATTTCGATGTCCATTTCATCGAAAATCATCATCATGTCGTCGAGCTGTTCCGACGACACCAGTTCTTCCGGCAGGACTTCGTTGAGTTCATCGTAGGTGAGAAAACCCTTCTCCCTACCCACCGAAATCAAGCGTTTGAGATCTTCAATTTCCGGCTTCTTGGCGGCAGATTCATCGCGCTGCTGATGTTCCTTATCGTCCATCATGGATGCCATTTCTCCCGATTGATATATCTAGTGCCAATGAACGCCGCAGTGGCCGCAGTTCACATTGAGCCCGTCGGCGGAATGTTCCCTCGTGAGGCATAATTGCTTTGGAATTGTTGCAGAAGCTCCTTGACCCGTTGGTTGTCCCCGTCTCGCTCTGCCTCACGAATGGATTGGAGCAGATCCTTGCGGGACTTCCGAACCTGGCGCTGTTTCAAAGCCCCCAAGCGATCCTCAAAATGAAGGCAGGCCGCTTCCAAATCGTCATAATGGTCATCTTGTACCATCAGACGAGCCACGATGCTTTGCAGTTCGGGGTCGGGAAGCAGGTTGTAAAGCCCCGTCACTCTTTGCTCCTGGTCCGGATCCAGCTGAGTGAGCGCTTCCGCAACCGTCCGCAAACGGCCCTCCTGAAAATGCTCGAGTGCCCCGGACTCTCTCAATTTCTCGATCAGACACGGGTAATGAATGACCACCCGCAGGATGTTTTCCTCGATCGCCTGAGGGTGCGGGTCATCGACTTTCACCGGCGCACAGAAGGCGGAGCGGGATACGGCCCGATCAGGTGCTGGCTGCTTTCGCTGGAGCTGGCTCTGCACTACCGATTCCGCCAACCCAAGGCGCTCAGCCACCAGCCGCAGGTATTCCGCCTGCACCACGGGTTGGCGCACCGCTTCAAACAAAGGCTGCAGCTGGTCAATGACGCCGGCCTTGCCGGCCGTAGTACCATCACAGCCAGACAAGACATGGCTGATAGTCACCTTGCCCAGGTCCTCGCGCTTTTCGAGCAGTCGCTCAAAACCGGTCAAGCCTTCGCTTTTGAGAAAATCATCGGGATCCATACCCGCCGGCAGCCGCGGGCAACTCACCGCAAGTCCTTCTTCGAGAAACAGCGGGGCGGCTCGAAACATGGCGCGCTGACCGGCTTCATCACCGTCATAGAGCAACACCACCTCGCCGGCAAAACGCCGCAAGAGCCTGACCTGGTGAGGAGTCAAGGCAGTCCCCAGGGTGGCTGCCACCCGGTAGAAACCTTGAGCATGAAACGCCAGCAGATCCAGGTAGCCTTCCACCAGCACCACCTGC
The DNA here is from genome assembly GCA_963828705.1 of uncultured delta proteobacterium. Lineage (GTDB taxonomy): Bacteria > Desulfobacterota > Syntrophobacteria > Syntrophobacterales > Syntrophobacteraceae > CAWDJT01. Next base: position 77,202 of record CAWHGA010000013.1, read on the forward strand.
CGTACCTGCCGGCAGGCCTCACGGGCACGTGCCAGGCTGTACAGCATCCTGCCCTTGTGATAGAGCGGCGTTTCCGGACTGTTCAAATACTTGGGTTCGGCACCATCCAGACTGCGGCCGCCAAAAGCCACCACCCGGCCGCGGTCGTCGGTGATCGGAAAAATAAGGCGATGCCGAAAACGATCATAGACGCGATCCGATGAAGAGGCGACCAGCAACCCAGCTTCAATGCCCGCGCGGCGATCTACGCCGGCCTTGCGCAAATGGTTTAGCAGCCCATCCCATTGGTTGGGGGCATAACCCATCCGCTGCTCTTCCACCACCCGCGCCGGCAAACCACGCTGTTTCGATATAGCGCCGTGCCAGTTCGCCGGCCGTGCCATGATGCAGCTGGCCATAGAAAAACTGGGCCGCGATTTCCACGACCCGGTACAGCCCTTGCGCTTCCTTGTCTGGATTCCTGGGACGGCTGGAGCGGGTCCCTGGAGGGCAGCTGGATATGGTAGCGATCGGCCAGGAATTCGAGGGCTTCGCCAAAGGACAGATTCTGAGTCTTGATGACAAAGCTCAGGACGTCCCCGCCAGTACCGCAACCGAAACAATAAAAGAGCTGATTCTGGGAGTCTACCTGGAAGGATGGGGTCTTTTCCTGATGGAACGGGCACAGACCCAGGTACCGGTTGCCGACGCGACGCAGCTTCACCACCTGTCCCACCACATCCACGATATCCGCGGCATCCTTAACCAGAGACGCCGCATCAGCATGTCCGGTCGAAAACCGTTTGTTCGCCATGCCCATGTTCACCCGTCAAGACTTCGCCGGTGCTTCCTGCATCGGAATTAAACGGTTCAACGTAAACTTTTGGTTTATATCCATCCCAGGTAGACAAATCAACCGCTATGTACGTTCAATCGGAGAGATTAGGGAACGTCTGTGAAGGAAAGTAGAACACGGAAAAGCTTCAGTCTGCGGGACACCTTGGTGGAGACCTCGGGGCGCTACTCGCAGGAGGTCAACGATGACCGCTGGCTCAACCCGAGGGCCAGTGGCAGGCGCGATGGCAAGCAGGCAACCCACCGGGGCTATCACCGCCACCAAGACGGCGCCAGGTGGCATTGGTCCTGTCAGGGCTACGATTGTTGTCCCAAGTGATCTCGCACCCAGGACAGCGCTTCCGCCAGCCGGATACTACCGTTGTAGAGAGCTCGGCCCACGATCACTCCTTCCAGACCCAGCGGCACCAGCGGCATCAAAGCCTGGATATCCTCGATGGAGGCCACACCACCCGAAGCGATCACCGGAAACTTGGTGGCCTCCAGGAGGCACCGGGTGGCATCCACATTGACGCCGGTGCTCATGCCGTCCCGCTGGATGTCGGTGTAGATGATGGCCGCCACTTGAGACTGAGCGTAGCTTTCCACCAGCGAACTCACCTCGGTGTCGGTGGCTTCTTTCCAACCTTCCACAGCCACCTTGCCAGCGCGCGCATCGATCCCCAGAGCGACACGCCGCGGATAGCGCTCACAGGCTTCAGCCACCAGAGCTGGGTCGCGTAACGCCGCAGTGCCCAGAATCACGCGGCGCACCCCCAGGTCCAGGTACTCCACCACCGTCGCAAGAGTGCGGATGCCGCCGCCCACCTGCACTGGGATCGACAGGCTCTTCACGATGGCGGCAATGGCTTCGCGGTTTTTGGGGCTCTTCGAGAAGGCCCCATCCAGATCCACCACATGCAGCCACCGGGCGCCTTCCTCGGCCCAGCGCTGGGCCATGGCCACCGGGTCACGCCCATATACCGTCGCCCGATCAGGATCGCCCTGCATAAGGCGTACACACAATCCATCCTTGAGATCTATCGCCGGGAAAATGATCATTAACAACTCACTTTGCCATCATTTTGGTATTTGGTTGCCGCACCGCATCAACCGCCGCCATCTGGCGGCTCATCAGCGTTGCCCTCAGCATGGACCTGCAGCAGTTGCATCAGGTAGGGAGGCGGCTTCAGCACTTTGCGTTCGCGGTCCACACAGACATGGACCGTATAGCCGGTGGCCAGAAGGTCAGCGTCGGTATCGCGAAGAATCTCATAATCAAAGCGAAGCCGTGCAGGCCCCGAAAACCGAAAGGTCGTCAAGATGGTCAGGATGTCATCATAGAATGCTGGCCTTCGATAGCGGCAATGGGCCTCAATAACCGGCAGAAAAACCCCTCTTTCCTCCATGCTCCGGTAACTCATGCCACATGATCGAAACCACTCTGCCCGTCCATGTTCAAACCAGCGCAGATAATTCCCGTAATAAGCTTGTCCCATGGCATCGGTATCACCATACAGGACCCGCATCTGGGTCTCGACGCCTGACTCATTTCTCGATCTGGCATCCATAACGCTCACCAATCACTGTTGCCATCACCAAACCGACGGCCAGGAAAAATCTCAACCTCTCACGCAGACAACAACTTCCCTCTTAACAACTGCCTCACAAACAAAAATAGCAACTCTCACGCGACGCCGACAAAACTGCGAAGCAACGCCTCACCATCCGCCAGGAGTCGGTTCTCCGCCTGGGCTGATCGTTCGCAGAAAGCGACCGGTGACGGTGGTGTGGCCTTCAGGTTTTCATGAAGATCCCGAACAAGCAGAAACGGCACCGGATCGCTCACATGGGTACGCTTGCTGATGGGGGTCAGATGATCGGTGACCACCAGTAGTCTGACTTTGGGAAAGTCCCTGGCTCCTCCGATAACGGGGCCCACCACCTGAGCATCGAAGGCTTCGATGGCCTGGATCTTCTTTTCCAGGCTGCCTTCATGGCCTGCCTCATCAGGGGCCTCAATGTGGACGTAGACGAAGTTATCCTTGCCGAGCGCCTGAAGTGCTGCCGCCACCTTACCCGCGTAATTGGTATCCAGATAGCCGGTGGCACCAGCCACCGCAATCGGTGTGAGGCCGGCATAGACACCCAGGCCTTTGAGCAGGTCCACCGCGGAAATCATCACCCCACTCAGGCCGTAGCGCTCCTTGAGGGTGGGCATGGACGGAGCTTTGCCCTGACCCCAGAGCCACACCGCATTGGCAGGGCGTTTGCCGGCTGCCAGACGGGTGCGATTGACGGGGTGATCCGCCAAAATATCTCGGGCCCGATCCATGAAGGCAAGTAGCACCGGTTCCCGCTGGTAAACTTCCTGATAGGCCGCCACCGGTTCACCGGTGATGTCGTGGGGTGGTGTGGTATTGAGATCCACTCGCCCGCCCACCCAGACCAGCAGATGGCGGTAACTCACCCCCGGATAAAGCCGCAGCGGCAGGCCTGCCACCGCTGACTGAAGGCCGGCCAGAATTTCATGAGCTTCAGCAGTACTGATATGCCCGGCCGAATAGTCTCCCATAATCATCGCACCTTGGCCGTCGGCTTCGACAGTGACCAGGTTGCAGCGCAAGGCCACTTCATCGGGGCCAAGTTGCACATTCATGCTGGCGGCTTCGAGGGGCGCCCGGCCGGTATGGTAGCGCCGGGGGTCGTATCCCAGGAGGCTCATGTTGGCCACGTCGCTTCCCGGTTCCATGCCGGTTGGGATGGTTCGGACCTGGCCCATGACGCCACATCCGGCAAGCCGATCCATATTCGGGGTATGGGCCGCTTCCAGCGGGGTTTTGCCGTTCAACTCCGGCAGGGGATAATCCCCCATACCGTCACCCACCAACAGAATATATTTCCAGTCCATGGTGTTTATGATTCACTCCTGGAGCGGCTGCCAACCCCTTCGCCAGAGTACCCGCAGCATTGACCCGCCGCGTGGCGAGACGGAAATCCAGTCTGCTCGAAAGCTCTTGCCCCCAGCCGGCGCAAGGAGACGTCGGAACAACGATTATCCGAATCACCGCCCGCTCAGACCGATCCAATCCGCCATGAGCAGCGCCGCACAACGGTAATAGACTTCCGGGGGAAGATGAACACTTAGTTGATGGCATTGTTTTCGATGCGGATGAGTCGTGTGGGGGCCTGGACCACATCGAGCCGATCAATGGCCTGGAGAGCGCTGCGGACATCGCTTTCCCTGGCCTCATGGGTGAGCATCACGATCGGGACGGCACCGCCCACCTGACGACCCTTCTGAATCACGGAAGCAATGCTAATCTGGTTGTCCCCGAGGATTCCGGAAACTTTGGACAAGACCCCGGGCCGGTCCATGGCCGAAAACCGAAAATAATAGTACGAACGCACATCATCCATGGGTTTCACGGCAATCTCCCGCAACCGGTCGGCAAGAAAGGCCAGTGGTGGCACCCGGCTCGGCCGCTCATCCAGTATATTGCGGGCCAGATCGATGAGATCGGCCACCACGGCACTGCCGGTAGGCATCATGCCGGCCCCCATACCATAGAACATGACATTCCCGACCGCGTTGCCGTGGATGTGTACGGCGTTGTAGGCCCCTTTGACGCTCGCCAGCACGTGGTTTGATCGGATCATGGTGGGATGAACCCGCATCTCCAGAAGACCCTGGTCGTTGCGGCCAATGGCCAGAAGTTTCAGCCGATAGCCAAATTCCTCGACGAACTGAATATCCAGGGGATCAATTTGGGAGATGCCTTCCACATAAACCTGATCCAGGCGAATCGGAGTGCCGAAGGCCAGAGCGCAGGCCAGGGCCAGCTTGTGGGCGGTGTCAACCCCTTCAACATCGAGGGTGGGATCAGCTTCGGCATATCCCTGCTGCTGCGCTTCACCCAGCGCCTCGGCAAATGACAGCCTCTGTTCGGACATCCGAGTCAGTATGTAGTTGGCGGTACCATTGAGGATCCCAAAAATGGTGTCGATCTGGTTGGCCGCAAGGCCTTCGCGCAAGGCTTTGATCAAAGGGATGCCACCGGCCACCGACGCTTCAAAACCAATGGTCCGACCGCACCGGTGAGCCAGATCAAACAGCTCGTTGCCGGCATGCGCCAGAAGCGCCTTGTTGGCGGTTACCACATGTTTGCCCTTCTCCAGGGCTCTAGCGATGATAGTTTTGGCGATCCCGGTGCCGCCAATAAGTTCAATGACAACATCGATACTGGAGTCGTCGAGGATATCATCGGCATTGGTGGTGAGCAGTTCGGCAGCAACGGGCACCGGCCGCGGCCGGGTGAGGTCCACATCGGCCACGCGCCGCAAAACCAGGGGGACGCCCAAACGATCTTCAATGGCAGCTGCATTGTCCTGGAGCACCTTGATCACACCGCAACCAACCGTGCCCCATCCCACCAATCCAACACCAATCGCACCCATCACACCCTCATCTATCAAACCACTTCGTCCAGCACCTCGACGCCGTCATCCGCTACTTTCTTTGCAGGGCCTTACGAATGCCGCGGATGGCCTGGCGGGTACGCATTTCATTTTCCACCAGGGCGAAGCGCACAAAATCGTCACCGTATTCGCCAAATCCCAAGCCCGGCGAGACGGCCACTTTGCCCGCTTCGATCAGGTATTTGGAAAATTCCACCGACCCCATGGAACGGAAGGCTTCTGGGATCTTCGCCCACACAAACATGGTCCCCTTGGGTTTATCGATGGCCCAGCCGACCCGATTCAGGCCGTCCACCAATACATCCCGACGCTTCTTGTAGACATTGACAATGTCGGTCACACACGACTGATCCCCATTGAGCGCAATAATGGCGGCGATCTGTACGGGCTGGAAAATACCGTAGTCAAGATAGCTCTTGAGTCGTGTGAGGGCCGCCACCACCTCAGCATTGCCGACGCAGAATCCCACCCGCCAACCGGCCATGCTGTAGCTCTTGGACATGGAAAAAAATTCCACCCCGACATCCCTGGCACCCGGTGCTTGCAGGAAACTGGGCGCCTCATACCCGTCAAAGGTCAAATCCGCATAAGCCAAATCGTGGATGACGAGCAAATGATGTTCCTTGGCGAAATCCACGATCTTGCAAAAAAAATCCAGATCCACCACGGCCGTGGTGGGATTGTGCGGAAAGGACATGATCAACATTTTGGGACGGGGCCAGGTCTGCTTGATGGCCGTTTCCAGATCCTCGAGGAAATTGCGGTCAGGCCCGATGGGCACCGAACGCAGGTCACCGCCGGCAATGATCACCGAATAAGGATGGATGGGATAAGTGGGGTTCGGGGAGAGCACCACATCGCCCGGCGATATCAGCGCCAGCACCAGGTGAGAAAGCCCCTCCTTGGCGCCAATGGTGACCACCGCCTCACTTTCCGGGTCAATATCGACGGCATAGCGGCGCTTGTACCAGTCCGAAATGGCATGCCGGAGTTTGGTGATCCCCCGGGACGCTGAATACCGATGATTGTGAGGCTTGCGTGCTGCCTCGATGAGCTTGTCCACGATGTGCTTGGGGGTAGCGAGGTCAGGATTGCCCATCCCCAGATCGATGATGTCTTCGCCCGCACGTCTGCGCTCCATCTTGAGCGCATTGACCTGAGCAAACACATAGGGCGGCAGACGTCGCATGCGGCTAAACTGGGCAATGTTCAGGTCATTCATAGAGTTCCCTCCCAGGAAAATTAATCTTCGCAAAAATATCGTATGCGGTGCCATCATGTCAAAAAAATTCTCAAAACCGATTGACAGAGTCAGAAATTGACCCATAGAATACAATCGTTAAGGATCATAATTGCACCCCCACATGGAGCGATCATAGTGCGAAGGAGTCTACCATCGATGGATCAAGAAGCGTCTCTTTATCGGAAAGCTGGAGTGGATTTGGGAAAGGCCAGTGACCTGGTGAAGCGCATCAAACCGCTGGCTAGAACTACCTTCAGTGCGGGAGTGATCACCGACATCGGTGGTTTTGGTGCCCTCTTTTCCTTCAACGGGTCCGAATTCAACAACCCTGTCCTGGTGTCTTCCACCGACGGCGTCGGCACCAAACTCAAAATAGCCTTCTGGGCAGATCGGCACGATACGGTTGGCATTGATCTGGTAGCCATGTGTGTCAATGACATCGTGGTGCAGGGTGCCCGCCCGATGTTTTTCCTTGACTACCTGGCGATGGGAAGGATCGACCTGGACCAGGTAGAACACATCATTCGCGGCATTGTAGCCGGTTGCCGGGAAGCCAATTGTTCCCTGATCGGTGGGGAAACGGCCGAAATGCCGGATTTCTACCAGGAAGGCGAATACGACATGGCTGGGTTTGCTGTCGGAATTGTGGAAAACAGCAATATCATCGACGGCTCCAGCATCCATGTCGGTAACCACATCATCGGGCTGGCTTCCAGCGGCTTGCATTCCAACGGCTACAGCCTGGTACGCAAGATCATATTCGATCAACTCAAGCTAAAACCCGACAGTATCCTCCCCGAGTGTCAGCGCACCGTCGTCGAAGAGCTACTGGAACCCACCCGCATCTACGTCGAAACGGTGATGAATATCACCCGTAATTTCCGTGTAGCAGGCATGGCCCACATCACCGGGGGCGGTTTCCTCGACAACATTCCGCGAATCCTGCCCAAGACCTGCCAGGCCTTGATTTACGAAGGCAGCTGGGACGTACTGCCGATTTTCGGGTTCCTGCAGGAGGCTGCAAACATCTCGCAAGACGAGATGTACCGGGTGTTCAACAACGGCATCGGGTATATCGTAGTGGTCTCCGCCGAAGACAGCGATGATATCATCCAGCGTTGCGCCGCCATGGGCCAGAAAACCTACCGCATTGGCGAGATCACCGCACGCCCGAGCGGCGCTGATTCAGTCCGTATCGTGCCCGCCTGAAACCATCTTCTCCCAGATCGTTGCCGTCTGGGAGAACCCGCAAGCCCGATCAAAACAAATCCCTTAGGGGCTGTTGCAGAACCGCTTTTGTCCCCTCTCCCTCTGGGAGAGGGTTAGGGTGAGGGTAGAAGGTCGTCACCCCGGTGAAAGCCGGGGGCCATAGGAACTACACATGATTAAGGGAATGTAATTATGAGACCATCATTCCTTAGGACCGTATAAATCAAGTTTGTCGCTTTTGGGCCGGGCCGGTACCGGCGGCTCAGGAACTGCAGGGGCCGGTGCCGATCACAGACGCTGGTTCGGTTACCTCCTCCGACTCTGCCGCCTCGACTTCATCTATGGCTGCCGGCTTGGAACCCCGGCTCCGTGGAGTTGCACTCTTAGTGACGGGGGCCTTCTTGATTTTGGGCGTTTGAGAAGCGATGAACGAACGGGGCATGGGTTCAGTGTTGGTCACCATGCTCCTCGGGATCTGGACCAAGTCACCGATCCTCATGGTGTTGGGGCTGACATCGGGGTTCTCTTTTGCCAGGACCGACCAATTCCTGGCGTCACCGGTGTACCATTTGGCAATGATGGCTAAGGATTCGCCCGCATAGCGGACGGTATGTTCATAGTATTTGCCACCCCTTGCCGCAGATTCGTCTCCTCTCCTAAAAACCGACGCCCCACGACAGGCATTCGCCCCCAGGGCAACCGCCAGCAACAACAAAACTGTCCACTTTGTTTGCCTAGAATTCGCGAACATGTTTCTTTCCTCTATTGTTCCGCTTTCAATTGGCTCAAATGCGCGGCCGCTTTCGCATTGCGGGGATTGGCGAGCAGGGCCGCCTCCATCGACCGGATGGTCTCTCTGACCTTTCCCTGCTTCCGCTGCATCATCGCCAGGTTAAAATATGCTTCATCCAGAAAGTCGGGAGACAGGACAATGACTCGGGAAAACAGCTCTTCCCCCCGGACAAAATCCTTCCTTTGAGCATACAACAGGCCAAGGTTGAAAAGCGCTCTGCAGTGACCTGGATCCAGTTCGATCGCCTTCTGGTAACTCTTCATGGCTTCGTGATAGTCCCCCAATCTGCTGCACAGCTTGCCCAGTTCAAAGTAACCCTCCACATTGGAAGGGTTCACCTCGATGCTCTTCGCCAGCAGTTTCCTGGCACCTTCCGGGTCACCTGCCCACCAGCTCCAACCCTTGGCGCAGAATAGCCGTGGCATTGGAATCCGCTGTTCGTTGGCTGGAATCAACTCCTCTGCCCATACTGGCTTGAAACGATGTCGCAGGTGGCTGGTTTTCCTCGCGGAGAACAACTGTTCGAGTTTGATGTATAGGAGCCAGGCTGGGTTGGTCAGGCTTTGGTTTGTCCGTCACTTGGTAATAGAAGAAAAAGGCAGCCAGTGCCACCGCCATAGCCAAGGTCCCCGCGATCCACAGCCTCAATCCAGGGCCCACGGCTTTCTTCGCCGGCGATGAGGCCGTTTCAGCAGCAGGAGCGGTTGGAGCGACCATGAGCGTCTGCGTGCGCTCGGTGCGCCCCACCTCCGCCACCACTGGTGCCGAGGGATAGATGAATCCGGCTTCCTGGGACTTGGAATCGAGGAGTTCATCCACAAAAAGGTGTCGGATTTGTCGCGACAGGTTCTCGGCATTCTGTCTTTCCGAGAACATCGTAAGGCAATCGTCCAAGCGTCGAAACATGTCCGCGCAGGTTTGAAAACGCTGGTCCGGGTCTTTTGCCAGGGCCTTGTGGAGAATCTCATAGACTTCGGCCGGCAGATTCGGTGCCACCAGTTCGGGAGCTTTGAATTCCGCTTTGCGCACCCGTTCCAGGACCGCCATGGTGGTACCCGGAAAAGCCTTTTCGCCGGTGATCATCTCATAGAGAATGACCCCAGTGGAGAAGATGTCCGAACGCTTGTCGATAACCTGTCCCGCCGCCTGCTCAGGGGACATATAGGCCACTTTGCCCTTAAGCGTGCCCACTTTGGTGGTGGAATCCATTTCTTCGATTTTGGCTATGCCGAAGTCCACAATCTTCACCTCACCCTGATGAGTGACGATGATATTTTGTGGATTGACATCGCGGTGGATGATGTTGAGGGCGTTCCCCTGCAGGTCTCTGAGGTTGTGGGAATATTCGAGCCCGGCACAGATCCGGGAAGCAATGTACAGGGCGCATTCCAGGGGCAGGGGATGCCTGTCCTTAGTCCTGTTGAGGATCGTTCTCAGGTCATTGCCCCAGAGATACTCCATGGCAATGTAGTAGGTATTGTGTTCCTTCCCGAAATCGTAAATCTGAACAATGTTGGGGTGACTCAATAAGGCCGCCAGTTTGGCTTCCCGCATCAAGCATGGCAAGAAACTCAGCATCGTCGCTGAGGTGTGGCAGGATCCTCTTGATGGCCACCAGCTTCTCGAAACCACCTTCGCCGGTGACTTTGGCCTTGAAGATCTCTGCCATCCCACCGGTGCCGATCCTCTGAATCAACTCATACTTGCCAAATTGCTGTGGCATCGCCCCGCTCATGGCCTGTCTCTCGAACCTTGTCGTGGTGTCATTCACTCCGCAGGTCCCGGGTCTTTCTCGCCACCAACCCGCCCTCGTAGACCTGTGGCTTGGCCGGGCTCACGACCACATTGCAGGTCGGGTGGCATCACAACTGCCTGGCTATTTCCTGTAGACGGGTTTGAGGGCAAACCGCATCCTGGTCGACCCGATCTGGATGATATCAAAATCATCGAGTACGGATGACTGCGTCACAGCTTTTCCATTGACCTTTGGTTTCGACCAGCCGCTGACATAACTCAGGTGGTACCCCGACGGCCGTTGGCTGATGGTAGCACTGATCTTGCCCACGAACAGCCCACCCACGACAATGTCATTGAAAGGAGCCTTGCCGATGTTGGTCATCTTCTTCGTCAGGCGATATTCTCCGACCGACCGGACATTATGGACAGCACCCCGACCATTTCCTTCTTGACCTCTTCGGTACTGTTTTCCTTATAACTACTGGCCAGCATGGCCTGGTACTGGTCGGTGTCCAGGATCATGGTTTTGCTCACCCATGTCCACATCCTGGCCAGCCGATGCGGTCATCCTCATAGAGGTCAAAATGGATCACATGCTTGCCGATGGTGATGGTGTCACCATGCTTCAACCAGTGAGATGTCACCAACTGGTTGTTGACAAATGTACCGTTCTTGCTCTGCAAGTCCGTCACCAGGAATCGGCCACTCAAGCAGTCGATTTTGGCATGATGGCCGGAAACACCGAGGTTCTCGATGACCACGGTATTATTCTTGTTGCGACCGATGGTTAAGCTTGTTGTCTCCTTGAGGAGGTAACTGCTAACATATTCATTTTCGAATCGAAGGGTTAAAGTTGCCATTCTTGCTACTCCCTATTCATTCTGATTGCGCCGGCAATCTCTTACTGAGCCATTGTCGGAACCGCGCCAGAATAGAGCTGCCCTGGGGCCGGAGAGCCGCCACTCTAGCCACAATCACCGTAATGTTGTCATCTCCACCGCGTTCATTGGCCAACTGCAACGAGCTGTCGGCAGGCCTCATCAGGCCTTTCACGGCTGACAAGATCCAGGATCTCCTCCGGGGACACCTTGTTACTCAGACCATCGGAGCTCATCACCAGGACGTCACCCATGAAACACGGTACTTCGCAGATATCCGCCTGCACTGAAGACTCGATGCCCATGGCCCGAGTCAACACATGTCCAAATCCCGCCCCCAGATTGCTGCGGTCGCCGGGACTCAGGCCCGCTTGCTCGGCAGCCACCGTGTGCGGCACCGAGAGGGTCTCGATACCTCGGTTGTGTACCAGCCACATGGGGCTGTCCCCAACATTGGCGACAATCAGGTTATTGTTGACAAAGCAAGCGGCCGATACGGTTGAACCCATCCGGTGGTAGGCCGCTTCCTGTGAGGCAACCTGATTGACCCGACGATTGGCCCTGAAGATGCTAGCCAGCAGTTTGTTGGCTTCCAGGGATAGGTTGTGATCATAGCCTTCCAAGGTATCCAGGGATTTCGCCTGGCGGAATTCCATCATGCTGGCCGTGATGGTTTCAATAACCAGGCTGCTGGCCACCGCTCCCGCCTGGTGTCCTCCCAAACCATCAGCCACAACATAGAGGTGCAAGTCGTCATCGCACAGAAGCGCATCCTGATTCTCGGCCCTGCTTCCTGCCGACGTCGGTAATCCCTGCGGACTCAACCACTATCATGTTTGCGGCCACCCACTCCGATGAGACAGACAGACTTCCATCAACCCCTTCTGCCAATTGTATCGGAAAACCGGCCCCTGAACTATAAGGACTTATGCACGATGACGGCGCTGGAAGCTGATTGAATGGTTCACTGGATTGAGAATTTCACGGCCCGGAGCGGATATGCTATACTGATACTTTGGCCAGCTTCCAACCGGGAATCCTCTTCATCACCGGTGAGAGCGGATTATAACGGTCGGCAAGGACGGCTCTCCCACAGGTGAGGTTCGGGATGGAGTCAGCCAACGGCTGACCAAGCCATGACCAGTCGGTGGCAAATCTGCCGGTCCATCTGTATGCCCTTTCCATCGACAAAAGAGAGGCCACCATGACCACCTTCAGCAATCACAGGAAGACCAAGATCGTATGCACCATCGGCCCTGCCACCTCCTCCCCCGAGGTCATTCGCCACATGGCGCTGGCCGGAATGGGGGTGGTACGGCTCAACTTTTCCCACGGCGACCACCTTGGTCATGGGGAGGCGATCCAGGCAGTCCGCCGGATCAGCCGCGAAATTGGTCGGGAAATCGGCATTCTCCAGGATCTGGGAGGTCCCAAGCTGCGCCTCGGCGATCTCCCGGTCCCAGAGCGCGTTCTCCAGATGGGTGAAGAAGTCTTCCTGATCCCCGCCAGCGCCTCCAGCGACGACACCATTCCAGTCAATTACCCCCACCTGCTGGAAGATGTAACGACCAACGAACAGATCCTCATTGCCGATGGCTTGATTGAGCTGGTGGTGGTGGAAAAGCAGGCGAAACGGCTACGCTGTCGGGTGGTGGCTGGCGGAACGATCCAGTCGCACAAGGGGGTGAACCTTCCGGCCAGCAATCTGCAGATTACTGCTTTTACCGACAAGGACCGGGACGACCTGGCTTTTGGGCTGGATCAGCAGGTGGATTTCGTGGCGCTTTCCTTTGTCCGTCACGAAAACGATTTGCGGCCGGTCCAGGCCATTCTGGATAAGGCCAAACATCGCCCGCTGCTCATTGCCAAAATCGAGAAATCCCAGGCCGTGACCCGTCTGGCGGAGATCCTGGCCAACGTGGATGGCGTCATGGTGGCTCGGGGCGATCTTGGCGTGGAAATGCCGTTGGAGGAAGTTCCCATCATCCAGAAGAGAATCATTCGCATGGCAAGGCAGGCCGGCAAGCCGGTGATCACCGCCACCCAGATGCTGCGCTCCATGGTCTCCAGCCCCCGGCCTACCCGCGCCGAAACCTCCGACGCGGCCAACGCCATCCTCGACGGCACCGACGCTCTCATGCTTTCCGACGAAACCACGGTGGGCGAATACCCGGTGGAGGCGGTGGCGGTCCTGGACCGAATCGCCCACGTCACCGAACCCTACCTCGATGAGCAAGCCTTTTTGCAGGAAGAAGCGAGCGAATTCCTGCCGGTGACGGCCACCGCCATCAGCCGCGCCGCCTGCTGGCTGGCGCAGGACCTGCGCGCCGCCGCCATTGTAGCGTCCACTTCCTCGGGCAGCACTGCCCGCCTGGTAGCCCGGTTCCGCCCCAGCTGCCCGGTGTTGGCACTCACCCCGAACCTCACCACCCAACGGCAACTGTCTCTGTCTTGGGGCGTGATACCCAGCCTGGTGGAACCCTTTCAGACCACCGACCAGATGTTTGCCCTGGCGCGTTCCTGGGCAATGGAAACCGGGATAGCGGCACCCACGGATCGTTTGGTGATCACTGCCGGGGTCCCCATTGGGGTTTCGGGGAGCACCAACCTGGTTAAGGTGCTGGAAATGGCGCAGAACCTCGACGCAGCGGACGATGACGAAACCCCTGTCAAACCTTGAAATGACGGATGTGACCTCGAGACCATAAGGATGAGACTTCATGAACAAGTTCCAAACAAAACTGGCCCATCTCACCTTTCGCCGTGCCTGCAAGTTGCTGGGACCGGAAGGTGAAAAGCTGATCCGCCAGGGCGGCAAGTTCGAAATCGATATCGATCTCCAGACGACTCTCAATGATGGGTTGTTTCGGCTGCTGCTCGACCGCTCGGTGGTGGAAATCACCCCCGATGGTCCACCCCATCACCTGCGGGTTCGTTGCAGCACCTGCGCCATGCCTTGCGACCATCAGGGAGCGGCCTTGGCTTTGATCCTGGAAGACAAGATGGCCCTGGGGTTGGCCGCGCCACGACCGGAGCGGGTCCCGGTGGAAAGTCTGAGCAACGAGGAACTGGTCGGGCAAGCCATCGACGAACGTCGGGAACGGGCCCAAACCGAGAAAATGGAATTGCAGTCACTGGAGCCGGCCAGCCCGTGGACGGATTATACGATCACCAGCATGGTGTCGGGAAAGACCTATCGCGTCGCCTTGCGCGGCTGGGAGCGGGGGGATTCTTATTGTTCCTGCCCGGATTTTCGCAAAAACACTCTCGGAACCTGCAAACACATCCTCCATGCACTGGAGCAGGTGAAGACGCGCTTCACCGAAGCGCAGTGCCAGCCCCTTGAACCGCGAAATGCCTTCGTGCACCTGCAGTACGGCGAGGAACTGGAATTGCGGCTGGTGCTGCCGGCGGATATGGACACTAAGGTGCGGGGCCTGCTAAAGCCGCTCGCCGGGCAGCCCATCACCGACCTGCACGACTTGCTGCAACGCCTGGCCCGCGCCGAACAGCTTGATGCGGGATGTGACCGTCTACCCGGATGCCGAGGAATACATCCATCGGCGCCTCTTTCAGGAACGCATGCAGCGGACCATGGCCGATATCCGGCGCGACCCGGCCCATCATCCGCTTCGCACCGCATTGCTCCAGACCCCGCTGCTGCCTTACCAGCTGGACGGCATCGCTTTTGCCGCCGGCCTGGGGCGTGCCATCCTGGCCGACGACATGGGCCTGGGGAAAACCATCCAGGGGGTGGGCGTGGCGGAATTGCTGGCCCGGGAAGCGGGGATTTCGCGGGTGCTGGTGGTTTGTCCGACGTCGCTAAAATCGCAATGGCGCTCGGAAATCCAACGGTTTACCACCCGCTCCTGTCAGCTGATCCTCGGCGGCGCCGAAGCTCGGGCCAGTCAGTACGGCGACCCGACCGCGTTTTTCACCATCTGCAACTACGAACAGGTGCTGCGCGACATCGACGCCATCGAACTGGCGCGCTGGGACCTGATCATCCTTGATGAAGGGCAGCGCATCAAGAACTGGGAATCCAAGACCAGCCGCACCATCAAGGGGCTGAGATCGCCGCTTTGCCCTGGTGCTTTCCGGCACGCCGCTGGAAAACCGTCTGGATGAGCTCTATTCGGTGGTGGAGTTCATCGACGAACGGCGCCTGGGGCCGGCCTTTCGGTTTTTCAACACCTACCGCGTGGTGGACGATAGAGGCAAGGTGCTGGGTTACAAGAACCTGGATGATCTTCGCCGGCAGGTTGAAACCCATCCTGCTGCGACGCACCCGCAAGGACGTGATGCAGGACCTGCCGCCGCGCACCACCGAAATCCGCCGCATCCCGCCCACCGACGAACAGCTGGCGCTCCACGATTCGCAGTCGCGAGTGATCAGCAGTATCGTCCGCAAGGCGTACCTCACCGAGATGGACCTGCTGCGACTGCAGAAAGCCTTGCTGATGTGCCGCATGGCCGCCAACAGCACCTTTCTGGTCGACAAGACGGAACCCGGCTATTCCAGCAAACTGGAGGAATTGGACGTGCTCCTGGAGCAGCTGGGCGCCGAGGAGGACCGCAAGATCATCCTCTTTTCCGAATGGACCACCATGCTCAACCTCATCGAACCGTTGCTGCACCGACACGATCTGCCATTCGTGCGCCTCGACGGCTCCGTGCCGCAGAACCAAGCGCCAGCAGCTCGATGCACCGGTTTCAAAACGACCCCGACACCCGCTTGTTCATCAGCCACCAATGCCGGCGCCACAGGACTCAACCTGCAGGCCGCCAACACCATCATCAACGTCGACCTGCCCTGGAACCCGGCCGTGCTGGAACAGCGCATCGCCCGCGCTCATCGCATGGGTCAGAAACGGCCGGTGCAGGTCTATCTGCTGGTGACCGAAGGGACTCTGGAGGAAAACCTGCTGGGGACCCTTTCCGCCAAGCAGGAACTGGCCCTGGCAGCGCTTGATCCGACTTCAGACGTGACCCAGATCGACATGGTAAGCGGTATCGAGGAACTGAAACGACGGCTGGAGGTGCTTCTCGGGACCAGACCGGATGCGGCCGTGGACGAAAGCCGCAAGGCCCAGGTGGAACGGGAAGCTCAGGAACTGGTGCGCAAAGAGCGCGTGGCGACCGCCGGCGGGCAACTCTTGGGGGCGGCCTTTTCCTTCATGGGTGAGATCTTCGCCGGCCGAGACGAGACTGAAAAGACCCGGGAGGTGGCCCAGATGCTCAAACAGCAACTGGCCCAATGCCTGGAAACCGACAACCAGGGGCGGCTCAAGATGACCATAACCCTACCCGACGATTCCGCCCTGGATGGCCTGGCCCGTTCCCTGGCACAGATCATCGGCGGTCACCGGGAACACACCTGATTCACCACCGCAGCTGCCGGCACCCTCGCTCAGGCGGGGGCGATGTTTTGACATAACAGCGGTTCGCTCCCTCTCTCTTTCCGGCGAGCGGGACCTCCGTGCAACAGCATTGCAGACGCGGGGCCGGATCAGTTCTGGGCGAGCCGAACCAGGGCATCGTGATTTTGTTTATAGCGTTTCAACTCCGCTTTCAGATTGGCCTTGTTGGGAGCGGCTTTTACCTTGCGAACGTTTTTGTGTTTCTTGGTTGGTGATGCCATGACTCTCTTCCTCCATCGTTTTTCTATTGTTCATCCAATGACTTGGATAATGCGCGTCAGAGAGCGCTCTATATCAGGTCTCACCATCGATGTCACCAAAAACTTTTTCAGCACACCCCCAACCGAGCGAGGCTGCGCCACTCAGTAGAGCACCACGACAACCCGACTCAGCACCAGGCTCCAGGCTGCAAGCAACCGGTTACAGTCTGCTCACCCCACACCTGGCGCCTGCTCGTTTGCGGCCGCACGCCCTCAGGTTTTCCACCCCGGTGACCAGTCTCGCCAAACTCGGATACCTCCGGCCGCAGGGACCGCGGAGCAACTCACGCAACTGTCGCCAGGCTCCAGGGATATACCGAAAGAAACCCGTTTTCCCCTTGACCTTGCCGAGAAAACCGTAGGCCCCAAGCACCTGGAGGTTGCGGCAAAGCCGCACGGCCTGGAAGTGTTGACGAAAACTCCGGCAGTCCCCCCCCAGGAAACTCCCAGCGGCCGACCAGTAGAGCTCAATGAGTCCTTGCTGAAGGCTTTCGGGCAGCGTCACGTAAGGGTCTATCAGGAGTGCCGCCAGGTCATAGGCCGGCGGTCCGAAACGCATGCCCTGGAAATCGATGAGCCAGAGGCGCCCCTGATGCACCATCAGGTTGCGACTTTGGAAATCTCGATGCATCACCAGCCCTGGGCGGAATGTCGCCGCGGTTTCCGCCAGGTTCTCAAAGTCCCTGCGGAGATCGTGGTCAGCCACCTCCAACCCCAGGTAGCCCACCAGAAAGGCGCTGCGAAAATACTCAAGCTCGCGCTGATAGACAAACGGAGCATCATAGACGGGTGTGTCGAAGCAGAAATCACCGGAGAAATCGTGAGGGGCTCGGCGATGAAGATGCACCAGGACCTGCAGAGCCCGGCGATAGATCTTTTGGAGTTGCTCCTGGGATCGACAACGACTAACCAGGCGTTGCAGGTGCCCATCCCCAACATCTTGAAGCAGGAAGCAGCCCGCATCGCGATCGGCCCAAATGATCTCCGGCACGGGAACACCGCAAGCCCGCAGGTGTCGGCCGATGAACCAGTAGGAATCGTTTTCATCGATCCCCGAACGGTTCTTGCGCGGTGAAAGGAGTGCGACAAAATGACGCTCACCCTGCCGAATCCGGAAAAAGCGCCGATCCGACCCGTCACCCGCAAGCGCCAGGCATTGCCAGTTGTCGGGGGAAAACCCCAGATCCCGGCTGGCCGCCTTGAGCAAGCCGGCCAGAGGATTGGCCTCACAGCGGGAACTCACCTGGCCTCCCTCAGCAAGATCTGGTTTTCATGGCGGCCGGAACAGATCATTCCATCAGTCACCAGACAGTTGCGCAGGACCGTACCGGGTTCGACGGTCACATGGTCCCACAGGATCACGTCCTCGAGCTGGCACCCGCGCATCACCCGGGAGCCGGCTCCCAACATGACCACACCACTCAGCCGGACATCGGGGCTGAGCACCGCCTGTGGATGCCGCCAGCAGGGCTGCCCTGTTTGAAAAGGCGTCAGGAAACCGGCAGGATATGTTGCCAGTTCCCGGTGCAGCGCCCAGTAGGCATCGATGGAACCCATCTCCCGCCAGAACAGATCGGTGACGAACATGGCCCGTGGCGGCCGACCTGCCGCAATCCTTTGCCGATAGAGCGCAAGGATGTCCGAGGGCTGACCGATGGGCAGGTGTCGCAACACCTGTGGACGCAGGAAGTGGATACCGGTAAAAGCCAGCAAACGAATGGCCGGACGATACCTCGCCAGGCTGCGAGCCTCTTCGCCAAAGCCCAGGATGTTTCCCGCCTCATCCACCGCCACGTTATTGAAGACCGGGCAGTCGTGGAGTAGCAGCGCAACTTCGCCATCCTGACCCACGAACTGTTGCGCCAGGTCCCCAAGCGGCGCATCGCTCACGATGTCGCTATTGACCACCACGAAGGGCTCACCGGCGAAGAAATCCAGGACGTTGCGGATACCACCGCCGGTTCCCAGAAGCTCCTGCTCTACCGCCACCTGCACCGGGATCTCGAACCCGCGCGCCGCCTACTGCTTCCAGGATTTTCTCCGGTTGGTGATAAGCATTGATCACAACGCCGCCGAACCCCATGCGCTGTAGCCGGTCCAACCAGAAATCCAGCACCCTGGACCCCAAGACCGGCACCAAAGCCTTGGGACGGACATAAGTGAGTGGCCGCAGCCGGGTGCCCAGCCCGGCCGCGAGGATCATCGCGCGCATGGTGGATCCCTATCCTTCAGCGAACCGAAACTTGTGGCAGCAAAGGCGTAGCTGTGATCAGTTCCTCGTCGCCGCCACTCACTGTGTCGAACCGGCATGCCAGCAAACAGGCGATGAAAAGCAGCACCAGAACGGGGTAGACGCCGGTTTGGTTTTCCACAGTCAACACCTGGCGATGGTTCCCGGCGAACGGGATGCTTGGACGCATGGTCGAAGCCGGCCATAAGCAATAGGATCGTGCTTGATGCATCTTCGAGCGGGTCTGCAGGACGGGATAAGGCAACACGCGCCCATGGGGAAAAGCTGGGGCCGTGGCTAGCAGTCCGATGGCAGGGCAAGGGAGCCTGGCGACCTGAAAGCCTGCAAAGCCAATGCCAGACTCAGCTCAGCAGCATCACTCCAAACTGAAGTGAAAACCGATAAGTTTCCAGGCGCCGCCTTCCTTGATGAATTTCTGCTGGAACCTCACCTGACTCGGCTGGGTTGCATAGTGCCCCTTTAAAATGAGCACCCCGTCCTGGTCTATTTGCGCCTCTTGATCCAGGATGGGCTCCAGAGTGTCGAGCACGCTCAGATCCAGCTCAGCCTCAATGACCTTGCCGTAGGCCTCATTGAGTTTTTGCGTGGTGAACTGTTGTTGCCACAAGTTGGAGATGTTGTTGCGAAAGTGCTCCATGCTCTTGGCTTTAAGGGAAACAGCAAAATCGTGCATGGATTTCTTCGCCAGCATCATCTGCTCGGCCTTGCTCGGTATCGTGCTGGGCTCTTTCGCGGTCAGGACCGTGGCTGGTTTCTGTGAGCCACTTGGTTCTTCCTTCGGCGTCGAAACCAGTCCAGGTTGTTGAGAGGTGCCCGGCTCTTCCTTCGAGGTCAAACCAGCTGTCGGTTTCTGCAGCGAGTAAATCTTCCAGCCACCGCTTTCTTTGACCAAGGTCATCTTAACCGGAATGGTTCCACCGGTTTCGGTCTTCACCGAGCCATTGAGTTCACCACGGCTGCCGCTGATCTGCCGCTCGCCCCAACTGGTTTCCTTGAAGTTGAGGAGTGCGCTGCTGGACAGGAAGTCCTTGAGCGCTTTCTCATCGGTCGCGGCCTTGAATTCTTCGGCGAGATAAGCCCCGGGCCTTGGCTATGTCGTTTTGCTTCACCGCTTTGAAAAATGAGTTGGCAGTATCGACCATATCTCCCGTCAGGTAGAACACCAGGACCACGACCAGGATGATGAAAACAACGATACCTATAATGATTTTCAGGAATTTCTTCATGCCTGCACCTCCTCTACCATCATTGCTCAAACCAATTCGGACCACCTGTGTGTAGCTCGCGTTGTGAGTTGCCAAGTCCTTGGCTTCCAACATCTTGATCGTGCCATTGTAAACCGTTTTGCCCACCCCATGACAAACAATTTCTCACGACCCATTGTTAACTGCGGCGCAGCCATTCCGCCGATACTCGGCGCCATAATCCTGCCCGACGTGCCGACACCGGCGTAACCTTGGCCGAGCATTTGAGCTTCGCCTTCTCATACCAGGTGGGGAAGACACTGACCAGTTCTGAAATCCTCGAATGATGACGAAGATGGACGGGGGTCTTGAGGTTGGGTTGCCAAGCCCCGAGGCCAAAAAACTATCATGAAATAAAAGATCGTGATTCACCATTCGCTATGGATGCACGCACGAAGCCTGCCCTTCGTACTTAACTCGCCGACCTCAGACTCAAGCAAACCTGGGCAGTGAAAAGAATTGCTGGTTCTCTGGCTGGGCAGGTCGTAAACTGAAGGGGTGAAACTGACATCCTGGTTGTGGAGGTATGGAATGCTTGAGATGGTTGTTTTTATATGCGGCGCGGTGGTCATGATCCTCGAGATGTTGGGATCAAGGATCTTGGCTCCGTATGTCGGGACCTCAATCGTTGTCTGGACAAGCCTTATAGGAATTATTCTCGGCTGTCTAAGTTTCGGGTACTGGTGGGGCGGCAAAATGGCAGACATTAGGCCAAGCTACAGAGCCTTATCCTTCATCATCTTTCTTTCTGGGATTTGTGTTGCTGCCCTCGCCCTCTCAAAATCTTTCATCCTAAGTTTCCTCCAGCAGCATACGGGGAGCATCCACCTGCTGTCCACCTTCGCTACCCTTATTCTTTTTGCCCCGCCCAGTACGCTGCTCGGGATGGTCTCTCCCTATGCCGTCCGGTTGAAGATGAACGACCTTCAAACATCCGGTTCAACGGTTGGAAGGCTCTACGCGATTTCGACCGTGGGCAGCATCTTCGGGACTTTTTTCGCGGGCTTTTTCCTCATTGCCTTCATCGGCACCACAAACGCCCTCATCGTCATGGCCCTAGTGCTGGTCGCCACCTCACTCCTTGCCTGTGTGAGGGATAGACGTGCAAAGCTCAGTACAGCGGCGACCTTTATCATGCTCTTGATCGGTTCCAACGCCTACGATGCTTATCTCGCCGGCCAGGGATTATTTGACGTGGATACGGACTATAATCGAATTCTCATCTACAAGACCAGCGACCATGAAACCGGCAGGATCATGCAAGTCATGGCGACCAATCCTCACGGCCAGCAGTCGGCGATGTACCTAGACGACCCGGTGGAACTCGCACTAAGCTACACGAAGTTCTACAAACTGGCACGACACTTCAAACCGAATATGAAGAAAACTCTGATGCTCGGCGGGGGAGGGTATTCATTTCCGAAATACGCCATGAGCCACTATCCGGACGTGGAAATGCACGTGGTGGAGATCGACCCTCAAGTTACCAAGCTTGCAGTGCGCTTCTTTCAACTCAAGGAACACCCGCGTCTCAAGGTCTATCACGAGGATGCAAGGACGTTTCTAAACAGGACGAACACTCAATACGACATCATTTTCGGCGACACCTTCACTTCACACTATTCAGTACCGTTCCACCTGAGCACCATCGAGGCCGTGAGGATGATCTACAAGTCACTCGTTGATGGTGGCGTGGTTCTCGCGAACGTTCTTTCCGCGATAGAAGGCGATGCCGGGCGCTTCATAAGGGCCGAGTACGCCACCTTCAAGGCGGTCTTCCCACAGGTCTATCTCTTTCCGGCAAAGTATTCGGAAGATGGCCTACGCCGGCAAAACATCATGCTCGTGGCGTTAAAATCGCCTGAGACGCCTATCTTTGCTAGCCCCGACCCAGAGCTTCACAAATTGCTCGGGCAACTCTGGACGAAACCCATACCCGGTGATCTCCCACCTCTAACCGACGATTTCGCCCCTGTCGACCACTACATCACCGCACTGCAATAGCAGGGGTTAAGCACGGGGAATCTTTTTTCTTGGGCACGAGGCCGACACACGACGTCCGGTTGAACTGAAGCGCTGATCGGACCTAGGACCGTAAAGTTCGGTCCTCTCAACGTCCTGGGTTCTGGAATGATCAACAAGCATGGTTCGGCACGGCTTCTGCGGCAACCTGGTTCCGAGTCATCCACCAGCAAATCTGGCCAACTTTGAAGATATCTCCTCTGTACCTATTACCAACCCTCTCTTCATGGTTCTCAATATGCAGATCATTTGGCGTTATGCACCACCCTGACTGGTAAGCTCAGCAGATTGGCAAGCAATCTGCCAACTAGAAGGTAAATCAGTTCCACCTTGCCCTGCCTCTCGGAAAAGTAGATAATACCTTCGAAAGTGCCCATGCTAACCGTGGGATCTCATCTTCTGGCTTCGATCCCTCCAAGCCGCTCAGTAAGTCCATCTCGACCGAATTGCTTCGTCAGCATCGCCTTGAAAATGCCCGATACACGTTGGTGCTGCGGTTCCTTTTCAGCGAAGTCCCAGATATCCACTGCTCAATGAATGGACGTTCCTGTTTCTTCCGAAAGCGATTGCCCTTCTTTCGTGGGGACATTGGTTGTGTCGCCAGGCCCCCGCCTGGAACGGCGGAAACCTTTTTAGATCCGTGAGGGCGCGAGGGCTTTAGGGCGTGGGGTGGAAAGGGATTTGTCCCTTTACGCTCTCTTGAGTAACTTGCCGAAAGTTACTCTCGGATAGTGGGCCGCCGCAGACGGTCTGAGACGCTAACGACTTGCGCTTTAACGGCGTTTTGGGGAGATCAACCCATGAATGCCCAGGAATTCAAAAGAAAGCTCACTGCCATCATGAGCTTGGACGTAGTCGGTTACAGCCGGCTCATGGGCGAAGATGAGGAAGCCACGGTCCGCACCATAACCGGCCACCGCAAAGTGATCACCGCAGTGATCCAGAAGTACCGGGGGCGGGTGGTGGACTCACCTGGAGACAACATTTTGGCCGAGTTTGTCAGTGTGGTGGATGCAGTGCAGAGTGCCGTGGAGATCCAGGAGGTGGTCAGAGGCAAGAACGCTGAACTGTCTGATGACCGCAGGATGGAGTTTCGCATCGGGGTCAACCTCGGTGATGTAATCCAGGAGGGCGAGCGGCTCTATGGTGATGGAGTCAACATCGCTGCCCGGTTGGAGAGTCTGGCGGAGGCGGGAGGCATCTGCATTTCGGGCAGTGCCTATGAGCAGATCGAGAGCAAGCTATCCTTGGGGTATGAATACATCGGCGAGCACGCCGTCAAAAACATCGTCAAACCGATACGGGCCTATCGGGTGCCAACAGGGTCCGTAACACCCCAAAAGGCTGATGACAAGAGCAGGACCGCCCCGAAGTGGAAGCGAGCGGCTCTGGCAGGGGTGATCGCAGTGCTTGTGGTGGCAGGCGGGGTAGCGATTTGGAGATCTTACCGACCTTCTTCTCCGCCAATCGAGGCTGCCTCCGTGGAGAAGATGGCATTCCCTTTGCCGGATAAGCCTTCCATTGCGGTACTGCCGTTTAACAACCTGAGCGGCGACCCTGGGCAGGATTATTTCACGGACGGATTTACCGAACAGATCATCACGTCCCTGTCGAAAATATCGTCCCTGTTTGTCATATCCCGGAACTCGTCGTTTACCTACAAAGGCAAACCGGTGAAGGTGCAGAAGGTGAGCGAGGATCTGGGGATCCAGTATGTGCTGGACGGGAGCATCCAGAAATCGGGCGACAATGTGCGGATCAGCGCCCAGCTGATCGATGCGATCTCCGGTCAACACCTGTGGGCTGAGTACTACGATCGTAGCCTGAAGGATATCTTCGCGCTGCAGGATGAAATCATCCTGAAGATCCTGACGGCCTTGCACGTGAACTTGGCCACCGGCGAACAGGCCCGGGTGTGGGCGAAAGGCACGAAGAATCTGGAAGCCTATCTGAAGTTCATGCAGGCGCGGGAAAGCATGCTCAAGGGGGATGCGGCGGGCAATGTTCGGGCCCGGCAGCTGGTAGAGGAAGCCATCGCTCTGGACCCTCAGTATGCGCTAGCCTACATGTTTACGGGCGCGATCCACGTCAGGAATTCTTGATCGGGTCGGGCAAGTCCCCCAAGGATTCCCTGATGCAAGGGATCGAATGGCTGCAAAAGGCCCTGGCCATGGATGACTCGCTGGCGGAGGCCCACGCCCGGCTGGGCCACTCCTACACGTTTGTCAACCGGCACGATGAAGCCATTGCCGAGGCGGAGAAGGCCATGGCGATGGACCCCAATTCCGCGGCGGTGCATTTTTATGGCGGGCCTCGTCCTCCGTTTCTCCGGAAAGCCGGCGGAATCCATCCCGGTGTGCAAGAAGTCGATCCGCCTCGAACCCGTCACGCCCGGCATTTACTACGGGAATCTGGGAATGGCCTATTTCCAGAACCGGAGCGATTGCGAGGAGGCCGTGAAGGCGTGCGAAAAGGCCATCAAACTGGCGCCCGATGGCATGATCGTGCAATTCATGGCGACCACCGTCTTCAGCGCGTGCGGCAAGGAGAAGGAAGCCCGGGAAGCGGCCAAGGAGCTCCTCCGGATCAATCCGAAATTCACCGTGGAGTCTTTCGCCGCGAAACTCCCGTACAAGGACCCGAAGGAGAAGGAACCGGTGGTCGAAGCTCTCCGCAAGGCGGGGCT